>PFVX01000051.1 GCA_002790835.1 bacterium CG_4_9_14_3_um_filter_65_15 | reverse complement strand
TTGCTTTATTTGCTTGCTAACAAATACCTTACACCAGCAGGTGGAGTTCTTCAACCAATAGAATCGCTCAATTTAGGTATCAGATAATCGAAAACCGGCAGGGCCGGTTTTTTTGTTTCCCGTTGAATCCCGTGGCCCCCTGGCTTATTCTGTTCGTCACCCTCGAACCACCAAGGACGGTCATGACCTGCGGCGTCGTTCTCCCCGCCTACAACGTGGCGCGCCACCTGCCCGAACTTGTCGTGGAGTTGCGACGGGTCCAGCCGAATGTCCGTATCCTGGCCGTCGATGACGGCAGCGCAGACGACACGGCAGCCGTGGCTCGAAAGCTCGGCCTGGAGCTGATCGAACACCCGCAGAACCGGGGCAAGGGCGCGGCCCTCATGACCGGGTTCGGGTGGGCGGAAGACCAGGGGCTGGAGCGCGTCTTCACCATGGACGCCGACGGCCAGCACCTTCCCCGGGAGATGCAGGCCTTCCTGGACGTGATGGACAGCACCGACGCTGATATCGTCGTCGGCTCGCGCATGGATCAGGTCGGCGAGATGCCGTGGCTGCGGTTGATGACCAACCGCTTCACGAGCTGGGTCGTCAGCCGGCTGGCCGGAAGCCGGATACCGGATTCGCAAAACGGTTTTCGACTGTTCCGCACCAGCTGCCTGGGCGGCATCCGGGTCCGCTCCACGCGCTTCGACTTCGAATCGGAAATCCTCGTGCGTCTGGGCCGCCGCGGTGCGCGCATCGCTTCGGCCCCGATCACCAGCGTGTACGGCGACGAGCGCAGCTCGATCAACCCCTTCGTGGACACGGTCCGTTTCTTTCGGCTTGTCCTGCACCTGATCCTGACCCTGACCCCCAACGAAAGAGACGGGACGTCCCCATGAGCTCCGATACCGAACGCACCCGTCACGTGCTGATATCCAACGACGACGGTATCGACGCCCATGGGCTGTCGGTGCTGGAAGAGACCATCCGCTCCATGCCCGGCTTTCGGGTAACCGTTGTCGCGCCCCACGACCAGCAGAGCGCCTCGAGCCACAGCCTCACCCTGACATCGCCCCTGCGCATCCTCGACCGCGGTCCGGGGCGCTACGCCGTCACCGGCACCCCGACCGACACCGTGCTGGTCGCCATGGAGAAGATCCTGCGCAGCGATCCCCCCGACATCGTGCTGAGCGGCATCAACCACGGACCGAACATGGGGGAGGATGTGATCTACTCCGGCACGGTGGCCGCGGCCATGGAAGGGACCATGTTCGGGCTGCCCAGCTACGCCTTTTCCCTGGCGGCCTGGCACCCCACGGATTTCAGCGGCGCCGCGGCCTTCCTGCGCGCCATGTTGCCCGAGATCCTGGCCTTCCCTTTGGAAAAGGGTTCGCTGCTGAACGTCAACATCCCCGACGGCCCCCCCTCGGCCATTAAGGGCATCCGGGTCACGCGCCTGGGCAGCCGCGTCTATCAGAACGTCATCACCGACCAGGTCGATCCCCACGGCAAACCCTACCTGTGGATCGGCGGCCAGGGGCCTACCTGGGAGAGGGAACAGGGGACCGACTATTCCTGCACCGAACAGGGCTACGTCAGCCTGACGCCTCTGCTGGTGGACCTGACCCACCACCAATTGCACGAGGAGATGAAATCCCTGGAACGGGACGGCTGGCCGCATGAATGATTTCGCGGTGGCCAGACGGCGGATGGTGCGCGAACAGATCGCCGGCGCGGGCATCGACGATGCCCGGGTGCTGAAGGCCATGGAGGAGGTGCCCCGTCACCTCTTCGTGCCGAAGCTGCTGCATCATCGCGCCCATCAACCCTGCGCCCTGCCCATCGGTTTCGGGCAGACCATCAGCAAGCCGTTCACCGTGGGCCTGATGAGCACCCTGCTCGAGCTCAAGGGTCACGAGCATGTTCTGGAAATCGGGACCGGTTCGGGCTACCAGGGCGCCGTGCTGACGCGCTTGGCCCAGTCGGTGGTCTCGGTGGAGAGGATCGCTCCCCTGGCCGATCGCGCCAAGGGGACCCTGGCCAAGCTGGGTTACGACAACATCACCGTCCTGGCCCACGACGGCGTTTGCGGGCTGGCCGATTTCGCCCCCTTCGACGCCGTCATGGTCACCGCCTGCGCGCCCTACCTGCCCCCCCACCTGGTGTCCCAGTTGAAGGACGGGGGCCTGCTGCTGATCCCGGTGAACAAGGGGCGCGAGCAGATCCTTTACCGCTATCGCCGCCAGGGGGCCGAGGTTCTCATCGAGCAGTCGGTCTCCTGCCGTTTTGTACCCCTGCTGCCGGGCGTCGAAAAAACCGGCTGCGATTCCCAACCCGCTTCCGCCCAGGCCGCCCAGGCCGGCAAAGAACCGTCCGGCCCGGAGGATCATCTTGCGTGACCAATTGCTGCAGCACCTGGGGACCTTGCCGCCGCCCCTGGCGGTGTTCTGCATCGCCATGCTACCCATCTTCGAACTGCGCGGCGCCATTCCTGCGGCCTACGCCATGGGCATGGACCAGACCTGGCTGATCTACCTGATCGCCGTGGCCGGCAACTTCGTGCCGGTGTTGCCGATCCTGCTCCTGCTGGGGCCAATCGAAACCCACCTGCGGCGCTTCGGGCGAATCGACCGTTTTCTGGACTGGTTGTTCGCCCGCACCCGCAGCCGCAGCGACGTGATCCGCAAATACGAGAGCCTGGGGCTGATCCTCTTCGTCGGGATTCCCTTGCCGATGACCGGGGCCTGGACGGGCGCCATCGCGGCCTACCTGTTCAAACTTCCCTTGCGGATGGCCATACCTTGTATCATTTTGGGCATCCTGATCGCCGGAGTGGTGGTCACCCTCGTGTCCCTGGGGGTGGTGGCGCTCTGGTAAGGATCGGCAAGGCTTGAGGTTCGGGGCGTAGCGCAGCCCGGTTAGCGCGCCTGCTTCGGGAGCAGGAGGTCGGGAGTTCAAATCTCCCCGCCCCGACCATCAACTTTTTATAATCCAATAAGTTATAAGGCTCGCATTAGTTGCGAGTCTTTTGAATTTCAGGGCTGTTCCGCCTGGGTTCCGTGTATAGGGAATTGTTGGATATGGGGCAGCAATAGGGAAAACCCAAAATCTAACGCACAATCGTCATCTTCCGAGTACGGGTGCCTTGGTCCGTCTGAAGCAAGTACAAGTAAACTCCGGATGCCACCTGTTGACCCTGTGAATTGTCCCCATACCAGACCTCCTCGTGTCGGCCGGCGTCAATGGTTCCATCGACCAAAGTCTTTACCAGTCGGCCACGAAGGTCAAATATCCTCAATTTCACATGTCATTTTCCACAAACATTCCCCACCTATTTCCACAGTCTTTCCCCACCCC
>PFVX01000025.1 GCA_002790835.1 bacterium CG_4_9_14_3_um_filter_65_15 | reverse complement strand
CGCACCTCAAACGCCACACAAAGCTCGAAGTCGTGACGAAAAAAAATAGAAACAGCTGAAATAGAAAGGCGAAAGCGATTGTTTGAAGGGTCATGACAACATCCGCGACTTTTCCTGTTTCCAGGATCCAGAAGATACGTCGGGACGTCACCGGAGGCGAGCGCGGGCGTGGCCGAGTCTGGCAGAAGCTCGGCAAGCGCGCCAGGCGCCCCGACCCGGGCCGCATCAAGGTGGCCGAGCCGGACCCGACGCTGAGCAGCGTGGCTGGTCTGGTTCCCTTTGGCGCCTTTCTGCGCGACGACGGCGTCGATGGCGAGTTGCGTAAGCTGTTCGACGGGCTCAAGACCGGTCCGGGCGTGGTCTACCCCATGTCCGCCCAGCTCAGGCTGCTCATCGACAGCAACCTCGTCGACGAGCCGCGCGTGTTCGGGCTCGAGGGCCTCGCCCGCGACCCGCTCTTTCGCCTGCTTGCAGGCGGCAGCGTGCCCAGCATCGACACCGTCTACCGGGACCTCGAGCGCTTCGACGCGCAGGCGCTGAGCAAGCTCGAAGCCCTGGCGGCGCGACACGGTCTGTGGGCGGAAGCGCTTCGCGCGCTCGACGCTGTTCACCTCGACTTCGACAGCACGGTCGAGCCTTTGTTCGGCGAGCAAGAGGGCGCCAGGCCCGGTCCCAACCCTCGCTATCACGGCCGGCCGAGCTACCATCCCATCGTCGCGTCTTTGGCCGAGACCCGCACCGTCGTCGGGGCCAAGCTGCGGCCTGGCGATACGGGTCTGGGCAAGGACGATGCGCCCGAGCTGCGCAGCTACATCGCGCGGGTGCGCGGTCTGCTTGGGCCCGAGCAGGCGCTGTACGTGCGCATCGACGCTGCGGGCGACTGCGCCGAGCTGCTCAGGGCTGTCGACGACGAGGACGCCCTGTTTGTGGTCAAGGCCCGCATGACCAAGAACCTGGCGACCGCCATCTACGGTACGCAAACGTGGCTCACCGTCGACGAGGACGACGACGGGCCCATTCGCGAGATAGCCGCGATCGACTTCGAGCGCGACGAGTGGAAGGCCACAGAAAGGCGCTATCGCGTCATCGCCGTGCGCACCCGGGGCGACCACAACCAGGCCGAAAAGCAGCTCTACCTGTGGGACGACCTCGATTTCACGGTCAAGGCCTACGTGACCAACGACCTGTGCTCCGACGCCGACTCCCTCGCCCGCAAGTACGAGGACCGCGCCGAGATCGAACCGCTCATCGGCGAGCTCAAGCACGCGCTTGGCATCGGCGCTGTTCCGAGCCAGGTGTTCGACGCCAACCACGCCATGTTTTTGCTGAAGATCCTGACCCACAACTTGGTGCGCCGCTACGTCACCGCCCGCGCACCGCTGCTTGCGGGCTGGCGCTTGCCGTGGTTGCGCCGCGCACTCTTCACGGTGCCAGGTCGAGTGTGCAGCACCGGCAACCGACGCTACCTTCGCCTCATGCGAGGGTCCTTTCTCCACCATCTGCGCGAGTAAAGTCCGTACAACCTGCGCTTCTGGCGGTGGGGGAAAGGGGGAAGTGTGCGCTTTTCGCATTCATTTACGCCTGTTTCTTGAACAACATCCGCCCAGAAGGCCTCGTGAACTGTCCCCGCAACGGTAGATCTGTTGCGCCGGGGGTGGTGCGAAATCCAGGTTCAATGTGTAGTTCCAGTCACCGTGAAACCTGTGACGGCGAATGCTGAGGGCGCTCATATCTTCGTCCGTTACCTTCCGGCCCTTTTCATAGTGGCTGTCGTCAAGCTCCGAGCGTACTTCGAGCCCCGTATCGGTGGTGGTGGCTGCGATCAGGTTTAAAACCGTCTGGTAGGTCCGCAGTGGTTTGCCGCGCCAGTTCATCGTTATGAATGAAAATAGCCGGTGCTCGATCTTGTTCCACTTGCTGGTGCCCGGAGGGAAATGGCACACGGTCACGGGGACGCCAAGCTCATCGGCGAGTCGCTGCAACTCGACCTTCCACAGACGAGTCCGATAGCCGTTGCTACCGCCGCAGTCAGCCGTGATGAGCAATTCCGTCGCCTCCGGATAGCGGTCGTAGCCCATCGAGTTCCACCAGCGGCGGATGGTCTCCACGGCGAACTCCGCCGTGTCGCTGCTGATGCCAATGCTGACCCATCCCGAGTCGTCGGCGATGTCGTAGACGCCATACGGATTCACTCGTCCAAGCTCTCCGATGAAGTCGTGAACCCCGACCTCATCCGGTTGACCCTCAGGTCGGTACTCGCGGCCGCCGTTCTTGTAGTCGCCGACGAGCTCCTTCTTCTTCGTGTCCACGGAGATCACCGGGTTGCCTGCTGCGAGCCGCCTCTTCGTCTGTCTGCTGATGTACTCGAACTGCGCATTTCGGTCGGGATGTTGCGCACCTTCCAACGTCTTGCGGTTTCCCTGAAGGCTGTATTTGAGATCCTTCAGCAGTCGGCCGACGGTACGATAGCTCACGGAGTAGCCTTCGGCCACGAGCTCAGCCGCAAGTCGCCGAAGGCTTTTGCAGGTCCACCGCAGCGGCGACTCAGGATCCCCGCGCGTGACGGGTTCGACAAGTCGTTCGAGCGCTTCTGGCAGTGTCGGGTCCTCGTCCGTCTTCTTGGGGCGCCCGCCTCCCGGCCTGCGCACCCGGCGCGGTACCTCCGGGGCCGCTGGATGCGCCAGTCGCTCTCGCAACTCCTTGATGCCTGTTCCAATCGTCGAAGGCACGATGCCAGTTGCCCGATGAACGAGCGCGATACCGCCATACCCCAGCGCCATCGCCTCCGACGCTGCCCATTCTCGCCGGCCCCTTTCATCGAGCGACGCTCGTATTTGATTGAACTGCTGCGCGATCTGCTCCTGTGTTTTCATGACACAGGCTCTGATCCCAATCAGAACGTTCGTCAAGTAGTTTTGTCACGAGCCCTAAGTCTAAAAAGCCCAGCTAGGAGCTTGATTCAGTACCCATCTTGACAAGATCTTCGTCGTGTGATCGGACCATCTGATGACACGCCGTGATTCGAACCAGCTGCCGATTTTTCCAGTTCAGATGTTTCTTCCAGAACCCTTCAAGGTGGGCTCCATCTTCGACATGTTGTCGCGGTTTGGAGGGATCATCATCCGGCGCTCGGACTTCCCAGAGGCCGCTCCCGAGTTGGGCGGCACATTCGGGAAGTGCCCGGTGCTGCTGAGCAAGCTGATCCTCCTGCAGAGGCACCATGGCTGGACAGATCGCGAGACAGCGCGCCAGTCCCGGGCCGACCTCCAGGTGAAGGCCTGCCTCAACGTCGGTGTCGAATTCCAGGGCGTCAGCCAACCGACGTTGTGCCGGCACAGGCAGCGGATGCAAAAG
>PFVX01000089.1 GCA_002790835.1 bacterium CG_4_9_14_3_um_filter_65_15 | reverse complement strand
GTGACCTTTGGGTTATGAGCCCAACGAGCTACCAGACTGCTCCACCCCGCAACCGGAAATCGTGCCACCGTTCGGTCGGCAAGCGCGAATATAGGAGCCGCTGCAGGTGGTGTCAAGAAACCCACCGGGTTCCTCACTGCGGGGCCGGCTCGTCCCTGTCGGCCTCGGGATCCAGCCGACCTTGGCCAGGGAGCAGGATCATCAGCACTTCCTCGCCGGGACCTTTCATGTTGTGCCTTTCGCGGGCCAATCGCTCCAGGGTCTGGGGATCGTTCAAAACGGCGTCGATCCGACCCTCGAGGTCGGCATTGGCGGTCTCCAACTCGTCGGTGTCGCGGCTGAGTTCGCTGACCTGGGAGCGCAGACGCAGCCAGGACACCAGGCCGTTTTCCCCCAGCTGGGAAATCACGACCAGGGCCAGCAGGAAAAGGCCTGCGCAAAGCAACAACGAGGCGCGGGAACTGCGCCGATTGCGTGCGCGATCCGCCGCCAGGGCCATGGACTTGCCGCTGAGAAAGGAAGTGGCCATGCTCCATCGCTTCCGTCCGCCGGTGTGGCGGGTTGGGGGCGGGCGGCTTCCCTGCCGCCCGCCGTGAGGGTCGATCCTATCGCAGATTGGAGAATGTGCCAAGGCCCGGATACACGGCCAGGTCGTCCAACTCCTCCTCGATGCGCAGCAGCTGGTTGTACTTGGCGATGCGTTCACTGCGGCACAGGGACCCGGTCTTGATCTGGCCGGCGTTGGTGGCCACGGCCAGGTCGGCGATGGCGTTGTCGCAGGTCTCGCCGCTGCGGTGGCTGATGACGTTGGTGAAACGGGCCTTCTTCGCCATTTCGATGGTTTCCAAGGTCTCGCTCACCGAGCCGATCTGGTTCAGCTTGATCAGGATGCTGTTGGCGCAGCCCTCGGCGATGCCGCGGGCCAGGCGCTTGGGGTTGGTGACGAAGATGTCGTCCCCGACGATCTGGACCCGGTTCCCCAGGGCCTCGTACATTTTGCCCCAGCCTTCCCAGTCGTCCTCGGCCAGGCCGTCCTCGATGGACATGATGGGGAAGTCGCCCACCAGGGAGGCGTAGAATTCGATGAGCCGCTCGGCGTTCCACGGCTCGTCCCCCTCGGCGCCCAGGTGATAGGCCCCGTCGCGGTAGAACTCGCTGGCGGCGGCGTCGAAGGCCAGGACGATGTCCTCGCCCGGCCGGTACCCGGCCTTCTCGATGGCCATGACCAACAGTTCGAGGGCCTCGCGGTTGCTGCCCAGATTGGGAGCGAAACCGCCTTCGTCGCCCACGCTGGTGGCCAGACCCTTCTCGCTGAGGATCTTCTTGAGGGTATGGAAGGTCTCCGCCCCGTAGCGGAGTGCCTCACGGAAGTTCGGCGCGCCCACCGGCATGATCATGAATTCCTGGATATCCACGTTGTTGTCGGCGTGCGAGCCGCCGTTCAGGACGTTCATCTGGGGCACGGGCAGGGTGTGCGCGTTGGTTCCGCCGAGGTACTGGTACAGGGGCAGGCCCACGCTGGCCGCCGCGGCCTTGGCCACGGCCAGGGAGACACCCAGAATGGCGTTGGCTCCCAGCTTCGACTTGTTCTCGGTGCCGTCGATCTCCCGCATGATCCGGTCGATGAGCAGCTGGTCGGTGGCGTCCAGCCCGGTCAGGCTTTCTTCCATTTCGCGCACGTTGGCCACGGCGTTCAACACGCCTTTGCCGCCGTAACGATCCTTGTCGCCGTCGCGCAACTCGATGGCCTCGTGTTCACCGGTGGAGGCTCCGCTGGGAACTCCTGCGCGACCGACGCTGCCGTCCTCGAGGAACACGTCCACTTCCACGGTGGGATTACCGCGCGAGTCGAGGATCTCGCGGGCCTGGATCATTTCGATGTAACTCATGGCATGCCTCCATGGCGGAAAATGAAGCCACCCCGGCGGGGCGGAATCCGATCGTGCCGGGCGAGGATAGATCCGTGGCGCGGGAGTGTCAACCGGACCCGTGAAACACCGGACCTGTGAAACGGGAGTTGTCACACGATTGCCCATTAATTAACATCCCAGCACCCATGGACCCCGCCCGGTCGACCCGGGAAGTTCATGGCGAGATTTCCCAGTCCCGGTGCGCGATTTCCGGCGCGGTGCCTGATTTGTTCTTGCTCAGTCAAGGAGTGTGAAGATGAAGTTCCAGGCCCGGCTCGCGAAGTTGTTGGCCAAGCGAAACGCCAAACGCAATATGGCCCGTACCGATTTGATCCAAGCCTGCGTGAAGAACAAAGAAGCCGTGATCAGCGCCTGCGGCGCCCTTGCCACCTGGACCCACCCCGAGTCCAGCGGCCGCAGCCCCCTGGACACCCTCATCGTGAGGCGTCCGGCCAACGAGAAATCCATCGACTGGAACGCGGCCAACAACATTTCCCTCGACCCCAAGACCTTCGACATGATGGTTGCCGACGCCTTCAAGACCCTCGGGGGGAGCGGGCACGTCTACGCCAGCGATCGGGTCATCGGGGCCGATGCCAGCTATGCCATGCCGGTGACCACGGTCAGCAACACCGCCCTGACCCAGGTATTCGTCGACAACATGTTCCGGCCGGCTCTCAAGGGCATCAAGAAGAGCATCTTCGCGGACAAACCCTTTACCGTCCTGGTCTGCCCCCATGACAAGTTCGATCCCCAGCGCTACGACGGCCGCGTGCGGGTCGACCCCCGGATCGGCACCACCAGCACCATGGCCATCGCCATGGATTTCGAACGGCGCATCGGCGTGGTCTACGGTTCGGCCTATTGCGGCAGCGTCAAGAAGACGCTCTTCACGGTCATGAACTACATGCTGCCGGAAGTCGGCATCCTGCCCATCCACTGCTCGGCGAACGAGGGCAAGAAGGGCGACATCGCCCTGTTGCTGGGCCTGTCGGGCACGGGGAAAACCACCCTGAGCGCCGACCCCGCCCGGGCCCTGTTGGGCGACGACGAGCACGGGTGGAACGACAAGGGAGTGGCCAACTTCGAGAACGGCTGCTATGCCAAGCTCATCGCCTTGAACCCGGACAAGGAACCCGAGATTCACCACGCCTGCTTCCATCAGGCGCCCTGGAAGCGGCACGGATCCATCATCGAGAACGCCATGATGTATCCGAACGGCGAGTTCGACCTGTTCGACGACCGCCTGACCCCGAACAGCCGCGGGTCTTACCCGCTGAAGTATCTGTCGAACATCAAGAACAGTTCCCGCGGCGGGCATCCCTCGACGATCCTCTTCCTGACCGCCGACGCCAACGGCGTGCTGCCGCCGGTCTCGAGGCTGACGCGCGAGCAGGCCATGTTCTGGTTCATCATGGGGTACACGAGTAAACTCGCCGGCACCGAGACGGGGGTGACCGAACCCAAGTCCGCCTTCAGTCGCTTCTTCGGCGCCCCGTTCATGCCTCGCAACCCTGACGATTACGCCAGCCTGCTGGGGAAGAAGCTGGACGAGCACGGCACCGATGTCTACCTGATCAACACCGGCTGGAGCGGGGGACCCTACGGCGTGGGTTCGCGCATGGACATCATGCTGACCCGGGCCCTGGTGGCGGCTGCCATCGAAGGCAAGCTGAAGAAGGTCTCGTACCGCGAGGACCCGATCTTCAAGGTCATGGTCCCCAAGAGCTGCCCCGGCGTGAAGGACGCCAAGGTCCTGTGGCCGCGGAATACCTGGAAAGACAAGAAGGCCTACGACGCCCGCGCGAAGAAGCTGGCCACGGACTTCCAGGCCCAGTGGAAGGAAGCCTACGCCGGCAAGGGCATCGCCAAGGCCATCGCCGACCAGTGCCCGGGCAAGTAGTTCGGCTGATTGGCGAGCGGTAACCTGCGCAGAAGAGCGGCCGGGCCCATGAGCCCGGCCGCTTTTTCGCATCGGGAATGCGGCAATTTGTTGACCGCCTTGCCCGTTGCGGCCTATCTTCGCCTCCGAATAGTCCATCAGCGGAGGCGGAATGTTCGACCGGCATCAGGACCTCAAGGTCATCAAACGTTGCAAGCGGGGGGAGGAGGCGGCCTTCGCCGAGATCCTCCAACGCTATCGCGGGCCCATCTATAGCCTCTGCTTCCGCATGACCCGCAACAGCGAAGACGCCAACGACCTGGCTCAGGAGGTCTTCATCAAGGTGTTCGGGCTGCTCGACCGGTTCGACGAGCAGTACGCCTTCAGCAGCTGGCTCTTTCGCATCGCCACCAACCACAGCATCGACCACCTGCGACGCAATCGGCTGCGCTTTCTCTCCCTGGACGGGGTGACGGGGCGAGACGGCGAGGAGTACGAATTGCAGCTGCCCCACAAGGGGCCGGCCCCGGATACGATGTTGGAGCGGAAGCAGGCCATCCAGAGGCTGGAGGAGGTCATCGCCGAACTTCCGCCCCACTACAAGGCGGTAACCCTCCTGCGGCATGATCAGCATTTGAGCTACGAGGAGATCGCAGAAATCCTGCAGTTACCCCTGGGTACGGTCAAGGCGCGTATCCACCGTGCCCGCAACCTGATCCAGCAGATGCTCAAGGAAAGGGCCTACGACATTTGAATGCCCAGAAAACCTTGATTTTTTCTGCAACCATCGCCGCCGGGGTCCGTATGGGGGGACGCTGGCAGGTGATCATGTCAATGTCGGGGGATACGACACCTGCCTTGGCGAGCGGTGGGTCGCTTGCGACCCACCGCCGCCATGCCAACCCATCCCCGGCGGCCCGACGGCGGGCCGCACAGAAGGAGTCTCTGTCATGACCGGCCGCAAAACGGATCAGCCCCCCATCAGCTGCACCGACTGCTGCGCCACCCTGCAGGAGTACCTGGACGGATCCCTCGCAAAGACCGAGTCCATGCGTGTTTTCCTGCACTTGCGCACCTGTACCGGGTGTCAAACCGCCCTTGAACAGTGGCAGGCCACTTTTGGCCTGCTTGAGGCCATGCCGGCCTTGGGACCGCCTGCGGATTTCGATCGCCGGATCCTGGCCGCCGTTCCCTACGAATCCTACCGGTCGATGGCGGATCTGCGTCAGCCCCGGGTGCCGGTCATCCTGGCCGAGGAGACCCTCCCGGTTTGGGTGCGCTCCCCGGTGACCCGCCTGGCGGGCATGGTGATGGCCGCGGCCGCGGGTATCGCCATGGGTTGGTTCCAGGCCCCGCCGAATTTTGCCTACGGCGTGGTTGTCGGGTTGTTGCCCGAAGCGGTCGTGCGTTTGCAGGGCATGCTCCGGGTCGCAACCCTCGCCTTGCGCCGCAGCGGGGGCTGACCACCATGTCCCGGCAGCAGCAATCATCCCTTCTGCTTGTCTTTGTCGCCGTGACGATGACTCTGGCGCTCGCCCGTCCCGTTGCTGCAGGAAATCCGGAAGCCCCGCAAGAGGTTTTCAAGGTCGGGTTTCCCAGCGAGCGCGACTCGTTGTTGCGGGAGATTCGACGTTACAGCGCCCTGGTAAGCTCCATGCGCGATTCCCTGGATCTGGAAGATCTGGGGCTTGAGCTGAACGAAATGGAGCTGGCGCGGCTGGAGCAATCGATTGATCAGGTCGGCAGTGTGGTCGAACGCATCGGTGTTCAGCTCGGCCGGATGGATCTGCAGATCAAGGACAACCGCATCAGCCTGCTCGATGAAGCCGGCGAAGGCATCGTCATCAACATTCCCGAGAACCTCGACGAACACATCAGCCAGGGCCTGAACACCCTTTCGCAGCTGATTCTGTCCGATTTGCCCGACTCGGTCCATGTGGCCGACAAGGGCTGGACTTGGAGTTCCGGGTTCCGGACCGTTCCTCCGCGGCCGCGCAAGATCGTCACCGGCAATTTGGTCAAGATCGGGGATGACGTCCTTGTCGCGGAGGATGAGGATGTGCGGGGTAACGTGGTCGTGATCGGGGGAAACGCGGAAATCGCCGGGCGTGTCCAGGGCGATGTGGTCGTGGTGCTGGGAGACCTCCAGGTTGGCGGAGGCGCGGAGATCGAAGGCCAAACCGTTACCGTTGGGGGGAGTCTGGACCAGGATCCTGGTGCCAGCATGGGTGAGGTCACGGTTATCGATCCTCTTCCCAACGGCGGCTTTAGCCCGTACATGATGCTGGGACGGGGTTGGTTGTCGTTTTTCTTCACCCAGAGCCTGTTCGTGGTGGTTTTGATCATGGCCGGTCTGACGGCCCTGTTGACCCCTGCCAGGCGTTTCGAGGCCATTACCGGATCCCTGCGCAGGGAACCCCTGGTCGCCATGGGCATCGGGGTCTTGGCGGCCCTGGTCGGACACCTGGTGTTGTTTCTGCTGGGAGCAATCCTGGTCCTGACCGTGATCGGTCTGCCATTGGCCCTTCTGCTGGGTCTTGGCGCCGCTTTGGTTTCCCTCCTTGCGGTGGCGGTGGTCGGTGCGGTGGTCGGTGACGGCCTGTGCCGTAGCCTCGGTCGGCAATGTCCGTCGCCTGTTTTGGCGGTCGTGGTGGGCTTGTGCATTCTCCATTCCCCGGTTTTCATCGGCGCCCTGCTGGGTGCGGCTCTCGAAACGGAATTTCCCCTGCTGGCCCTCGGTGGGCTGGGCCTGCTCATCAAGGTCATCGCCTATTTCCTGGGCCTGGGCGCCCTCTTGAAATCCCGTCTCGGCAAAGCCTGATTCTCTTCCCGAAACCCGCCTCCCAATCTCCGTTCGGAACCCGTCGAGCGGGGATTTTCCATTTCCGAAAGGAACGAAATCCTGGGTGATTGTTCCCAGGGAGTTGGGGAAAATCACCCAACTTGTACATTTCCCCAAGAGGTGAGAATTAATTCCCTGGTCCGCCAATCTCATCAGAATCGATTTTTGCCTCTTTAATGTATTGAAATACAATGTGTTATGTCAAATCCAGGACGAGAGAAATATTTTTTCCCGTTGTCACTGCGGAGATGACAACAGGCATAATATGTGCGATAATATGAGAAATAATTATTAGATCAACTGGTAGGAGAACCGCATGGGCACCTTGATCAAGCAGCGCATCCATTCCGCTTCTCCTCGCCCGCACCCGGCGTCCCTGGCCCAACTCGCCCTGCTGACCATCGTCCTGGTCAGTGGGCCAGGGGCGCGCGTTGCCGAGGGAATGGAGGTTCAATCCTTCGCCAACGGCATCACCGCTCATATCCATTCTCCCGCGGAAATTTCTGCGGCTCTTGAGTATTCCGACCCGGAGGGTCTGGTCCTGGACCACCCGGCGGTGGGGTGCCTGGCCCTGCGCGATGACGCCGCCATCCGCACACCTTTTGATCCTTCCGTGGTCCGGATGGCCCTGGCTGCCTTGGAAGTGGACACCGATTTGACGGTGGAAGTGTTCGTGCTGCCCAACACTCCCGTGGAAGCGGGGGGAAGTTTTTCCCGACGGGGAGCCATCCTCTTGTCTCCCGGAACGGCTGCGATCGAGCCGTCCATCCAGGCCAACATCACCACCCATGAGATGGGTCACATCCTGACGTGGGCCTGCATGGACCGTTTTCCCGGTCGCTGGGAGGCCTACATGGAGTTGCGGGGTCTGGACCCGGTGGTGAACGGTCCGACAGCACGCCACGCGGACCGAGCCCGGGAAATCCTCGCTGAGGATATCCGCTTTCTCTTCGGGGGCCCTTTGGCCGTGGCCGGCGGCAATATTGAAAATCACGATTTGATGACCCCGAATCGGATCGATGGTTTGCGGGACCTGCTTGCCGGATATTTTGCCGATGCCCGGGGTCCGGTGGCCGCCGGCAGTTCCGCTTTTCCCAATCCATGCAACCCCTTGACGACGATCGAGATGGTCCTTCCCGACGATGTGTCCGCCTCGACCGGGCAAGCGCGGCTGGAGATTTTCGATCTGCGCGGGGGCCGGGTGCGGACCGTTACCGGCGGTTATCAGGCCAATGGCCGGGTGTCCCTGCGGTGGGACGGAACCACCGATGGAGGGTCGGCGGCGGCGAGCGGGCGCTATCTGTACGTTATGCATATGGGTGAGGTACTCTCGCGTGGGGCCGTCGTTTTGGTGCGTTAATTTGCTTTTTTATTCATTATTCTGAATATTCCCTGTACATACGCACGGATCCATGCCGATGGAGATTCCGGACTCCCACGGGGACCGGATCGTGCTTTCGATCCACCCATTGGGTCGTTTTGGGGTTGGGGGACGGGAGAGGTCAGCGATGATGAAAGCGAATCTGAGACGGGTTTGGCCTTTGGCCCTGCTGGGATGGTTGGCCGGGTGCAGTGGAACCGATACCCCGACGAGCGTTGATGAGGGGGTCGTGGAGAAGCGAACCGAAGTCATGGCGGGTCCACCCTACGAAGCCAATCCGGTGGTTTCTCCGGACGGCCAGTGGGTCTACTTTGAAGCCGACGCCGACGGCGACATGGAAATCTTTCGCGTGTCCCTGACCGGTGGGCTTCCCGAGCAGTTGACGGTGAACACGGTATTTGATTCCTCTCCCTCGGTTTCTCCTGACGGAACCCACCTGGTTTACGAATCAGACCTCGCCGGTCATCGGCACATCTACGCCCTGGATTTGGCCCAAATCGAGAACGGCCCGGTGGCCTTGACCTCGGGCACCTTCGACGACGCCGGCCCCGCCTGGTCCCCGAAGCAAGGGGCCATCGTCTTCGAAAGCAACCGCGACAAGATTGTCGGGTTGGATCTGTACCTCGTCTCCTCAGCAGGGGCCGACCTGGGCCGTCTGACCACGACGGCCGAGGGGATCTACTGCCGGACGGCGGACTGGTCGGCGGACGGTAGCCACGTCGTCTACGAATCCAACGCCACCGGGTGGAGCGCCTTGTACACCATCGGCGTCGCGGGCGGCAAGGGAGTCCAGATCACTCCGGACGCCGGTTATGAAGGTCATCCCGCCTGGTCCCCCCTGGGCGATGTCATCGCCTTCGAGTCCACCCGGGACGGAGCAACCCAGATCTACCTGACCCCAGCCACGGGTGGCTCCTGGACCCAGTTGACCCGGCTGGGAGGCTACTGGCCCCAGTGGTCGCCCGATGGCACCGCCATCGTCTACGGGGTATTCGACGGAGCCAATGCGGACGTGGTGACGATTACCGTGCCCTGAGGGGGCGGAGCTGCGCAGGCAAAATGGGATTGGCAGGGTGGCGACTACAGAGCTGTTTGGCATCCCCGACGGGGATCGAACCCGTGTTGCCGCCGTGAAAGGGCGGTGTCCTAACCACTAGACGACGGGGACGCCGAGCATTGGAGCGGCAAAAGCTACAATTTCCTTGCCGGGAAGTCAAATCCCGGTCCTTGCAGGTCGGGGCGGCGGGTCAGCGCGACGCCTCGCTCAGCAGGATGGCGGAAGTCCGCGCGCCCCGCCGGAAATTCTCCAGATGGAACTTTTCGTTGGGCGAATGGATGTTGTCGGTGGCCAGGCCGTAACCCAGCAGCAGCACCGGGGCCTTCAGACAATCCTGGAAGGTGCCCACGATGGGAATGCTGCCGCCTTCGCGGATGAACACGGGCTTGGCTCCGAAACCCTGCTCCAGGGCGGCCATGCCCGCCTTCACCATGTCCGAGTCGCGCGGCACCAGGACGGGCGCGGCGTTGTGCAGGTTTTCCACCTCGACATTCACCCCTGCGGGCGCGTGCGCCAGGACGAATTCCCGGAAGGCCGCAGCGATGGCGTCGGGGTCCTGGTTGGGGACCAGCCGCATGCTCACCTTGGCCGTGGCCTTGGCGGGGATGATGGTCTTGGCGCCCTCGCCGCCGTACCCACTCACCAATCCGTTCACATCGCAGGTCGGGCGGGCCCACATCCGTTCCAGGGTGGTGAAACCCTTCTCACCCCAGGGTCCGGGAGCGCCGGTTTCCCCGCGCAGGATTTCGTCGGTGTAGCCCAGGGCGGCGAAGCCGTCCCGTTCCTCCTGGTCCAGCTCCAGCACGGAGTCGTAGAACCCCGGCACGAGGCAGCGGCCGTCGCCGTCGGTCAGCGAGGCCACGATGGCCGCCACAGCGTTGCCCGGGTTGCGGACGGTGCCGCCGTAGCTGCCCGAATGCAGGTCCATGGCCGGGCCGTTGACCCTGATCTCCATGAAACAGAGGCCCTTGAGGCTGTAGCAGATGCCCGGAGTTGTCTCGTTGTAGAGAGTGGTGTCGGAAATGACCACGGTGTCACAGGCAAGCTTGTCGGGATTCTCCTCGGTAAAGCGGTAGATGCTGTGCCCGCCGCATTCCTCTTCGCCCTCGATGATGAACTTGACGTTGACCGGCAGGTCCTGGCCGGTCCGCACGTATGCCTCCACGGCTTTGAAGTGGGCGTAGAGCTGTCCCTTGTCGTCGCTGGACCCGCGGGCATAGAGAACCCCATTCTCGATGACCGGTTCGAAGGGAGGATGGTTCCACAGTTCCAGGGGATCCACCGGCTGCACGTCGTAGTGGCCGTAGAACAGCAGGGTCTTGCGGTCGGGTCGAATTTCGCTCTGGGCGTACACCAGGGGGTGGCCGCCCAGGTCGAAGGTCTCGACGGCCAAGCCCAGGTCGCGCAACTCGTCGGCCACGAAACGGCCGGCGGCCTGGACGTCGGCTGCGTGTTCGGTCTGGGAGCTGATGCTGGCGATGCGCAGGAAATCGCACAGCTGGTCCAGATGAAGCTGCCGATTTTCCTGCAAATATTCTAAGACCTTTTCGCTGGCCATGGGGCTCTCCTTCTGGTAGCTTTTTCCCGCCTGCAGGGCCGGGAAAGGGTATTTCCGGTAGGATTCCTGCAGAAAACTACTCTTGACAGCATCTCGTGTCGAGGCGATTGTGTCGCGGTTCAGCGAACCCGGGGTTTTCCGGGCCTGTATCCGCAATTCTGACTTTCCCGCAGGCCGGCCGAAGCTTTTTGAGCGTCCGCGAACCGGTGGGAAAGGAACCTTAATCCAGGGAGGGCCCCCATGGCCGACATGATTATCAGCAAGAGCAAGACCAAGGAATCCGTCAAGGATTGCAACGTGTCCGGCGAGTTTTACGCCGCACTGGACGCCAAGGTCCGGGAAATGATCAAGGCCGCCGAGAAGCGGGCCCTGGACAACGGCCGCAAGACGGTTCGTCCCCACGACCTGTAGGAGACGCTTCGGAATTCGTTTCCGAAATGGTACTCGTTGACGGGCCTTCCCTCGGGAAGGTCCGTTTTTTTCTGCCCGGCATACCCCGTTGCCCGTTGGCGACAAGGCCACGCGGGGGCGCTTACCGGGGTTGTCGGGACTCTTCGGAATCGCGCTCTATTGCGCCTCTGTCCCCGGCCGCCGCTTTGCATCCATCCCGCCGGGAGGCGATATGGCGACCAGGATCAAGACCGGGGTGTTGCAGGGAATTCAAGGATTGGCCGTGGTGGCGGAGGTGGATCTGAGCCGGGGGTTGCCCGGTTTCCACCTGGTGGGATTGCCCAACACGGAGGTGCGTGAGAGCCGTGATCGTGTTCTGGCGGCGTTGCGGAACAGCGGGGTCAAGATCCCCCCGGCCAGGATCACGGTGAACCTGGCTCCGGCAGGGGTACGCAAGGAAGGGGCTTCCTGCGACCTTGCTCTGGCCGTCGGTGTGGTGGCCGCCGCGGCGCGCAAGGGACGGGGTTTCGGCCGCCCGGTGGATGCCGGACGTTTGGACGCCTTGTTTCTGGGGGAGTTGTCCCTCTTTGGACAGGTGCGGCCTCTGCGGGGCTTGTTGCCGATCCTGCTCTCCTTGCGCGGCATGGGCTCCCGGGTGGCCGTGGTTCCCCGGGAACAGTATGCCGAAGCCGCCTTGGCGCCGGGTTATGATTTGGTGCCGGTTCAGAGCCTGAGCGAGGCCCTGGAATGGCTGCAACGAGGGGAGTTGCCCACCCCCCCGCCTGGTCCGAGCACCGGGCCGGATGGGGCGGACCGCGCACAGGCCGCCGAAATGTTGGGGGATCTGGATGGGCAGGCCCTGGTGCGCAAGGCGGCGGTGGTGGCGGCGGTCGGTCGCCACAATCTGCTGCTGGTCGGGCCCCCGGGAACGGGGAAGACCCGACTGGCGCGGTTGTTGGCCCGGATCCAGCCGGACCTGGAGCAGGAAATGGCCCTGGAGGTCACGCGCATCCACAGTGCCGCGGGCCGGTCTCCCGGCTGCGGCCTGATGGTTCGACCGCCCCTGCGGGCGCCCCACCATACGACGACTCGTGCAGGCCTGGCCGGCGGGGGAACGCGGCTGGATCCGGGCGAGGTCACCCTGGCCCACGGCGGCATCCTGTTCCTGGACGAGTTGACGGAATTCCGGCCCGGTGTCCTGGAGATCCTCCGCGAGCCCCTGGAGGAAGGTCGGATATCCCTGGTGCGCGCCGGCGGCGGTCGCTCTTATCCGGCGTCGTTCCAGTTGGTCGCCGCCATGAACCCCTGCCATTGCGGATACCTGGGTAGCGGTCTGCGACCTTGCCGCTGCACGCATGCCGAACGATTGCGCCATCGGAGCCGGATCTCCGGTCCGCTGCTGGATCGCTTCGATCTCTTTGTGGAAATGGGAGAGTGGGAAGGACGATTCCTGGGCCGTTCAAGAGGTGAGCAGCACCCGGAGCGGGAAGCGGATTGGCGCAGGCGACCGCACACCGATCACTTGACCGCAGCCCGGGACCGACTTCGCCTTTCTCCACCGGGGATCTCAGAGGCGGCGGTGTCTCTATTGGAAGAGATGCGCCGCCCTTTGGGCCTGTCGCTCAGGGGTGTCGTCCGTTGCCAAAGGATCGCCTCGACCTTGGCTGCTTTGGACGGTGTGGGTCGAGCGCTGCCGGGGCACATTCGCGAGGCACTCGAATTCCGCCGGGGAATCCTCGACCCGGCGGCAGGTCAGTTCTAGAGAGGCCTCAGAACGATCCCTGAAAGCCCAGGGACATGTTCAGCGTGCTCATGTCGACGGAATTGTAACTGGTGACCATCTGCTCCGTGAAGGACCTGGTCTCGGGGTCAATGGGAAATTCCTCGAGCGGCACCGGCTGGGAACCATCGTTCAAGACCAGGAAGTTGTCATCCGGTTCCCACTGCAGGGTGTTGGTGTGCAGAACCGCTTCGAGGCGGATGCTGATGGTGCGGTCAGCCAGGATGCGGATCCCCCCGCCGAAGTTCATGTCGTTGGACCCGGTGGATCCATTGTTGTAATTGCTGTTCATGTCATACCAGGTGCGTCCGATCCCGGCGGTCACATAGGGGTGGAAGCGGCCGCGGCCCTCGCCCTTGATGGCAAGGGGGTAGACCACGGCGTTGACACCGAACTGAACAGCCAGCAGGGAACGCGCTTCGGCGTCGTATTCTCCCAGGGGGGGCTCATCGAAATCCACCGTGGAGCCGGTGTCGTTCTCCCGCCGGTGGCGGTTGGTGATGGTCGTTTTGTATTCGGAGAAGGAGAGTCCGCCCAGGGTCTCGACGGTGAGCCAGCGGTTCAGGCTGTAACCCAGATGGAAGACGGGGTTGAAGGCGGTGCCGCCGTTGATGTCCACATCGCCCCAGTAGGTCGCCTCGTCGTTGAACTTGTAGATGATCTGTTCCTGATTGAACACCGACTGGTTCAGATCAAGCCGGCCGAGAGAAAGTCCAAACTGGATTTTCCCCGGCTGCAGGTGGGGCTCCCAGGCCTTGGCGGCAACCTCCTTCTCAGCCTGGGCCTTTTTGGCCAGGTCCTCATTCCGTAACAGATGAAAAATCTCGGTTGATCCCTTATCCTGGGCCAAGGCAGGCAAGCCGGCCATAAGGCACAATCCGGCAACGATGAAAGTCAGCAACTTGTGGGACATGAACTTCGACTCCTGTCCGGGGTGGACCCGGGGAATGCGGGGATGCGGCCATCAGGCATCGATAATGACAATTTAAGGTGGCGGCAGCCCAGATTCAACCCCTAACCCGTTCTCCCCTGGCCAAGAGGTCCGGCGGGGGATATTGGCCGCCCAGGACCAAATCCGTATATTTCCGTTGGACCCCGGCCAGCGCGTCATCCCTGAAAGGATCAACCACTTGCAATCCGGTATGCCCTGCGGATCCCGTTTTGGTCCCGTTCCCGCGCCCGGGCGGCTGGGTGTCATCCTTGCCGTGTCGGGGTGCCTGTTGGCCGGGACGCACGTGCGGGCTCAGGGAGTCGATTTCCCCGGGCCGGCCATCGTGGATCTGGATACCACGACAATCAGCTGCAGCAGGGTGACCGGTTTTGCCGATGCCGACCGCTACCTGGTGATCGGGACGGCGGATGGTTTCCTGGACCTGGCCCAGTTCCGGGTCCAGACCGGCACCATCGGCTTGTTGAACCGGTTCGAGGCCGGGGGACTCGCCATGGACCTGATCCCGGACCCGCTCCGTTTGGGAGCGGGGGGACTGGTGGCGGCCATGGCCAATCCGGACCGGTTGGACTTTCTCACCGTCCAACCGACCTTGCCCTACTTCATGGTGGAGGAGTCCCTCGATCTCCCCGAGGACCCCGGTCGCGTGCGGGAGGTGGCCCTGGGTGTGACGGCCGACCCGGGTCTGGTGGTCTCCCTGCCGGGGTTGGATCGCGTTGTGGTCCTGGGCCATGGCTCCGGGCAATGGTCCATTCGCCAGGAGGTGCCCGTTGGGGACGGTCCAGGTTCCGTCGGAGTGGGGGATCTCGACGGTGATGGGTTGGAGGAAATCTACCTTTCCCAGAGCGGATTCCTGTCCCGGGACGTGGGGGTTCTGGTCCAGGACGGTTCCGGTCATTTTCATCTGGAGACAACGCTGGACCTGGGCACCCCACCGGGGCCGCTGGCGGTTTTCGATATCGACGGAGCTGCTCCCGTGGAACTGGTGGTCGGTGCTGCCGAGCAGCCCGCCGCCCACGTGTTCACCTTCACTTCCGGGTCATACCTGGACCGGGATCAGATCGTCCTCGATCTCCCGGTTGACGCCCTGAAGCTGGACCATTTGCTGGACGGCCGGACCGCCCTGCTCACGGGAAACATGGCGCGAGGAGTCGTGGAGATGCAGGTCCTGTCCTCCGGTGTCTGGTCGCCGGCCGGCGCCTACTACTCCGGCTGCCGTCCCGTGGACTTCCTGCTGCATGACCTGAGCGGGGACGGGCGCTTCGATGTGACCTGCGTGGGAGAGGCGCCCGGAATCACGGTCCTCTACGGGGATCCGAGTCGCCTTTTCTGGACCTATCCGGTTTCGGTACTCCAGGGCGATCCCCTCGGCCTATCCCTCATCGACACCGATGGTGGCGGCCGTCCCGACGCCGTGGTCGTGTCCAGCCTGAGCTCCCGGATTGATCTCTTCCCGGCTTTGATCGACGGAGTTTTTGCCGTCCTGCCCACGTCGATGGATCTGGGCTTCCCTCCCGGCCAGATGGTCGGCCTGGGGGAGTTGGTTTCCGGTGGAGAACCCGTGGCCGTGAGCGATCCGGTGGGGAGCCGGATCATCACCTTCGACCTTTCCCGCAATGGGGTGCTCAATGCCCTGGACACCATTGCCAGCGGGGGCGGTATCCGTCAACTCCTGGCTGCGGACATGGACGGGGACGGACACGGGGATCTGGTCTACCTGAAGAACGGCCTCAGCGAGGTGAACCTGGTTTTCGGCCTGGGTGAGGGGCGCTTTGCGGATCCGCTCGTCTTTCCGACCATGGCCGTCCCCACGGCGGCGACCAGCCTCGACCTCGACGGAGATGATGACAGGGAACTCGTCTTTGTCGACGGACTCAGCCAGAGCTGGTGGATGGAGAACACCAACGGCAGGAATTTCGGCAACACGACTTCCATCCCCGCAGGGAGCAGACCGGCCCTGCTGACCGTCGGCGACTTCGACGGAGACCTGGATGAAGACCTGGTGGTGGCCAACAACGGTGAGCGGACGCTGTCCTTTTTCGAGAACGACGGTGCGGGCCATCTGGTGGCCCGCTTGTCGGGGTATTCCCTCGACGGTGCGGTCTCATCCCTGGAGGTGGCCGATGTTTCGGATGATGGCCGGCAGGACATCCTGGCGAACCAGCGTGAACTCGGCGCCACGGCGGTGGTGATTCCCCAGGCGGGGTTTTCCGGGGCGACCACCTTCTCCTACGCCTTCGGGCCTGACATCGCGACCCTCGCCACCGGCTTGTTCAACGACGACAATCGGGGGGATATCCTGGCCCTCGACGGGGAGTTCCGCTTGGGCATGACCTTGCTGAACGGTTTTCGGAATCTGGTGGCCGTCACTCCCCAGGCGCTGGAGTTTTCCTGTTCGACGGCCGGCCCACGTTTGATTGTTTCCCCGGACCGACCGGGCTCATGGTCCTTGGCCGGGGCCCTGGTCCGGGACGGAAACGTCGTCTGGTCGGGATTGGCGGGTCCGGGCTGGTCGGTGGACGGAGACATGGCCTACGATCGCGGCCGTTGGCTGTGGGATCCGGATCCCGGTTTCCCGGCAACAAGTGTCGCCGGGACCCCGACCGCGCCCTTCCGGCTGCGTCTGACCCTGGGCACAGGGGGGGACGCCGAAACGCTGGAAAAGGTTTGGGATGATCCCTGTGGCAAGACCGCCCCGGTGGCCGGTGCTCCGGCGCTGGCCTGGTCGGGTCTCCCGCGACCCAATCCCTTCAATCCGGTCCTGCAGTTCAGCCTCGACGTCAAGCGGCCCGGGCAGGTTGCGGTGGGCGTGTACGACGTGCGCGGCCGCCTGGTGCATGAGCTCTACCGCGCTGTGACTCCCGTCGGAAGGTTGGACCTGACCTGGCGGGGAGAGACGGCACAGGGACCCGCGCCGTCAGGGGTCTACGTCATCCACGGCGCGACCGAGGGCGCCCGCCTTTCCGCCAAGGTCGTGCTGGCCCGCTGAACCCCGTCAGGCCGGGTTTTGGGGTAACCGGCGGACTTCCTCCACCAATTCCACCTTGAACCGGTCCCGGACGGCCGCCTGCATGCGCGCGGCGAGACGGGAAATCTGATCGCTGGTGGCCCGGCCCGCGTTGACGATGATGTTGGCGTGTCGCTCGAATACCCGGGCGTCGCCCTCGTGCATCGCCTTGGCGCCGGCGGCCTCCAGCAGACGGCCCGCCGCCTGGCGACGGTCGTCGGGGGAGGCGGCGGGTAGGTTGCGGAACCAGCTTCCGGCGCACGCCTGGTCGACCGGATGCTTGGCGCGCCGGTCGGCGATGCGTTCGTGCCGCACCGCCATGGCCTGGTCCCCGTCGCCCGCGCACATGGCCAGGGTGACGTCGAGCAGCACCGCGCCCGTCTCGCGCAGCTGGGTGAGGCGGTAGGCGAACCCGAATTCATCGGCGCCGACTTCCTCGATGTGGCCTTCGGGGGTCAACAGGCGTGCCGTCCGGACGAATTCGCCGATTTCGTGGCCGTAACATCCGGCGTTGCCCATGACGGCTCCGCCGAGGGTGCCGGGAATGCCGGAGGCGAATTCCAATCCCACCAGGCCGGCGTTCAGGCTTTGCGCGATGAGCGAGTCGAAGTCCAGACCGGCCCCGGCAGTGACGAGATTTCCGGTCACGGAGAAATCGGAAGTCTCGACCTTGAGGATCACGCCCGCGAAACCATCGTCCGGGGCGAGGACGTTGCTGCCGGCGCCGAGGATGTAGAAAGGTAGGCCGGAATTTTCCACCCAGCGGTGGAACCGTAGCGCGGCTTCCGGTGTTGTCAGGCGGCACACCAGACCGGCTGGGCCGCCAACCCGGAGAGTCGTCAGGTCCCGCAGAGGCACTTGCCGACGTGTCAGCGGAGCCAAATCGGGAGGCAAGTCCGGGATGAAGGGCGTATCGGCGGTCATGAGCTCAGGTTCGCCTTTCGGGTTTCCGTCACAATGGAACACTCGATCGCCGGCGTCAACCCGGGTCGAGGGGTTTGGCAACGGGGCTGCCGTGCGGTAACTTGTGGCCGGGGTAAAGGTGCCCGGACGTCGTTGGCGCCGTGCCCCGGAAAGCGACTTCTGTGCAGGAACGACGGATCATTCAGGGTGCCTTCGCCGCGTCTCTGCTGCTGCACTTGGTGTTGGCTGCGGCGACTTGGCGCATTCCCCTGTTTCCCGAGATCGATCCTGCGGCCCTGGCGGCGCCTGATGATGCGGTGGAAGTTTTCCTGATGCCGGCCGAAGACCAATCGGCGCACAACATGGAACTGCCGCGAAAATATACCGAGATCCCCGACCGCCTGGCCAGCGAGACGCCACCGGACCAGGCGGAATACCTGGCCATGCACCACGCCTTGGCCGCGGACAACGTCCTGGGCGGTGACGCGGACCAGCCATCGGCCGAAAAGGAATGGATCAGCGACCAGGTGCAGATCCGGAAGGAAGATCTCGCCGGCGATCCCGGGATCCAGACCACCGATGCGGTGCCCCCGTCCCCTCCGCCGTCGTCGGGCGTGAGGCAGGATGACCCCACCACCGGAACCGCCGAAAATGCGCCTCGGGAAACGATGAGCGACGATGCCCGGGGCGAGGGCACCTGGGCCCTGGCCGAGCCGCGTCCCGGACAGCAGGAGGCCCGGGATTCCGATCGGCAATCCCGAACGGGGGATCCTCAGGCGCCGACCTCGGAACTGGATCGGTGGTGGCGACAGGAGCAGCCCTCCATCCTCAAGCAGGGGCGGCAGGGCTCGGACGGGGACCGGGGCTTCGATTTCGACCAGGCCGCCAAGGGGAAGGTGACTTCCGGTGTGGCCGTCGACGGGGACTTCAGCCTCAACACCTATGAATGGGATTACGCTCCGTGGATGCACCGGTTCACCAACGAACTCTACCGGCACTGGGTTCCGCCCTATGCCTATCGCCTGGGCATCCTGCAGGGACACACGGTGATCAAGCTGGTGGTGCGCAAGGACGGTACCGTCGCCTCGCTGGACGTCCAGGAAACCGAAGGGCACGAGTCGCTGCACGAGGCTTCGGAGGCCGCGCTGCGCGCCTTCGCTCCTTACGCGCCTCTGCCGCCGACCTTCCCCGAGGAGAATCTTGTGATCATCCTGGGACTCTACTATCCTGCGCTGCAGCGCTAAACACAGCACGGTCCGCTGGGGCGGGCCGAATCGGAGGTTGATCCGTCCATGTGGGAAATGATTCTTGCCGGCCGCTACATGATGGTGCCCATCGCCCTGGCTTCGTTCACGGGGATCGCCATCATGCTGGAACGTATCTACGTCCTGCGCGCCCGGCACATCGTGGTGCCGGAGATCGCCGAGGCCGTGGAGACCCTCGCCGTGGGGCGGGACCTGGAAGTCGCCCGGGCGATCTGCAAGCGTCGCCCCGGCCCCTTTGCCAACATCGTCATGACGGGTCTTGACCACGCCGACAGCGACTGGACCATCATCCGCGACGTGATCCAGGAGGCCGGTCGCCAGGAGGGCGTGCGCCTGGTGCGCCGACTGGGGATCCTGGAGACCGTGGCCGCGGTTGCCCCCTTGCTCGGCCTGCTGGGCACGGTGCTGGGTATGATCCGCGTGTTCACCACCATTTCCGCTGCGGGGCTCGGCAACCCGGAGACCCTTTCGGGCGGGATCAGCGAGGCCATGGTGACGACCGCTGCGGGTTTGATCGTGGGTATCCCCAGCCTCGTGGCATATAACTGGTTGAACGGTCGGGCGGAGAATATCATCTTCGAACTGGAATTCTACGCAGCCAAGGTGCTTGATACCCTGCGCATCAGGCAGGGCCCCGTCGGGAATTCCAAGTCCGCTGGAGTTGTCTGAGCATGGATTTCCAGCCCCAGCGCAAGGGCCGCGGTCTGATCATCAACGTCACGTCCCTGATCGATGTGATGTTTCTGCTGCTGATCTTCTTCATGGTCTCCTCGACCTTCAAGAATCAGCCGGCGATCAACATCGTGCTGCCGCGGGCCGCCACCGCCACCGATACGCCCGTCACGCCGACGGTGCTGTACCTGACGCGCGAGGGGGACATCTACGTCAACGACGCCCAGGTGACGCGAGAGGAATTGCCCGCGGTGCTGCGGCGCCTGCAGGCGGAAACGGGACAGGACGCCATCGTCCTGCGCGGGGATGCGCACGTGGAATACGGGGACGCCATCGGTCTGGTCGATGTCCTCAGGCAAAACGGGTTTACACGGCTCAATATTTCCGTCCGGGCTGCCGGGCAATGACGCGAAAGGCGATCGATTGATGGCAAAAACCCTCGTGACTAGGCTGTTGGCTCCGGGCTTGATCCTGGCGGGCCTTCTGCTGCTGGCCACCGGATGTACCAGCGACGATCCGAGCGCCGTGGGTTCGGGGCAGCAGGATCTGAGTTTCGACCTGGTGGTGCAGCCTCTGAAGGCAGATCAGACCGACGGATTCGCCGCCCTGGAAATCCAGGACGAAAAGATCCCGGTGAGTCAGCAGCAGGTGATGTACCTGGGGTTCCAGGGCGGGACCTCGTCGTCCATCCTGGTCAACTTCTCCTTCGATGACCTGTATTCCGATGAATTCCCCGAAGAGATCTTCACCGCCGAGAACATCAAGTCCGTCAAGCTGAGCCTGGTCAAGTTGGATTTCTACGGGAATGGGGGAAACTTTCCCAGCGGGGAACCCCCGAGCTTCTACTACACCTTCAAGGAACTGGATGCTCCGTTCGACACCACCGCGGTACCGGGGCCCGTGCCCCCCGCGAGCCCGGTTGAATTGATCCGGAATCCTCGGGATTTCGCCGACGGCAAGGAACCCAACATTCCCCTGTTCGAATCCGATTTCCTGGGCTGGCTGGCCGAAGGTGGCCAGCGGGGTTTCGTCCTTTCCGCGGATGTCGGGAGCGACGCGGCCCTGGTGGGGTTCTGCGGCCGGGAATTCCTGCGGTACAACGAACTCGCGGATCTCGGCGTGGGAACCATCGTGGCGCCGAATCTGCAGGTGGAATTCAATGAGGGGGTTGTGCTCGCCGACACGACGGCGGTCCTGCTCATTCCTCCCTACGCGGACTCCAGTACCTTCGATGAGATCGGGGAGGCTCCTGCGGAGCCGGGCGACGGTTTCATCGTACGGACCGGTCTGCGCTCCTACCCAGCTTTCCGTTTCGATTTCAGCGGGCTTCCGGCCAACGCCTTCATCAACCGGGCCGTGCTGTCGGTGACCAACGACACCCTCACGAGTTACGGCAACCGCCACTCCCTGGTCGTCTGCGAGCTCCCGGTGGAAGCCTTTACCGAACCGGCCGACACGCTCAGCCTTACCGATCTGGGTGACCAGGTCTACGTGATCACCGGACAGACCAGCTTGGAACCCGCCACCGACCGTGACATCCGCTTCAACGTGACCCAGGCGGTGCAGCGTCTGGCCAACGGGGTTTACGAAGGCGAGCGGGCCCTGGTGATCACCGCGGGAGAGGATTTCGCACCCCTCTACGACCAGGGCACCATCGACCCGGAATTCTACTATTCGCAGTTCAATTTCATGGGCTTTGCGGCGCCCGATACCCTGGATCGCCCACACCTGGAAATCACCTACAGCTTGTCCGGTCTGGTCGGCGAAGGGAGCAAGTGATGAAGCGAATCGCGCTGCTGCTTCCGCTTTGCTTGCTGTTGGGCGCCACAGCCGAGGCCCAGACGCCCCTGGCGTTGACCAACATCGGCCAACGCCTGGAAAACGAGGATGCCCGCATGACCGGTCGCGGTGGTTGGGGCATGGCCGTGGACGACTCGACCCATCCGGGCTTTCAGAACCTGGCCTCGCTTTATTCCGTGCGAAAGGTGGCCTTGAGTTTCTCCGCCTACGGGGAACAAGCCACCTCCGAGGATGCCCACGGGACACGGACCACTTCACGGGTCTTCACGCCTGATTTTCGCGTGGCCCTGCCGGTGTTCAAGGGGCGACTGGCGGTGACCGCGGGATTCGTGGCCGACCGCTCGTCCCAGTACGACACCAGCGTGGATTCGACCTGGAACGTCTGGTCGGACACCATCTCCGGGAAGGTGCAGTTCCTGCGGGACGGCAGCGTGTTCCGGGTGCCGCTCGGGGTGGCCTTTTCGCCGCGGGACGGCATCAGTCTGGCTGCGGCGCTGAATCTGCAGAACGGGACCCTGCGGGAAAGCCTCTACAACCTGCTCCAGGATCCCTCGTCCATGACCGGAGTGCCCTTTTACCAGACCAACCTTCTGGTTCAGGAGGACACTTATTCCGGGACCAGCGCCACGTTTTCCGCCCTGCTGAAACCCACGCATATGGTTCGCTTCGGTTTGTCGTATACTCCCGCCTACGATCTGGATGTGGACAGGAAGATGGAGATGGGTGGGGTGGCCCAACGCGCGACGACGAGTTTCCGGTATTCCCTGCCGGCCGAATATCGTACCGGCCTGTCTTTTGCCCTGCCGGGCCGCTGGCGCCTGGGAGCGGATTACCAGTACCGGGATTTCCGGGATTTCACCGGGGAAGATTCCTGGGCCGAGGCCATGGAGGCCGAGCACACCTTGTCTTTCGGTGTGGAAAGGGTCAGGGCGCACGCACGTCACGGGGGCTGGAACAATCTCCCGGTGCGCTTCGGATTCCGTGCGCGGACCTGGGCCTACCAGGTCGGCGGCAGTCCGGTCGAGGAAAGGACATTCAGCGCGGGAACGGGTTTCCCTTTCCGGGGCGACCTGGGGCAGCTGGACATGGCATTGTCGTACAGTCTGGTCGGAAACCTCGACGACAACGGGATGGAAAGCCGTATTCTCAGGCTGACCCTGTCGGTAACGGGTCTGGAGCGTTGGTGGTAATTGCCGATCTCAGGCATCGCACGCAACGGGAACAAGGAGTGATGGCATGCGGAAAATGATATGGAGCGCTCTTCTGGTGATGGCCATCCTGGCCCTGGTCGCCACGGTGGGGTGCAAGGAGAAGGTTCCGGCGACGGAACTGGAAAAATTGATGGCCCGGACCAGTGAACTTGACGGGCAGGCACTGCAGGACACCCTGCGGACCTATATGGGCGAGGGGAAGCCCTCTGCGGTCTATGCCAACTTCATCCTGGGCAACTGGTTCTATTCCGCCGCCTCGGACAGTGCGGCGATAACCGGCTGGGGCGGCGAGGGGGCCAATGCCCTGCTGGATAGCGCCGAAACCTATATGGTGCGATCGGTGGTCCTGGACTCGACTTTCGTCGAGGGGTACGTGAACCTGGGCGCACTGTGGGATGACCGCAGCGAACAGATGAGTTCACGGGATGTGCGCGACCAACGTTTGGCCGCGGCCGAAATGAATTATCAGAAAGCCCTGGAAATCGATCCGTTCAATGAGAAAGCCCGCTGCAATCTTGGGTCGCTCTATCTGCGCCAGAAGAAGACGGACCAGGCCCTGAAGGAGTTCGAGGGTGTGCTTGATCACGACCCCCACAGTGCCCTGGCACACTACAACCTGGCCATCATGTTCGCCGAAGCCAAGATCTATCGTGAGGCTGAGAACGAGTGGGAGCTGGCCTCGAAGTACGACCCGGACGGGGATATCGGCGATCGCTCGCGCGCGAACATCAAGATCGTAGGCGACCTGATGAATGCGACGGTACCCGACAACCTGAAGCAATGACCTTTCCGCTGGAGATCCCCGCGCCGGTGCGCGAATTGTTGCCGCCCGGCACGGGGATCCTGCTGGGTATCAGCGGCGGAGTGGACTCCGCCGTGACCTTGGCGCTGTTGCGCTCCCTCGGGTGCGACGTCCAGTGCGTGACCTTCAAGAACATCTGCTTCGCCGAAGCCGACACACCAGCCAGCGCCTGTTGCTCATTGGACGCCATCGCCGACGCCCGCGACCAGGCCCATCGCTTCGGGGCCTCCCACTGGGTCGCCAATATCGAGGAGCCGTTCCGGGCCCGGGTGATCGAACCGTTCGTCGCCGAGTATGCCGCCGGGCGCACTCCCAACCCCTGCCTGAACTGCAACAGTGAACTGCGGTTTCCCGAACTGGTCCGTTTGGCCGAGCGCCAGGGTTGCGCGTTCGCCGCCACCGGCCACTACGCGCGGATCGACCACCCCGGCGGCGGCCTGCTGTGCCGGGGGCTGGATCCGGAAAAGGATCAGTCCTACTTCCTGCACCGGGTGGAGCGCCGACTCTGGCCCCAGGTCGTCTTTCCTCTGGGCTGGTTCACCAAGGGGCAGGTTCGCCAAGCTGCGGCGGAATTGGGCCTGACGGTGGCGGACAAGCCGGACAGTCAGGAGATCTGTTTCGTGCCTGATGACGATCGGTCGGGACTCTTTGCCGAGCTGGCGGCGGTCGGCGACCCCAGCACGGTGCCGGGTGAAATCGTCGACAGCACGGGGGAAATCCTCGGACGACACCGCGGCCTGGTGCATTACACGGTGGGCCAGCGCCGGGGACTGGGTGTTGCCGCGCCCCGGCCCCTCTACGTTCTGGCCCTCGAGCCCCGGAACAGCCGGTTGGTCGTGGGGCCGGCGGAGGAACTGGAACAGTCCCGTTTGAGCGGGGATCGATTCGTGGCGGCGGTGTCGGAACTTCCGGATCGTTGGCGGGTCGGGCAGCCCCTGCGGGGAACGGTGGAATCGCAGGTGACCCTGCGGGTCCGCCATCGCCACGCCGGTGCCGCCGTGCAGGAGTGGGTACGATCGGGCGACCGTTTCGATGTCCGGTTGAAGGATCCTGTCCGCGGGGCGGCCCCCGGTCAGGGCATGGTTTTGTATGGAGATGATGTGGTGCTGGCCGGGGCGCGCATCCTGACGACGTCGTCTTGAGGTCCGTTCGACGAGGTGCAACGTGAAGAAAAGATTGATCTGGCTTGTGCCCGTGATCCTGGTCCTGACGATCGGGCTGCTGGCCCTGGTGGCGCCTCTGGTGATTCCGGCGGACCGGACGGCGGCCCTTCTCGCCGACCGGGTGAATGCCGCAACGGGCTGGAACCTGGAACTGGACTCGGTCAAGGTCAGGGTGTGGCCTCACGCGGGTCTGAAGCTGGGATCCGGCCGGATGACGGGGTTGCCGCCCGACAGCGGCGTGGAGGAGGCCGGCTGGCAGGGAGGAGCCCTGCGCTTCTCCCTCTTGCCCCTGCTGCGGGGACGACTCGAAGCGGCGAGCGCCACCCTGGACGGCGTGGATTGCCGGGGTCGTAACGGAGACCATGCCTACACCCTTGCCGGTGGCGACCTGAGGCTGAAGGACCTGGCCCTGGACCTGGAGAACGAGACTGCCGCCATCCTTCCGGCTGCGGGCCCGGTGCGCTGGGAACTGGCCGCCTCCCGCCTCCAGTGGGACGCCTACCCTTTGGAAAACCTGGATGCCGAGGGCTGGGCCGACGCCGATTCCCTGGTCGCCGAAACTTGGGGAGCCAAACTGTCCGGCGGCTCGGTTTCCGGCCGGGCCGCCGTTGCCCTCGGCGCAGGCGCTGCAATTTTTCCTTTCCGTTTCGCGCTGACCGTACAGGACGTGCCAGCAGCCGCGCTGTTGGGCGACTCCGCTCCCGATCTGGCTGCTCATTGGGAAGGGAACCTGGCAGGAAGCGCCGCCGGATGGGGTACGGTGCGCGACGGGAAGCTGGTTCCGGATTCCCTGGAACTCGAGGGCATTGCCGTCGGGGAGGAGGGGATTGTCCACGCGACCGATTGGTTGGGCGACATCGCCTCCTATCTGGGCAAACGACAGGATCTCATGGAAGTCCGGTACGATCATCTGGAACACCCGTTGCTCGTCAGGGACGGCCGCTTCGCCGTGGATCTGCAGGCTTCGGGCCCGGATACGGACTGGCGGGCCAGCGGAAGCATCGGCTTGGCGGGAGATCTCGCGGTCGACATTCAAGTCAAGTTGCCCGCCGGATTCACCCCCGATCTCGGCAGTCTTTTCCTGCTTGCCGCTTCGCTGCGCGACAAGGAGGGTCGGTTGACGCTGGCGGCGAAATTGACCGGTACGACCCCACAACCACGACTCGTCCTGGACCTGGATCGGACCCTGCAGGGGACCGGGGCGGACCCGGGTAAGGCCCTGGAGAAAGGTCTGGGCGGTTTGCTTGACAAATGGAAGGTCAGATAGTACCGTGCCCTTCCGCCGCGGAGTTCCCGGCCCCGCCACCGGGTGGTAACGATGCGGTTTGGACACGAAACCGGCATGATACCAGGGGAATCCGCGCCGGGTGCGGATCTGGGAATCCTGGCCCCCGGTGGGATGCGTGGAGCAGACCGAACGCCGGAGGGCTAGTCCTAATTGGTAAGGCAGCGGTCTTGAAAACCGCCGGGTGAAAACCCTTGGGGGTTCGAGTCCCCCGCCCTCCGCCAGGTTTTGGAGAGGTGGCCGAGTGGCTGAAGGCGCACGCCTGCTAAGCGTGTTTGGGGAAACTCAACGAGGGTTCGAATCCCTCCCTCTCCGCCAGGTTGTCCGCGGCAACGGCGCCGCGGTGGTTGCGAACAAGGTGCGCCCATAGCTCAACTGGATAGAGCGTCTGGCTACGGACCAGGAGGTTGGGGGTTCGAATCCTCCTGGGCGTACCAAATCGAACATGACGGCTCCGCTCAACGGCGGAGCCATTTTTTTGATCCTGCCCGGAACCCTGGACCGGTTGCTTTGTTCGGTCTATCCTGGTGCCGGATGGCAAGATCCAGTGTATCGTTTGAGGCGAAGAAGATTTGACTGTCTGACCCACCCCGAAAGGAATCCATGGACATCTTCGGCACAGGGATGCGCCGTGCCCGCGAGCGGGTCGTCATGGCGTTGGGCGCACTGGTTCTGCTGGTCGCTCCGCAGGCCGACGCGACCGGGAGCACATCGGGATCGACCCCGGAAATCATGCCCCTGGAAGCCGTTCGGGCGGGGATGACCGGGTACGGACTCACCGAATTCGCCGCCGGCGGGATCGACACCTTCGGGGTGCTGGTCATCGGTATCCAGGATCGTTCCCGCACAGCGGGCAGTCTCATCCTGGTGGAGGTTTCCGGCCACGATCTGGAAACATCGGGAATCGCCCAGGGCATGAGCGGCAGTCCCGTTTATCTGGAAGGCCGGTTGGCCGGAGCCCTGGCCTTCGGCTGGGGTGGGGCGCTGCGGCCGATCGCGGGTGTGACACCCGTCGAGGAGATGGCGTCCCTGCCCACCGGAGCGGTGACCCTGTCCATGCTGCCTCCATCAACTCTGCCCGGATCGTCACCCTCTCCTGTCGGCCGGGGGGTGGATCTCGCCCGGAATCTCGGTTGGTCCGCCGGCGATCCGGTCCCTGCCGAAGTCCCCGCTTGGCCGAGCGCGGATGAATTGCTGCGGGATCTGGTACCGGAGCTGGGGCGGGCCGCCGGAGCCGATGGTCATCCCCAGGGCTGGTTCAGTTCCCGGCCCGGCGAACCGCGGGTGACCGCGGCGACCTCCGGCGTCGGGCAGCCCGCCTCCGGCCTGTCTTCCGGTTCGGCCTGTGCGGTGCCCCTGGTGATGGGGGACGCCCTGCTGGGAGTGGTCGGCACGACCACCTGGGTCGACGGCGAAGACGTTTTCATGATGGGCCATCCCTTCATGCAGCGCGGGCCCGTGCGTTGGCCTCTGGCCACCGCGCGGGTGATCACCGTCCTTCCCAGCCGCCAGATGTCCTTCAAGATGGCCGGGATCGGCGAACTGGTGGGCACGGTGTACCACGACCAGCGGGCCGGCCTGAGCGGCAAGCTGGGGCCCGTGCCCGACATGATCCCCGTCCGCGTGGAGGTGGCTGGGCCGCGAGGTGATCGGGAGTATTCCTTCCAGGTCCTCGACGACCCGGCCATGACGCCGGCGCTGGTTTTCTGGTGCCTGTACAATTCGCTCCTGGTCGAAGGGGACGACGCCAGCGAGCAGACCATCCGCTACCACATCACCCAGCGCTGGCGAGGGGAGGCGGATCTGGAATCCGATCCCCTGGTGCTGGAAGGGATCGCCACCGGGCCCGCAGGAGCGCGCGGCCTGGCCGCAGCCTGGATGGCCCCGGTGGCCATGTTGCTCGACAACGACGACCAGCGGGTGAGCCTGACCGGGGTCACGGCCCGCATTTCGCTTCAGCGCCCGGCAGCGGGCGCGGAAATCACCGGTCTGGCGGGACCGGCGCAGATCTGGACGGACTCCGATTCCCTGGTCTGCCAGGTCAGGCTGCGACCGAGCCGGGGTCCGTTGAGAACGGTGCGGGCCGCGGTGAAGCTGCCGGAATACCTGCAACCGGGCAAGTATCGCCTCGTCGCCGCCAGCGAGGCCGACCTGTTCGCCCTGGAAAGCATGCGGCTGGGTGGCGCCCCGCGCACCGAGACGCTAGCGGATGTCGTCTCGCTGCTGCGCACCCCCCGCTCCGCCGACCGGCTCGTGTTGGCCCTGGTCGCACCCGGTGGCGGGCTCGTGATCGGCGGCAAGGAATACGCCAACCTGCCGGGTCGGTTTTCCCGACTGCTGGAACAATCGGCTCCCGGAGCGCATCCGCCCCTGGCACACCTGCCGGCACGGACCGCCATGAACGTGCCCTGGGCTCTTCAGGGTTCGGCCGTGGTCAATCTGGAATTGAATGCTCGGGCCGGCGGGATCGACGCTCGGTCTCGTCCTTGAACGACTCTTACAGAGGTAGATCATGACCGAAACCGGCCTGGCTATGAGCACCCGGATGATGCGGCGCTGCGCAGCAACGCTGAGTACAGCTTGGGTGGTTCTTTTCGCATGGGGTGCCCTGGCGGCCGGACCTTTGTATTGGGACATGCCGGCGGGTGATGCGTTTTCCACCTGCGATCTATATGGATTCCGGTTGACCGAAGAAGGCTTTCTGGCCCCGGGTCTGCCCAGGGACCTCAGCGTGGCCCTCGACGGAGACATCGTCTGGACCATGCTGCCCGACGGAAGCGGATGCTTCCTGCTGGGTACCGGACATGACGGGCGGGTCCTGTCCCTGGACGCAGACGGCAAAACGGCGGTGTGGGCGGATCTGGATTGCGAGGAAGTCATCTCCCTGGCGTCCTTGCCCGACGGCCGGTTGGTGGCGGGATGCGAGCCCGGCGGCCAGGTCTTCGTGATCGATGCCGAGGGCAAGCCCACCCTGGTGGCCAAGATCCCGGATGTTTACGTCTGGGCCATTGCTGCGGATGGAGCGGGGCGTGCATTCCTCGCGACCGGCAGTCCCGCCCGCGTCATGGTGCTGGACACGGGTACCGGCAAGGTGGAGGAACTGCTATCCCTGCCGGCGGAGAACACCATCGACATCCTCAGCGATGATTCGGGCAGGCTGGTGGTGGCCACCCAGGGGCCGGGCTTGGTGTACGCCCTGGATCCCGATGATCCCGAACATGCCGAGGTCCTGCTCCAGACGCCCCAGGACGAGATCGGTTCCCTCGTTAGAGGGCCACAGGGAGTGGTCTTCGGCCTGGCCTTGGACGACGGCGAAGGGGAAGCCCAGGAAATGGCGACTCCGCCAGCTCACGGCAGCCCGGCGCGCGCTCCGCGTCCGCTGGTCCTTTTGCCGGGGGGCGGCGCGGGGGCAGAGGACAAAGACCCGGCCAAGGCGGCGCTCTACTCACTGAAAACGGGCAAGGCGCCGAAGCTGGTCTGGAGCGGGGATCTGGACCTGATGGCCGTGGCCTGGCTCGAGGATCTGGGTTGGGTCGCAGGCGGGTTGCGACCCGCAGGCTCGTCGCTGACGACCTTGCATCGCCTCCTTCCCGGTGGCGGTCAGGAAACCCTGGCCAACTGGCGGGGTGGTGATATCACCGCCCTTGCGGCCCAGGGCGGCAAGCTGAACGTGGCCCAGACCCGGGCCTGCGTCGTCGACCGTTTCGGTTCCCGTGACCGTGGCCCCCGGGTGGTGACGGGGCCGGTCCTGGATGCTGCGCGCCCGGTGGCGTGGGGGCGCCTGTCCTGGCGCGGTTATCCCCTCGACAAAAGCCCCCGCTGGTCGGTGCGCTGGGGCAATCGGGAAACGCCCGACGCAACCTGGACCGAATGGTCGTCCGCCTGGACGGATGCGGATCACGAGTTGAAGGCATCTGCCGCCCGCTTCCTGCAGTGGCGTGTCGGGCTTCCCTCCGGGGCGGGGGAGGATTTCCGTCTCACCTCGGTGTCGGTCAGCGCGTGGGGCGAAAACCGGGCTCCCCTGATTTCCGAGCTGCGGCAGGAGCGCCCGCAGGGAGTGCGTTTGGGGGGACTCCTGGTTCAGCGGCCCAACCTGACACACACCTTTGCCAGCGGCTTGAAGGCCGAATTCAGCCGCCGCCAGGATCTTCAGTCGCCCGACCCGGACATGCGGTCCCGTCTGGGCCGGGGTGTGGTGGTCTTCACCTGGTCGGCCGAGGATCCCGATCACGATTCCCTGGAATACCGGCTGGAGTGTCGCCAGGAAGGCGCCTCAGATTGGCGACTGGTGGCCGAAGGCCTCGGGGATCAATTGGCGACCTGGGATACCGAAGAGGTGGCCGACGGCATCTACACCGTGCGCCTGACGGTGAGCGATGAACCGGACAATCCCGGTTCACGGGCTTTGTCACGCGAGCGTAGTTTCGGCCCGGTCAGCGTGGACAACACCGCGCCCGACCTCACCGGGTTGAGTGCCGAACTGAAGGACGGACTCCTGCACATCGGTTTTTTCGCCCGGGATGCGGCCAGCCCCTTGAACCAGGCTTTCCTGGTCCTCGAGGAGGATCGCCGGATTCCCCTGGAGCCTCGTGACCGGATCTGCGACAGCCTGAGTGAGGAATTCAAGGCGACCTACCCTCTGGATGCCGACGAGGACCCGCCGGTCACGGTGAGGGTGGAGGTGACCGATACGGCGGGGAATCTGGTTTCAGCCCGTCTTCCGCTGGTGCGCAAATGAACCCGTTGTCCGCAGCAGGGGAACACGAACGATGGATGCTGGTCGCCCTGGGTGAAGCCGGTCAGGCCGCCGAGCGGGGCGAGGTCCCGGTGGGCGCGGTGGTCGTCGCGGACGGGCGGGTGATTGGACGGGGGTCCAACCAGGTGGAGCAGTTGCGCGATCCCACCGCCCATGCCGAGATCCTGGCCGTGGGGGCGGCCGCCACCACCCTGGGGGATTGGCGACTCAGCCGGGCGATCCTCTACGTCACCCTGGAGCCGTGCACCATGTGTGCCGGCGCCTTGTTGCTGTCCCGTCTCGGCGCTCTGGTCTTCGGCGCCGCCGATCCCCGCGCGGGAGCCGTGGTGTCCTGTGCCCGCCTTTTGGAGGGAAATCCCTACGGCCATCGCATCGATGTCACAGGCGGTGTATTGGCCCCCGCTTGCAGCGAACTCCTGCAGAAATTCTTCACCCAGCGCCGGGAATCCGGTTCCTGAGAGGTGTTTCCGGGTTGGTTGCTTTTGCCGAAATCCGGTGCTATATTCCCCGATCTGCCTGGGTGGAGAGGTGCGAGAGTGGCTTAATCGGCACGACTGGAAATCGTGTGTGCCTCACGGTACCGAGGGTTCGAATCCCTCCCTCTCCGCCAGCGGCGACCGGGCCGCGGCGAGGACACATCATGGGGAGAGGTGCCGGAGCGGTTGAACGGGGCGGTCTCGAAAACCGTTGAGCTCTTTGGAGTTCCCAGGGTTCGAATCCCTGCCTCTCCGCCAGTTTTTGCGGCGCTTGGCGCCGATACCCGCCGCACCTCTGGATGTGTGGCGGACGGGATATCACGGTTGGGGATGTAGCTCAGCTGGGAGAGCGCCTCGTTCGCAACGAGGAGGTCGGCGGTTCGAGCCCGCTCATCTCCACCAACCATTCGGCCTGCCGACTCAGGCCGCAGGCATGATGGGCCAGGCCCGGTGTGACGCCGGAGCACTAATTCCGTCAGGACTGGAAAGTAGCAGCGGTACGTTCCCTTCGACGTGTGCGCCGCCAGCCTGGCCCACCTTTTCCCGATCCACCGCAGGTTCCCTTGGCCCCGGGCTCCCTGCGTGGTAATGTGAACCCCGATATCACCGCATCCGGCAGCGGCCCGTAGCGGGCCGCTGGCGTGGTTGTGCAATTAGCCCCTGGAGCGCCATGTCTTACGAAGCCATTGCCCGCAAGTACCGGCCCGAGACCTTCGCCCAGGTGGTGGGCCAGGCCCACGTCACCGACACTCTCCGCGCCGCCGTGCGCCGCGACAAACTCAGCCACGCCTATCTGTTCAGCGGACCGCGGGGCTGCGGCAAGACCACCGTGGCGCGACTGCTGGCCAAGGCGATCAACTGCCCCCGGCCCGCCGAGGGCGATCCCTGCGGGGAGTGTGAGAGCTGCCGGGCCATCGCCCGCGGCGGTTACCTGGACGTTCTGGAGATCGACGCGGCCAGCAACACGGGTGTCGACAACATCCGCGAGTTGCGGGACATGGCGCAGTATTCGCCCAGCGAAGGCAGCAGTCGCGTCTTCATCATCGACGAAGTCCACATGCTGTCCAAGGGGGCCTTCAACGCCCTGCTGAAAATTCTGGAAGAACCGCCGGCAAGGGTCTTCTTCTTCTTCGCCACCACCGAAGTCCACAAGATTCCCCGGACCATCATCTCGCGTTGCCAGCGGTTCGATTTCCGCCTGCTGAGCCAGGAGGAACTCTCCGGCCGTCTTTCCGAGGTCGCCGGCGCCGAGGGCGTGAAGCTGGCTCCGGGAGCCCTGCGCACGCTGGTCTCCCTGGCCGAGGGAAGTCTGCGCGACGGCCTGAGCCTGCTGGATCAGATGTTGGCCGCCAGCGAGGGAGAGGTCACCGAGGAGGCCGTGGTCGGCGCCTTCGGCCTGATCCGCAGTGAGGTCTACCTCGACCTCAACGACGCCGTCATTGCCCGCGATCCCGTGGCCGGTCTGGCCCTGGTTGACGACCTGGCGCGGGCGGGGCAGAGCCTGGGCACCTTTGCCCGGGGCATCGTCACGAATTTCCGCAACCTCATGCTGCTGAAGATCGATGCCGAGCTGGCCCGCATGGTGGACCTGCCCGCCGACCAGTTGTCTCGCCTCGGCGGACAAGCCGCAGCCTTCAGCGAACAGGATCTGCTGGCGCTGATCGAACGGGCCAGCGGCCACTTCGAGCGCATTCACCGCAGCACCCAGCCGCGGATCCTGCTGGAAGCCGCCGTGGTCGAATACACCCGCTTCGAGTCGCGGGTCCTGCTGGCTGATCTGGCCCGCAGGCTCGGCCAGCTGGCTCCCGGTGCCGGTGGCGGCGCCTCGGGCGCGGGTGACCGGCGGCCTCAGACGAGCAGGGGCGAAACCAAGGGTGGTTCCGCCGGAACGAAATCGAGCCAACAGGGCGCCGCGGAGATTCCGGCTGGGGGAATGTTCCCCTCTTCGCCTGCCGGTGCCGCGGCCGACACGGTTCCCGGGTGGACCCGGCTGATCGAAGTCCTCATGCAGAAGGCCCCCCGTGTCGGGGCCTGCCTCATGAACGGCTTGCCCTCCTTTGATCCCGACAGTGGCCGGCTGATCATCGCCTTCGCTGCGGACAAGGAGTTCCAGGTCGGCAGCATCCGCGGTGACTGCGACCGGGTCGCCGCCCTGGCCGCCAAGCTGTGGCAGCAGGAGGTCCGGGTGGAGCTGGTCCTGGGAGAGCGTGGCCAGGAAGAAAATATCACCGAAGGAATCCGCCGGGAAGTCGCGCCGACCCAGAGCGAGGAATTGAAACAAGCTTGTGCCGAGGACCCCGCCCTCGGTAGCCTGGTGGAAATGATGGATGCCGCCCCCCTGCCCGATGGGGAGCGGGATCGTTGGCAGGATCCGACCGACTGATCGGGGTTGCCGGATCCTCCGCAACGTGGCCCTTGAGGCCGGGAGAGACGCCATGGATATGCGCATGCTCATGAAACAGGCCCAGCAGATGCAGGCCAAGATGGCCCAGGCCCAGGAGGAATTGGCCCAGAAAGAGGTTTCCGCGGAAGTGGCCGGGGGACAGGTCAAGGTGGTCATGGACGGCAAGCACCAGCTCAAGTCCCTCACCATTGCCCCGGAGGCCATGGACCCCGACGATATCGAATTCCTGCAGGATCTGATCGTCGCTGCGGTGAACGAGGGTGTCAAGAAGGTGGACGAGATGACCGCCGAGCAGATGGGCTCCGTCACCGGCGGCATGAACCTTCCCGGCATGAACCTGCCGGGGATGGGGTAGGCCGTGTCTCCGGGGGATTTCCCCAACGACGGCGGCGAATTCCAGTCGCCCGCCCTGGAAGATCTGGTGCGCAGCCTTGGTCGCCTGCCGGGTCTGGGGCGCAAGTCCGCCACCCGCATCGCCCTGCACCTGGTGGACGCCACGGGCGGGGCACACGACCTCGCCGCCGCCATCGAAACGGCGATTCAACAGGTCCGTCACTGTTCGAACTGCGGCGCCATCACCGAAGCCGACCCTTGCCGCATCTGCACTTCGACGCGGCGTGACTCCGCCCTGCTGTGCATCGTGTCCAGCCCCGTCGATATCCTGCCCTTCGAGAAGGGTGGATTCTTCCGGGGGCGCTACTTCGTGCTGGGCCGGTTGCTTTCACCCCTAGACGGGGTGCGGGCGCGCGACCTGCCCTTTGACCGCCTGATCCAAAGGATGGAAGAGGATCCGGTGCGGGAGGTCATCATCGCCCTGGATGCGAGCGTGGAGGGAGAGACCACGGCCTTGTACATCCAGCAGCTCTGCGAGGATCGGGACCTGGAACTGAGCCGGCTGGCCACGGGGATCCCCGTCGGCGGATCCCTGGCCTACACCGATGAAGTCACCCTCCAGCGGGCCTATCAGTTCCGCCGCGCCTTCTGAGTCTCCCTCCGTCCTGGTCGCCGGAGTTTTGGTTCAAGTCCCTCGTTGCCCTGCCGATATCCCGGTTGAAGCTGACGTCTCCGGAACACCAGGGCGCCTTTGGCGCCACGGGAGCTGTATCCATGGTCAGAGCCGAGTGGGCCATCTTCGAAGAAGATTTTTGGGCCATCAACAACGTGTTGGATGACCTGCTCAAGAGCAGCAAGGCCGGCAATGTGGTACTCATCGACCGCACGGGCCAGCTGGTGAGCCATTGCGGCCCCGACGTGGACTTTGATCTGACCAGCTTCGCCTCCCTGTGCGCCGCCGATTTCGAGGCCAACTACCAGCTGGCCCGGCTCATCGGCGAAGACGATTTCAGCACCCTTTACCACCAGGGCGCCAAGGACTCCATGTTCCTGGGCAAGATCGCCAAGGGTGTGGTTCTGGTGGTCCTTTTCGACAAGGGGACGACCCTGGGCCTGGTGCGCCTGCGGGTGCGGCATGCGGTGGCTGAGCTCGACAAGATCATCGAGGGGCTCTACGACAAACTGGAGTTCCGCAACGAGGAATACGACGCCTTCGACGAAACCTTCACCCGCGAGGTGGAGGCGGAAATCGACAGCCTGTTCGCAGATTGATGAATGGAGCTTCGGCTCCATGTTTCGGCAATCCAAAGGGGAAACGCCGTGTCGCTGATCAACTATTCATCGCGTGAGATCAACTGCAAGGTCGTGTACTACGGTCCCGGCCTGGGCGGCAAGACGAGCAACATCCAATACGTGTACGAGAAGCTGGCGCCCGAGACCAAGGGCAAGCTGGTGACCCTCGCCACGGAAATGGATCGCACCCTCTTTTTCGATTTCCTGCCGTTGGAGCTGGGGGAGGTCAAGGGCTTCAAGACCCGTTTCCACCTCTACACCGTGCCGGGCCAGGTCTACTACAACGCCAGCCGCAAGCTGATCCTGCGCGGGGTGGACGGCATCGTGTTCGTGGCCGACAGCAGCGAGTCCCGTTTCGACGCGAACATCGAAGCCCTGTACAACCTGCACGACAACCTCAAGGAATACGATCTGAGCCTGGAACAGATCCCCTTCGTCATGCAGTGGAACAAGCGCGACATGCCCGACGCCCTTCCGGTTTCCGAACTCGTGGAGGAGCTGAACCCCGAGGGTTACGAGAATTTCGAAGCGATCGCCGTCAAGGGCGACGGGGTCTTCGATACCCTCAAGTGTGTGGCGAAACAGATTCTGCGCCAGCTCCAGACGACCTGATTTTTTGCGGGCACCCGCCCGGCCCCCTTGTTATCATGCAGCCCCCGGCAATCCCGCCGGGGGTTGTTGCGTTTTTGGCCGGATTCCGGAAGGAAATTCATGTCCCGCTTTTCGTTGTACGCATTGGGAACGTTTTTCGGCACCGGCTTTGCGCCGTTTGCTCCGGCGACCGTCGCCAGCTTCGCCTTCACCGTGCTGTGGTGGTTGGCCTGGACCGCGTTCGGCGCCATCCCCTGGTGGATGACCGTGGCCATGCTGGTCGTGGTGACGGGTATCGGTATTCCCATCGCCGGCGCCCTGGAACGCATCCACGGAGAGGACCCATCCCTGGTGGTCATCGACGAGATCGCGGGCATGCTGGTTACCTTCCTCGGCGTGACCGCAAGCCCCTGGGGTTTCGTCCTGGGATTCTTCTGGTTCCGTTTCTTCGACATCCTCAAGCCGCTGGGTGTGCGCCGGTTGGAAAAGCTCGGTGGAGGGGGTGGGCTGGGAATCATGGCCGATGATATCGGCGCCGGAATCCAGGCCTGCCTGGCCACCCATCTGACGCTGCTGCTCCTGGCACGCGCGGGGTGGGGGCTTTGATGGAAGCGGCCGTCGGGGTTTGCATCATCGCCGTGGGTGACGAACTCCTCGAGGGCCGGACGGTGGACACCAACAGCCGCCGGATCCAGCGGGCGCTGGGTGGGCACGCCGTGCGGACCCGCCTGGTTCAGTCGGTGCCCGATCAGCCCGATGCCATCGCCGCGGCCCTGGATCAGACCCGTGCCGGGGAGCTTGTGTTCCTGTGCGGGGGGCTGGGTTCCACCCCGGATGATCTGACCCGAGAGGCCGTGGCGACCTGGGCCGGGGTTGCCGTGTGCCCGGACGATCAGGCTCTGGAATATGTCTGTGAGCGTTTTCGGCTCCGGGGCCGGCCTCTGCCGTCCACGGCGGCCCTGCAGGGTCGGGTTCCGGCAGGATTGAAGGCGTTGCCCAACCCCGTCGGGTCGGCACCCGGGCTGGTGGGTCGACTCCGGGAGCGCTGGCTGGCGATGCTCCCCGGGTTTCCCCTCGAGGTGGACGGCCTGTTGCCGGTGGTCCTGGCGGAACTGGACGCCAAGGGGGTGTTGCCGACGGCTCGGGACATCCTCGTCAGGCGCTGCGCCCAGGTCACCGAGATGGAGGTCGTGCGTCTGTGCGGCCCCTTGCGGGATGCCCAGCCGGACCTCCATTGGTCCTGGTGGGTGACCGACTGGGGCGTGGATGTGCGGGTTGCGGCCACGGACAAGGCCGGAGGCCTCGGCGACCTGGGCGAGGCCCTCGATGTCGCTCTCGGGCCTTTGGTGTTCAACCGCGGCACCCAGGATCTGCCCCTGGTCGTCCAGGAGCGGATGCTGCAGGCCGGTCACACCTGCGGTGTGGCGGAATCGTGCACCGCCGGTCTGATCGGGGGTGCCTTGACCTCCCACGGTGGCTCCTCGGGTTTTTTCCGGGGCGGATTCCTTGTCTATGCCGATGAAGTGAAAACTGGCCTGTTGGGGGTGTCGCCGGCGACCCTGGCCGTGGACGGGGCCGTCAGCGAGCCGGTGGTCCGGGCCATGGCCGACGGGTGCCGCGAACGCCTGGGCTGCACCCACGCCATCGCCGTCAGCGGGATCTCCGGACCCGGGGGCGGCTCACCGGCCAACCCCGTCGGTACCACCTGGATGGCCGTATCCAGCCAGGATGCCGGGGGTCCCACAACCTGGGCTCACGCCTACCGGTTCCCGGCCGATCGGGAGCGCAACCGGTTGCTGACGGTGGCCGCCGCCCTGGACACCCTGCGCCGAGTCCAGGAATTCGGAGCAGACCGGGATCCCTGGTTGCTGCCCCTTGCCTGGCCGGCCGGGCCATGAGGGTTTTTTTGGGTGTCATGCTCCCGGACCGTGTCCGCGGGGAATTGACATCCCGCCTTGACGCCGGGGGGCCATGGCCGCAGCTGCGTCGGGTGCCGGCCGAAAACTGGCACGTGACCCTGCAGTTTCTCGGGCCCTGGCCGCCGGATCGTTGCAAGGCCCTGTCCGCGGCCATGTTGTGGTCGACGGAAGTTCCGGTATTCGACCTGCGCATCGGTCCCCCGGGGCAATTCCCCGCTCACGGGCCTCTGCGGGTGCTCGATTTGCAGCTCCAGGATGACGGCGGGTTGGCCCGACTGGCCGATCGCATCCGGCACACCGCCCACGAGGTATGGCCAGATGGTCCCTGTGATCGGCGTCCTTTTCGACCCCATCTGACCCTGGCGCGCGGGGCCAGACGAGGGCCGGACACCGGCGGGATCCCCCCTGTCCTGAAGGACCTGGGGGAACTCCCGGCATGGTCGGTCGAGGGCTTCAGCCTGCTGTCGAGTCATCCGGTTTCCGGCGGCGTCCGGTACCGGGAAGAGTCATTTTTCGCCCTGCGAAAATAAGGCGAAAAAACAGTTTGCACGCCGTCGGGAGTTCATGCTATCTTCGGGCTCGATTTTGAGCTTTGCAGTCGCCTGAACCCGGCAGCACTCGTTTTCGCCGGGCGGTATCACCATTCATCAGGGCCGGATTCGGGTAGGCTGCCGGCCGTCAGGAGCGGACTTCATATGGCTGACAAAAAGGATGACCGGGCCAAGGCCCTGGAACTGACCCGCGCCCAGATCGAGAAGCAATTCGGCAAGGGCTCCATCATGATGCTGGGTGAGAACCGCATCTACGACAACCTCGACGCCATTTCCACCGGGAGTCCGAAGCTGGACATCGCCCTGGGCATCGGCGGGCTGCCCAAGGGCCGGGTGGTCGAAATCTACGGCCCCGAGGGGAGCGGCAAGACCACCGTGGCCCTGTCGACCATTGCCAACTGCCAGAAAACCGGCGGGGTGGCGGTCTTCATCGACGCCGAGCACGCCATGGATCCCACCTATGCGCGCAAATTGGGCGTGGATACCGACAACCTCCTGGTCAGCCAGCCCGATACCGGTGAGCAGGCCCTGGAGATCACCGAGATGCTTGTGCGATCGGGAGCCGTCGACATCCTGGTCATCGATTCGGTGGCGGCCCTTGTGCCGCGGGCGGAGATCGAAGGGGAAATGGGCGACGCCCACGTGGGCCTGCAGGCGCGTCTGATGAGCCAGGCTCTGCGCAAGCTCACCGGCACCATCTCCAAGACCCACACTCTCGTCCTGTTCACCAACCAGATCCGGATGAAGATCGGGGTCATGTTCGGCAACCCCGAAACCACTTCCGGCGGCAACGCCCTGAAATTCTACAGCTCGGTGCGGCTGGACATCCGCCGCATCGGGGCCATCACCCAGGGTGAGGACGTCATCGGCAACCAGGTGCGCGTCAAGGTCGTGAAGAACAAGGTGGCCCCCCCGTTCAAGAAGGCCGAGTTCGACATCCTCTACGGCGACGGGATCAGCAAGGAAGGCGATGTCATCGACCTGGGCGTGGCGTGCGGAGTCATCCAGAAGTCGGGAGCATGGTACAGCTTCGGTGAGGAACGTCTGGGGCAGGGGAGGGAAAACGTGCGGGTGTTCTTCAAGGAGAACACGGACCTGTACGACAAGATCACGGCCCTGGTCTTCAAGGAATACGGGGTCAACCTTCCGGGTGCCGTGGCCCCCGAAAAGGCAGCCGCTGCCGAGCCCGAGCCCGAGTCCGGATCCGCGGCCGCAGGTAAGGCGCGGAAATCCGCCGGTTGATCGAACCGGTCGCCGGAGAAGATCCCGTGCTGTCCGGTATTGCGAAAGTGTAGCCATTGAATTCACGCCGTTTTGCGTCCGATGAACGCGGCGCCGCAGCGGGTGGTGCCGATAATCCGCAGCCGGGTTTCCCCTCCGAGGAGACCCGGCTGCTCGCCGTTGATGTGGTGGGCGATACGGTGATGGTGACTCTGGACGGCGGCATCACCATGGAATTGGATCGCCGCAGCGCGCCCGATTCGCTGCCTGAGCCGGGCCAACTCGTGCCCGCGGACCTGGTCGCGCAAATGGCGCGGGCCCAGGCCCGCAAGCTGGCGGCGCGTGACCTGTTGAAGCAGCTCGACCGGCGATTGCAGCCTGTGGCCAAGTTGCGCCGCAAACTTGTGGAGCGCGGCCACGACCCCGAGTCCGTGGAGGAAGTGCTCCAGGCGATGCAGGACAAGGGTCTGTGTTCCGACAGGCTCTATGCCGAGGCCTACTGCCGCGATACCCTGCGCACCAAACCGGTCGGACCTCGATATCTGCTGGCCCGCCTGCGGGGCCATCAGGTACCATCGGCCGTAGCCCAAGAGGTGGTGGCGGAGATTCTGGATCCCACCCAGGAGCAGGAACTGGCCCGGGAGGCCGCGGCCGCCAGGTGGAAACGTGTCCGCGAACCCCGCGACCGGGCCGCCTTGGCCAAGGTGATCCGTTTCGTGATCGGGCGCGGCTTCACCCCCTCGGTGGCCCATGCTGCGGCCCGGGACACGATGTCGGCGGAGGACGATGAGGGAGCGTTTGAATGAAGATCCTGGTCACCGGTTGCGAAGGAATGTTGGGGCGGGCCGTTGTTGCCCGCCTCGGCGCTCACCATGTGGTCAGGGGGGTGGGCTTGGCCCAAGGGGACTTGACCAAACCGGAACACGCTCGATCCCTGGTGGTGAATGATCCTCCCGAGTGGATCGTCAATTGCGCCGCCTGGACCGGGGTGGATGCCGCCGAGGACCATCGAGACGAAGCCATGGCGGCTAATGCCTTGATCCCCGCCAATCTGGCGGCTGTCTGCGGGGAGCTCGGCTGCGGCCTGACCCAAATCAGCACCGATTATGTTTTCCCGGGAAACGGCGACGGATTCGACGAGGACAGCCCGAGGTGTCCGGTGAACTTCTATGGCCTGACCAAATACCGTGGGGAGGAGGCCGTCCAGTCCATGGCGGCTCCCTGGCAGATCGTCCGCACCAGCTGGCTGTTCGGGGATGGTCCGCAGAATTTCGTCCGCACCATCACGAAGTTGTTGCGCGAGCGGCCCTCCCTGACGGTCGTCAACGATCAGCGGGGAAATCCTACCTATACCGAGGACCTGGCCGCCGTGCTGGAGCACCTTGTCACCGGCGGGTACCGTGGTATCTTTCACGGGACGAATGCGGGTGCATGCACCTGGTTCGAGTTTGCCCGGGCTATCGCCGAGGAAAACGGCTGCGATCCCGAGGGCATTTCGCCGTGCGCCAGTGAACAGTACCCGACTCCCGCGGCTCGGCCGCGCTGTTCGGTCCTGCGCAGCAGCCGACTGGAAGCTGTCGGATGCGGGCCGCGTCCTGCCTGGCGCGACGCCCTGCATCGGTATTGCGGTTTGTTGGCTTCCGGCCGAGCGGCGTTCCCCTTGGCGTGAACCATCCAGTGGAGAGGACCAGGATGATGTCCGAGCAACGACCCGACTCCGTGAGGGCGACTTCCGCCGAGCGTCAGGCGTTCCAGGGCGCCATCGCCGAACTGACCGCGGTGCTGGCGGCCCTCGGCGAGGAGCAACTGGAGGCCGTGGTCCGTTTGGCGGACGATGTCCGGTCGGCCTGGGCCGCGGGGGGCAAATTCCTTGTCTGTGGCAACGGTGGCAGCGCCGCCGACAGCCAGCATATCGTGGCGGAGTTGGTGGGTCGGTTCGAGCGTGAACGTAGCGGCCTGCCCGCCGTGGCCCTGACGGCGAACACATCCATCCTGACTGCGGTCGGCAACGACTACGGGTTCGATGAGATTTTTTCCCGCCAGGTCCGGGCCCTGGGTGGGCCGCGAGACGTCCTGCTGGTGATCTCCACCTCGGGCAACTCGGGCAACTGTGTGGCTGCGGTTGCGGCGGCACATGACATCGGGATGAAGGCCCACGGTTTCCTCGGTGGTACCGGTGGCCGCCTGGCCGGCCTGGTGGATTCGGCCCTGCTCGTCCCCAGTGACCGCACACCCAAGATCCAGGAGGTCCACATCACCATGGGACACCTGTTGTGCCACCTTCTGGACCAACCCGGGCGGGACGGGAAATGACTCGTCCCGGCGACGAGGTGTCACAAACGGTCGTCGGCGGCATTCATCGCCGAACGCGGCGCAACAGCATGGGAGAAACCGCGCTTCTCATCCTCATGGACGTGGTGATGCTGGAGGCGGCCTTCCTGTTGACGTATTGGTTCCGGTTCTACAGTGGTATCTGGCTCATTCCGCTGGGCATTCCGCCCCTCGACATCTATCTCATTGCAGGCTTGGTCGTGCTGCTGGTCTTTTTCGGGATCTTCTATTTCAGCGGTATGTACACCAACCGCGGTGGCCGCTCCCTGGAAGACGACCTGCTCGGGCTGTTCAAGGGTGTGGTGCTGGGGAGCCTCCTGGTCCTGGCCCTGGCCTTCTTTTTGCGCACGCTGACTTTCAGCCGGTCGTTCTTCGGCCTCTTTTTCCTGTCGACCTTCTTCTTCCTGACCCTGGGGCGCATCCTGGCGCGATTCGTCCTGCGCAAGGTGGTCGCCCCCGGTCGAGGCGCCCTGCGGACGCTGGTGATCGGGCGCAGTCCCATGCGTGACCGCCTGCTCAGATTGACGCGGGATTTCCCGGGTCTGGCCATGACGCCGGTGGGTTGGCTGGAAGTCTCGGGTGAGGGAGATGGCGGGTCGACATCCGCCGGCAGTCGCTTGCTGGACGCCGACGGCCGCAGCCCCCTGGGTGAGGCCATGCCGGAACTGCCGCTACTCGGCGGCATCGCCGAGGTCAGGCGGGTCGTTGAAGACCAGGATATCGATCTTGTCGTGTTGACCGTTTCGTTCGCCAACCTGCCCGTGGTCAGGGAAGTGTCCGCCGCCCTGGCGAACCTCAACGTCGATGTGCACTTCGTGCCCGACTTGCCGGCCCTGCACACCAGTCGCATGAGGCTGCGGGAAATCGGCGGGATCCCCTTCATCAGCGTGCGCGAGGCGGCCTTGGGGGAAGTCGACCGCATCGTCAAACGATCCTTCGACCTGGCCACCGCCGGGCTGGGGCTCTTGTTGTTGTCACCGTTGTTGCTGGTGCTGTCGATCCTGGTCAAGCTATCCTCGCCGGGGCCGGTTCTCTATGGCCAGTTTCGCATGGGAAGGGACGGGCGGGAATTCAGGATGCTGAAATTCCGCAGCATGCGTGCGGACGCCGAAAAGGGCAGCGGGCCGGTCTGGACCGTCGAGGAGGATCCGCGCGTCACGCCCATCGGGCGTTTTCTGCGCCGCTCTAGTCTTGACGAATTGCCCCAGTTGTGGAATGTCGTGTGCGGAGACATGAGCATGGTCGGGCCGCGGCCCGAACGGCGGATTTTCGTGGAGCAATTCATGCAGGAATTGCCGCGCTACTTCGAAAGGCACCGGGTACGATCCGGGTTGACGGGCTGGGCCCAGGTTCATGGTTTGCGGGGCAACACCAGCATCGAGGAGCGAACCTACTACGACCTGCACTACATCGAGAACTGGTCCCTGGGTTTGGACATCAAGATCCTTCTGAGGACCCTGCACCATGTCTTGCGTGGGGAGAACGCGTACTGATGCGACAGGTCTGGACCTTTCTGGAGAATATGCGGCCCCGGCAGTGGACCAAGAATCTGCTGCTGTTCGCTGGAGTCATCTTCGCGCGCAAGCTGGGTGACCCGGCCTGTGTGACGCGTGCGGCCCTGGGGGCGGTCGTGTTCTGTTTCGCCTCCGGCGCGGTCTACGTCTACAACGACTACCGGGATCTGGGTCTTGACCGGCTGCACCCGGTCAAGAAATTGCGCCCTTTGGCTTCCGGTCGCCTGGATTTGGCATTCGCCGGCCGGGCGGGTCTGGTGGTCCTGGTTTTGTGCCTGTTGGCTGCCGGCATGCTGGGGACCCTTTTCCTGGGCGCGGTGGCCTTTTTCTTCCTGTGGAACTGGGGTTACACCAACTTCTTCAAGAAGCTGCCGATCCTGGACGTGATCGGCATCGGCATGAGCTTCGTGATCCGGGCCACGGCGGGAGTCTTCGTGCTGTTGCCGGTGCACCCGGAAGTGGCCATATCGCCCTGGCTGCTGCTGTGCACCTTCTTTCTCTCGCTCTTCCTCGGGTTTTGCAAGCGACGGGACGAGTTGCTGCGCACCGCCGGCAAAAACGGTGAAACCCGGCCGGCTCTGCGGGGTTATAGCGAACCGATGCTCAATGCGATGATCGGAGTCAGCTTCGCCCTGACCACCATGATGTATGCGCTGTACACGGTCTGGCCGGACACGGTGCAGCAGTTCGGCACCCGGGACTTGATCTACACGATCCCCTTCGTCTTGGCCGGTATGGGGCGGTACCTGTACCTGGTATTCCTCGAGGACCGGGGCGGGCGCCCGCACGAAATCCTGCTGACCGACTTCCTGCTCCAGGCGGTCGTGGTGGGGTGGGTGAGTCTGGCCATTCGCATCATCGGAACATCCTGACCGGAAAGGGGGCCGCGCATGTCGTCCACTGTGGGAATCGTCATTGCCCGTCCGGAGACCCTCGCCGATGACTACCGCCGTGTCGTGGAGCTCGCCGGGATTGCAGCGGGGGACGATGGGGCTCCGCCACGGTTGGTGACCATCGAGGAGGGGGGCGACCCCGGCTTCGGCTCCCCGCCCTGGCAGCGCTCGTTGACCCGGCAGGCCTGGGGGGCAGCCGGCGATTCGACCCCGAACCGCAATATCATCCCGGAGCGAATTCGCCAGACCGGACAACCGATCGGCGCCGGCGACCGCGACATCCTTCTGCTGCCTGTTCCTCGCCTGGTGTCCGGTTGGGGCGTCTTCAACGCGGTGGCCCTGTGGGCGGCCTGCCGGGATTTCCTGCCCGGCGACCCTCGTCGTCGTGAATCGGAGTTGGCGGCCACGCTCGAAGCTGCGGGTCCGCGCCCGCGAGTCCTTTGCGATGCGGTCCTGTGGGGGTCCGGCGGCGGGACCATGCAACGGGATTTCATCATGCGCAACGTGTTGCTGGCCGGCGACGATCCCGTGGCGGTTGACAGTGTCGCCATGCACCTTGCCGGCATGGCTCCCCGGTCGTTTCCCTGGCTGACCGGGTTGCAGGGGGCCGGGGTGGGGATCTGTGATCTGGAAGCCATTCGCGTGAAGGGGGACACCGATCTTCTTGACGACCCGTTCGGGGGCCGGCACTGGTCCGGCACGGCCGCCTGGAAGGCCTCGCCCCGGGAAAAATTGGTGCACCTGGCCTGGAGTTCCTTGCGCCGGAGGAAGATGCGACGCAGGTTTGCCGCCACTCCTTGGGGCCGGTTGGCCTCGGCCTGGTCGTGAAAGGTGATACCGGAACATGGGTCATGAAACATACACCAAGGGTCGATTGCCCGTAGGCCGGACGGTTTCCGCCGAGGCTCCGGCCAAGGTCAATCTGCATCTGGAAGTGCTGAAGGCCAGGCACGACGGTTACCACGAGATCGAAACCGTCCTGCAGACCGTGGACCTGTGCGACCGATTGGAAGTCACCTTGAAGGATCGGTATCCGGGCGGAAGTCCCGATATCACCCTGCAGGTGTCTGCGGGGGATTGGGATGTGCCGGCCGATTCCACCAACCTCTGCTGGCGGGCCGCCCGCCTCTTCTGCCGGAGCACCGGGGTTTCGGGCGCTTTGAGGATGGAACTGGTCAAAGCCATCCCGCCTGCCGCGGGCCTGGGCGGAGGGAGCAGCGATGCGGCTGCGGTCCTGGTAGCCTGCAACCATCTGTTCGCCACCGGCTTGGAGGAAGCGGACCTGGAGGCACTCGGCGCAGAACTGGGTGCGGACGTGCCCTTTTTCGTGAGGGGGGGGACGGCCCTGGGCCGAGGCACGGGCACCCGGTTGACCCCCCTTCCGTTGATTCGGTCCGGCCAGTTTCTTATCGTGAGACCAGACATGGAGTTAAAAACTTCGGAGGTCTACGCCAATCTGAAAATGGGATTGACAGTAAACAGTGCCAAAGCTAACATCCATGTAATCAGGCCGCAGTTGGCTCGTTTCCCCAGGAAAACCTGGCCCGGGTTCAACCGGCTTGAGGAGGTCGTCCTGCCGTGGGCGCCTTCCCTGCAGCGGCTGGTTTTTCGGCTGCGGGAGATCGCGCCGATCGCCATGATGTCGGGCAGTGGTTCCGCCGTGTATGGGGTTTTCCCTGACGGGCAGGACACGGATGAATGGATCAAGGAGTTCGAGGAGGCTGGGTATTTCGTAAGGAATGTGCGTCCGCGGGCATTCGGGGTGCGGGTCAGGGAAGGCAAGGCATCCGGGTGAGGAAATAGAACGGGTTCGGGTTCGTTACGGAGAGGGAGAGCCTTGAATATTTCTGAGATCAGGATCACGTTGCGTGATGACAACAAGCTCAAGGGCTTCGCGAGCATCACCATCGACAACGCTTTTGTTATCCGCGGGCTCAAGGTCATTGAGGGGGCATCGGGCCTGTTCATCGCCATGCCCAGCCGCAAACGCCGCGACGGGACTTTCCAGGATATCGCCCACCCCATCAATGTGGAGACGCGCGAGTTGATGGAACGGCAGGTGATTGCAGCTTACCGCAAGGAGTTGCAACGGGTAGAAAGCGGGGAGATCCCGCCTCCCGAACGGCAGGGCTCCTTCGGGGGCGGAAACGGTGATTCCGTTATGGAGGAACGTTTCTAGCTGGCTATTCTGGGTGGGGCGTCGTCAAGTGGTAAGACACAAGGTTTTGGTCCTTGCATTCGCGGGTTCGAATCCTGCCGCCCCAACCAGATATCCCCTTGCGGGGATTTTTTTTGTCCCTGTTTTTTTGTCCCTGTTTTTTTGTCCCTGTTTTTTTGTCCCTTGCATCCCGCTTCCAGGCGTGTTTTTTTCGGCCCGGGTTGGTTCTCCTTCCGTCGTTGAGAGGATGAAATCATGTCCAATGAACTGGTGATCATCTGCGGTACGGCTCACCCGGAAATGGGCGCCCGCATCGCGAAGCATCTCGACATGGACCTTTGCGATGTGGCCATTGACCGTTTCTCCGACGGCGAAATCCAGATCAAGATCAAGGAGAACATCCGCGGCACCGACGTTTTCATCGTCCAACCCACCATGCCCCCGGCCGACAACATCATGGAAATGCTCCTGCTCATGGACGCCGTGCGCCGGGCGTCGTGCAGGCGGATGACCTCGGTCATTCCCTACTTCGGCTATGCCCGGCAGGATCGCAAGGATCAGCCGCGGGTTCCCATCGGGGCCAAGCTCATGGCCGAATTGATCATCACGGCCGGTGCCCAGCGGGTCCTGACCATCGACCTGCACGCCCCGCAGATCCAGGGTTTCTTCGATATCCCCCTGGACCACCTCTATTCGGCTCCCGTCCTCCTTGCCCACTTCGCCGCTTGGCCTCGGGAGAATCTGGCCGTGGTGGCTCCCGATGTGGGTTCCATCAAGATGGCCCGGTCCTTCGCCAAGCGCCTCAAGGCCAGCCTCGCGATCATCGACAAGAGGAGGCCCTGCCCCAACGAGGCGGAGGTCATGAATTTCATCGGTGATGTTCGCGACCGGGATGTGATCATCTTCGACGACATGATCGATACCGCCGGTACCCTTTGCGATGCGGCCCGTGAGTGCATGGAGGAGCAGGGCGCCCGCTCCGTCACGGCCTGCTGCACCCACCCGCTTTTCAGCGGAAAGGCCCTGGAGCGTTTGAGCGCCTCGCCGATCAAGGAGATCGTGGTCAGCAACACCATTCCCTTCAATCGGTTCGCCGAATGCCCCAAGGTCAAGGTCCTGGACATGTCGCATCTGCTGGCTGACGCCATCGAACGCATTCACCTGGAAAAGACGGTCAGCGAGCTCTTCCTTTAGGCTCTGTCTGAGAACTCCCGGACCGAGCGAAGTGCGTCTGGTCGGCCCGAGATCGAGGTGCGGACCCGTCGGCGTAGCCATAGCTAGAGCCTGTCCCTCTACAGCCTAC
>PFVX01000019.1 GCA_002790835.1 bacterium CG_4_9_14_3_um_filter_65_15 | reverse complement strand
CAAACTTTACGGGTCCCCCGGCAGAGCCGGGGGGTTTCATATTTGGACTAAAAAATATGCGCGTTGCTGCATTTTTCTCTTGACATGTAAGACCCCGCTGATATCCTCCCAACATGGCTCACTTCCACATCAAGAAGAAAAAGGGAAGACCCTACCTCTACGTCCGCGAGATCGCGCGCGTCGATGGCCGCCCCAAGGTCGTCAGCCAGGTCTATCTCGGTTCACCGGAGAAGGTGGCCGCCCTGGCCCAGGGACCCCTGCAGCAGGATCTGCAGCTGAAGGTCGAGGAGTTCGGTGCCCTGTGGCTGGCCCAGCTCATGGATCAGGATATGGACCTGGCCGGGATCATCGACGAGGTCGTGCCCCAGGGACCCGGTGAGACCGGCCCCTCGGTCGGGGAGTACTTCCTGTACTGCGTCTGGAACCGCATGATCGAGGCCGTCAGCAAGCACCGCCTGGCCAGGTGGTACGGCCGGACCGCCATCCAGCAGATCCGCCCGGTGGCCCTGGACCAGCTCAGCAGCGAGCGCTACTGGCAGAAGTGGGACCGGGTCAGCGAGGCGGACCTGGACCGGATCAGCCGGCGGTTCTTTGCCCGCCTGTGGGAAGTCGAACAACCGGAGGCCGATTGCCTCCTGTTCGACACCACGAACTACTACACCTTCATGGGTGGCGGCACGGAGTCGGATTTGGCGGTCCGCGGCCACAACAAAGCCGGGCGGCATCAGTTGCGGCAGATCGGATTGGCTTTGCTGGTTGCCCGCCAGAGCCGCCTGCCCCTGTTCTGGCGCACGTATCCGAGCAACATCCACGACAGCCGCCTGTTCGCCGAGGTGATGCAGGAGATGTTCGGGATGGTCACCCAGCTGGAACGGACCAAGCAGCGGCTGACCGTGGTGGTGGACAAGGGGATGAACAGCGAAGAGAACTTCCTGTGGCTGGACGACCACCCCCGGATGCACTTCGTGACGACGTACTCGCCCCACTACCTCGAGGACCTGATGACTGTTCCTTTGGATCAGTTCGCCCCGATCGAGATCCCCCGGAACCACCGGCTGGCCGAGGCCGGGGAGCCGGATGAGCAGATGCTGGGGTTGCGGACCCGCGGGGAGTTCTGGGGCCGGGAGCGGTCGGTGGTGGTGACCTGGAACCCGCCGACGGCGCGCAAACAGCACCTGATGTTCACCCGGAAGCTGGACCAGGTGCGGGACGAGTTGCTGGCGATGCGGGCGAAGGTCCGCCAGCGGCAACCCCAGTGGCGGGATCCGGAGGCGATCTGGGAGCGGTACTTCCGCCTGTGCGAGCAGTTGCACGTGGGCAGCGACCTCTACGACCTGGAGTTCACCGAGGACGGGGACGCTGTGGTGATGGGGTTCCGCAAGAACGCCTACCGGGTGGGGCGCTCTGAGCAGCGGTTCGACAAGACGGTGATCGTCACCGATAACACGGACTGGACGACGGCCGAGATCGTCACCGCGAGCCTGGATCGGTGGCAGGTGGAGGACCGGTTCCGGCAGAGCAAGGACCGCGACCTGGTGTCGGGGCAGCCGGTTCGCCACTGGACCGACGGTAAGATCCGTTGCCACTTCTTCAGCTGCGTGGCGGCCTTGGCCTATCTGCGGCGGCTGGAGCTGAGGCTGAAGGCGGCCGGGGTGACCCGGACAGCAGCAGCGGTCATGGAGGACATGCGGCACCTGCACTCGGTGCTGATGTTGCCGGCGTGGGCGCGCAAGCCTCGGCGGCGGCTGGAGACCCCATCGAAGACCCAGGAGGAAGTCCTACGGGCCCTGGGTTGGCGGGTGGACAAGGGTGGGGTCTTACAGCGGGCGGACGCTTAACCCGCTGGGGTTAAGTGCGTTGGGGGAAGTCCGCACGATGGACTGCTAAACTCGAGTCAAAGAATGGAGTCTCCGGCAATCCCGGGGCGGTTCAAGAGCAAGGATCATGGGCTGGTCGGTGCGCAGCCGGTGCGACACTGGACCGACGGGAAGATCCGCTGCCACTTCTTCACCTGCGTGGCGGCGATGACGTATCTGCGTCGCCTGGAGCTGAAGCTCGAAGCGGCGGGCGTCAGGCGGACCGCCGCCGACGTGATGGATGACATGCGCCACCTGCACTCGGTGCTGCTGCTGCCGGCCTGGGCGCGGAAACCTCGCCGACGGCTGGAGATGCCGTCGAAGACCCAGGCTGAAGTCCTATCGGCGCTGGGGTGGCGGATCGACAAGGGTGGGGTCTTACAGCGGACAGACGCATAACCGGTTGGGGTTAAATGCGTTGGGGGAAGTCCGCACGATGGACTGCTAAACTCGAGTCCGGGTAGCCGAAGAACGGGATCACGTTCTCCCAGCGGCTGCGCCAGGCCTTGACCGCCATCGGGAACGCCTCGCCCCAGGTCTTCTCGAATGCGTCGAGGGCCTGCTCGGCGGCCTCCGCGGTGGCGGCTTGGTAGACCAGCTTGAGGTCCTTCAGCACCGCCCACTTCGACTTCCAGGGCACGTAGCGCAGCGAGTTGCGGACCATGTGCACGATGCACAGTTGAACCTCCGTCTTGGGGAACACGCTCTCGATCGCCTCGGGGAAGCCGGTCAGGCCGTCCACCGCCGCGATCAGGACATCCTGCACGCCGCGGCTGCTCAGTTCCGTCAAAACGCCCAGCCAGAACTTGGCGCCTTCGCTCTCGCCAATCCACAGGCCCAGCAACTCCTTGTTCCCGGTCAGGTCGATGCCCAGGGCCAGATAGACGGCCCGGTTCTGGACCCGGCCCTCGGTGCGGATCTTCAGGTGGATGGCGTCCAGGTAGAGGATCGGCCAGACCGCATCCAGGGGCCGGTTTTGCCAGGCCCGGACCTCATCCAACACCGCGTCGGTGACCTTGGAGATCAGCGCCGGCGAGACATCCACATCGTAGATCTCCAGGAGGTGGTCCTGGATCTCGCGGGTGGTCATGCCCCGGGAATACAGCGAAAGCACCTTGTCGTCGAAGCCCGGCAGCCGGACTTGCCGCTTGCGCACCAGCTTGGGCTCAAAATCGCCGTTGCGGGAGTTACCGGTACCACGGCCGTCGGGAGAGTGCTTCTCGTAGCCGAGGTGGTCGGTCAACTCAGCCTCCAGGGCGGTCTCCACCAGGCGCTTTTTGAGCTCCTTGAGGAGGCCGGAGTCATTCAGCAGTTCTTCGGCGGTGGCGTTCTTGGTCAGCTCCCGAACGAGCTTGTCAACTTCGTCAGGCTTCTTCTTCCTGGCCATGGGGCCCTCCTTATTGGAGAATTTACACCATGGCTGTTTACACAGTTAGAAATACACGCCCAGTCACACCACCAGCCTGCTGGCCAAATTACCTGAACAACGCCTTAATCCCTCCCAAACTTTTCTTCTCGGTAGGCACCAAGGTACCGCTGAAAGGGATGAAATCCACTGTGTCGCACGCAAGAACATCATCAGTATAGTCCCGAATCAAATTCCGAATGCTGTCCTCATCGGCCGTCCCCCAATAATTGTAAGCGTCTAAGCAACCGCATCTTCCTTTGAGAGAGTGTCCTAAAGTTAGTTGAAAGTTGAAGCGGCCTCCGGCCTCTGGTAAAACTTTGAGTAGCAAAAACTTAAAGCACCAGAGACCAA
>PFVX01000066.1 GCA_002790835.1 bacterium CG_4_9_14_3_um_filter_65_15 | reverse complement strand
AGGCAAATTCTGACAGAGCTCTAGAGTACATTGCATCCGACAGTGTGCAGGCTGCGATTGACGCACATACTCGGTTTCTTGAGGTCTTCCGGCTATTGGCGGAGAATCCTGAGGCGGGGCACTATCGCGATGACTTGGCGTCTCGGGCTCTCAGGTTTTTTCCGGTCTATTCCTACATGATCGTGTACGTTTCTGGCAGCCAGCCAGTTGAAATAGCGCGCATTTTGGGTGCCGCCCAGGACATGGAGAGAATTCTTGGGTAAGCGGTATTCTTGAATGACTCACTTGGCACCGACAACATAACACCTATGAGGCCCCCGGTCGTCAAGAGGGTATTCTGATCCCTCCGGTTCTTTGACAACCGCATAGTGGCGATATCGGGATCGAAGTTGCCCCGGCTTGGTTTCGCGGCTCAGGCGCAGGTCCGACGCCCTGCACCAAACACCTTCGAGGTTCCGGATCCGCCGCTGCGGACCTGCAGGGTTTTTGCCCTGCGACCGAGAAACAAATCAGTGCCCTTGTGCCGGTCCATCCAAAAGTCAGGCTGAGCTTGTGCTCTCCAGTTATGAAGCGGACTCGGGTAAGGAGCAGGGCGATCATCTTTCCGTGCTTCGTCAGGAGCGGAGCGGCCGTCCAATCAAACGCGGCCGGCTGCCTCGGCGTTGCTCCATGTGCCGGAACGTGGTCACGGCCACAGGCGTCTTGACGGCCTTGCCGGCACGGCAACGGCTCTGCCTTTACGGCTCCAGTTAGACGTTCAGCTCGACCGCCCACCGAGTCGGTCACACAAGACCGGGCATTTCCGTATTTCATGCAAAGGCAGGCCATGGGCCCCAAGTCGAAATCACCCTCTTCCGGTCAAGGCTCGTCTTCGGCGTCCGCAGGGACGCCCGACGGCGGACTTTCCCGGGAGACCCTGGAGGGTGTGGGGCGGCGGGACCCCGCGGCGCTGGCCGCGTTGTTCGACCGGCATTTCGAGCGGATCTACGGTCTGGCCTTCCGGATGATGGGCAACCGCCCGGATGCCGAAGACGTCACGCAGGAGGTGTTCCTGCGGGTCCACAAGGCGGCCCACCAGCTCGACGCCTCCCGCCGGCCCGGTCCCTGGCTCCTGGCCATCACGGCCAACGTGTGCCGGGAGCGGTTCCGCAAGCAGAAGCGGGTCATCGACCGCGGGTCGGTCTCGCTGGACGACGATTCGGGGCTGAGCGAGAGGTTGCCCGGTTCGCAGCAGGATCCGGCGGAAGAGTTGCAGCAGGCGGACACCGAAGGACGGGTCCAGCGGGCGATCCTGGCGTTGCCGCCCGACTTGCGCGAAGTGGTGGTATTGCATGATTTCGAGGGGATGACGCACGAGGATATCGCCCAGGTGGTGGGCGCCGGTGCCCCGGCGGTCAGAAAGCGGTATTCCCGCGCCCTGACGAAACTGAAGGAAACACTCCTGGACGTGGAGAAATGAACGAACGCGACGACATGGATCTCGACAGCGGACAGCGAAAGGTTCAGGAGACCTTGCGCCGGGTCGCACCGGTCCGTCCGGATCCGGCGTTCCGCAGCCGTCTGCGCGAGCAGTTCATGTCCGGCGCCATCGCCGAAGGCCAGGATTTGCCCGATGCCATCGAAGTGCCGACCATCCGCTCGGCGCCGGCCTCCCGTCCCCGGAGCTGGTGGTGGACCGCCCTGCCCATCGCCGCCGTGCTCATCGTCTCGTTCCTGGTCGCCGACCGGGGTCCGGCCTGGCGGCTACACGCGGTGGAGGGCTCCGGCGAAGTGACGATGGACGGCACGCAGATCGTCGCCGGTGGGGACATGCGTTTCGGCGACGAGGTCGCCATGAGCACCGGTGACGACACCGGGCTGCAGATCGCCAGCGAGGGCATCCTGCTGCTGGACATCGCGCCGCACTCCGAAGTGGTTCTGCCCCGGGCGCCGCGGCGCTTGCTGCGCCGGACCATGACCGCGCGGGTGAATTCCGGCGAACTGCGCGTCAAGTCGGGGCCGGGCTTTTCCGGCAGGCGGCTGGTCGTGGAGACCGATGAAGGACGCACCGTGATGATCGGCACGACGATCTCGGTCTACAAGGGCGCCGATTTCACCTGTGTTTGCGTTCTGGAGGGCATCGCCCGCATCGGCCGCGACCAAGATCACCTGGACGCGATCCCCGCCGGCATGCGCAAAGTGATGTTCGCCGATGGTCGCGCGCCCCTGGTGACGGAAATCGAACCGCACCACAAGGCCGATCTCGAACTGTTCGAGCAATCGGCCGGGCAGGCTCCCTGGTAGCCGATGATGCGGACGGAATCCCCGCATTACTCCAGCCACACCTCGTCCACCTGCAGCGTCGTCTTGCACGGGGGTCGCGTGAGGTAGATGTACACTTTTTCGATGTCCGACATGTCGATGACGTAATCGGAGTGGTCCGCGGTCCGCCCGGCGAGGGGCATGGTGAACACCTGCCATCTCGACGTCGCCCGGTAATCCTGTGTGAAATGCAAATCCTCCCTGCGGCCGATGAAATCGGCCACATGGAGACGAAACCCGACCTCCAGGGCGTCGGGTCCCGTGTGGCGCACGCGGACCATCAGGCGGTTGTATTTGCTCCAGTTGAAGGGGAAATGGGCCATGTCGGATCCGGGCCATGTCTCGGGAGGCTCGCCGGTGATCTGAAGCACCGATGTCGGCCCTTGCGGCCCATCATCGATGGCGGTGAAGGAAACGTTGGCCTCATCGGTCTCGCCCCACAGAATCCGGGTGTGGGGGTTCTCGAATCCGTCCAGCAGGGGAAAACTCCTGACGACGATTTCCCGCGCCCGGATGTCGGCAGGAAGATCCCTCAGGTTCCAGGGAACATAGAACAGCAGGAGCGTCATCAGCACCAGGCCCGGTTTCGATCCCGCCCCCCGCCACAGAAGGAACCCGAGGACGATGCCGATACCGACCAGGTCCAGATACCAATCGTGGAGCAGCGGGGCGCGCTCGGCGAAGATCTGGAAGAACTCGATGAGCGCGCCGACCACCGCGGCCGCGGCCGCCGACCCCCACAGCCACCCCCGCAGCGGGCCTTTCCAGTAGATCACCAGCATGACCGCGCCCAGCAGGGGGATATGCAACTGGTCGCCCAGCGGGCCGATCACCGGATGCTTGCGCAGCCCGGTGGGGATGGTGACGAAGAACGGCACCGGCAGCACGGCTGCGGCCAGCGCCCAGGTGTACCACCGTGCCAGGAAGCGCGGGGGATGGACCAGGGGTTCACAGGGGGAGGTCGACGGAGGTGTCATCATGCGGCCTTGTTTCCTGCTCTATGGGATCCCGGCCAGGGGCGGCTCGCCTGAAACCGTTCTCGCCCATAACCGTTGCGCTCGAATATCAAGAAGATCTCATCCAGGGTCCCCGGATCAAGGACGGGTTTTCGGGCCAGGATCCAGCCGTACTTCCGTTGGGGATCCCCGATTGCGGCCCACCGGTAGTCGGGATCCAGCCCCAGCACCCGGTAGTCGCCCCAGAAGGGCCGCCACCCCAGGAAAATCACGAAACTCACTTCCAGCTTGGCATTGCCGGCCGTGTCGACAATCCTGGCTTCCCCCACGGCTTCGTCGATCTGACCCTTATTGTTCACGCACCGGTTGACCACCCGGATGCGGCCATTGTCGAGCAGGGTGTACTCGGCGGTCGTGCCCCGGACGCAGCCTTTCTGGAAACGGTTGGGGGTCCGGGCGATTTCATGCCACAGGCCGGTGTAGCGGGAAAGGTCGACATGGCTCACGGCGGTGACCCCGGGTTGCTCAAGCCCTTTGGGGTTTGATCCACCGAGAGCGTGAGAGGCCGGGATCAACAAGGCCAAGCCGGGCAGAAAGAGCAGAATCCGGCGGTTCATCGGTCCTCCTTGGACGCGGTGCTCCAGGTCCCGATATAATCGATCTCCAGGCGGAACGCCCCAGGTTGCTTGTCGGCGACCAGCAGGCCCATCTGGTGGATGCGGGATGGGTCCAGGGGGGCCGCGCCGCGGGGTTTTCGGCCCCGGAAGGTGGGCTCGAATTCGCTGAATTTCCGGCGGATCGTCAGCCACTCTCCATCCCGGGTCTCGAAAAGGGTCCGGTAGGATACCCCGTCGAAGCGGTCGTCCGACCGCAGGCGTAACTGATAGGTCCGACCGTCGCCGCGCACGCGGATCTCCATCCCCGCGTATCCGGAAAGGTCGGTGAGCCCCAACTTCGTGCGCAAGGAGGCGAATCCGCCGCTGTTTTCCAGCGAGAGCACCCCGGAGAACATTCCGGTTCCCTCCTCGGTGAGCCGGATTTCGCTGCGGGACAGACCGCCCATCACGCCGTCGTTGACGACGAACCACTGGGGGGCGCCCTGATCGCGGAAATCGGCCAGATGGCGGGATGCGTCCATGGTTTCTCCGATGCGGGCAAGGGATGGGTCCGTGGCAAACGGAGCGAGGGCGAGGGAGCCCAGCAGGAATATTCGTTCCTGTTCCCCCCGGGTTCCAGGTTTCCCGACAGTGTAGATCATCCCCGCGCCCCTCACCACCCGCATGGCCCCTTGTTGCAGTCTCGAGACCGCAGTAGCTTAGACCTATGAAAAATTCATCCACCGAGAACCGGGACCCTCGGAGCAACCAGGTGCTGGTGACGGGCGCGACCGGCTATGTGGGCGGCCGGCTGTGGCGTCGCCTCGAGGCCGCAGACCGACAGGTGCGCTGCATGGCGCGGAGCCCGGAACGGTTGGCCGACCTGACGGGTCCGAACACGGAGGTCGTCGCGGGGGACGTTCAGGATCCCGTCTCCCTGCGGGGCGCCATGGAGGGGGTCCGCAGCGCCTACTATCTCGTTCATTCCATGGGGTCATCCCAGGGTTTCGAGGAGCAGGACAGGTCGGGCGCGCAGAATTTCGGCGCCGCGGCCCGCGAGGCCGGGGTCGAACGGATCGTGTACCTGGGCGGCCTGGCGGATGATTCCGAGGATCTATCCAGCCACCTGCGCAGCCGCCATGAGGTCGGGCGCATCCTGCGGGAAAGCGGGGTGCCCACCCTCGAACTGCGGGCGTCCATCGTCATGGGCTCCAGCAGCCTTTCCTTCGAGATGATCCGGGCGTTGGTCGAACGCTTGCCGGCCATGATCACGCCGCGGTGGGTGGCGGTCAAGGCGCAGCCCATCGCCATCGATGACCTTCTGCAATACCTGATCGAATCTTTGGCCCTGCCGGCGGTCTCCCGTGTGTATGAGATCGGGGGCGCGGATCAGGCCTCCTATGGCGACCTCATGCGGGAGTATGCGCGGCAGAGAGGCCTGCGGCGGGTGATGGTGCCGGTGCCCTTTCTCACCCCGCGCCTTTCCAGTCTGTGGCTGGGGTTGGTCACCCCGCTCTATGCGCGGATCGGCAAGAAACTCATCGAGAGCATCGAACACCCCAGCGTCGTGCAGGACGAGGCCGCCATGGCCGCCTTCGAGGTGCGACCTCTCGGCTTGCAGGACGCCGTCGCCGCGGCCCTGCGCGACGAGGAACGGGAGTTTGCGAAAACCAGCTGGTTCGACGCCTATTCATCCGCCGGACAGCAGCGCAACTACGCCGGGGTGCAGTTCCGCAACCGATTGCTGGATGCGCGAACCCTGAGAGTGGCGGCCTCCCCGGCCGAGGCCTTCGCGCCAATCCGCAGGATCGGCGGGTCAAACGGCTGGTACGCCCTCGGGACACTCTGGAAGATCCGGGCCTGGGTGGACATGCTCGCGGGCGGCGTGGGGATGCGCAGGGGGCGTCGGGATCCGGAGCACCTGCACGTGGGTGATGCGGTGGATTTCTGGCGGGTCGAGCGTTTCGAGGACGATCGGTTGTTGTTGCTGCGCGCGGAGATGAAGGTCCCGGGCCGGGCCTGGCTGGAGTTCCGGGTCGACCCCGACGGGGACGGAGCCGTGATCCGCCAGACCGCGATCTTCGACCCGGAGGGTCTTTTCGGACTCATCTACTGGTACACGCTCTATCCCGCTCATGGCCCGGTATTCAACGGAATGCTGCGCGGAATTGCGGAACGGGCGGAAGATGGGGCTCGCAACGCCTGAACCGCGATGGCGAGCCCGCCCGGGTACGGCTTGATGGTGGGCCGTTTGGTCGAATTTCGCCTGTTATCCGCCGAAGAACAGGTAACTGACCAGAATCGCCGTCACGATGCCCGCAGCGTCGGCGATCAACCCACAGGCAACCGCGTGCCGCGTGCGGCGGATGCCCACCGACCCGAAGTACACCGCCAGCACATAGAAGGTGGTCTCGGTGCTGCCCTGGATCACGCTGGTCAGGCGGCCGGCGAAGGAGTCGGCGCCGTGGGCGGTCATGGTCTCGATCATCATGCCGCGCGCGCCGCTGCCCGATAGCGGCTTCATCAGGGCCGTCGGCAGGCCGTCCACCCAGCGGCTGTCCAGTCCGACGGCGCCGGCCAGGCCGCGCACGCCGTCGAGGATCACATCCAGGGCTCCGCTGGCGCGGAACACCCCGATGGCCACCAGCATGGCCACCAGATAGGGGATGATGCCGATGGCCACCTGGAAGCCGTCCTTGGCTCCCTCCACGAAGGCCTCGTACAGGTTCACCCGCCGCAGCACCGCGCCCAGCATGAAGGCGATGATGATGCCGAAGATCACCACGTTGGCCAGCAGCGACGACTGCGCCTGCAGCGCCTCGGTGTCCAGCCGCGAGAAGTAGCCCACCATGCCGGCGATCAGCGCGGTGCCGGCGGCCAGGTAGCCCAGGATCACCGGCTGCAGCAGGTTCAGCTTCTGCCACGCACTCACGGCAATCAGCCCGGCCATGGTGCTGCACCAGGTGGCGATGAGGATGGGCAGGAAGATGTCCGTGGGGTCGGCCGCGCCGAGCTGGGCGCGGTAGGTGAAGATCGTCACCGGGATGACCGTCACCGCCGAGGTGTTGATCACCAGGAAGGTGATCATGTCGTTGGTGGCGGTGTCGCGCTCGGGATTCAGATCCTGCAATTCGCGCATGGCCTTCAGACCCAGGGGTGTGGCGGCGTTGTCCAGGCCGAGCATGTTGGCGGCCACGTTCATGACGATGCTCGACTGGGCGGGATTGCCGGCGGGCACGCCGGGGAACAGCCGCTGAAGCAACGGTCCGAAGGCCCGGCCCAGAACCTCGACCGCGCCGCCCTTTTCGCCGATGCGCATGATGCCCAGCCACAGGCACATCACCCCGGTCAGGCCCAGGGAGATCTCGAAGCCGGTCTTGGCCATGTCGAAGCTGGAGCCCACCATGTCGGCCCACACCTGGGTGTGGCCGGCGAGCGACCGACCGACGGCGGTCAGGAAGGCACCGAAGAAGAAAAAGGTCCAGATCCGGTTCAGCATCCGTGCATCCCTATTCCCGTTCCCGGTGGCCGACCGGGCGGCATGAGGCTAGAGTGTTTCCGGGGCAACCATATCCCCAGCCGCCCGTGGTGTCACCCATTCTCCAAGCGGGAGCGAAACGTGCAAACCCTGTGGACCGGAACCCTCAAGAAGATGCGATCCGAAGCCGACGACCCGGTGCGGTATTTCCTGGCCGACGGCTGGTGGGAACCGGAGAAACGCGTCGCTGACCTGCCGCTGAACCCGCTGCTGGGCCAAGATGTGGAAATCCGCTTCTCGGGGGAGATCAACTGCACCGCCTGTGGGCGCAAGACCAAGAAGACCTTCGGGCAGGGCTTCTGTTTTCCCTGCTCCCAGAGCCGCGCCGAGGCCGACATCTGCATCGTGCGGCCCGAGCTGTGCCACCACGGCGAGCCGGACAACCCCTGTCGGGACGAGAAATTCGCCCAGGGGCAGTGCTTCCAGCCGCACTACCTGTACTGTTCGCTGACCTCGGGGGTGAAGGTCGGCATCACGCGCCATCATCAGATTCCCGCCCGCTGGATCGACCAGGGCGCCACCGCGGCCATCCCGGTGGCGGTGCTGCCGGATCGTCGAGCCGTCGGTCTCGTCGAAAAGCGCCTCAGCGACGAGGGCTTCGCCGACAAGACCCACTGGACCCGCATGCTCAAGGGCGATGCGGATCCGCAGTTCGACCTGGAACGGGCCGCGGACAAGGTCCTGGCGCGTCTGGCGGAGTGGAAAGTCGAAGGGGTGCTGCCCGCCGCCGACCGCACGCGGTGGACCTTCAAATACCCTGTCCTGGAATATCCTGAGAAGGTGAAATCCTTCAACCTGGACAAGGATCCGGTGGCCGCCGGCAAGCTTCAGGGCATCAAGGGGCAGTACCTGATCTTCACGGGCGGGGTGATCAACCTGCGCAAGTACACGGGCTATCGGGTGGAGTTGGTGGCGCAATTATCAGACCGATGAACGGGCCGGCGAGGAAACCGGCCTTGTGATTGTCGCTTTGATTGGCTCTTGGCTTCGGCCCGGCAATGCCTCATGATCGGGCCAGGCTGTCGATCGATCCCCATTTCGGTCCGCCGGCCCGCTGGCACGGAAGGCGCGCGACATGATCAGACTCGCAGGCCCAGGTCGCCTCGGCGGCCGGGAATCCTGGCTCCCATTGCTGTTTCTACTCTTCGGCATCTCGGTCTTCCTGGCCCTGTGGTGGGCGCTGGAGCAGAATGACCGCCAGCGATTGCGCCTGACCACGGACGTGACAGCCGAGCAGGTGCAGATCCGCCTCGAGAGCTGGATCGACTCGCGGCTGGGGCTGGTCGAGTACGTCGGGCGGGCGATGCAGCGGGACCATTCCAACGGCCTGAGCGCGTTCCGGACCATGGCCCGCGACTATGTCGAGCTGACACCGGGATTCCAGGCCATGAACTGGATCGACTCCACGTGGGTGATCCGGGTCATCATCCCCGAGGCCAGCAACCGGCCGGCCCTCGACCAGGATCTGCACTCCCACCCCAGTCCCGGGGTGGTCGAGGCCATCCGCCGCGCCGAGCAGACGGGTGAGGTTACCCGCACACCCATCATCGACCTGCTCCAGGGCGGCAGGGGCTTCGCGACCTACCTGCCCGTCCACGGCGACTCCGGCGAGATCATCGGTTTCATCAACGGCGTCTTCCGCATCGACACCCTGGTCGACAGCTGCTTGACGGAGCGCAATCTTCGGGACGGCTTCCGCTTCATCATGCGGGAGGCCGACGGGCAGTACGCCTACCAACACCGGGACGAGACACCTCCGGACACCTGGCCGTTCGCTGCTCAACGAGCCGTCCGCGTGGCAGACCGTCCCTGGATCCTGGAGATGGCGCCGACACCCGAGCGACTGGCGACCATCGACACGCCGGCGGACGATATCCTGCTGGTCGCCGGTATCCTGCTGGCGATTCTGCTGGCGACGATCCTCCGCCTGCTGCTATTGCGCCAACGCGCCCTGCACGTGAGCGAGGGCAAGTACCGGCTGCTGGTCGAGAACCAGACCGACCTGGTGGTGAAGGTCGACAACGAGGGGCGCTTCCTCTTCGTCAGCCCCAGCTACTGCAAGACCTTCGGCAAAGCCGAGGAGGAATTGCTGGGTCACGAGTTCATGCCTCTCGTCCACGAGGAGGACCGTCCGGCCACGGCGAAGGCCATGGAGGCCGTCATGCACCCGCCCCATACGGCTTTCGTCGAGCAGCGGGCCTTGACGCATAACGGCTGGCGTTGGTTTGCCTGGGTCGACACCGGCGTCATCGGCGCTGACGGCGAGGTGGAAGCGGTCATCGGCGTCGGTCGGGACGTGACCGAGCGCAAGAAGCTCGAGGAACAGCTGCTGCAGTCGCAGAAAATGGAGGCGATCGGCCAGCTGGCCGGCGGCGTCGCCCATGACTTCAACAACATCCTGCAGGCGATTCGCGGGCATCTGGAGTTCGTCGAGGAAGACCTGGGCAGCAGCCACCCTTCTCACGACGACTTGACCCAGATCCGGCGCAGCGCCGATCGCGCCGCGGACCTGACGAGGCAGCTTTTGGCCTTCGGGCGAGGGCAGGTGATCAAGCCGCGCCATCTGGACCTGAACCTGGTCGTGGCCGATGTCCTCAAGCTCCTCCGGAGGGTGATCGGAGAGCACATCGAACTGTGTTTCAATCCGGGAAACGAGCCCTGCCCCGTGAACGCGGACCCACGCCAGCTGGAGCAGGTCCTGATGAACCTGTGCGTCAACGCCCGTGACGCGATGCCCGGCGGAGGCCGCATCACCATCACGGTATCCCCATACGAAATCGACGAGGCGCGCAGCGAGGAAATTCCCGACTCCAGACCGGGGCATTTCGCGACCCTGGTCGTCTCGGACACGGGTTCCGGCATCGATATCCCGATCCGGAATCAGATCTTCGAGCCGTTCTTCACCACCAAGCCCGTCGGCCAGGGAACGGGCCTCGGCCTGGCGACGGTCTACGGCATCGTCCGGCAGCACGACGGCTTCCTGGAAGTCCAGAGCGAGGTCGGAAAGGGCACGACCTTCAAGGTCTACCTGCCGCTCGTCGACGGTGTGTCCGAATCGCCGGTCGAAGAGTCCATTTCCGATCCTCCCCCGGGCTCCGAGACGATCCTGCTCGCCGAGGACGATTCCGGCGTCCGGTCCGTCACCACGCGTATTCTGGAAAAGGCCGGCTACCGCGTCATCGAGGCCGCGGACGGCCGGCAGGCCATCTCCCTCTATGAGGAGAACGCCGGGGTGATCGACCTGGCGCTGTTGGATCTGGTGATGCCATTGGTCGGCGGGCTCGAGGTCCGGTCGCACATCCAAAGATCGGGAAATAACACCCGGGTGCTGCTGACCAGTGGATACAGCCCGGATGTGGCCCCGGGGGGCCCCGGCGAGGAATTCGACGTCCTGCCCAAGCCGTTTACCCGGGAGGCCCTGCTCCGGCGCGTGCGCGAGACCCTGGACACGTGACCGTTCGCGCCTTGACATTCCCCTGCGCCGCCTATAATGTCGACTTTGTCGCCGGGAGGATCCCGCGCGGCGCTCATGCACGAATATGCGGCCGATGAACCAGCGGAAGTCCGGTGAAAATCCGGCGCGGCCCCGCCACTGTAAGCGGTGACGAAACCTGCAATGAAGCCACTGAGAAAGGGACCGGGACGGTCCGGCTCGGGAAGGCGCAGGGAGTAGGACGACCCGCAAGCCAGGAGACCGGTTCATGGCCTGCCACCACCTTCGCGGGCGAGGTATGGCTTTGGCGGTTCATCCCGGCAGGGATTTTATCCGTTGGCTTGTCATCGGTTTCGGCGCGGCGACTTTCTGGTCGGCCGTCGGTGCATGCGTGCCCCCGGCCCTGGCCGTGGAACGTGGAGCGCCCGCGGCGGCGACGGCCGCCAGGGTGACGGTCATCGACAGCCTCGTGGTCACGGCTTCGGTGACGCCCGACCCCTTCGGGCCCGCCCCGTCCGGCCTGGTCACCCGCCTGGAATTGCGCGACGGCGACGCCGGTCGGGACGCCGCCAACCTGCTCGGCCGCATGGCCGGCCTGCAGATGGCCCGCACCGGCGGCTGGGGCAACACCGCCGTGCCCTCCTTGCGCGGCTCGGCCCCCGCCCAGATCCGCTTCTTCCTCGACGGCATGCCCCTGCCCGACGCCCAGACCGGCCTGGCCGGGTTTCAGCTCGTGCCCCTTTCGCGAATCACCGCCATCGAGGTTCACCGCGGCGTGGTGCCGGTGGGGTTGGGCGGCATCGGCGGGGCGGGCGCGGTCGACTTCCTGACCCGCACCCGCGACGACGGGGTGGACGCCACCGCCCGCATGGGTGCCTGGGGGGAGCGCGGCCTGCAGGCCTCCGCCGGCGCAGCCGGCGCCGACGGCAACCGATCGGGCCTGCTGCTGGTCCACGGCCTGCGCGTGGACAACGACTTCACCTACCTCGACCACAACCAGACCTTCCACCGCGACGACGACGATACCGTTCGCGTGCGCGACAACGCCCAGGTGCGCGAGTGGGGGGTGTGGAGCCAGGGTCGGATCTCCGGAGATGTGGTGGAGTTGAAGGGTTCCGCGGGATTCGTGCGGCGCGAAGGCGGCCGGCCCGGCCCCATTGGCTATCCCAGCCCCCACGCGAGTGTACTTTACGACCGCCTGGATGCGCGCTTGCGGGCAGCCCTGCAAAGTGCGCCGCTGGTGCTGGAGGCGGCGGCCGGCCGGGGCCACGAGGTCCTGGACGATCCCCGCGGGGAGATCGGATTCGCGCCCCCGGGCGAGTCGCGCTCGGTGGGTGAGGATCTCACCCTGCGCCTGACCTGGAGCCCGCAGCTGCGTCCGGGGTGGCTGGGCCTGCAGGCCGGGGGGGCCTGGCGCGGCCAATGGCAGGACGACACCTTCCCCGGCAAGCTGGACCCGCAGCGCAGTCGGCGCGAAACGACTCTTTTTGCCGCCCTCGACGCCACGGCGGCCGGCGGCCGGCTGCATCTTTCCCCTGCGGTGCGCTGGCAGCACACGCGTGACGATTTCCCGACCACCCCCGGCGCAGACGAGACCCGGCGCAACGACGCTTCCCCCGCGGTGGGGGTGGTCTGGTCCGTGCGGCCGGACCGCGTATTCCTCTCGGCCCATGCCGCTTACACGGTGCGTCCGCCCTCGTGGGTCGAACTGTTCGGCCATCGCGGGGGCATTGACGGCAACCCCAAGCTGCTGCCCGAGGACATCGCCAGCGCCGATGTGGCCGTGAACCTGCGCCACCGCGGTCGGTATTCCCTGCGCCTGGCGCTCTACTTCGCCGAGACCGACGACAAGATCGTCTTCGTGCAGAACAGTCAGCGCACGAGCAAGGCCATCAACCTGGGGCGCGCGCGGGTGCGGGGCCTGGAATTCGAAGGGGCGTTGGGGCTGCCCGCGGATCTGGAAATCTCGGCCAACCTCACGCTGCAGGAGGCCGAAGATACCAGCCCAGTCCCGGTCTACCACGGCAAGAGCCTGCCGTTTTTGCCGGCGCGCGAGGGGCAGGTCCGGTTGGAACGCACGCGGGGCCCCTGGCGCCCGCGGGTAGACGTGGCCTTCATGAGCGCCAACTACCGCGACCGCGCCAACACCGAACTCGACAAGGCCCCCGCGCGCACGGTGGTGGATGCGGGCCTGGGCCGCACCTGGCGGGGACCGTCGACCGAACTTTCGATTCAGGCGGAAATCTTCAACATCACCGACAACACGGTTTACGACGTGGAGGGTTTTCCTCTCCCGGGACGTTCCTGGCGCCTGTCCGCCAGGATCAGGAGGTAACATGCGACGCTTTCTTCTGTCGATCCTGCTGCTGGCCGCGGCCACACCCTCCTTCGCCCAGTCCACCGGCTGGGTCGTGACCACCGATTATTCGACCTTCGGCCGCATCCGCGAATTCGACACGGACTCGCCGTGGAGCGTGAGCGCCGACCTCGCCACCATCCCCGGCGACGCGGTGGCGCGCTGGCACGACGGGCTGGTCTACGTGGTGGGGCGGGGCGCCGCCAGCCAGTTGCAGGTGTACGATCCCGGCGCGGGCTTCGCCCTGCTGCACGAGTTCAGCCTGGGCGCCGGCCGCAACCCCCAGGACATCGCCTTCGACGCCCAGGGCGAAGCCTACGTGAGCTGCTACGACCAGGCCGTGCTGCTGAAGGTGGACGTGGCCGGCGAAAGCGTAACCGCGACCTATTCCACCGCGGCCTACGCCGATGCCGACGGTCTGCCGGAGACGGCCTGGCTGGCCATGGCCGGGGACAAGCTGCTGGTCACGTGTCAGCTGCTGGACCGCGGCAACTGGTATGCGCCCACCGGACCGGGCAAGCTGCTGGTGTTCGACACGGCCGCGGACACCTTCGCCGCCCCCATCGCCCTGACCGGGGCCAACCCCTACACCCAGATCGACCGCGACCCGCACGCCGGCACCCTGTACGTGGGCTGCGCGGGGGACTATGGGGCGCTCGACGGCGGCATCGAGATCATCGATCCGGTTGCGGGCGCGAGCCTGGGGTTCGCCGTGACCGAAGCGGAGCTCGGCGGCGATGTGACGGGCCTGGCCTGGAGCGGCGGCGGCGTGCTGCACGTCCTGATCAGCGACGCCTTATATATCACCAGCCTTTGCCGTTACGATTCCGGGACGGGCCAGGTGACGGTGCTGGACACCGGAAGCGGCTACGTGCATGCCGACGTGGCCTGGAACGGGGGATCCCAGCTCTACCTGGCCGACCGCACGCCCGCCGCATCGGGCCTGCGGGTGTTCGATATCGCCAGTGGGTCCGAGTTGACCGCCGGCGCCATCGACACGGGCCTGCCGCCGTTCATGATCGCCCTGGCCTGGCCTGGCGGTGTCACCCCCGTACCGCCCGTTGCGGCGATCGGCGGGTTGACCATGTCGGCGCCGTGGCCCAATCCAGCCAATCCCTTGGTGAACGTGGCGCTGGAGGGCGTGCCCGACGCCCTGGCCGCCCTGCGGGTCATCGATCTGCGCGGCCGGCGCGTGTGGTCCGGAGCGGTCACCCTGGACCATGAAGGCCGGGCCGACTGGCGCTTCGACGGCCGCGATACGCAGGGCCGGCCCGTGTCCGCCGGCGTGTACCGACTGGTGGCGCAGACCCGGACCGGGTTCGTGACGCGGAGGTTCACGGTAGTCAAGTGATCTGGGGGGCGAGGAGGTCTCGGGTTTCCTCACCCACCTGGAAGTTGACCGGAAAGTCAGCGCCAGCACCCAGAACCAGGCCTTGAGCGCCATTTTGTTCCTCTATCGGCACGTGCTGGAGACCGAACTGCCGTGGCTTTGCCCGACGCCCTGCCAAGGAAGTATCCCACCGCAGCCCGGGATTGGCCCTGGCAGTGGGTATTCCCGGCCACAAGGACGTGAGCACCACCATGATCTAAACCCACGTCCTCAACCGCGGCGGACGCGGGGTGCGCAGCCCTCTTGACGATGAGGCACCCGACGGACCAAAGCAAGGTGGTAACCAATCCACGGATATCAGCAGGATCAACCGTCGTGATTTGCTGGCTCCGTCTCCTCCACCAAACTCAGTTGGAAAAAAAGAAGACAGGAAGGAAAGAACCATGAAGAAAAACTGACTTGAAACGGGAAGTCATATCAGCCGTTCCATATCACTTCACCATCACCATCCGCCCTATCTCACTGAACCGCCCGGCCTCCACCCGCCAGAAGTACGTCCCGCTGGACACCCGACGGCCGGCGTCATCACGGCCGTCCCAGGTGGCCTCGTTGCGGCCCTGAGGCAACACCTCGCCGCCAATGAGGGTCCGGACCAGCCTGCCCTGCAGGTCGTACACGCGCAGGCTCACAGCCTCTGTGGCCGGCAAATCGAAGGCCAGGGTCGTGGTTGGGTTGAAGGGATTGGGCGTGGCCGGGTGGAGGATCAGACCAGAAGCCCCCGGGGCATCCGGGATCTCCCCGCCTCCATTCCACCCCTTAAGCGTCCAGGCCCCCTCGAAGGATACCGCAGCTACCGCCCCCTCCTTCTCGAACGGGAACTCCTCCGAGTCCACAATCACCGTGTCTCCCAAACTGGCGGTCAGACGATAGCTGTAAGTGCCTGACGGGGCACACCTCCGGGGACGGACTGCAGGAGATTCAGCTTGGTAAAGGCCGAGGCCGCAGGGATCGTCTGGGCAGGATATGTCGCCACGGGGTAGACCGTCAGATCCGGGAGAACCGCCTCAAGAACGAGATCAGCGACGATCGCCTCCGCCGTGTTGTTCTCCAGGAAGGCGTCGTACTGAATTGTGCCACCTGCATCAGGGATCACGATCTGGCTGTCGACTGGGGCCATCGACACCACAAGGTCAGTGGAGCCCGTGGCGAAAGGGGTGTAAAGGACTTCGGCCCGAATTGCAGGGTCGTCATGGCCATCGAGGATCCATGCTTCGATCTGGCCGGGATCATCCGTTCCCCAGTAGTTGCCGCGGAAGTCGTGGCGGACGGCCCCTACAGCCGTCGACTGAACGCACATACCAACCGTCTCATAATTGTCTAGACATTCTCCGGGTAATGCATTATCTGTACCCCCATGAAAAACACCGACGGCAGACGATTGA
>PFVX01000046.1 GCA_002790835.1 bacterium CG_4_9_14_3_um_filter_65_15 | reverse complement strand
GGCTGGTACGGACGGAATGAAGTGCTCATCCCCGTACTTTACAACAACTCTTCCTGGAGTTCTACGGCGCAGGCTCCTAGGGCAGTTTCCCTTCCAGGAAGAACACCTCGAACACCTTTTCGTGGAAGATCGGTCCGTGGCCGAAGTAGCCGTCCTCGCCGAACAGCTCGCCGTGGTCGGACATGACCATGAAGTAGGTGTTCTCCGGGCAGCGGTCCATGAAGCGGCCCACCACGCCGTCGAGGTGCTCCACGCAGGCGATCTGCTTCTCGTAGAAAGCGCGGAATTGCTCGGGGGTGAAGAACTCGTCCTCCTGCTTGCCCTGCAGGAACTCCGAAGGGTTCTTCAGGAAGTCGTCGAGGTGCTTGAATACCCCGTGGACCCCGCTGATGTGGGGTAGGTCGTCGGCCTTCTCGCCCGGCAGCAGGTAGGGGTAGTGGGTCTCGCCGGTGTTGATGAAGAAGAAGCCCGGTTTGTCCCGGTCCGGCTTGATGCCGGCGAAGGAGTCGCTGCCGTCGAAGATCACGCTCAGGTCGTTGTGAGAGGGCGCGAGCTCGTAGCGGTCGAAGTGGGCGCTCATGCTGGTCGTGGGATTGAGAACGGGAAGGCTGACCACGCCTTCGGTGCGCAGGCCCTGGCTCTTCAGGAAGTACGGCAGGGAGAGCTGGGGGACGAACTTGCCGAATTCCACGTCCGGGACGTTCAGGCGTCGGGACCACTGGGCGAATTCATCGCGGTACACATTGGAGGCGAACACGCCCTTGGGGCTGAGGTGCGGCACCATTCCCATGAGGAACGTGAAATGACTGGGGCTGGTCCAGCTGGCATAGCTGTAGCGCTTCTCGGCCTTGCCGATGCGGTCCAGGTTGGGCGTCTTGGCGGCCTGAAAGGCGTCCCAGCGGCAGCTGTCGAACACGATAAAGACCAGGTTGTTCAGGCGGGTGTCGCCCTGGAAAATCTTCTTCACGCCGTCGATGAATCCGGCCATGGGTTACCTCGGGGCAAGGGGTCATGGGTTTCCAGAAACTAATGTCATGCTCGAGTTGTGGATCGGCAAGGGGAAGCCGGAACAAAGCCAAAACCGCCGGAACCCGAGGGGCTCCGGCGGCCAAGGTGTCGGTTCCGAAAAAAAGGTCAGACGAGTTCGTCGAGCGCCGCGGCCAGGTCGGCCTTGGAGCGCAGTCCCACGAAGCTCGCGGCAACTTCGCCGCCCTTGAAGATCATCACCGTGGGGATGCCCCGGATGCCGAACTGGCCGGCAATCTCCTGGTTGTCGTCCACGTTGATCTTGCCGATTTTCGCCTTGCCGTCGTATTCGCCGGCGAGTTCCTCGACGATGGGGCCGATCATCTTGCAGGGTCCGCACCAGGGGGCCCAGAAGTCCACCAGAACGGGAACGTCGCTGCCGATGACCTCGGCCTGGAAATTGTCGCCGCCAAAATGCATCACTTCCGCCATGCTTGTATCCTTTCCTCCCCGCAGGGAATCGCCGCTCGTCGCGGCGGGCTGATTCACCATTTTCCGGGATCTGATGCAGGGGCTGTGCCGAAAGGGGCCTGGACTCGCGGCAAAGAGTCCCGTGTCACCTAACATGTTCATGAATAATCAGTTAAAATATCTCTAAAAAATGGCCGGGATGATCTGGAACAAAAAACGATTGACGTTCGGTGGGAATGCAACGTTATTGTTGCAACGAAAACGATGAATGCAACATGGAGGATTATGAGCCACGATCAACCCACTCCACCTCGGGCGGTTTCCATCGCCCGCCTGCTGTCCCGGGTCCGGCTGGAAAGCTTCCTGGCCCTGCTTTCGACGCTCAGCGAGGGCATCATCGCCGTCGACGCGAATCTGCGCATCATGACCATGAACGCCGCTGCGGAGAAGATTCTCGGTCGCTCAGCAGTGGACCTGAGCGGCACTGGAGTCTGCGATCTGTTCGGGTCGCAGTCGTGTCCTCGCGACACTCTGGAGTCGGCCCTGCGTTCGGGCGAACCGATCGTGGATTTCCAGACGGCCGTGGATATGTCGGACGGCCGGCGCGGGCAGGTGCTCCTGTGCACTGCGCGCCTGGAGGATCGCCGCGACCGCACCATCGGGATGGCCCTGATCCTGGGGGACGTGACCGAGGTGACCGACCTGCGGCGGCGCATGAGCCGGCGGTACCGTCTCGGGCGCCTGGTGGGCCAGGGTCCCCGCATGCGGGAACTGTTCGACCTGATCGGGAACGTGGCCGACAGCGATGCCTCGGTCCTGATCCGGGGCGAAAGCGGAACGGGCAAGGAACTGGTGGCGCGGGCGGTCCACGAGGCGGGCTCGCGCGCGAGCGGTCCGTTCATCCAGGTCAACTGCTCGGCGCTGTCGGAGAACCTCCTGGAGAGCGAGTTGTTCGGTCACGCGAAAGGTGCCTACACCGGGGCGGTCCAGGATCGCATCGGCCGTTTCGAGGAAGCCGACGGAGGCATTATTTTCCTGGACGAGATCGGGGACGTCAGCCCGGTGGTCCAGGTCAAGTTGTTGCGGGTGCTGCAGGAACGGATCATCGAACGGGTGGGAGAGAATCGTCCGCGACCGGTGAACGTGCGCGTCCTCTCGGCCACCAACCGGGACCTGGAGCGGTTGCTGGCTTCGGGCCGCATGCGTGAGGATTTCTTCTACCGGATCAAGGTCGTGTCCCTGACGATCCCGCCGTTGCGGGAGCGACGCGAAGACATTCCGCTGCTGGTGGAAGAGCTGTTGGGCCGCATTTCTCGCCGGGGCGGACAGGACCGGTTGCCGGAAATCAGCGCAGAGGCCATGGCCCGGTTGATGAACCACAGCTGGCCGGGCAATGTCCGGGAGCTGGAAAACGCCCTGGAACACGCGCTGGTGCTGAGCCGCATGCGGGCCATCGGGCCCGAGCACCTGCCTCCGGGCCTCGGCCGCAGAGACGGTGCGGCGCCTCTTACACTCAAGAGCGTCCAGGGCGATTCCGAACGGGAGCGGGAGCTGCTGCTTGAGGCGCTTGCGGCTACCGGCTGGAACCGCACCCGGGCCGCCCGCCGGTTGGGCATCGACCGCTCGACTCTGTGGCGCAAGCTCAAGACTCACCGTCTTCAGGAACCGGAGTAATGGTTGTGAACAAAGCCGTCAAACAGGGATGCATGTGGGGCTGCGGTCTGATGACCCTGGTCCTGGTAGCCGTGGTGGGAACGACGAGCTGGTACGCCGTGCGCATGACCACCGATTTCAAGGCGGTCAAGGAGGGTGAGGAGAGGCTGTTGTCCCAAGTGAAGGCCGACAGCGCCTACGTGGAGGATCGACGGCATCCCCCGGCACCAGAAAGGGTGGAGGCGTTTCTGGCGGTCCGACGGGGCCTGCACGAGCGCCAACTCGGCATGGAACAGGCGGTGGCCGATTTCGTGTCCGCCGGCGGCGTCAAGGAAAGCGGGCCGCTGGGCTTCTTCAAGGGCCTGCGGGCGGCATCCGAACTGGCCCCGATCTATGCGGGCTTCTGGGAGAAGCGCAACGAGCTGCTCCTGCAGCAGGGCATGGGCCCGCGTGAGTACTCTTTCCTGTACCGGCTTCTTTATCAAACCTATCTCGGTCATGATCCCGCGGACGGGTCTCTGGCGCCGGCCGGACCTGTCGGCGGGGCCGTTCCGAGCCACCGACTCGACGCCGGAATTCCCGCGCCTGTCTGGGAGGGCGATCCTGCCCAGCTGGATTCCGCCCTGGCGGAAGTGCGCCTTGAACTGGAGGCTCACTACAGTCCGGTCACCAACCGGCTGGAAACCCTGTTCGAAGAGCCCGGCTCGCCATAGGTCCCGGCCGGCGCAGATTTATGCAGGAGAAAATGGACGGGAACGGATGGTGTGGTAGGATGTCCGGCATCGAGAACATCCCATTTATCCCTGAGGAATGATGCATGTCCGAGAACGATCACGGCGTGGAGGATTCTCCCGCCATCGAGACCCATGACCTGGTCCGCTCCTTCGACGATTTCCTGGCCGTGGATTCCATCGGTCTGAGGGTGCCCCGGGGCTGTTTCTTCGGTTTCCTGGGACCCAACGGAGCGGGGAAATCCACCACCATCAAGATGCTCACGGGCCTGTTGCGCATAACTTCCGGGGGGGCTTCCATCCTGGGGCACGACGTGGAGCGGGACGCCCGGGCGGTCAAACGGCTCATCGGCGTGGTGCCCGAGGACCTGCCCCTTTTCGAGGGGCTGACCGCTGCGGAGAATCTGGCCTTCGTGGCGCGCATGCACGGATTACCGCGGGCGCAGATCGCCGGCCGCTCCGGGGAATTGCTGGAGATGATGGATCTGACGGCGGGGAAGAAGCTCGTGGCCGACTTCAGCCACGGCATGCGCAAGAAGCTGGCCCTGGCCTGTGCGTTGATCCCCGGGCCGCGCGTGCTTTTCCTGGACGAGCCCTTCGAGGGCATCGACGCGGTGGCATCGCGCCACATCCGCGCCCTGTTGGAGGATCTGACGGAACGCGGGGTGACGGTCTTTTTGACGTCCCACATCCTGGAGATCGTCGACCGGTTGTGCACCCACGTGGCGGTCATCCATCGCGGCAAGCTGGTGGCGCAGGGAGCGGTGGCGGAGATGGGCATCGACCGGACCCTGGAGGAGATCTTCCTGGATCTTGTGGACGCCGATCCGCAGGACCGTCCGACCTTGTCGTGGCTGGCGTGATGTCCGGGGGAGGGACCGTGTCCCAGGTCCTGGCCATCGTCTGGCTGCGCCGCCGGCTGCTGATGAACCGGCTGCGCCGCGGGGAAGGTGTCTGGGACCTCGTCGGCACCATCCTGCTGGGCGTGTTGTGGGGCGTGGTCGCCGTGGGTGCGGCCATCGGCCTGGGTGCGGTGATGCTGCCGGCGGCCCGCGCCGGCGACGAATCCCTGCTGTTCAAGCTCCAGGTCGGAGTGATCGCGGCAGCTTTCTTTGCCGGAACCGTGCTCCCACTCCTGGTGGAGAAGGAGACGGGAGAAGTTGTCACCGAACGTCTGCTGGTCTTCCCTCTGACCCCGGCCCGCCTATTCTGGATTGCTCAGGCCGCGCTGGCACTATCGGTCGATCATCTCTTCTACCTGCCGGCCCTCCTGGTTGTCGCGGCGGCGGCGGTCCTCGGAGCGGGGTCCGTTTCCGCAGGCCTTGCGGTCGTGCTGGCGGTCTGGCTCGGAGTGCTGGCCTGGGGGCAGGCGGTCCAACTGGGCACCGAGGTGCTGTTGCGCGGCCGCCGCAGCCGTGAGGCCTTGGCGGTGGTGGTCCTGGTCCTCATCTTGGCCATGGGCATGGGACCGGGTCTGGTGGGCGAATACCTGGATCACCATCCCTTGGCTGACGGGGCGGTGCTGCGGCAGGGAGTGACGGCGGCCCTGGCGGTTGGTCGGTCCCTGGCGCCCTGGCAGGCGGCGTCCGCGCTGCAAGCCGCGCGGACCGGCGAGACCGGGACGTGGCTGATCAACCTCGGCGGCACGACCCTGTGGCTGATGGCCGGCCTGCTGGTCTCGCGCTGGTTCTTCCTGCGTTTCTATCTCGGTGATCGGGGGAGAGCGAAGGGGGCGGGCCCTGACCGGGCCGTGGTCGGAAAGTCCTTTCGACCGGTGGAGTGGCGATTGGAGGTCGGATGGATTCCCCCGGAAACCGTGGCCAACGCGGTGAAGGATCTCCGGATCATCCTGCGGAGCCTGACGGGGCGCATGCTGCTGATTCTGACGCCTGCGATCATGGGGTTCATGGGCTGGAGCGTGTTGGCGGACATCACCGAGCCCTATCGGGGACTCGGCCCGGATCAGCTGCGGTTCTACGGCATGTTTTTCTCCATCTCCCTGATCACCCAGGGTCTCAACAACAACATTCTCGCTTTCGAGCGGGGTGGCGTGCAGGGCTACTTCCTGCTGCCGGGGCGTTTGCCATGGGTGTTGCTGGGCAAAAACCTGGGCCTGTGGATATACCAGTTCCTGATTCTGGCCATCTGCCTGGTTGCGATCTTGATCGTCGGCACGCGGATCGAGGGAATGATCCTGGTGACGGGCTCCCTGGTCTTCATCGTCATGGCGGTCTACCGCGCCCTGATTGGGAACCTGCTCTCCTGCCTGTTTCCCGTTCCACGCACCATGTCTTCTCGCCGCACGCGACAGTCGGCAATGGGAAACCTTTTGTCCTTCGTTGCGGTTTTTCTCTTCCTGCCCCTGGTGTGGTTGTGCGCGGCTCTACCTTCCCTGTTGGGGGATCCGAAATGGGGTTTGTGGGGGGTTTCGATCCTGCTCGCCGTGACCCTGGGCCTGTATTTTGCCAGCTTGGGGCCCGTGGCCGCATTGTTGAGCGAACGCAGGGAACGCATCCTCATGGCCTTGAGCAAAGGGGACAAATAGGCGGCTCAGGGCCTCCGCGCAGGCCGGCGTCCGGCCTGGGGACGCGGCGGGCCGGCGGGAGGCACGAGGCAATCCGCCCCTGAGCCGACAAGGTCCCCCCGCCCCATTTCCTGCAAGGCCTTGCGCAGCAGCGGCCAGTTCTTGCGGTCGTGGTAACGCAGGAAGGCCTTGTGCAGCCGACGCTGCCCACCCTTCTTCACGGTTTCGACCTCGTCGCCGGTCCGCGCGCGGCGCACGACCTTGCGCAGGGGGTTGCGCCCGCTGTGGTACATGGCCGTGGCCGTGGCCATGGGCGAGGGCAGGAAGGTTTGGACCTGGTCCACCTTGAAGCCGTTGCGCTTGAGCCACAGGGCGAGGTTCAGCATGTCCTGGTCGGTGGTGCCCGGGTGGGCGGCGATGAAGTAGGGGATCAGGTACTGCTTCTTGCCCGCCTTGCGGCTGAACTTCTCGAACATGGCGCGGAACTTGTCGTAGCTGCCGATGCCCGGCTTCATCATCTTGCCCAGGGGCCCGGCCTCGGTGTGCTCCGGCGCGATCTTCAGATATCCGCCAACGTGGTGGGTGACGAGTTCCTCGACGTACTCCGGCGAAGTCACCGCCAGGTCGTAACGCAGACCCGAGGCGATGAGCACCTTTTTGACTCCCGGCACGGACCGCGCGCGGCGATACAGCCCGATCAGCGGGGCGTGGTCGGCGTTCAGGTTGGGACAAATTCCGGGGTAGACGCAGGAGGGCAGCCGGCAGGCCGCCTCGATGGAGGGCGACTTGCAGTGCATGCGCCACATGTTGGCCGTGGGACCGCCCAGGTCGCTGATGGTCCCGGTGAAGTCCGGGTTCTTGTCCCGGATGGCCTCGATCTCCCGGATGATGGAGTTCTCGCTGCGACTCTGGATGATGCGCCCCTCGTGCTCGGTGATGGAGCAGAAGGTGCAGCCGCCGAAGCAGCCCCGCATGATGTTCACCGAGTTCTTGATCATGTCGTAGGCCGGGATTTTTTCGCGGCCGTAGGCGGGGTGGGGCAGCCGCGTGTAGGGCAGGTCGAATACGGCGTCGATCTCCGGGGTCGTCAGGGGGATCGGCGGCGGATTCAGCCACACGTCGCGGTCGCCGTGGCGCTGGACGAGGGCGCGCGCGTTACCGGGGTTGGTCTCGGCGTGCATGACCCGCGAAGCGTGGGCGTAGAGCACGGGGTCGTCCATGACCTGCTCGTAGTCGGGCAACCGCACAACCGATTTGTCGCGATCCTTCAGCAGGGGCCGCAGGTCGGCCAAGGGCGGTGCCGGTGCCTCGGCCTGATCGCAATCCGGTTCCATGGCGTAGGGGTCGGGGTGACGGATCAGGGCCCCGGGGGTGTCCAGGTCGGTGGAGTCGATTTCCAGGAATCCCTCGGGCACGCCCCGGCGCATGAAGGCGGTGCCGCGGATGTCGGTCAGGTCCTTGATGTCTTCGCCGGCGGCCAGGCGATGGGCGATCTCCAGGATCTGCCGTTCCCCGTTGCCGAAGACCAGCAGGTCGGCCTTGCTGTCGGGCAGGACCGAACGGCGGACCTTGTCCGACCAGTAGTCGTAGTGGGCGATACGGCGCAGGCTGGCCTCGATGCCGCCGATGACCACCGGCACGCCCTTGCAGGCCTCGCGGCAGCGCTGGGCGTAGACCAGAACGGCGCGGTCGGGACGCCGGCCGCCCTCGCCGTCGGGGGTGTAGGCGTCGTCCGAGCGCAGTTTCCGTTCGCTGGTGTAGCGGTTGACCATGGAGTCCATGTTGCCGGCGGTGATCCCGAAGAAGAGTGCCGGCGCCCCGAGGGCGGCGAATGGTTCGGCGCCGTGCCAGTCCGGCTGGGCGATGATGCCCACGCGGAAACCCTGCGCCTCGAGCACCCGCCCCACCACGGCCATGCCGAAACTGGGATGGTCGACGTAGGCGTCGCCGGTCACCAGGATCACGTCGCACGCCTCCCAGCCGAGGGCGTCCATCTCGGCGCGGGACATGGGCAAGCGAGGGGCGATGCCGAAGGACGCGGCCCAGTATGGGGGTCGCGAGAACAGGGGGACGGCGGTGGGCATGGCGATGGATTTCATGGCGACACGAAAGCCTCTTTCATCGGCACCGTCAAGACCAGGGGGATCATCGAGGTCTGGCGGGATTGAGTGGGTTTTCCCGGAATGGACGAAGAAGCGCCCGAAACAATCCGCAGGCTGAAAGCCGAGGACCGTTTCGGGCGCTTCTTCGTCCATTCCGGGAAATCTAGGCTTCTTTCTCCCGCCAGACCTCGATGATCCGCAGCAGCGTCTCCACGCCCAGCTCCATGTCCTTCACGCAGATCCACTCGCCGTAGCCGTGGAAGGCCTGCTCGCCGGTGAAGACGTTGGGTGTGGGCAGGCCCTTGGCCGACAGGACCGATCCGTCGGTGCCGCCGCGGATGGACCCCCGGATGGGCTCGATTCCGACCCTCTTGACTGCCTCCAGGGCGTATTCCACCGCGCGGGGCTCCTTGGCCAGGTCGTACTTCATGTTGCGGTAGTATTCCTTGATCTCCATGCGGAAGCCGGACCCCGGCCACTGGGCGCAGGCGGCCTCCGCGTACCCGCGGATCGTCTCCGCCTTGGGCTTCAACTGGTCCAGATCGAAGTCGCGGATCAGCAGGGTGACATCGGTCTCGCTGGTGTTGCCCTTGATGGCGATGGGGTGGATGTAGCCCTGCTTGCCCTCGGTGGTCTCGGGCGCGCCCTCGCGCGGCAACCCGGCGAGGAAAGCGCCGGCGACCTTGACCGACGGGACCATCTTATCCTTGGCGAAGCCGGGGTGGATGTCGCGGCCGACGAAGGTCACGATGGCGCTGTCGGCGCAGAACGTCTCGTCCTCCACTTCGCCCCGCCGGCCGCCGTCCATGGTGTAGGCCACCGTGGCGCCGAACTTCTCCACGTCGAAGTGCTGGACTCCCTGGCCGACCTCCTCGTCGGGGGTGAAGGCGATCTTCACCGGGCCGTGCTTCCACTCGGGATTCTCGAGGATCCGCGTCAGGGCGTCCATGATCTCGGCGACCCCGGCCTTGTCGTCGGCGCCCAGCAGGGTGGTGCCGTCGGCGGTGATGATCGTCTCGCCGAGGCACTGCTGCAGGTAGGGGTTCTCCGCGGCGAGGATCTTCCGCCCTTCCTTGGGCAGTTCGATGTCGCCACCCTGGTAGTTCTCGTGGAAGGTCGGGACCACGTTCTCGCCGCCGACCTCGGGATAGGTGTCCATGTGGGCGATGAAGGCGATCGCGGGCACGTTCTCGCAGCCGGAGCTGGCGGGCAGGGTGGCGGTCACGTAGCAGTGTTCGTCCACGCCGGCGTCGGCCAGCCCCAGGGCCTTCAACTCATCCACCAGGACCCGCGCCAGATCCCACTGGCGCTCGGTGGACGGGTAGGTATCGCTTTCCTCGCTGCTGGTCGTATGGATCTTGGCGTAGGTCACGAAACGGTCGACGAGGGAAGGGAACGGGGAATCGGTAAGGCGTTGCAGCATGGTCGTCCTCCGGAAGGCGGGACCGTGGGGCCGCGGAGCCCCGGATTTGACTGGTTGGAGCCAAAATGACCCGCGCTGCGGTCGCACGCAAGCGGGAATGCCGGATTCCGGGTCAAGAGAAGCCTTGTCCCCCGGCACCCTGAATGTTAGGGTTTCGGGCAAGAGACAAGGGTTGCCGGCGGCAACCCGCTTTTCTGATTAATCGTCGCCTGCGGAGGTATCCATGGAAGTCGGGCACAGTAAGACACTCCCCGAGAACGCATACAGGAAGCTGGAGCCGGGGGAGACCTACCAGCCGGTGGTACCGGCCGAGAAGATCGTGCCGGAGATCACCGCTTACTCCGTGGCCATGGGGTTGTTCTTCGCGGTGGTCTTTTCGGCTGCCGCGGCCTATCTGGGGCTGAAGATCGGCCAGGTGTTCGAGGCCGCAATCCCCGTCACGATCCTGGCCATCGGGGTCTCGGCCATGTTGGGCAAGAAGGACGTCCTGCAGCAACACGTGCTGATCCAGTCCATCGGCTCGGCCTCGGGCGTGGTGGTGGCCGGCGCCATCTTCACCCTTCCGGGCATCTACATCCTGGACCTGGCCGACCGCACCAACTTCCTGCAGATGTGCGCAGCCTCCCTGCTCGGCGGGTTCCTGGGCATCCTGTTGCTGATCCCCTTCCGGCGCTACTTCGTCAAGGACATGCACGGCGAGTTCCCCTTCCCGGAAGCCACCGCAAGCACGGAAGTGCTCATGGCCGGCGAGACGGGGGGCGAGCAGGCCAGCGTGCTGGTCAAGAGCGGCGGCATCGCCATGCTCTTCCAGTTGCTCAGCCACCAGACCATCGGCTTGTGGCGCGAGACGTTCTCGACCACGGCCTTCGGTTTCGGTCGTTCCATCAGCGAAAAGGTCAGGCTCGAGTATCACATGCTGACCGAGGCGGCGGTTCTGGGCCTGGGCTACATCATCGGCCTGCGCTATTCCTTGATCATCGCCTGCGGCTCCTTTCTCAGCTGGTGGGTGATGATTCCCATGATCGGCATGCTGGGCAAAGGCGTGCACGTGGATGGTGTCCTCTACCAACTTCCGGCCCTGGCTGCCATGGACACCGGTGACATCTTCAAGAACTTCGTGCGGCCCGTGGGTATCGGCGCCATCGCCATGAGCGGGATGATCGGCGTGTGGAAAAGCCGCGCCATCATCGTCGGGGCGGTCAAACTGGCCTTCAATTCGGGGGCCCAGACCGGCGGCGCTACCGAAGCCGTGGAACGCACCCAGCACGACCTGCCCTTGAACATGGTCACCTTGATGACCTTCCTGGTGCTGGCCGTGGTGTTCTTCTTCTTCTGGGCCCTGGTGCCGGGCGTGAGCCTGGTCCAGGCCATCGTGGGACTGGTCATCGTGGGCGGCATCAGCTTCCTGTTCACGACCGTGGCCGCGCGGGCCATCGCCATCGTGGGCAGCAACCCCGTTTCGGGGATGACCCTGATGACCCTGATCATCAGCTCGGTGCTGCTGAAGGCCGTGGGCCTCAGCGGCAGCGACGGGATGGTGGCCGCCCTGCTCATCGGCGGAGTCGTCTGCACGGCGCTTTCCATGAGCGGCGGTTTCGTCAGCGACCTGAAGATCGGCTACTGGCTGGGCACGACCCCGGCCACCCAGCAGCGCTGGAAGTTCCTGGGTACCGTGGTGGCCGCCGTGTCGGTGACCGGTGTGATCATGCTCCTGAATGCGACTTACGGCTTCCAGAGCGAGGCCCTGCCCGCTCCCCAGGCCAACGCCATGGCTGCGGTGATCGAACCCTTGATGACCGGCCAGCCCGCACCCTGGCTGCTGTACATGGCCGGTGTGTTCATGGCCTTGATCCTCGAATGGACCGGTTTGCCGGCCCTCGCCTTCGCCCTGGGCATGTATCTGCCGCTGTCGGTCAACACGCCCGTCCTGGCCGGCGGCCTGATCGCCCATTGGGTGGGTCAGGGCGGCACGGAGAAGCAGCAGACCAAGCGCAAGGACAAGGGCACCCTCATGGCCAGCGGTTTCGTGGCCGGCGGCGCCATCATGGGTGTGCTGGCTGCCCTCGCGAAATTCGCAGGCATCAAGGCGACCGGAAACCAGGAATGGAGCGTTGCCGGAGCCCTGGGTCTGAACAACTGGGCCGAACACATGGAACTGTCGGCCGTGGTGACCCTGATCGTCTTCTGCCTGTTGGGATACTACCTGTACAAGAGCGCCCGCAACGCCGGTTGACGGTGCGTCGTGACATGCTGACAGGACGGGCCGCCACAGTGCGGCCCGTCTTGACGCCGGAGGTCGAGAATGAACTGCCATTGCGGATCCGAGAAGCTTTTCACCGAATGCTGTGGACCCGTCATCAAGGGTGATCGTGTCGCCGCCACCGCCGAGGAGCTCATGCGCGCGCGCTACTCGGCCTTCGTGGTGGCGGATGTCGATTTCCTGACCGCGTCCATGCATCCGGATGCCCGCGAAGACAACGACCCCGAAGCGACACGGGACTGGGCGGAGAACAGCAAGTGGCTGGGTCTGCAGATCGTCGAGACCCGGGACGGCGGTGAGCAGGACGAAACCGGTGAGGTGGAGTTCATCGCCAGCTTCGAATACGGTGGAGAGTTCAGTCCCTACCACGAAGTCGGCCATTTCGAAAAACTCAATGGAGCGTGGTACTTCAAGGATGGCGAACAGGGAGTCAACAAACCGGTGGTGAGATCCGAACCCCGGGTCGGGCGCAACGACCCCTGCCCGTGCGGCAGCGGCCGCAAGTTCAAGCGGTGCTGCGGAGCCTGATATGAATGCAGCCGGCAGGATGCGGACTTCGACGGCCTTGGCGCTGGCCCTGGCGTCGCTCCTGTCGCTGACCTTGCCCCGTGTCGCCCCCGCTGCTCCCGCGGCCTCTGCCGACAGCTCCGCAACCTCTCCGGTAGAGGGGCGGTCCTGGCTGAACCGCCTCTTCGATCGCTACCTGAGAACGAGACCGCATCCCATGGAAGACCTGCGGGGGCGGGCCGAAGCCACCGCCGACCGCTATCTGGAATTCGCCGGCCGCACCATCGATGTCGTCCTGGTCAGCCAGGTCACCGTCTTCGACGAGGATTGGCACGCCAAGGGAAATCTGAGCACCCGCCTGTTCAAAAGCTTGACCACGCCGCTGCAATCCACGACGGGGGACGGCACCATCCGGCGCCAGCTCCTTTTTTCGCCCGGTGAAGCCCTGGACCCCCTGGCCCTGGCGGATTCCGAGTTGTTGCTGCGCTCGCTGCCGTTCATCGACGACGTGCGCATCATGGTCATCCCTTTGGTCGGCCCCGAGAGCAACGTTGCGGTGGTGGTGGAAACCCGTGACAGCTGGCCCCTCGGCGTGGACGGCAAAGTCGTCGCCCCGGACCGCTTCGACGCCGGCCTCTATTCGGTCAACCTGCTGGGCCACGGGCTGGCCTGGTCCAACGAGTTGGTCCACAACGCGGCATCGCCGCACGAGTGGGGTTATCACGGTCATCTGAGGCAACCCAATCCAACCGGGCATTTCATCGACATGGACCTGGATTTCGAGGATTCCTGGCGCCGATTGCGCCGGCGTTTCCAGGTCACCAAGAACCTCGTCCATCCCGGGGTGAGCCTGGTGGGGGGCGGCATGCTCGAGGGCACGGATGACCGTGACAACGAGGGGGTTCCCCGTCGCTTCGTCGCCGCGGACGGCTGGTTGGGGCGCGCTTTCCGCATCGGCCGGGTGGGTGACCGCGCGACGACCGCCCGCATCCTGCTGGTGCCCGCGATGGGGATCGTGCGCACGCACTTTCGTGCCCGCCCGGAGGTATCCCTCACCGAGAACCGTGGTTATCACGACCGCACCCTGGCGCTGGCCGGGCTTTCCCTGGTGAAGGTGCGCGATTTCAAGACCAACTTCTTCTACGGCATGGGCGAGACCGAGGATATCCGGGCGGGGTGGAGCCTGCGGATGACCCTGGGCTACGAGGACGGCGAGTTCCAGGCCCGGTCGGGCAGCTGGCTCGGGGTGGGACGGGTGTCGGTGTTGCAGGGGGGACAGGTCCTGGCGGGGTCCCTGGAGGGTGGCGGCTACTGGCGCAACGGGAAATTCGAGGAGGGCGTCATCGACGCCGGAGGGCTCCTGGCCAGCCGCCTGTACCTGCTGGGTGCCTACAGCCAGCGGTGGTATGTTCGCGCCGGCTACACCCGGGGAATCAACCGTTTCCCGGAGGATCGCATCAGCCTCGGCAACCGGGAAGGGCTGCGCGGTGTGGATGACGGGGTGCTGACCGGGGACGAGCGCCTTGTGGCGAGCCTGGAAACGCGGATTTTCACGCCCTGGACACTGCTCGGGTTCCGCTGCATGGTACTGGGGTACGGGGATATCGGCTTCATCGCCGCGCACGACGGCAGCGGCGGTGGTCGCCATGTTGTGGACGGCGGCGGGCTGGGTCTGCGGCTGGACAATCCCCAACTGGTGCTGCCCCCGCTGCAGGTGCGGTTGGGAGTGAGGGATGATGCCGACGGCGGGGATACCGTGGTGGAAATCGTTTTCGGTGGCGGCCGCTCCCCGGAAAACTTCCTGTTCCCCTCGGTGAAGCCCGAACCCGTGGCTTTCCGGTAGTCCGCAGACGCGAAGGAGCTTTCATGCAGCAGATCTGGATGCGCCGCAAAGGCGGCCCCGAGGTCATGGAAGTGCGGGACGTTCCCGCTCCGGAGCCGGGTCCCGGGGAAGTGCGCATCTCAACTCACGCTGCCGGTGTGAACTTCGCGGATATCATGATGCGGCGCGGCCTGTATCCCGACGCCCCCAAGTTGCCGGCGGTGGCGGGCTACGAGGTGGCCGGAGTGGTGGATCGGACCGGCGCCGGTGTTGCGGAGGATCTCTGCGGACGCCGGGTGCTGGCCATGTGCTCCTTCGGGGGATACAGTGGTTCGGTTTGCGTTCCGGCCCACCGGATCCACGAGTTGCCGGCGGGGGTGGACATGCGGTCCGCAGCCGCCCTGCCCGTCAATTACCTGACGGCCTGGCAGATGGTGCGGGTGATGACCTCCCCCGGGGCGGGGGACACCGTGCTGGTGCATTCGGCGGCCGGCGGGGTCGGCCAGGCGGTGATCCAGCTTTTGCAGCCCCTGGGTGTGCGTCTGCTGGGATCGGCGTCGCCCGGCAAGCACGATTACCTGCGCGGGCTGGGGGTGGAAGCGGTGTGCGACTCCCGCCAGACGGATTTCGCGGCCTGGGTGCGGGAGAACACCGACGGCCGGGGGGCCGACGTGGTGCTCGAACCGCGCAACGGGCGCTGGATCGCCGAAAGCTACGCCGCCCTGGCCAAGTGCGGCCGCCTGATGCTGTTCGGGTTCTCCGATGCGGCCCGGGGCGGGCGCTCGGGAATTTGGACGGCGCTGGCCACCCTGGCCCGGGTGCCGTGGCTGAGCACCAGCCCGTTGCGGTTGATGAACGACAACCGCATGATCGGGGGCGTGAACCTGGGACGCATGTGGGATCAGGGTGAGAGGATCGGCGTCTGGATGCGCGAGATCCTCGCCCTGACCGAAGCGGGGAGTATCGCCCCCGTTATCGACAGCGTGCACCCCTTCAGCCGGGCCGGGGAAGCGCACGACAGGCTGGAACTGCGCCGGAATGTCGGTAAGGTCCTGCTGGTCCCGGACGGCAAGGAGTCGGGTTGAAGGTATCGGCGGCAATCATCACCCGTGAGGCGGCGGTCGACCTGGACCGCTGTCTGGCTTCACTGGATTTCGTGGATGAGATCGTCGTGCTCGACCAGCACAGCGCCGACGATACGGCCGCGGTCTGCGCACGCCACGGGGCCCGGTTGCATCAGACCGAATGGTTTGGGTTCGGGCCCACGAAGCAGAAGGCCGTTTCCCTGTGCCGCAACGACTGGGTTTTGAGCATCGATTCGGACGAGGAAGTCGATGCGGGGCTGCGCGAAGCCATCGCCGGTCTGCCCGAAGCGCCCGGATTCGCGGCCTACCGGGTGAACCGTCTCAGCCGTTTCCTCGGCAAATGGATCCGGCACTGCGGCTGGTATCCCGACCCGGTGGTGCGGCTGTTCGACCGCCGTCACGCGGAATTCAACGAGCGGCCCGTGCACGAGGAAGTGGTCGTGTCCGGTTCCTGCGGTCGCCTGGAGGGGCATCTGCTGCACTATGCCTACAGCGACATGGAACAGTACCTGGCGAAACTCAACCGGTACACGACCCTGGCCGCGGAGCAAATGCACGCCGACGGTCGCAGGAGCGGCCTGGCGGAAGCCGTGGCTCGTTCGGTCACGGGCTTCTGGAGGATGTACCTCCTGCAGGCGGGAATCCTGGACGGAGCCCACGGCCTGGTCCTGTGTACCGCCTCGTCCTTCTCGATCCTGACCAAGTACGTGAAGCTCTGGCGGCTGGGGCGGTCGTGAAGATCCTGATCACGCGCACCGATCGACTGGGGGACCTGGTCCTGGCCCTGCCTGTGGTGGATCTGTTGCATAGGATCAGGCCCGATTGGGCGTTGCACCTGCTGATCGCGCCGGGGCTTGAAGCGGTGACCGCGGCGCAGCAGGGCATCGCCGGGGTTCACACCTGGCGCGACGATTGGCCCCAAGACAAGCTGCAGAGTCTGGTTGCGGCGCTGGCAGCCGAGCGATTCGACGCCGTGCTCATGCTGCAGTACCGGCGCGAACTGGCGCTGATGCTGCGGCGGGCGGGAATCGGACCCCTGTGGGGACCCCGGTCCCGGATCTCCAGTTGGTTTTTGCTGAGGCACGGCCGCCGGCAGGGGCGTTCCCGCAGCGGCCGGCACGAAATGGATTTGAATCTGGAACTGGGCTGTGCCCTGGCCGGGCTCTCGGGGCAGGAAACGCCGAGAGCCATGGCGGATGTGCGGCACCCCCGACTGCAGCTCGATCCCGCCCAGGCCGCCTGGGGCAGGAATTGGCGGGATGAGGAGGCTGCGGGAGCCGAGCGGGTGGCCTTCATTCACCCCGGATCGGGCGGATCGGCCCTGGACTGGGGGCCGGAGCGATTCGCCGCGGTGGCCAATCAGCTGAGCAGCAGGAAGGGCACACGGGTGTTCATGACCGGTGCGGCCGCCGACGCCCACCTGGTCCGCGCCGCTGCAGAGCACCTGGACCGCAAGGTGGGTGTCCTGCTGGAACGCTTCACCCTGGGGCAATTCATGTCCGTTCTGGCGGCGGGGGATCTGCTGGTGGCTCCTTCGACGGGGCCGCTGCATCTGGCGGCCGCCCTGGGGGCCGCGACGATCGGGCTGTTCCCGCCCGCTCCGGTCATGAGCTCCCTGCGCTGGGGGCAACGGGGACCCTTGGCGGTGCAGGTGAGCCCTGAGGTCGTCTGCCCGCAGAAACGGGTTTGCGTGCGGGAAAAATGTCCCCTGTTCAATTGCCTGGAACAGATTTCCCCCGCCGCTGTTGCCGAGCGGGCGGCATCGCTTCTGGATGAGTTGGACCGTGAACCGAGGACTTGAGGAGAGGATCGTTATGCTGGGGAAACCGCGTCGCATTGCCGAGAGCCTGGTGGCTCTGGTTGTGGTCGCCCTGATCGCGGGCGCCGCCTGGGAGACCTGTGTCGCCGCCGATGACACCGGGCCGGGGGTCGAGGTCAAGCGACTGCTCGATGAAGCCAAGGACCACGGCGCCAAGGGCCAGTTGCCCACGTCCTGGTGGGAACTGGACCGCCGTTTCGAGGCCGCGCAGAAAGGGGAAGCGTCCCCCGCGGAATGGGACGGCCTGGCGCGGGATGCCCGGCGCCTGCTGAACGAGGCCATTTTCGTGGAGCAGATGCGGAAGCGGAAGAGCGGCATGGAAGCCCTGCTCGGGCGCTTCGACCAGGCCCTGGACGAAATCGCCGCCCTGACGGGAATTGACCTGTCGCCGCAGTTGAGCGGAGACGAGCGTGCGACGGCCCTGCAGACGGCTCTGCGCACAAGGTTGACCGCCCTGACCATCCGTGCCGATTCCCTGACGGTGGCCAACCGCCATCTGCAGGCCGCGGTCGGAGGCCGCATGGCGGCCCAGGATTCGGTGATCACCGCTCTGCGCGTCGAGAACAGTTCCCTGCGCCAGAAGCTGTGGGAAACGCAACTGCGGGCGGGAGTCGCCGAAGCCGACCGCTCCGCCGCCGAGTCGGTTCTGAGCCGCAAGCAGCGGTTCGAGGATGCGGTGGACAGTCTGCGGGGGCGTTTCACGCCGCAGGAGGGCAAAGTCCTGCTGGAGGCCGACGGGAGCATTCATGTGCGGTTGCATGGCGTGTCGTTCGCCGTGGGCAGCGCCGAACTGGCCGGGGGCCAAATGGATCTGATCAAGCGGGTTGAGGACGGTCTGCGGGCTTTTCCGGGTGCGACCATCTCGGTCGAGGGTCACACCGACGATACGGGCGGACGTGAGGCCAACCTGCGCCTTTCCCGCCGCCGGGCCGAGACGGTGGCCCGGTTGCTGGAAAGGGATCTGGGCCTGCCCGGAGATTCCCTCACCACCGCAGGGGTCGGTCCGGACCGACCGGTGGCTCTCAACGATACCCCGGCCGGCCGCGCGCTCAACCGCCGGATCGATGTGGTGATCACCCCGGCGGGAACGGCGGGGTCGGAAGGCAATTGACGCCGGAGAATTCTCGGCTACCATGGCCGAATGTCGCAAAGGTCGGGGGGACGCAACGCGGAATGCGGCCCTGTCCGGCCTTTTTCACCACCATTTTCCCCTGGAGGAATTCGATATGACCGCATTTCTGGGGCAAGCGGCCGCAGCCGCCGATAGCACCACCGCCAAGCTCACCGATCCGGGTTTCTGGGTGAACCTGCTGGATTATGCCAAGGAGCAGGGGCCGGGCCTGGGCCTGAAAGTCCTGGGCGCCATCGCCATTTTCTGGATTGGTCGCTTTGTGGCGGCAAGGGTGCGCGGCGGCCTGAATTCCCTCATGCAGGCCCGCAAGGTGGATACCAGCCTGGCGGGCTTCGTGGCCAGCCTGGTCTATTTCGCCATTATCGCCTTCACGGTTGTCGCGGTCATCGGACAGTTCGGGGTGGAGACGGCCAGTTTCATCGCCCTTTTGGGCGCCGCCGGTTTCGCCGTGGGTATGGCCTTGCAGGGAACCCTGGCCAATTTCGCCTCCGGGGTGATGATCCTGCTGTTCCGGCCCTTCACGGCCGGCGACTTCATCGAAGCCGCCGGGATCAAGGGTACGGTGAAGGAGATCCAGATCTTCAGCACGACCATCGCCACGCCGGACAACATCCGCATCACCGTGCCCAACGGCGCCATCTTCGGCGGGACCATCAAGAACTTCAACGGGTACGAGACCCGGCGGGTGGACATGGTCATGGGTATCGGATACGACTCGGACATGGACAAGGCCATGGCCATCATTCGCGAGGTGCTGGACGCGGATGAACGGATCCTGAAGGATCCCGCCACCAAGGTGGCCGTGTCCGAACTGGCCGACTCCAGCGTGAATATCGTGGTGCGGCCGTGGGTCAACGCCGCCGAATACTGGAACGTCTTCTTCGACTTCCACAAGAACTGCAAGGAGGCCTTCGACCGGTCGGGGATCGAGATTCCCTTCCCGCAACGGGTCGTCCATATGCAGCAGGCCTCGAACTGAATCCAAAGGAAAGGATACAACGCATGAAATTCCGATTGATGATCCCGGCTGCGGCGTTGCTGGCCGCCGCCGCAGCGCAGGCCGCAGAGCCGGCCGTCGGCGTCTGGACCCACAAGCTCGACGTGGGCATCAACCTGCTGCAGAGCAGCTACAGCAACAACTGGAACGGCGGAGACAAGGGTTCGGTCGTCTGGAGCGGGGTGATCGACGGAGCCCTGGAGAAGCAGTTCAACGAGTCGTTCAACTGGCGCAACACCATGAACCTGGCCTATGGCCAGACCCACGGCCAGGATCGCGACTCCTCCGGGATCCTGTACTGGAAGCGCCCGGACAAGACCACCGACAACATCGAACTGGAATCCCTGTTGCGCTGGACCACCAACGGCGGGTGGGATCCCTTCGTGTCCGCAGGCTTCAAGTCCCTGTTCGAGGATCTGACCTCGGATCCCGGGCGGCCCCTGACCTTCAACCCCAAGGAGTTCAAGGAGTCCGCCGGTATGTCCCGCCAGCTCCTGGAGAAGGACGGGCAGACCCTGCTGGTGCGCCTGGGGCTGGCCCTGCGGCAGAACAGCCGCGAGTACCATCCCAACCCCTCGCCCGACAACGCGACCGAGAAGGTGACCAGCACTTCCGCTTCCGCCGAGATGATCACCGAGTACATGGTCAAGGCCCTGGACGGTCGGGTGGACTGGTCGAGCAAGCTCACCCTGAGCAAACCGTTCAGCTACTCGGGCAAGAAGGTCTTCGAGGACGACATGGTCGCCGACGGCTCGGTCCCTGCGGACATCGCCGACTACACCACGGCCGTGGATGCGGATTTCGAAAACACGTTCACCACCCACGTCACCCAGGCCATTTCCGTGGTGCTGAGCATGCGCTGGGTGTACGACAAGTACGACAACACGGTCAAACCGGTGGTGGATGAGGACGGCGCCTTGACCAACGGTGACCTCGTGCGCGGGGCCATCCGCAAGGGGGGGCAGTTCAAGCAGACCCTGGCCTTGGGATTCGGATATTCCTTCTGATTCCGCAGGGTGTGATGCGATGTCCCCGACTCCGGTCGGGGACGTTTTTCTATTCGCGCAACAGGTCCTTGAGTTCGCGGAAGCGGGGGTCGTCCGCCCGTTCGAGAATCTCGAACATGATCATCTGGGCACCGGGGCACTGGACGCCCAGTTCCGCCAGGGAATTCAGGCCCAACTTGCGGTTCTTCCTGCTGCAGGAGGAGACGGCGTCGGCGGCCACGGCCACCTGCAGCCCCTGGCGCCTGAGGTCGGCCGCGGTCTGGTAGATGCAGACGTGGGTCTCGATGCCGCAGAGGATGACCTGGTCGCGGCCGGTGTCGGCCAGGGCGGTGTTGAAATCCCCGCATCCGCAGCAGCTGAAGTGGAGCTTCTGGATGGGCCGGAAATCGTCCCACAGGGCGGCGATCTCCCCGGCGGTGGCGCCCAGGCCCTGGGGGTAGTGTTCGGTCACCAGCACGGGGATGTCCAGAATCCGCGCGAAGCGGACGAGGCGTTCGGTGTTGGCCATGACCTCGTCCATGTGATGGATCAGGTCGCGGAAACGCTCCTGGATGTCGACGACCACCAGCACGCAGCGGTCGGCCAGCAGGCGGTCGGGAACGGTCGGGGTTGTCATTTCAGGCCTCCGCGACTTCGGCGAGGGTGAATTCCCAGGAGCAGTACCAATCGTCGGGGTGGTCGTCCGGCGGGCAAGCCAGGCAGTTGCAGCGCAGCCGCGGGTCCACGGTCTGGGCAAAGGCCGAGTATTCGACCATGCCGACGGACTTGCAGGGGAAATCGGGCAGCCCCTTGCGCCCCCGAGCCATCTGGACGCGACATTTCTTCATGCGAAAAACGCAGCGCGTCTCGGATTTCTCCACCAGTTCCTGCTCGTTCAAGTGGGCGTAGAGGCGGTGCTGCAGGCAGGTGAGGAGGGCGTCGATGCCCCCGCCGGGTGCGATGCCCAGTCGCTTCATGATCCGCCCGGCTTCCAGCGGCGAAAATTCCATCCAGGCGGAGGCGTCGTGGGCGATGGCTTCGGCCATGCCTTCGGTGGACTCCACCGCCTGGAACCACAGGCCGTCATGGGCGAGCCAGAGGCGGGCGGCGTCCTGCAGCCAGCCCAGCAGTTCCTCGCGGCTCATGGATTCGAACGGGTATTCCAGGTCCATGGTCGATCTCCTGACTCTAGTTGCGCCGTGGCGGGCTGTACTGGCCGCACGGATCGAGGGTTTGGGCGTAAGGGCCGCGCCAACTCAGGTTGAAGAAGCGATCGGCGTCGCGGGGAGCGCCGGCCCCGGCGGCGATCAGGCCGACGTTGCGCGAGTCGAAGAAATAATCCCGCGACCAGTTGCTGGTGCCGATCCACAGAGCCCGGCCGTCGCAGGTCAGGTATTTGGCGTGCTCGACCCGGGCAAAGGGGATGAAGCCGCCGGAATGTTCGGGGATCGACGTGACGCGGATCTCGATTCCCGGCACCTTGGCCAGGGACTGCAGCCAGGGCAGGCTGTAGCGCGAGGTGCTCCAGTTCGAGACGATCATGCGCACGTCTACGCCGCGCACGGCGGCCCGGCGCAGGGCGCTGTCGAGGTCGTCGAACAGGCGCTTCTTTCGATCGGTCACCCCGTAGGAGAGCAGCTGGACGTGGACCGAGTCGCCGGCCGCGTCGATCATCTCGACGATCTGGGGCAGGTCCCAGGGGATGCCTGCCGGCAGATGATCCCGCGGGCTGGCCACGATGTGGGCCGTGACGGTGTCGCCGGCTACGGTCACCACAGGAGCGGTTGCGCCCGGTGTGTCGGATCCCTGGGGCGGGTCCTCGCCGGCGGCCAGACTCCAGTCCAGGTCGAAGACGCGCCGCAGATCCGCAGCCAGGGCCGGTTGGCGGACCAGCACGCCGAGCTCGTGGATCTGGCCCAGGGCCCGCCAGTCCCAGTTCTGACTGCCGATGTAGAACTCGTCGTCGTCCACCAGGAAGTACTTGGCGTGCAATACCCCGCTGCTCCCGAAGGCCGTCTGCGCATCGAAGGTCCGGGTGGTGATCCCGTCGTGTGCGTCCAGCCAGGCGGGAACCTCGGGGTAGGTGGAGTTGAACTTGGCGTCGGCCAGAACCCGCACCGCGGCTCCGCGGTCCCCCGCAGCACGCGCCACCGCGTTCAACACCGGCGTCAGGCGATCCGTCACACGCTCGGGGCCGTAGGAATCCTCCCCGTCGCCGGGGCGGCTGAAGTAGAAACTGGCGATGTCGATGCGCGACCCGGCCCGATCCATGACCTCCTGCCAGACCACCGGAGCGTCGGGGATGTTCGGCAGGTCCAGGACGGTCTGCTCGGGCCAGCTCTCGACGAAGGTGAGGGTGGGGGCCGACCCACCGGCAGGGGCTTGGGCGCGACTGCAGGCGGGCAGCAGGAATAGGCCGCCGACCAGGAGCGGCCAATGGCGGTCAAGCCGAGCACGCATAGGGGTCCTTTCCGGTTGAGAAAACGGGACGAGAGGGGGGAGGATACCGAACCTCGCGGGCACGGGCAAGGGGGCAGGTCGGATTCAGCTTCGGCGAGCCGATTATCCGTCGTGGAGGGGAGGGTTCACTTGATGCGATTCAGGATGCCACCCAGGAGAACGAAGTCGACGCTCTCCTGTTCCTGGACCATGGCAAGGACTTCGCATTGCAGGCAGGTGACGATCGTGTTCTGGAGGGCGCCAATGCAATCCGATTCGGGGATGGCCCAGCAGCAGCGTCCCCCATTGTGGCCGTTGTTGATCCCGTCGGTCCGATGATCCACCGCGGCGGGGCATAACCCGCCCGCCGAGTTGGAACCGCCAGGTTCACGACCGCATTTCTTGAATTCCCAGCAGTTTAACTTTTTCATTTAATAATTACCCTTAGGTGATGTCCCAAGTTCGAGGGTTCTCATCAAGTGGACAAGACTATCGGGTGTGTAAGGGATTCCTTAAGGTTTTTTCGGTCTGGTCGGGAATGAAACGAGCCCCCGGCCGAAGTCGGGGGCTCGCGTGCGGTCTCCAGGATCGGATCAGTCCCGGGCCTGCTCCAGCATGACGCCGAGGATCTCCATGCGCTTGTCGTGGTCGCGGGCGAACTTCACGACCCCGTCCCGGATGGAACCCGGATCGATGTGGGCGCTGAGGCAGACCTCGTCCAGGGCGCCGCCGGGCCGCCACTGGTCGTCCCAGTCGCTGCTCATGGCATAGCGGTCGGCCAGCGGGTTGAAGGTCCAGTCCTTCATGGTGCGGCGGGCGCCGTTGGTCAGGTAGGTGCTGTTGAGCATGTCGCCCTGGGAGAGCACCGACCGGCGGTACTCCTCGGGCTGCATGGCGAACAGCTCCGGACTGGGCACGGCGACGAACTTCACGTTCACCCCGGCCTGGTCGATCTCCGGCAGGGCCTTGATCAGGTTGGCCGTGCTCATGGTGCCCAGGACCAGGACCACCCCGTGCTTGGGCTCTCCGTTCCGATAGTCGCGTAGGATGTAGGCGCCCTTGGCCGCGTCCAGGTGCGACCCGAGCCCCAGGGCCTGCCGGTCGGGGATCGCCACGCCCGGTCGGGTCAGGTGCAGGGCGATGATGGGCTTGTCGGTCTTCATGGCCGCCGCCAGCATCACCGGCACCTCGTTGTATTCCCAGGGATAGAGGTTGATGACCTGGCCGTCGGGGAAAAGCTGCGTGGCCATGGGGCTGAAGATGCCGAAGTGGGTGCGGCTGTCCTCGGCCGTCTCAGGCCCGCTGTGGCCGGCGACCCAGATCGTCTTGCCGACCTTCCATTCGCAGTCCTGGGCCAGCTGGCTGTACAGACGCATGGCACCGTACTTCAGGTAGCTGAACGAGCCGTAGGTGCTGCTGGCGGTGCAGAACCCGTTGAATTCACTTTCGGGATCGTCGGCGAAATTCACGGATGAGGCGCCCACCATCAGGCCGGCGTTGGTGAACTCGGTGATGCCCTGGGGAATGATCACCCCGTCGGGATTCTTCTCACGGTCGTACCAGCCGGTGTTCTTCATGTCGCCGTAGTCGGCGCCGAACCCGGCGATGTTGGTCGATCCGGCCAGGTCGGCCGAGCAGACCAGGAACAGGGGGCGGCCGTACTTCTTCAGGCTGTAGCTGTTGATGTAGCTGCCCCACCGGGCGAAGGCGGCCCGGTTGGGCTGCTTGTCCCCGGGCTTGGCCCACATGTCCTCGGGGTAGGTGGCCACGTCGAACAGGGATTCGTCGTGCAGGGGATTCTTGTTCACCTGCAGGCTGAAGCCGGCGGTGTCGGTGGGCACGCTGTCGCCCAGTTCCACCAGGCGGTCGGCCAGGTAGGCCACCAGGTCCTCGTCATTGCGCAGCACGTCGAGAGCGACGTTGAGGTTGGCGGCGAACTGCTCGCGCTGGGCGTCCGCGCCTTCGGGCGCCGGCTGATCGGTGCCGACCCACTCGGTACGGTACTTGGCGGTAAAATCGGCCCGGCACTGCCAGAACTCGGTGCTGTTGAGCTTGTGGGGCGCGCCGTGGCTGGGAGCGTCGAACTTGTGGTAACCCCGCCCCTTGCGGGTCTTGCCGAACATCATGCCGGGGCGCAGGACGGGATTATCGCCGCAGGTCATCTCCAGCAGTGCGCGCGCCACGTCGTTCCAATCGCTGCCGTTGGCGGCTTCGTGAACGTGCCAGCCGTAGGGGGCGAACCAGTCGCGCGGCGTGCCGGCCACGATGCTGCTGGTGGGGTGGGGGTCGATGCCGAAGTCGTTCCAGTCCATGATCATGTAGAGATTGTCCAGGCCCAGACCGTAGGCGGTGTTCTTGGTCTCGTGCCAGCAACCGGCCGTGTGTCCACCCTCGCCCTCGATCCCGAAGACCTTGACTTCCGGCGCGCCGGCCCTCTTGAGGGCCAGGGCCTCGCCGGCGCAGACGGGAGCGCCGTGGCCGCTGGGGCCGGTGTTGAATTTCACGAAGAGATTCTTCTCGGCCATCTCGGCGTGACCGGGCAGGCCGCCCATGTTGCGGAAGCCCAGCAGGTCTTCCCAGGTCAGCATGCGCTCGCGGCCGCCGGCTACCAGGTATTTGTCGTTTCCGGTCTTCTCGTGCATGACGCGCAGGGCCTCGTTGAACACCGACAAGGTGGCGTACACCAGGGGAACGGTGTGGCCGGCGACCAGGATGAAACGGTCGCCGAAGCGCTTCTCGGGGTGGCGGATGTCCCAGCGCATGGCGCCGCTCAGCAGCAGGCTGATGAAGTAGTGGGCCTTGGCGCGGCTGCCGCCGGGGTGTCCGCTTTGCCGGTAATTGAGCATCAGGTCGATTTGCTGATCAACGATATCCTTGAGGACTTCCCAGCGGGCGAAATTCGCCTGCTGTTGCTGAAAGATCTGATCGGCACGAGACACGGGTTTCTCCTCTCAAGGGGCCCACGGTTCAAGGCGTGCTGGTAACAATAAAGTGGTGGAACGCCCGCGAGGATTCAAGGGGAATCGGGTGGTGGCCAAGGCCCCCCCGGATCGGCTATGATAGGGTGTGGGCGCCGATAAGATATCGGAAGCCAAGGGGTTGTCACCGGGAGGTGCGATCGTGGATGAACCGGATGCCGGATAGACCAGCCTGGTATCGGGACAGCTGGTGGTGGGCGGAGGCGACCCCTGGACCCTGGTCTACGAGGGCCACCCCTATTACTGGAAGAGCCTTGGCCGGATCTGGTTGTCGGCCCTGACCTTCCTGGTTTTCGGAGTCAACGTCTGAACGGTGAGGAGATGGATACCGCCCTGGCCCTGGGCATCATGCTGGCCCTCTATCCCCTGACCCGGCCCTACCGCCGCGGCGATCTGATGCCGAGCGGATTGGCGATCGCCTATTGCGGGTTGGTCAAGCACATCGCGTTCGTACCCATCGTCCTGTTCATGTTGGGGGCGGGGGGTTTTCTGACGGGATGTTGGCGCCCCTGGTCGCGGCGTGAACTGGTCCGGCCGGCCGGTCTGCTGGTCCTGGTGGCCCGGTCCGGCGACATCCCCCCCCTGCGGGCGGCGCTGGAGGCCATGGGCCCCGGCGTGGTCATGACCCCACTGGTGCGCACGCGCGATCTCCAGGCCTGGGAGTTGTCGCGACCTGAGATGCTCAGTCCAACGCCCGGCCCAGGTGATGCATCTGCAGGACCGCCGCGGCCGCCTTGGCGTCTTCCACCGCGCGGTGGGACGTGAAGCGTCCGGCCAGATCCATCTTTTCCAGGATCGAGTCGAGGGTCAGGCCGCTGGTGCGGTGGTCGTTGGCCGCCAGCCACACCGTGGCCACGGCGCGCAGATCGAAGGCGCCGCCGGCGATGTTGGTGCGGTAGTCCAGGCCGTAGCGGGCGCATTCCTTGCGCAGCAGGGGGATGTCGTAGTAGGCGCCGAAGGCGGCGATGATGGCCTTGTTGCGGGGCCCGTACCACTCCAGGAACCGCGCGCCCACCGCGGCGAAGTTGTCCTTGCCGGCCACCATATCCGGGGAGATGCCCGTGATGCCGGTGATGAAGGGCACGATGGGATAATCTTCGGGTCGGACCAGTTCGCTGAATTCCGCCACGATTTCCAGGCTCCGCCGGTCCAGCCGCACCGCGCCGACTTCGATGATGCTGCTGCGCTCGATGGTATTGTTGCCTTCGTCCTCCACCGGGCAGGTCGCCTCGAGGTCGATGACGACGATATCGGTGGAATATCTCATGGTCGGCCCCTATGGTTGCGGACGAATTCCGTGCCCGCCGCAGCGACGGGCTCCGCATGCGAGGATGCATCCGAGACCGGCCGATTGCAAGGACCCGGTCCCATACCGCCTGTCGAAAGAGTCAACATGACCCCGACTATGTGGAAGATCCTGGGTTTTTTGGGGCAGGGGGTGTTCGGGTCCCGTTTCCTGGTCCAGTGGTTCATGAGCGAGCGCCGCGGTCGCAGCTATTTTCCCCGCTATTTCTGGTATGCCAGCATCCTGGGCAGCACCCTGCTGTTCGCCTACGCCGTGCACATCAAGGACCCGGTATTCATCGTCGGCCAGTCCATGGGCATGATCATCTACTACCGCAACCTGGTGCTGCTGCGGCGCGAGCAGGAGTCGGTCAGCGAATAGCCAGGCCGTCCCCCGATTGCGCGAAAAGCTGGATGCGATCCGGCTGCAGGGTCAATTGCAGCTCATCGTCGATGGCCGGCAGCTGCGAGCCGTCGGTGCGGACGATGACGGGCGCTTCGCCGACGGTGAAGTAGAGCAGGGTCTCATTGCCCAGGGCTTCGACCACCTGAACCTGCGCGGGAAAGGCCCGCGAGAAATCGCCAGCCAGGCCGATGTGTTCCGGCCGCACCCCCAGGACCAGTTCCTGGTCCAGAGCGGCGGCGGGGGGGGAGAATCCTTCCGGCAGGGGCAAGGGTTCACCGCCGGATGCGAGCACGAAGACCAGGCCGTCCTGCCGCACCAGTTTTCCGGTCAGGAAGTTCATGGCCGGCGAGCCGATGAATCCCGCCACGAATTTGTTCACCGGCCGCTCGTACAGTTCCAGCGGCGGCGCGACCTGCTGAACCACCCCGTCCTTCATGACCACGATGCGCTGCCCGAGGGTCATGGCCTCGGTCTGGTCGTGGGTCACGTAGATCATGGTGGCCCCCAGGCGGTGGTGGATGCGGGCGATCTCGGTGCGCATCTGCACCCGCATCTTCGCGTCGAGGTTGCTCAGGGGTTCGTCGAAAAGGAAGGCCGCAGGGTCGCGGACCAGGGCCCGGCCCAGGGCCACCCGCTGGCGCTGGCCTCCCGAAAGGGCGCGCGGCTTGCGTTCCAGCAGCTCGGAGATGCCCAGGAAGTCCGCGGCTTGCCGCACCCGATCGGCGATTTCGGCGCGGGGCATTTTGCGCATCTTCAGGCCGAAAGCCAGGTTGTCGTGCACGCTCATGTGGGGGTAGAGGGCGTAGCTCTGGAACACCATGGCGATGTCCCGGTCACGCGGCTCGACGTCGTTGACCACGCGGTCCCCGATGGTGATGGTGCCGGAGGTCGCTTCCTCCAGGCCCGCGATCATGCGCAGGGTGGTGGACTTCCCACACCCCGATGGGCCCACCAGGACGGCGAACTCTCCGTGCTCGATGTTCAGGTCCACGGGATGGACGGCCTGCACGCCGCCGGGATAGGTCTTGCTCACCTGATCGAGGATGACTCTGGCCACGGCTCTGCACTCCCTCGCTGAATGGGTCCACGGGAACCCGCAGAGGCTAGCACAGTGCGGAGCGTGGGGCCACGGCCAAAACGGGCTGGGTTGCGGGCTACGGCACTCCCGATACGCCGTCCTCGCGCACGAATACCCACCCGGTGGAGGCCGGAACGGTCAGGGCGAGGGAACCGCCGGTGACGGATGTGACGGTGACGGTGCCCGCGGCCAGATCGTATTTCAACCAGGTGCCGGCGGCGGGGAACGGCACGTCCCACGCGTGGTCGTTGTGGTCGAAGTTGCAGGCCACGACGATCTCGGCCTGGCTGGAGACGTTGGTGGACCCCCGCCAGTAGGTCATCGTGTATTCCGTCTGGTCGATGTTCCCGCCGCGCCACTGGAAAAAGACGTTCTCCGTGGCCAGGGCTGGATGGTTCAGGCGCAGCCTGATCAACCGCTTGTACGCCCGGCGCAGGTCCTGGTCGCCACCGATGTAGTCCACCTTGTAAATCGAGGTCCCTTCGGGTCGGTACTCGCTTGAGCCCATCTCCTGGCCGCCGAAGAGCATGGGGACGCCCACGCTGGTCATGTTCACCACCGCTCCCAGGAAGGCCTTGGCGGACCCGCCGATCCCCTGGGCGCCGCTGGAGCCCAGGTTGTCCACGGCCCACACCAGACGATTCTCGTCGTGGCTCTCGAGGTACTTGATGTCGCTGAACCCGTCGCCGGTCGCGGCGCCGGCGTAGTTGCTGTTGCCGGAGATCACGTTGGCCACGGCCCACATGTTGTTGTAGGCGGGCCCGAAGGCGCCAATGCTGTTGCTGAGCTGGCCGCGCCAGGCGAACCCGCTTTCGGTCAGGGCCGTGATCAGCACCTGGTTGAAGTTGTTGCCGCCGCCGCCCCAGCTGTCGGTGTGGTTGCCGCCCCACTGGGCGTCATAGCCGTAGGTGACGGAATTGGCCGGATAGCCGAAGTCCTCGGCGATCAGCAACAGGTCCGGAAAACGCGCCCGCAGCTCGGTCTTGATGGTCACCCAGGTGGAGTAGGGCTCGCCGCTGATGTAGTCGAAGCGGAAACCGTCCACCTTGTAGGCGGAGACCCAGTGGCTCAGGGCGTCGATCATGTGGGCGCGCAGGGCCGCGTTGGCCCAGTTCATTTCCACCATGCCGAAGGGATTGCTCTCGGTGGTGGTGAAGTCGTTGCGGCCGGTGAAGTCGTCCAGCTGGCGCAGGGGTGTGCTGCCGGCCATGTGGTTCATGACCACGTCGAGGATCACGGCCATGCCGTTGGCGTGGGCGGCATCCACCAGCAGGGCGAAGGTGGAGGGCCAACCGAAGCTGGGGTTGGGGGCGAACTGCAGCACCGGGTCGTAGCCCCAGCCGTTGTACGACGGCGCCGTCACGGGCAAGAACTCAAGAGCGTTGACGCCGAGGTCGGCCAGGTTGGCGCCGGACGTCAGTGCACCGTAGGCCCCGGCGAAGGAGCCGGTGCTGCTCAGTTCGTTGATGTTGGTCTCGTAGATCACCAGGCGGGCGCGGTCCAGGGGCTGGGGCAGGGCCTGGGGAGTGACGAAGGTGCGACCGCGCACGGCGTTGCCGTAGGAAGGGCTGCCGCCGCCGGGGTCGACCTCCACGGCGGACGGATCGGTCAGCCAGGCCATGGCGGCGCCCTTGCGGATGATGAACTTGTAGGAGATCAGGCCGTCGGGGACGTCGGTGATCAAGCGCCAGGTATAACCGTCGGCGTCCAGGGTCAGTTGCCAGGCCGGATCCTGGGTGCTCCAGTTGTTGACCGTCCCGGCCAGGTAGACCGAGTCCAGCGCGTAGGCCCGCAGGGTGAAGGTGTCGGAGTGGGTCTTGGCGAAGGGGTCATCGGATCCAGGCACCGGTTTCACCGGGTCGTGCTCGGTGCAGGCCGCCAACCAGGAGCTCAGGGCGATCAGGGCGGCAAGCAGGGCAATAATCCGAATGCGGGGCATGGTGAACTCCATGGAAAAAAAGGAGGTTGCCCTCCGTCCAGGTGATGTTGCCGCTGTTTCTGTAATTATAACACAAAACCCAATACCGTGCCGGACCGGCTTGACGGGCGATCCTGGTCTGTTAATCTGGCGGGCAGTGTCTTTCCGGTTCGCGGAGGCATCCTTTTTTCAAGGAGATTGATCCATGCGCGCAGCCCGTTCCCTGATCCTGGTCGTGCCGGTCCTGCTGGCTCTGGCCCTGCCCGTTCAAGGCGCCAAGGTGACCTTCCAATACGAAGCCCCCGCCGCGGGAAGCGTCTTTCTGGCGGGCGAGTTCAACGGCTGGAGCGATTCGGCTAACCCCATGGCGAACAAGGACGGCGTGTGGACCCTGACCCTGGATCTGGAACCGGGCAGCTACCAGTACAAGTTCGTGGCCGACGGCCAATGGGGCGCCGATCCGGCCAACCCCAACGGAACCGATGACGGGTTCGGGGGCCAGAACAGCGTGCTGACGGTGCCCGCGGGCACCGCCGCCATGGATGCCGCTTCCGGCGGCGCGGCTCCTGCCGCCGGTGAAGCGGCCCCTGCGACGGGCGCGGACGACGGCACCGCCCGGTCGGTGGAGTTCTCCTACACGCCGGTCATCTCCGGTGTGTCCAATGTTTTTCTGGCCGGATCCTTCAACGATTGGAACGATTCGAAGACCCGCATGACCGACCCCGACAACGACGGCACCTACACCGTGACCCTGCTGCTTCCCCAGGGCACCTACCAGTACAAGTTCGTGGTGGACGGCCAGTGGCAGCAGGATCCCGCCAACCCCGTGGGTGCCGAGGACGGCTTCGGCGGCCAGAACAGCGTGCTGAAGGTGGATGACACGTTCTCCTCCATCACCATCGAGCTGGGGGACGACAAGATCTTCAGCGACGACATCGAGCCGGTTTTCGACTACTCGACCTGCAACCCGGTCACCGCGACCGAGGTGATCATCACCGCCCGTGCCCATCAGGGCGACGTGACCAGGCTGGAGCTGCACTATGCCGTGAATCTTCCCGCGGGACAGGCCCTGTCCGGCGACACCATCAGGATGGAGCCCGTGGAGTCCGACGCCGCGTTCCAGTACTACCGGGCGACGGTCAAGCTGGATGACCCCACCGACACGATGGAGTACGTGATCACCTACCACGACGGGGATTACATGGAATACTTCGGGCCGCAGGGCATGGAGCCCAGCGCGCCGGCCCGCGGATTCGTTTACAGCGCGGCCGTGCACGAGCCCTTTCCCACGCCCGAGTGGGCCAAGGACGGCATCATCTACCAGATCTTCCCCGAGCGTTTCGCCAACGGGGACAAGGGCAACGACCCCGATTTCAGCGAACCCTGGTACGAGGGGGCCAAGGAGCTGCCGGCCTCGGGCAAGACCAACGGCGAATACTTCCACCTGGACAAGGATTGGTACGATGTCGCCCCGCTGGTCCACAGCCCCTACCGCACCGACGGCAAGCCGGACTACTTCTCCTTCTACGGCGGGGACATCGCCGGCGTGCGCGAGCACCTGGATTACCTGAACGACCTGGGCATCACCGTGATCTACTTCAACCCCCTGAACCAGGGGATGAGCAACCACAAGTACGATCCGGTCGACTACCTGAAGATCGACCCGCACTTCGCCGACGAGCGGGAGTTCAAGGACTTCGTCCAGGATTGCCACGCCCACGGCATCCGCATTGTGGTGGACATGGCCTTCAACCACACAGGGAACTGGCACTTCGCCTTCCGCGACGCGGTGGAGAAGGGGCCCAAGAGCGAGTACTACAACTGGTACGAGTTCCACCGCTGGCCGCTGCCGAATACGCGGGACTTCAAGGCCTCCGACTACTACGACTGTTGGTGGGGATTCGGCCTGCACCCCAATCTGAACTACGACCTCAAGCTGCCCAACGCGGCGGAGAACAACATCACCGACATCACCCGGGCCACGCCGAACTGGCCCGTGGTGAACTACGTGCTGAGCGTGGCCGACTACTGGCTGGGCGACCTGGACATCGACGGCTTCCGTCTGGACGTGCCGAACGAGGTTCCGCACTGGTTCTGGAAGCTGTTCAACGAGCGCTGCAAATCCATCAAGCCCGATTGCTGGCTGGTGGGCGAGCTGTGGGGCAACGCCGGCGCCTGGATCGGGCCCAAGGGGTTCGATTCGACCATGAACTACAAGTTCTTCCGTGACCCGGTGATGGATTTCTTCGGCAAGGGCGCCATCAGCGCCGCGGCCTTCGACCAGCGTCTGAGTCCGGGCCGCTTCCAGTATCCGCCCCAGTCGGTGGCGGTGATGATGAATCTGGCCGACAGCCACGACACCATCCGCTTCCTGACCAGCAGCGGTGACGTGCGCCGCCTGATGCTGGCGGCGATGTTCGGCATGAACTACGTGGGAATGCCCCATATCTGGTATGGCGACGAGGTGGGCATGACCGGGGGCAAGGACCCCGATTGCCGCCGCCCCTTCGACTGGCGATACACCGGCGACCCCCGCAAGACCGCCCTGCGCGACTACTACGGGGCGATCACGCGGTTGCGCCGGGACACTCCCGTGCTGAGCCGCGGTGCCTTCACCACTCTGGCCACCGAGCGCAAGGGATACGCCTTCGCCCGCAGCCAGGGCGGGGATCTGGCCGTGGTTCTGCTGAACGCGGGCAGCACGCCCGTGACCATGACCCTTCCGGGCGACCTTCTGGACCGATTGACCGATCCCCAGGGCCTGGAAATGACCGTTGTGGTGGGTCCGGAGGTCTTTCCGCGGGCCACCGGAGCCCCCTTCCGGACCGGGGACAAATGGAATCTGGGTTCCACAGAATCCCGGACCGTGACCCTTCCGGCCATGAGTGGGACGGTTTTGCTGAATCATCCGAATTAACGCAAAAATCCCCCACTAATCGGGGTAATTGTGTTATCATTCCTCATGGGGCCAGGTCTGGCCCGGTGGTTTCTGCGGCCATCGGGCTCGGATATCGTGCCCCCCGGTAATCTTTTGCCCCATGAACTTCATTTCAGCTCGGGAGGGTACCATGAAGAAATTGATCCTGCTGGCGAGCGCCGCCATGCTGCTGTGTGCAGCGGGTAACGCCCTCGCCGTCATCGGCTGGGCCGGCAATGTCTGGCCCAACAGCGGCGCCATCGTCACTCCCGTGAGCCCCGTGGACGTCTACGCCCAGGTCTGGAAGGGCGGCGTCACCGACGCGGCCGGCCAGGGTGCGGACATCTCCGCCGACATGGTCATCACCAACGACTTGGGCGGCAACATGAGCGTGGCCATGGCCTTCCTCGGCGACAATGGAGCCAACGACGAGTACACGGCTCAGGTCCCGACCAGCATGATGGCCGGAGCGGCCTGGGTCGCCGTGGACATCACCTTCCACGATCTGAGTGACATGACGGACTACTCCGGTCTGCTGGACCAGGCCAGCAATGCTGCCCCCCAGACCTACACCGTGTCCAATGTCCTGCCCAGTCCCATCGACGTGACGTTCTCCGTCTGTCTGAGTGGTGCGGTCACCGCCGGCGACGTCTGCGTCATCGGTTCGGCGGCCGAAATCGGCACCTGGGGTACGGGCGTCAACCTGATCAACACCAGCGGCGACCTTTGGGAAGGCGTCGTGACCTTCCCGGCCGGTTCCAATCCGTATTTCGAGTACAAATTCAAGAAGGATGGCTGCGCCACCTGGGAAAGCCACGCCAACCGCGCCGTGACCCTGCCCACCGACGGCCTTTCCCCCTCCGTCGTGCTCGACACGCAGAGCTGGGAAGACCTGCCCATGGGCTGCGGCAACGAGACCTTCCTGACCGAGGACAAAGTCGTCTGCATTCAGGTTTGCCTGGGCGCCGCGACCACCGACGGCGGCGTGTGTGTGACCGGTGGACTGGCCGAGCTGACCAACTGGGGCGACGGCAAGCCCATGGTCATGATCGGTTCGAACCTGTACCAGGCCTGCCTGGTCTTCCCGCAGGGCACGCAGATCCCCTTCACCTTCGAGTTCAAGTTCAAGAAGGACGCCTGCCAGACCTGGGAAGGCGTGGGCAACCGCTCCTTCACCGTGGACAACAGCATCCTCGCCGAGACCGACCTGTTCTTCGGGTGGGATGACGGCGCCATCGACTGCATGCCGGTCGATGCCCAGGACAGCAGCTGGGGCTCGCTCAAGAGCATGTTCCGGTAAGCCATTCCCCTACGGGAAGTTCGCAGCCCCTCGGCCTTCGGACCGGGGGGTTTTTTTGTCGGCATGGTGAACGAAACAGGCCCGGCTGAAGCCGGGCCTGTTCCTGTTTCGGGGTGGGAGAGACGATTGGTCAGTGCAGGATCAGGATCGAATTGGATCCTCCGAAACCGTCTTCCTCGGACAAGGGATTGTTCTGGTCGGATTCCCAGCGGATGCCCCAGTCCACGGCGAACTTGTACTGGTAGCGACCGGCCTTGAGAGGGACGGTGACCTGCCAGACACCGTCGTGGTCCTCATCCTGCATGGCGCCGATGGTCTGGTCGAAGCGGCCGGTGCCCTGAGTGCCGCACCAGGTGTTGTCGTCCCAGTTGCCGCACAGGTTGACGTGCTTGGCCTGGGGCGCCTCGTACTGGAACAGGACCGCGTTTTCGAAGTCGTCCACGCGGTGGGGCGACGGCAGGCGGCTGCGCAGGATCCTCGTGTAGCTGCATCCCACCAGCAGGACAGCCAGCAGCAATATGGTTGCGGTCAGGGTCGCGGATCTCGCGGCGGATAGGTCCGGTCGCATGTTGGCACTCCTTAGAAGGTCAACTGGGCGCGCAGGGTGAAGACCCTGGCGTTCTCCAGGTATTGTTCCGCATCCATCAGGCCGGCGTCGGGGTTGTCGAACAGGTAGCGCTGGCGGTACCACCAGCGGCCGAACTGGCGGCCGTTGTAGTCGATGCTCAGTTCCACCGGATCCACCCCGTAACCGAAGACCAGGTCCAGGTTGGCCTGGGGCTCGTACTCCAGGCCCAGGAACGGGGCCCAGAAGTCGTCGTTGACGGTCGCGTCGGAGCCGGTGACGTCGTAGGCGATGTGGCGGACGTCGGCGATGGCGTCGACCGTGCGCGAGACCTGTCGGCGCCAGCGTCCGATGAACTCGTAGGACTTGGCGTCCTGGTCGCCCACGTCGGGGTCCATGAAGGTCAGCCCGAATTCCAGTTCGCCGTGGCCGAAACGGGAGTCGGCCTCACCCTTGCCGACCAGGCCGGACAGGTACAGGGTCCCCTGGGTCCGGTCGGTGCGGGTGGTGTCGCCCGGCACGGTCCGCCCGACGGCGGCGAAATCCTCCTGCAGGGTCGAGTACCAGCAATAGAGTTTCAGCTGGCGGTCTCCGCTGGTCTTGTCCAACTCGAATTCCGTCCAGTTCCAGGTGGTCGGGGCCGGAGCGTCGGCGATGGCGAAGAAGATGTGGTTTTCCGCGATGGCTTGGTCCACGAAGCCGAGCAGCAGGGTGCGCTGGTCGGCGGTGGCCCCGTGGGTGTTCTGGCGACGGTGCTGCAGCCTCACGGATGTTTCCACGTCCGGGTCGTAGTCCAGGCGCAGGGAGGCGAGCAGGGCGCTGCGGTCGTCGAAGGGCACGTCGATGGTGCCGTTCACGTTGTTCTGGCCCGCCTGGTTGCCCGTCACGAAGCGTTCGGCGGTGTCGACATAGAGGACCTCGGCGCCCAGGCGCATGGTCTCGTCGCGCAGGGGCATGGTGGCGTCGACGCCGAACTTGTAATCGTGGTACTCGGTCTCGAACCAGGTGCTCGAGTCACCCGAGCGCGCCAGGTAGTCGTCCAGGGCGGGGATGCCGGTGGACGGCTGGCCCACGATGGATTCGAAGTTCATCCAGATGAGCTCACGCTGCAGCCAGATGGGAACCCCCAGATCCACCGACCCGATCTTGTGTGAGAAGCGGCCCCAGATGCGGTCCCCGCCCGTGTTGTCGAACAGGCGCGGGTCGTTGTAGTAGTCGAAATTGTGGACGTTGGCGAAAAAGCCCCGGAAATGCACTCCGAACGGGTCGGCGGTCACGACGGCGCCCGCGGTTCCCTTGCCCAGTTGCAGGTGGTCGTGCCCGATGGACCCCGGGTGGTTGGTGTTGCCCGCGAGGTTCAGGGGATCGGTGCTCGTGAAGATCTCCCGGTTCCAGTAGGCCTTGACGTCGAACTTGTCGGGATGGACCCACATCGTCGCCTCGTCCAGGTTGCCGGTGATGTTGTTGAGGATCACGTTGTCGTTGCTGTCCATGCGCAGCCGCGTATAGGCGTCCACCAGGTCGTTGACCTGCGTGTTGAAGTTCATGTCCACGCTCATGGAAGGGCGCAGGAGGCGGTACCGCGGGTCGGAGTTGACGTTCTTGGTCAGCTCGAACCGGGTCAGGTAACGCCCGCTCATGGTCATCTTGGTGGTCAACGTGGTTCCCGTGGAGGCGGAAGCCGGCGCGGCGGACGCCGCGACGACCTTCCCCTTGTCATCCACCGCGACGACGGAGTTCACGCGGCCGTAGGGGTCGGCCGAAGTGTCGGGATTCTCCGGGTCGGCCACCCAGTTGCCGTCCACCACGAACTTGTACTCGTAACTGCCCGCATCCAGCTTCTTAACCACGGACCAGTTGCCCTTGCCGTCCTTCTTCATGGGGGTGTCGGTGGCGCTCCAGCCGTTCAAGGTCCCCGCCAGGAAGACGGCGCCGGCGCCCGGATCGCGATAGGTGAACAGCACGCCGTCGGCCGTGGCCTTGGGCCGGCCCACGGCGATCTTGTCGGTTGCGGCGGGCGCGGGGGTTCCGGCCTGGGCGGGTGCGGCTGCCGCGGCATCCGCCTCGGGCTTTCCGTCGGCGCCCACGACGACCAGGGAGTTGAAGCCTCCGAAGGGGTCTGACTTGCGGCGGGAGTTGTCCGGGTCGTCCTGCCATTGGTCATCGACCACGAACTTGTACTCGTACTCGCCGGGTTCCAGGGGAACCGTCACCTTCCAAAGGCCCTTGTCACCCTTGACCAGGGGCGTGGCGGTGGCGTCCCACCCGTTGAAATCACCGGCCAGGAACACCGCAGCGGCGTCGGGTGCGCTGTAGGTGAACAGGACCCCTCCGTCGCCGGGTGTTGGTGCAGCGGATGCGGCCAGTGTGGCCAGCATCAGGCAGGCGCCCAGGCTGAAGGCCGATAGGCGGCGCAGGCCCGACCGGAAAGTGGAATGCCGACTTTGTGCGTTGACGCTCATGGCAGTCTCCCGCTGCAGTTGTTGAAACGGATCCGCAGTCTGCAGCCGCGGTCCGCCGTCTGGAACGATTCTAGAACCACGACGACAGGCTCAATTTGATCCGGTCGCGCAAGTTGTCTCCGTTGCTCTCGTTCACGAACCAATCGGTATACACGAGGTTGTCCGACTGGCCCGGATCACCGAATTCGAGATAGAGGTCCGCGCCCCAGCCCAGGTCGTACTTCAGCTGGGCGAACAGGGTGTGCCGGGCCTCGGTCTTCTCGTTGACGTTCATGGCCCGCAGGTAACCCTTCAGCTTGGTGGTGATGTTCACCTGCATGTCGAAGCCGAACGCGGTGACCTGGCGGAAGGTGCCGGCGTCGTGGACGCGGCCCTGGATCCTGATCTTGGCCAGGAAGTTCTCCACCGAAACCTCCCCGAACCAGTCGGGGTAGGTGTAGAAGTCGTTGATCTCCAGGGATCCGTCATAGCCGCGCCACTGCTTGTAGGCGAAGCGGGACTTGAAGCCGTTGATGTATTCCATGTAGAGCTCGCCGTAGAGCTCGGTGGCGGGGCGCAGACCGCCGCCCGGTTCGTCGGCGATGCGCTTGCGATAATGGTCGTAGGTGAATTTCGCCGTCACCGACTTGCGCGGGACCAGCCAGATGGCTTCGGCGTGCTTCTGCACCCGGTTGTACTCGTGGCTGTCGTCGAATCGGTTGGACAGGTAGCTGCGGAAATCCTCGCCGAAGTCGTTGTACCAGCCGTTGAGGGTCAGGTCACCGATGACGATGTTGCGCATCTCCATGGCGATGGCGCGCGCACGGGCGCGGGAGGCGCCGATGCTGGCCTCTTCGCCGGGCCGGATGCTCCAGGCGGTTTCGGCCGTCCAGCGGGATTGCTCGAGGTTGATGGGGCCGAGCTGGAGTCCGGTGTCGACCAGGTTGCGCGGGGACAAGGTCACGTCGGCGGAATAGACCTGGTTGTACGATTTGCCGGTGGAGTCGAAGCCGAAGTCCTTGCGCAGGAGCATCGCTCCGGAGGTGATGCGCTCACCCCAGACCTTGTGGCGCAGCCGGGCGACGTAGTAGGTGTCGCCGGCGGGAACGGTGCTGCCCGAGTCGCTGACGATCAAGGTGCCGCCCAGGCCCTTGACTCCCAGGAGGTCGGTATCCCAGAAATCCACGCGGACTCCCTGGGCCATGGGGCCGTAGGAATCGTTCTTCAGCTTGTTGTCGTCGACCAGGCGCAGCAGCGGTTCGTCGTTGATGTAGAACCGGTTCTGCCGGTAGAAGATGTACGACTCCCACTTGGTTTCCCGGATCTTGATGTGACCTTCGGCGCTGTACCAGGGTGGGCGGTAGAATTCCACGTCCGAGGTGCTGCCGTCGTCCCGGTTGGCCCAGGCGCGGAGTTTGGAGAAGACTTCCAGCCGGTCGTTGGGATTGGAGAAGAACTTCAGTTCGGCGTAATGGCTGGGGATTCCGTTCTCGTCCGGAGCGCCGAAATGCCAGCGGGTGTCCTGCTTCTCGGCGGCGATGGACAGGGAGTAGTAGCCCTCCATGCGGTTGCCGGCCTGGGAGGTGCAGGGCAGGGCCAGGGCCGCGACCAGCACCAGGAGAGCCAAGGGATGGCCCGCGGCCAACCTGCACCTGCCTGCCGTATAACTGTTCAGTCGCATCGGTGGCCCGTCACTTCCTGAGGGTGAACGAAATCTCATAGATGTCGCCCAGCTTGTTGTTGGTCTCCAGGGCCAGCCCCAGGCGCCAGTGGGCGTCCTGCAGGCCGGCGCCCAGGGTCACTTTGCCCTCGGCCATGCCCGCCCGCAGCGCCAGGGTGTTGAAAAACCAGATTTCCGCGCCCCAGTTGATGACCATGTTGTTGAGTTCACCCTCGCGGCTGCGCAGGTCGGCCGTCGCCAGCAGGGTCTCGCGGAACAGGTAGCTGCCGCCCAGGACCCATTCGCTGTACACGGGATCGGGATCCGTGGTGGTGCTGATCAGTTGCAGCTTGGGGGACAGGACGTTGTAGAAGGTTCCACCCAGGGTCCAGTTGCCGCCCTTGTCGTAGAGCCAACCCAGATCGAAGCTGAAATCGTGGTCCCCGCCCAGGTAGTTGGGGTCGTCGTACTGGACGTATCCGGGGGCGTCCAGGAGGAAGAGCTTGCCGGCGATGCCGACCGACAGCCCCTTCAGCCAGGGTGCCTTGGCGGCCACCGCCAGGTTGATGGTGTCCTCGGAGTAGATGTTGTCGATGCCCAGGCGGACCCAGCTCGCGCCGAAGGAAAGGAGGCGACCGGGCACGCCCACGGCCACGTAGTCGTTGTTGATGTCGCTGGTGAACAACCGGGTCCGCGTGCCCATGATCATCGGGGTGGCCAGGCGGGTCAGGCCGGCGGGGTTCCAGTACACGGCGTTGGCGTCGTCGGCCAAGGCCACATAGGCCGAACCCAGGGCCATGGGACGCGCCCCGATGTGCTGTTGCTTGAAGTCGGCGCGGGCCGCAGGCGGCGATAGCACGGCCAAGGCCGCCCAGAGCAGCAGGCACGTCCCGGCGGGAAATCGTGTCGATCGTTTCGTCATTTGATCACCGCCAGGGAGTGGTTGCTGCGGATGGTGCGGGTCCCGCCGGCCTGGTTGTAGGTGGTCTCGATCCGCAGAATGTAGATCCCGTAGGTCACGATGTCTCCGGCGAAGTCGCGGCCGTCCCAGATCAGTCCCGCCACGCGGTGGGGAACGCGGCCGTCCTGCTCGTCACCCGAATAGTGGAAGGTCTGCTCCAGGACCCGCTGGCGCTTGCCCCGGGAGTTGAAGATCTCCACCGTCACCGTCGCCTCGCGGTCGAGGTAGAACGAGATGTGGGTCTCGTCGTACAGGCCGTCACCATTGGGAGAGAAGGGATTGGGGGAGACCAGAATGCCCGAGATGACATCTCCGCCTTTGCGGGTCAAACCTTCGGTCAGGAAGAGGCCGTAGGTCCCGGTGCGGCTGATCGTGGCGGTCACCAGGTTGCCCGCGGTGGCGACCGTGCCGCCCAGGAGCAACCAGCGGTTGTTGGCGGCCTGGTACTCGTAGATGCCGATCTTGCTCTCGTCCGCGCCCCGTGGGATCCAGGCCTGGGGATAGTGCAGGGAAAGGCGCATCACGCCGGGCAGATCGCCGCTCTGAACGAGAGTGCCGCCGAGGGAATCGGAAGTGGACAGGCCGATGCCGCGCAGGACTCCCAACGGCCGGCCGGGTGGGGTCTGCGGCGCTTCCTCCAGGATCGAGGGCGTCGCGTACAGGCTCCAGTCCAGGGAGATCCGCGAGCCCATGGTGTCGGCAGCCACATCCGTGCCGGTCCAGGCCGAGGCGATGTGGTTTTGCAGCAGTTTCCTGCGCAGGCTGTCGGGAATCTCAAGGGTGGAACCTTCGACCTGCAGCAGGCTCATGTCGCCGTCGTTCATCGCCTTGGAGGTGGTGCGGGACGAAGCCGCCGGGGCCACCTGGAGGGTCGTCACGGGCGTGACCGAGACCTTGTTGCTGTCGTCGACGGCGGTGACCTCGAATTCCATGTAGCGGCTGCTGTCCACCGGGGAGTAGACCAGATTCGAATCCAGCCAGGTCGGCAGAATGTCGGTCACCCACAGGTTGTTGCCGAGGGATCCCATGGCCACTTCGCGGTCCCAACCCTGGCCGGTGAAACCGGAACTGCGATAACGCATGGATGCCCTGTTGACCCGGGTGTCGTCGGTGATCCGCATGGACATGGCCACGGGCGCATCGACCAGGGGTTCGACGCGGGTCAGGATGGATCCGCCGCCGCCGGTATCGATCACCGGTGGTCCGGTGTCTTCGGGGGCGCTCATCTCGATGGCCACCGGGGTCAGGCCGAGGTCGAGTCTCGCCAGGGCGGCTGCGGATTCGTAGTCCAGGATCTCCTCCTGGCTCTTGCCGGGGCCGTGACCGGACCCGGGGACCAGGAGCAGATCCATGAGATTGGAATCGCGGTCGCTGTTCTGGCCGCCGCCGAAGTTCCACTCGCTGCGGGCCTCGTTCACCCAGCGGATGCCGCCCAGCACCTCTTCGCCGCCGAAGTCGTGGCTGGACATGCAGACGGCGATGTCCCAGCCGAGAATATCATCCACGGTGGGGTCGCCCAGGGCGGCCCGGGACACGAGGGCGGTGACCGTGTTGCGCGCGGGATCGCCCAGAAGAATGATGTCCTGGTCCGTGCGCAGGGCGTTGTCGCGCCACGACTGCAGGGTGTTCTGGCCCAGGCTGGGAATGACGGCCTTGTACCAGCCGTCCAGGATGATGGCGTAGTCCCAGGCGTCCCAGGACTGGAAGGCTGCCTGGCGGTTGGGCAGGGTGGTGGTGGCGCCGCCGGGGCCGCTGTCGATGAGGATGTCGATCTTCTCGAGGTTCAGTTCGGCGTAGAGCGGGTTCCAGTCGGCCGTGCTGGGGTCGGCGGGGTCGGGAAAATCGACCATCGAGACCTGGAACGCGAACATGTCGATGGTCTGTCCGGCGATGGTGGTGGAGGTCTCGTAGACCGTCAGCCCCGTCAGGTCGAAGTTGCCCTCGCCGAACACGATGTTGGTGGGATAGGTGTAGAACTTCCGCGCGGTCCCCGGTTGATTGGGGCCGTGATCGTCGCCGACCGGATCACTGATCTCGAGGATGGGCTCGACGATGGCGGTCACCGACAAGGTGGCCTCGCCGCCGGCCGTACTGGTGTTGCCGGCGTCGAAGGCGGAAATCTTCAGCACCTGGTTGCCGCCGGGATTCCCGACCGGAACCAGGAACTGGATGCTGTAGGTCCCGTCGCCGGCCGCCTGGTCGCCGTGGCTGGGTGCGCCGTCGTCATACATCCTCACCAGCGCGCCGCCGCCGGCGGGGGACAGGTCGGCCAGCACGTCGCCGATGCCGTCGCCGCCGTCGGTGACCCGGGCGGTCACGGTGATGGGCTCACCGGCGTTCACGGCCGCGGGGGTGATCTGGACGTTGCTCACCGCCGGTGCGGCGGGGAAGTCGGTTTTCACCACATAAGGTCCGCCCCACGCGGACAGGGTGACGGGACCCAGGGCGGCGACCCAGTCGTTGGGCCCGGGGTCGAGGTAGTCGAAGGTCAGGTTCAGGGTGGAGTCCTGGGGGGCCGAATCGAAGGCGGAGCGCTTGACGCCGCCGTCCTCCTGGGTCAGGTAGGTCTCCAGCCGGAGGGAATCGGGCATGCCGCCGAAAGCCGCCCAGGGAATCTCGATGTGGAACCCGTCACCGTCCTTGCGGGTCCAGAGATTCTGAATGTTGTAGCCCTGGACGGTCGTATAGGTGTCGGAATCGGGGTCGTACCACTCCCACGCGTTGAGCACGGTGTTCCAGCGACGGAAGTCCCCATAGTCGTCGGCGCTGTACTTGCACGTGATGGCGAAGTCGGGAAGCAGGTCGTGGGCGTAATTGACCGGCTGCACGAAGGGGTCGGATGTCGCACCCGCAGCGTCAAACTTGGTCTCGAAGATCACATGCATTTGCAGGCCGGCCCAGTCGGACGCGAAGGGGATGTCGAGGATCAGGGCGCCCGGGCTGTTGTCCACCACCAGGGCGGTCAGGTCCGTCGGCGGAAAGACGTGACGGGTGCCGGGTTCGTGCTCCCAGTCCGGGTCGCTGATGACCATGACGTCGCGCAGGCGCAATCCGGCGCCCCGCACGGGATAGGCACCGCCTTGTCCGCCAAGGGTGACCAGCCCGGCGGCCCCGGCGGGGGTGAAGGCGCTGATGGCGCGGCCGTTGGTGTCGGTCACGGCGCTGGCCGGAGAGAAGCCGCCCAGCGCGGTGGGGCTGGCTGCGAAGGTGAAGCTTTGGCCTTCCGTGGGGGAAGGATTGCCGAACACATCGACCAGCTGGGCGGTCACGTTCACGGGGGTGGACAGGTCGCTGAGATTGCCCGGAAGGATGATCTCCCAGCCTGTCGGCGGGCCGGCCAGCGTGGTGATGGACAAGAGGGCCTCGCCGCTCTCCAGGGATCCCGCAACCACGGTGAGGGCGACGTTGTTGATCACCACCGATGCGGTGACCAGCAGGGTGCCCGAACCGGTGGCCGACAGCTCGGCGGTCGCTTGGCCGTCGGCGTTGGTGGTGGCCGAGGGCACGATGAAGCGGCCGTCACCGGTGGAAGCAGGCGATACGGCGAACGTGACCGGGATGTCGGCCAGGCGGCTGGGGTTGCGGGCCGAGTCGTAGAGTTGGGCCGTGATCTGGACGGTGGTCAGACCATCGGCGGCGAGGGTTTCCGCAGCCGTGGTCAGCACCACGGTGGTGGGTTTGGGATCCTGGAAGGCCACGATGATGCGGCCGGCCACCGGATCCTTGCCCGGCTGGGCCAGGTAGACTCTGAGCACCTCGACGGCGGTGTTGGTCATCCAGAACTTCGCGCGCCCGTCCTGGAAATCCACCGTCGTGGTGGTGTCTTCGAGGTCTTCGGAGGCGTAGAAAGTCGGCGTGCCGCGGGGTGTGCTCTGGTCGTCCATCTTCAGGGCGCTCAGGACAAAGCCGCCGAGACCGCCGTCCAGGTCGAACAGGTCGTCCCGGCCGTCGGCGTCGCGCGCGGCCAGCGTCACGGGCGTCAGGAACCACAATTCGTCGGCGGGAATCGAGACGGTGCCCCGGACGTCGGGTTGGGTGATGCCGAGGGCGTTCACGATCTCCAGATGGTCGGCGCGAACGGCCTGCAGGGTGAGGTCGCCCAGGTCCAGGTCGTCGAAGCCCACGGTCAGCGCCTGTTCCAGGGGCTGGTATCCGGGAGCGGTGAGGCTGAGGCGGTAGGTGCCGGGATTCAGGTAGAAGGAGAAGGTGTCCCCGGCGGCGGCAAAACTGCCGGTGTCGCGGACGGCTCCGACCAACTCGTCGTACAGTTCCAGGCTGCCGGCGGAGACCGGTCCTTCGAATTCCACGGCGCCGAATACCCGGGGGGCCCGCGGAAGCGCCATCTCCAGCCCGGTCAGATCGGTGCCCGCGCTAACGGTAATCTCCATTTCCGTCGTGACATAGGTGGGCGCCGAGGCCGAGAGCACGAAATCTCCTCCGGTGGCCGTGAAGAAGGAGAAGGGGCCTCCGTTGGCGGGGAAATCGGTGAAATCGAGTTCGGTGCCCTGGGTGTCGAGCAGGCGGATGGTGCCGGCGGCACCCGGGCCGGAGTCGAAACTCACGGTGCCGCTGATCTCGGTCTGCCTCGCGAGGAGAAAATCGACGCCGGTTACGTCGGTTCCTGCGGGCACCGTCACGGGGATCTCGCCGGGGAGATAGGTGTCGGCTTCGGCGCGCACGGTGTACTGGCCGGCCTCGACATAGAAGACATAGGCGCCGCCCGCGGCGGTGAAGGTCTTGGTCTGCAGGACGGTCCCGCCGGAATCCAGCAGGGTCAAGGAGCCCGCTGCGCCGGGTCCGGAGGCGAAATCGACCGTGCCCCGGATGGCGATGGCCTTTTCCAGGGTGAAGTCCGCCCCTGTGGTGGCTTGCCCGCCGGCGACCGTGAACGACCCGGATGACGGCAAGTAGCCCTCAGCGGAGATGCTGGCGGTGTAAGTGCCGTCGGGCAGGCGGGGCAGGGTGTAGGCGGTGACTCCGGCGGTGGTGGTCACCGCGGAGAGGGCGGAGCCGGGATCGCGGCCCGCAAAGCCGGTGATGACGGCAGTTGCGCTCACGGCGGTGGCGCCGTCGTCGCCGGGCAGGGTCACCGTGCCGGAGATGGACCCGGTGGCCGGATCGGGGGCGCCGTCGCCCGAGATGTCGAGGATCGAAGCGTGCAGATTCGCCAATTCAACCTGGGCGCTGCCGCCGTCCAGGCCGGCGTTGTTGGGAGCGGAGTCGATTCCGTTGAGATCGGCGCTGGACTTGGTCGCCACGGCCACGGCCTTGAGCACGGCCAGGTCGGGCATACCGTCGGGGTAGATCACCGACCAGGGCAGGGCGAATTCCGCGTTGAACCAGAACGGCAGCGCGGAGGCATCCTTGCCCACGCTGACGGCCTGGGCGGAGGTGATCAGGTCACCGATGTCGATGGTGGCGCCGGTGTCGTCATTGACCAGGCGCACGCCGGGGGCGGGGCCGCCGAGGTCAACGCTGTCGCCGGGCAGCCGGCCCAGGACCAGGTCGATGCCGTGGCCTTCGGGCAGCAGGAAGTTGCCGGCATAGGTGTCCAGATCGGCGGCCGAGCGCAGGCCGATCTCCTTGTCCAGGTCCAGGTAGACGGCAAGAGCCTCGTCGGGCCCGAAATCCTGATAACTTATGCCCAGATAGAGGTTGTCCTGATCCCAGGTCACCCACAGGTTGCGCACGTTGGCGGTGCGGGAGGTGTTGTCGTCGGCCCGGTCGTTGACGACCAGATCCGCGGGGTCCCAGTCGGTTCCGTCGGGCGTGATCACGCCGTTGATCACCGGGGCGTGATAGGGGACCGCCACGGCGGCCGATGCGCCGAGGAGGGCGATCAAGGTCACGAGCAGGAAAATCCGGTTGCGATGCGGCGGAAACATGGTCTTGGACATGGTGATACCGTCGATCCGGAGCTTGGGTAAAAGGCCGGGCGCGCTGGGGAGGGAAGATACCCGATCGGCCATTGTGATTCAACGCAAAACGATGTAATCTTCCCTGCCATGACAGATACAACTACTTGGATCAGGCGGGTTTTGCGGGTGTTGGCGCCCTTGTTATTGGCGGCGCTGCTGTCGGCGTGCGGTCATGTGGATCGCAGCGGCCAGGTGATCGTCTGGGAACAGATGGACCCGCAGGAACAGACCCTGTTCGACAAGCACGTCGAGCAGTTCCGCCAGCAGCATCCGGAATTCGCCGAATTCGACATCCAGCGCGTCCATTACCGCACCGAAGACCTGCAGACGCAGTTCCAGACCGCGGCCTTGGCCTACGGCGGCCCCAGCATGGTCTACGGTCCGGCCGACAAGATCGGGCCGTACCAGATCATGGGGCTGCTCATGCCCATCGAAGACCTTTTGCCCGCCGGCGAAATCGCCCGCTTCGACCCGGGCGCCCTGCCGATTCTCGACGGCAAGACCTGGGGGCTGCCCGATCAGGTGGGCAACCATCTGACCCTGGTGGCCAACAAGGCGCTGGTGGACTCCATCCCCGTCAATACGGATGACTGGGTCGCCCAGCTGCGCGATACGACCCGCGATCTGGACGGCGACGGCAAGACCGACCAGTTCGGGTTGGTCTTCAACCTGCTCGAACCCTTCTGGCTGGTGCCCTGGCTCGGCGGCTACGGCGGCTGGGTCATGGACGACCGCGCGGTTCCCACCCTGGGTACGCAGGCCATGGTCGGCGCCCTGGGGTTCATGCAGAACCTGCGCCGGCTGGACGTCATGCCCCGGGAGTGTGACTACCCCCTGGCCGACACCATGTTCAAGACGGGTCAGGCGGCCTATATCATCAACGGTCCCTGGTCCTGGAACGGTTACCGCGAAGCGGGCATCGAGATCGAGCTGGCGCCCATGCCGATGGTCAGCGCCACCGGGCTTTGGCCCACGCCCATGACCAGCGCCAAGTGCTACTCCATCAACGCCTACCTGGATCCCGCCACGAAGGAATGCACGGCCGCGCTGCTGGCCTGGTTGACCGGCTACGAGGCCCAGGTGGACCTGGCGCGCAAGCTGAGCGTGCTGCCCAGCGACCTGGAGGCGCGCAAGCTGCCGGACTTCGAGACCGATGCGACGATGCGCGCCAGCAACGCCCAGATCGCCAAGGGCCGGCTGATGCCCATCGTGCCGGAGATGCGGGCCATCTGGGACAGCATGCGCCCGGGCTATCAGAACGTGATGAACGGGGAGATGACCCCGCAGGAAGCGGCGCAGTTCATGCAGAAACGCGCCGTGGACATGATCGCCCGCATGCGGGAATAGGGGGAAGCGTGAAACTCGGTCGGTCCCAATCCCAGCTCGCATTCTGGTTCCTGATGCCGGCGGCGGTCGTGCTGATCGCGGTGGTCGCCTATCCCTTCCTGTTCAACGTCTATGTCTCGCTGACCAACTGGAACATGTACCATTTCCGGGATCCGCAGCTGAAGGGCTTCATGCACTACGCGCGGATCTTCACCGAGCCCGACTTCTACCACATCTTCGGCAAGACCATCGCCTGGACGGTGATCAACCTCATCTTCCACTTCACCCTGGGCCTGGGCGCGGCGCTGCTGTTGAACCGTAAGTTGCCGGGGCGCAACGTCTACCGCGCCCTGCTGATCCTGCCCTGGGCCGTGCCGCAGTACATCTCGGCGCTGACTTGGCGGGGGATGTTCAACGTGGAGTACGGTGCGGTGAACCAGCTGTTAACTTCGGTGGGCCTGCACCCGGTGTCGTGGTTCGCCAGCGAATCGGCGGCGTTTTCCGCCGCGGTGATCACCAACATCTGGCTGGGGTTCCCGTTCATCATGGTCATCGCCCTGGGCGGGCTGCAGAGCATACCCCGGGAGCTGTACGAGGCCGCGCGCATCGACGGCGCCGGGCCGGTGAAGCGTTTCTTCAGCATCACCCTGCCCATGCTCAAGCCGGTGCTGCTGCCGGCCCTGGTGCTGGGCACGATCTGGACCTTCAACAACCTGAACGTGATCTGGCTGGTGACCGACCAGGGCCTGCCCGCGGACAAGAGCCACATCCTGGTGACCTACGTGTACAAGGCCGCCTTCTTCTACTACCGCTACGGCTACGCGGCCGCCTTCAGCGTGTTCATCTTCCTGGTGCTCGTGGTGATCGTGCGGGGCTACGACCGGGTGTCCCGACAGGAGGCCTACTGATGGCGCGACCGGGTCGGATCAAGTCCATCTGGGGCATGGTGTGGGTCCATGCGCTGGTGTGGTTGCTGGTGCTGTTCGCCCTGTTCCCGGTGATCCAGGTCTTCGGCATCAGCCTGCGGCCGGGTGACCAGCTTTACAGCACGCACCTTGAGATCATCCCCCAGGGCGCCACCTTGGATGCCTATCGCATCATGTTCACCGAGAAGCCGTTCTTTCTGTGGCTGCGCAACTCGGCCATCGTGTCGCTGGGCACGGCGCTGATCGGCGTGGCCCTGGCGAGCCTGGGCGGTTTCGCGCTGTCGCGGTACCGATTCAAGGCGCGCGGGGCGGCCCTGCAGGGCATCCTCATGACCCAGATGTTCCCGGCCACCATGCTGCTTTTGCCGCTGTATCTGATGATGCGCAAGTTCCACCTGGTGGACACCCTGGGCGGCGTGATGATCGCCTACGTGGCCACGGCCCTGCCGTTCTGCATCTGGACCATGAAGGGCTATTACGACACCATCCCCGTGGATCTGAACGAGGCCGCCCTCATCGACGGCTGCAGCCCCCTGCAGGCCTTCGCGCGCGTGACGCTTCCTTTGAGCGCACCCGCCCTGGTCATCACCGCGTTGTTCAGCTTCATGACCGGCTGGAGCGAGTTCATGGTCGCCCGGGTGATGCTGACCAGCCGTGAGCTGATGACCCTGCCTCTGGGCCTGGAATCCCTGTTCACCACCTACCAGACCGAATGGGCCAACTACGCCGCCGGATCGCTGCTGGTCAGCGTGCCGGTGGTCGTGCTTTTCCTGGTCCTGAACCGTTTCCTGATCAGCGGGTTGACCCTGGGGAGTGTGAAGGGGTAGGGGAGGGTTTCGAGTCCCATCCGGGGAGCCAAATCTCTTTTGCCTAGAAATCGAAGCGCGAGAGGTTGACAGCGGCCTCGATCCTCATTGGGAT
>PFVX01000063.1 GCA_002790835.1 bacterium CG_4_9_14_3_um_filter_65_15 | reverse complement strand
CCAGCTTGTCGGCGATCTCTGGGGGAAGGCTGCCGTCGGGGAACGGGACTCCGTCGCTATCGCTGTTCTCCAGCCGCCCCGCCTCGGCTCGCCACAGATCGGCCTCTTCACCCCGATCGGCCTCAGCAAGGGCATCGGCGTGCCGGGCCATCAGGCCGCGGATGACATCGCGCTCCTGCGCCGCATAGCGGCTATCGGACTCCTTGTCGTCGAAATCGACGTTCGGGGGGTGGCCCAGGTCGCTGTTGTAGGCCAGCACGTAGATCCAGATGTACTCACCCAGCCCCATCTCCGCCGCCAGGAGCCCCCGATTGCGGGCCGTGGTGAAGCGCCCGATGTTTCCGGCGAAGCTGAAGACGGCGCCGGTCACTCCGCCCGCCGCCTTGAGGACTTCCAGCTTGCCGGCCTTTTCGCCGCCGGAATCCAGTTCGCCCACGTTGCGGAATTTGACGGCGATTTTGGTGAAATCCGCACAAATGGGGTTCAGGGAGTCGCGCACGGCAAGAAACCGCTCCAACCGGTCGGGCGTCAAACCGTCCACGGGGGGAACCCATTCATCGCGTGTGCCAAAGGAGGCGATGAGTTCCTTCTGGGCGTCGACGGCTTCGTTGAGGGGCTTCATCATGCGGAGCCCACTCACCAGGGAGACCGCGATCACCAACAACAGGGGGATGCCGCAGCCCAACCCGCAGCCGAGGAGCCACTTCTTCGCCGTTGAGGACATGGGGTATTCCTTTTCTGGGGGTGTCGACGCGGAACCTTATCTCTTGGCCACCGGATCCAACCCTTCGACGGCCTCCAGCAAGGCCTTGACGACCTTCTCGGCATCGCGCTGGCGGATCTCGCCGTAGCGAATGGCCCAGACGTGATCGGCGAAGGCCAGGTTGCGCATCTCCACCAGCAACTTGTAGTGGGCGGGATTGCCGCGCAGCACGCCGAGGTTGCGACCGCGGGTGCGGGCGCCGGCGCCCATGGCCGGCAGCATGCCGCGGGCGAAGGCGCGGCTGACGGTGTCGGTGCCCTGGCGGCCCTGGTAATGGAAGAGCGTGAAGACGCCGCCGGACTCGGGGTCGTTGTCGGCGTGGAAGCTCAGGAACACGGAGCGTCGGGCGTCGCCGTCGGCGTAGGCCCGCCCCGCGATGTTCTTGCGCTCATCCAGGTATTTCTGGCGGCCCATGGGGTGGGTGTCCTCCCGGTTGTGCCGGTTCCAGGCCTTGTCGTTGAACACCTCGCTGCGGTCGTGCACGAAGGTCTGGTCCTGGGTCGTGTTGCGGCGCAGCAGGTGGTTGGGGCTCAGCAGGGTCATGGTCACGTCGGCGCCGTGCAGCCGCAACAGGGCGTAGACCCGCAGGGCCAGGTCGTAGACGTATTCATCCTCCACCACGTAGTACCGCCGGCCCGCGGCGTCCTTGGCGCTGACGATGGTCCCGGGGTCGATGCCCCCGTGTCCCGGATCCAGCACGATGGTCCAGCCGGCCAGGCGCCGGCTCAGCGGCGGCTGCTTGTCCAGCTCGGCGTCGAACCGATCCATCAGCTCGCGACCGTGACTGTAGCACAGTGCGGGGGAGATTTTCGCCTTCTCGAAATACCCGCGGCTCTTCTGCGCCGACGCCTGCGGGGCCTCGTAATAGTAGGGTCCGTTGCCGGTCTGCAGGCGCGATACCCCCGGCACCCGGGGCAGAAGGGCGTCCAGGTCCAGGTCGGCCAGGTTGCCCAGGATCGTGCCCGGTTCGCCGGCCGTGGCTGCGCCGCCCAGCAGGGGGCGCACCTTCAGTTCCTGTCCCGGCCGGATCAGCGAGCCCGTGATGCCGTTGATCTGCCGCAGTTCGCGCAGGCTCATCTGGTGCAGGCGGGCGATCTCGTTGAGGTTGTCCCCGCGCTTGACCTCGTAGGTGGCGATGCGGGGGGCGGTGGCCCCGTTGAGGCGCAGTTCCTGACCGGGGTAGATCCGGTCGGAGGTCAGCCCGTTGATGTTCTTGAGATGCTTCAGGGATAGACCGTAGGCCTCGGCGATTTCCCACAGGGCGTCGCCGCGCTCGACGATGTGGACGGACGGCGCGGCCTCACGCAGCCGCAGCTTCTGTCCGGGGTAGATGGTACTGCCGGAAAGGTCGTTGATGTTCTTGAGGTGGCGCAGGGTCACGCCGTATTGCTCGGCGATGCGCGAAAGGCTGTCGCCGGGACGAACAACATGGACCGCTTCGTCCCGGGGCGAGGGCCGCACCCGCAACCGTTGACCCGGATAGATGGTGTTGCCCTGCATGTGGTTGAGCGAGCGGAGGAAGGTCAGGGAGATGTCGTGGGCCGCTGCGATCTCCGACAAGCTGTCGCCCCGCCGCACCAGGTACCATTCGCTGTCCGATTCGGGAATGCGCAGGCTCTGGCCGATGGCGAGCTCGTCGCTGCGCAGCTCGTTCCAATCGCGCAGATCCTGCACCGTGGCGCCGTACTTTTCGGCGATCACGGTCAGGTTCTCGCCCCGGCGCACCACATGGGTCTGCCAGTCCTGCGCCAAAGCCGGGCGCACGACGGGCGCAAGCATGCTGCAGGGCGCAAGCAGACCCAGGACCAGAATCCAGATAAGGACATTGCGGGTCATGCCGGAGGCGTCTCCTGTCGCCTGCCCGAGGGAGGATCGGGCTGAAGTGCAGATCCGTCTGCGTAAGGATGATAGTAACCCCAAATCGCCGCCGGGGAAACCGGAAATCCCCGGCTTTCAGGGGGAGGCGTTTCTGACGACTTGCCTCGCGGGGCCGGGGACGGCATAATGAAGCAACGAAACCCACGCCGGCAAAAGGACCAGCCATGCAGAACCTGAAGCTTGAGCGCCCCCTCGTCGGCTTCGATCTGGAAACCACAGGGGTCGACGTGGATCGCGACCGCATCGTCCAGATCGCCCTGGTGCGCCTGGCCCCCGACGGACGCCGCGCCACACTCGCGTCCCTGGTCAACCCCCGGCAACCCATCCCGCCCCAGGCCACCGCGGTGCACGGCATCACCGACGCCGACGTGGCCGACAAGCCGACCTTTGCCGAGTTGCGGCCGGAGATCGAGGAGATGCTCAAGGACGCGGACCTGGCCGGGTTCAATTCCATCCGCTTCGACCTGCCCTTGCTGCAGGCCGAGTTGAAACGCGCCGGCGGCCTGTTCGAACTGCGCGGGGTGCGCCATCTGGATGCCATGCGGATCTTCCACACCATGGAGCCGCGCAACCTGACCGCGGCGTATCGATACTACTGTGACGCCGATCTGACCGGAGCCCACGATGCCCTGGCCGACGTGAACGCCACCCTGGACGTTCTCGACGCCCAGCTCGGCCGCTACGCCGATCTGCCGCGGGAGATCGACGAGCTCCACCGTTTCTGCAACCCGGACGAGGGCAAGTACCTGGATCGTAAGCGCAAGCTGATCTGGAGCGACGGGGGCGATGCGGTCCTCACCTTCGGCAAGTTCAACGGGCGCACCCTGCAGGAGATCTGCAAGGTTCCGGACGGCCGCAGTTACCTGGAGTGGATGCTGACCAAGGACTTCGATGAGGATCTCAAGGGCATCCTGCGCGAGGCCCTGGACGGCGTCTTCCCCCAGCGGGAAGGATAGATCATGAACGACGACCGGGACCGGAACCCCGAACCCGACCACGTGGACGAGGCTCCCCACTATCCGCCCCTGGACGAGGAGCAGGTGCCCCAGTTCGAGAACACCCCGCTGACGCGCGGGGAGTACATCACCGCCCTGGCCCACTTCTACCGGGCGGAGATGCACCGTGCCCTGGTCTGGCGCACGCGACTGGATACCACCACCAACTGGGCGATCATCTCGACCTTGGCCATCCTGACCGCCAGCCTCAACAACCCGGGCTACGCCACCGAGGGCATCCTCATGGGCATGTTCGCCAGCCTGGTGTTCCTGGCCATCGAGGCGCGGCGCTTCCGTTTCTTCGACGTGTGGCGGGCCCGCGTGCGCATGATCGAGGAGAATTTCTACGGCGGGATCCTGCGCCGGGACCAGGTGAGCCCCCAGGACAGCTGGGGGGCCAGGGTGGCCGAAGATCTCCTGCAGCCCAAATTCCACATGACCCGGATGCAGGCCCTGCGCGCCCGGCTGGGCCGCAATTTCCTGTTCATCTTCGTGTTCTTGCTGTTTGCCTACATGGGGCATCGGATCTGGCCCCCCGCCCCGGACAAGTTTCTGGCCGGTGTGCCGGCCCTGCCGGCCTGGTTTCCGGATCTGCTGGTGAGTTTGATCTATATGTTTCTAACGGGGTTGATGATCTTCACCCCCAAGGTCATGGCCCCGGAGATCGCCTACTGGCCTCACCCGGAGACATCGGGCGAGGAAGTTCCGCGGCTGGACGTCTGATTGAAGAGGACGATGCCATGAATGGTGAACGACGAACCGACCATCCCGACGGCAACTGGCGCAACGTCCGTTTCGACGTGCTGGAGCGCATCGACAAACTGCCCAGCCTGAGCACGGTGGTGCACGAGTTCCTTGCCCTGTCCCGCCAGGAATTTTTCACCGCCGCGGATTTCGAGGTCATCATCAGCAAGGACCAGGCCCTGACGGCCCGGGTGCTCAAGGTGGCCAACAGCGGACTGTATGCCCGGTCGCGCACGGTACCTTCCATCGCCGAAGCGGTGGTGCTCATCGGGTTGGACACCCTCAAGCGCATCGTCTACTCCGTCAGCACCGAGGGCATGACCCGCAAGGACATGACGCACTACGACTACAATCCCGGCGGCGGATTCTGGATGCACAGCATGGCGGTGGGTCTGGGGGCGCGTGTCTTCGCCAGCGCCGCCCCCCAGGGAGACCTGCGTCCGGAAGAGGCGTTCGTCTCCGGCCTGCTCCATGACGTGGCCAAGCTCATCATCGACGATTACCTGCCCGATCCGAACGGGGAGAAGGTCTCCCTCGAAACCGAGCACGCAGCCATCGGCCTGGATCACGCCGAGCTGGCCGAGTACATGCTGAAACTTTGGAACCTGCCGCAGGCCATCACCGATGCGGTTCGGGATCATCACGTCGATCCGTCCAACACCCAATGCGGGGGCGGCGGGATCCTGCTGGGACTTGCCGAACAACTGTCCGATCTGTGGCAGGTGGGGCGCGGCAAGGAGCTGGACCTGGGCAAGGATGCTCCCGTGGAGCGGTATCTGCCCGCCCTGGAGCGCATCGGGCTGGTCCCCGAAGCCTGGGACAGCCTGGTCTGGGATGTTCGCCATGAGCTGACGAACATCGAAGAACTCTATCATCAAACCATTTGAACGGGGAATTCGTGGATCCTCGGTCGGCACCTTCATTTTGGGCGGCGATGACGGCCGTCGCGGGCGCACCCCTTGCGCCGGAGAACCACGAGCGGCTGGGTGACGCCTGGTTCGAGGGGGGTCGGCACGTTCCGGCGGCGGCATGCTACCGGACGGCGGCCGCGCTGGGTGGGGCGGGCTCCGAGCTGGAACGTAAGCTTGCCGGAACCCGGATGACGGGCGACACCCTGGCTGCGATGGATCACAACCGACACTACCGCATGACGACCCTGGCCGCTTTCCTGCGCGGCATTTGCAGCTCCGAGGATTTTGAGCTTCTGGACGTGGGGGGAGGAGACGGTCTGCTGGCCCAGCACCTGCCCCGGGCAAGTTACCGCCTGGCCGAACCGGCGACCAACGGCTTGCGGGGAGAGGCGCTCCCCTTTTCGCCCGAGAGTGTGGATGTCGTGTGTGCGTGCCACGTGCTGGAGCACGTGCAGCCTGAGGATCGATTCGGTTTCCTGGATGCCCTGCGTGAACGGGCGCGGCGCCATCTGGTGTTGCTGAACCCCTTCCGGATTCCCGGAGGCCGTTACGAGGAGAGGTTGCGGGCGGTGATCGACCTGACTAACGCCGGATGGGCCCGGGAACATCTGGCCTGCGGGCTGCCGGAGACGACGGTCATCGAGGAATACGCCGCCGCCCGTGGGCTGACCTTCACCATCAGCCCCAACGGGGCCATGCCCACGGCGTTTTTGGGCACCCTGGTGAGTCACTACGCGCACCTGGCCGGTCGTGCCGCCGACCTGGATCGCATCAACGGCTATCTCAACGCCGTGGATCCCGACCTCATGACCCACCCCGGGTTGCCGGCGGCCATGCTGGTGCATTTCCCGCTGGGCTGAAGGGATCAACCCCGCTTGGCCAGGCTCCGCCACAACCCCACCAGGAACACGCCGAGGGTGACGCCCATGCCGGTGTGGAAGACCCCGTAGACGGCAGCACGCAGCGCTTGGGATCCACCCATGAAGGCGGCGTCCACCGCGGCCATGTCGTGGTTCCCGTGGCGAACTGCCAGCAGGATGGCGTAGCCCTTGAAGAGTTGCAGGGCGACGGTGAGGGCCGCAAAAGGCAGGAATCCCCGCGTCAGCCATGCCTGGGTGCGCGGGCCCACGGTCCGGCCGCCGCTCTTGAGACCCAGGACCAGGGCCCCGGCCAGGGCCAGGGGAAACAGCACGCCCAGAGTGAACACGTGGCCGTGCACCAGGGCCAGCGGAAGCATCGCCTCGAGGTGGAGCCCCGCCCCGGCTTCGCTGAAGGGCAGCTTCTTGGCGGACTCCTGGAAGGCGACCCCGACCAGCAGGCCGACGAAGGCCATGACGATGGCGTAGCGGATCAGGGTGCGCATGGTGGCGGCATAGCCGTCGGGCAGGGCGGTGTTCTCGGTGGAGGGATTCATGACGATCTCCTGTCGGGGTCACGCGATGGGGAGGCCGGCCGCGCGTTCGCGGGCGTCCTGGAGCACGAGGCCGGCCAGGAACATACCGAAAGTCGCGGTGATGTGCACGGCCGAGCCGTTGATGATCTTCTTGGTGGCGCACCAGTCCTTGTGTTCGCCGCCGCCGGTGGGGGTGAACTCGGGGCAGAAGCACTTGTGGGTGCCGCAGGCCACGTTGGTGCTCGCGGCCGGTGGGATCACCTCCGGCGAGTAGACGGCCGGGAAATCCCCGGCGAACCCCCGCTCCCGCAGCCCGCGGCGCACGATGCGCGCCAAGGGGCACCCCTGGGTATCCCAGATCGAAGCCACCTTGATCCGGGTGGGGTCCAGCTTGCCGGCGGCGCCCATGGAGGCGAACAGGGTGGCGCCCGCGGCGTGGGCGCGCAGGATCAGGTCGATCTTGTTGCTGATGCTGTCGATGCAGTCCAGGACGTAGTCGAAGCCGCCCAGATCGAAGGAGTCCGCGGTATCCGGTTCGTAGACCTTCTGGACCGGGTTCAGGCGGCAGCGCGGATTGAGGTCGGCCAGGCGGTCGGCCAGCTCCGTGGCCTTGGCCTTGCCCACGTTGCGGGTGGTGGCCTGGAGTTGACGATTCACGTTGGTGATGCAGATGACGTCGTTGTCAACCAGGGTCATATCGCCGACGCCCGAGCGCACCAGGGCCTCGGCGGCCCAGCTGCCCACGCCACCGAGGCCGAACACGGCCACGCGGCTGCGCTGCAGGATCGCCACGGCGGCGGGCCCGGTCAAGAGATCCAGGCGCTGGAAGATGGGGTTGCCTGCCACGTTGTACCTTTCGGGTTGAAGTCCGGCACAATGTAACGCCTCGGCTCCCGGTCACCACAAGGGGAATGTGGGGCTCGTGCCGCAGGCTGGGGATATCCGTCATTCTTGACATTCTCCAAATACCAGGGATCATGGAGTCTTCCACCGGAACAAGTGGCATCGTGTATCCAGGGGAGGGAACGCAAAACGTTCCCGGACAAAAAGGGGACTCCATGTTCAAGGAATTCAAGGAATTCGCCATGCGCGGCAACGTGGTGGATATGGCCGTCGGTATCGTCATCGGCGCCGCGTTCGGTACCATCATCAAGTCGCTGGTGGCCGACGTGATCATGCCGCCCATCGGGCTTCTGCTGGGTGGGGTGGATTTCAGCAACCTGTTCGTCGTCCTGAAGGCCGGAGCCGAGGGCGCCACGTCCTTCGCGACGCTCGCCGACGCCCAGACCGCCGGTGCGGTGACCCTGAATTACGGCGTGTTCATCAACACCGTCATCAGCTTCCTCATCGTGGCCTTCGCGATCTTCATGGTGATCAAGGCCATGAACGCCGCCAAGAAGAAGGAAGATCCCGCGCCCGCAGCGGCTCCGACGACCAAGAAGTGCCCCAAGTGCTTGAGCGAGGTGGCCCTCGAGGCGACGCGGTGCGCATTCTGCACGTCCGACCTGGCGTAGGGGTCGAATATTTCGGTAAGGGCAGGCGGTTTCGATGCGGCAGGCGAATAACATCACACCGAGGCCTCACAGGCTGGTGCCGCCCAAGATTATTCTGACCAAGTACCCCCGAGCGGTTTTCCTGGCGGCCACAGTCGCCATGGGCCTCTCGGGGGTGCTTTTGTGTTCCCTGGGAGCAGGACCTTCGTTCGCCAAGACACCCTTGGAACAGCGATGGGACCGGTATGACGGTTGGGAGCTCGCGGGATTCCGGCTGGAGGGGGTGCCCCCCGGTATCGACGGCCGATTGAAGGACGGACTGGCGCTGACCGGGAAACGGCGCCTGTTCCGCGGCAGGGAACGGCCCCTGTTCCGCTCGGGCCTGCTTCGCGACGACATGGCGAGGATCAGGCTCTACCTGGCCCGCGAGGGCTATCCGGACGCGGAGGTCTTCCCGGAATCCGACCTGCGGCTCCGGGAGCGACGTCTCTCCCTGGTCCTGAGAATCGAAGCCGGTCCCCCGGTCCTCGTCGATTCGGTGAACCTCAGGGGTTGGCCGGCGGGTCCGGCCAGGCCGGCTCCCTCCGCCGGAATCTTGCCCCTGCCGGGCACGCGCTTCCTGGATCCCATGCTGGAGCAATCCCGTGCGAAACTCCTGCGCCTTCTGCGCAACCGGGGCTTCGCCCAGGCCCGCGTGGCCGCGGACGTGACGCCGGACAGCCTGGGGCGGGCGGTGATCACGTTCACGGTCACGCCCGGCATCCCCTCGGACATCAGCGAGGTGGTGGTCAGCGGATGCAGTCCGGATCTGGTGCCGCTGGTGCGGCGGCTGGTGAACATCGCCCCCGGCGAGCGGTATTCCGCCGGCCGGCTCGAGGACGCAACCTTCGAATTGAGGGCTTCACGGCTTTTCCGGCAGGTCACGGTCACGCCCGACTCGATCGCCCCAGGTAAGGTGAAGGTGGTGGTGGAGCTGGAGAACGCCCGGATGCGCTCGATCGACGCGAGCGTCGGAACGTGGTCCGACAATCCCTGGATGGTCCGCACCGGCTGGAACCACCGCAATCTGCTGGGCGGCGGCCGGGGCCTGGAGGTCCATGGCGCGGCGGCGGAACACCTCTGGAAAGCGGGGGGCGGATTGACCTGGATCGGCTGGCTATCGCCGCGGGCCCTGACGCGCGCGGGGGTGGAGTGGATCACGGAGAAGGAGGACAGCTTCGAGTCCCGGGAATGGCGAGTGGACCTGATCCGCAGCCTGCGGCCGCGGGGCCGGGACATGGCCCATACGGGAGTGTCCCTTTCGAGTATCGTGCTGACCTCGTTCAGCAGCGAGGACGAGGGCGCCGGGGATCAGGATAGCCGGCTGCTGGAACTCTGGGCCGACCGTTCCTGGGACTGGGCGGACAACCCCCTCAATCCACGGTCCGGCGGTTTTGCCAAGCTGGCGGCCACCGGATCGCCGCCCCTGGGCTTCGTGGGGTATCCCTACCTCTCCGCGCAGGCCGATCTTTCCCTGTACCGGTCCATGGACGACTGGGGTGTGCTGGCCTCGCGCGTGCGGTTGGGGTTGGCCGCGCCCCTGGGGAGCGCGGAGGTCCTGCTGTCCAACCGGCGATTCTACGCGGGGGGGTACAGCACCATGCGCGGGTACGGGCGGCGGGAACTGGGACCACGCGACGAGGCCGGCCTGCCTCTGGGTGGGAACGCGGTGATTCTGGCGGGGACCGAGGCCCGCATTCCGGCGTACCGGATCGTGGACCTGGTCCTGTTTGTCGATGCGGGTCAGGTCTGGCGAAAGCCCGGAGACATCAGCCCGGGCGACGTGCGAACGGCGGTAGGATTCGGGCTCGATGTTCACACGCCCCTGGGCCCCCTGCGGGCGGCCTACGCCCAGAACCTGGGCGAGGTCATACCCGGGGAGCCGAAGAACCTGTGGCATTTCGGGGTGGGCTATCCATGGTAAACCGGCAAGGCATGAGGATCCTGGCGGGAACCGGGCTCAGGTGGACAGGGCGTCTGGTCGCGGCGCTTGCCCTGGTCTTCCTGGTTGTGGCCGGCAGTCTGTTGCTGCCCGGTGTCCGCGGCCGGATCCTGGAGGCTGCCACAGGGAAGGCCTTGGAGGCATTCCCCGGGGAAGTGACGGGGACATGGTCCTGGCCGGACCCGGACCGGCTCGAGGGCCGGAACCTGGTCTGGACCGTGCAACGGGAAAACCCGGCCCGCACGGACACTCTGGCCGTGGTGGACTCCCTTTCCTGCCGGTTCGACCTCGTGGCCCTCTGGCATCACGACCTGGAGATCGAAGAGTCCCGGATCCGGATCCGACGTTGGGATATTCCCGGGACCATGACGGCCCTTGCGGTTCCGGATTCCGGCACCCGGGAGCCGTCCCGCCCCGCGAAGACCCCCTTCCTGAGGCCGGGCGGTCTGCCGGGCGCGCCTGCGCTGAAAATCCACCGTCTGACCGTCCACGCCGAACGCCTGGTCCTGCCGGGAAACGCCCGGATCGACGGCTGGGATTTCGAGGCCGGTGCCGACCTGCTACCCGGCGCCGCGCCCAGCGCGGTGATCACAAGGATGCGGGGCCGCGTGGAATCCTTCTCGCCCCCGGTCTGGTCCCTCGAGCTGGAAACGCTTCAGGGTGCGGGAGCCTATGAACCCGCTACCCGCACCGTGCGCCTCGATTCCCTGTCCGCCCTCTTGCCCCGCTTCGTTTTCACCCGGGACAGCCTGATCCTCCGGGCCGGTCCCCTGGATCTGGCCGCAGCGGGCAGCCTGCAGGGGGGAACGGCCGACGCGCAGGCCACGATCCGCTTTCAGGCGGAGGTCCCGGCCGGGATGAGGCAGCCGGTGCCCGGCACGGAGTTCCGCTCCCTCGGTGGACGGCTCAAGGTGCGAGCGGCCGGCACGGCGCAGGAAATGCGGGTGGACGGGATTCTGGACCTCGACCCCACGGACGACGTCGGGGTCGGCCATCTGGCCGGATCGCTCCAGGTGGGGACGGATCCCCCGGCGGGCGTGCGGTCGGCGCGTCTGGACACCCTGAATCTCCGGTGGCGCCGGGCGAACCTGTCCGCTGGGGGAACCTGGGACGCCGGGATGATCCGGGGGAACTTCGCCGCAGACCTGGCGGATTTCGAATTGCCTTTGCTCTTCATGCCTTCCCTGTCCGGGAAGGTGGATGGCCACCTGCGGCTGGTCGGCGCCGTGGAGGGGCCGGATTCCTCTCCGCGGATGTCCGGATCTCTCGTGGCCGCCTGCGATATCGATTCGGTCTGGGGGCTGCCCGGGCTGGCGGACAGGGCCGGGGATCTGCCCGCGGACTTCCCGAGCGGAGACTTCCAGCGGGTCAACGCCGACCTGACCGCCGGGGTGGAGGGAACCTGGAGCGACCTGGTGGCGGACCTGCGTCTGGACCTGCGGCGGACGCCATGGCTGGACAAGGGGCTGCTGGCCGGCCGCCTCGAAGTCGACCCCCGGATGTCGGCCCTGAAGGCGCTGCGACTGGACACCCTTGCGGTCGCCGCGGACGGGGTCGAGGTGACGGCGTCCGGCCTCGTCGATACCGCCGGGATCGATCTGGAGGGGGTGGCGCATTTGTTGGATTCGGAAATCCTGGCGCGGGTCCGGCCCGATCTTGACCTGGGGGCCGATGCGGAGGTGCGGGTCGAGGGACCCTGGGCGGAACTCGGGGGCCGGGCCCGGATCGCGGGCCATGCGGTCTCGGGAGAATTCGCGGTACCGGATTTCCGGACCAACCTGGTGTTCGAACACGGTGAAGTCACGCTCCGAACGATCCTCCGGGGCGGCGTGATCCTGGGGCCTGTGGATGTGGATTCCCTGCGGGTGGACTGGGAAGGAGAGGCCGGGAATCCCGCGACGTCCGCTGCAGGCGCCTTCGCCCTGATGGCCTGGGCGCCCCAAGCCGAGGGCATGGTCCGGGGCCGGACCGTCGGGGACAGCCTGCGGACCATCCAACTGGATACCCTCGCCGTTTCGTCGACCGGCAAGACGATGCACACGGCCGGTCCCATGTCGCTGGTCCGGGGACCCCGGCCGAGCGATCTCGCCCTGAAAGACTGGGAAATGCTGGGAGACCTCGGTCGGTTCAACCTGGATTTCACAGCCCAGGAGGGGCGAGTGGACGCCCGGACGGATGCGGATCTGTCCCTGACGCAGGAATGGCTGGATACGGTTTTTCCTTCCCCCTTCTGGTCCGCCGGAGGAGGCCTCGATCTGGACCTCGCGGGGGAGATGGAACTCTCCCGCCAGGTCGCGACGGGAGGCGGGGCGGTGCCGGTCTTCCGGGGCCAGGCGGAATTGGGCCTGATTCCCCGGAACGGAAAACCTTCGGCGCGGCTGGACGGCCGATTCCACCTGGCCGGCCGGGACACCTCGGCCCTTCTGGCCTCGCTCGGCCTGAGTGTGGGCGACACCCACCTGCTGCACGGCACGATCTTCTGGCCGGGGCGATTCGATTCGATCACGGGGTTCTGGGCGCCACAGGACCAGTCGGCCGGGGGCCTCCACATCCCCGAACAGGAACTTCCCCTGGGATACCTGAGCCAGTTCCTGCCGGGAGAAGTCACCCTGGACGGGACGGTGACGGTGGGGGCCGACGTGGAGGCGGACACGGGCGCGGACGACACCGCGTCGTCCCCCAATCCGGGCAACCGCAAGGTCAAGGGGATCATCTCCACGAAGGGCCTGAAGATCGGGCTGCCCAACCTCTCCCGGGCCGAGGTGGACGGGAGCCTGGGCATCGGCGGCCGGGTGATCGACCCCCTGGTGGAGGGCAAGATCACCGTATCCAGCGGGCTGTACCGGCTGCCGGAGATGCAGAGGACCCTTCATTCCGTCACGGGCACGTCCGCTCTCTGGGATGCCGGACTGGCCGCAGCGAAGGATTCCCTCCAAGCCGCTGGGCCGCCGCTGTGGACGGGGCCGGAGATCGAGGAATCGCCGCAGTCGACTTATCTCCCGGACCTGGATGTCCAGGTGTTGGTTCCCGGGAATTTCCACGTTTCGAGCTACGGGTTCCAGGCCGAACTCGGTGGAGACTTCAAGGTGCGCAGGGGGTGGGACGAGGCAGGACAACCGTTCCCGGTGCTGCGGGGACAGATCTACGTGCTGGACGGTGAACTGCGGGCGCTGAACCGGGTCTTCGATATCGAGCGGGGCGAGTTGAATTTCGAGGGCAAGGTCCCGGTCGACCCCCGGCTGGACGTGGTGATGGTGGCTCAGGTGGAGGGGACGACCGTTCGCATCAAGGTCACGGGAACGGCCCTGAATCCGGTCATCGTCCTGGAGTCGGACCCCGCGATGCTTCCGCCGGACATCATGGCGGTTCTCGTCTTCGGCCGCCCCGTCAACGAGCTGGACCCCGAACAACAGGATAACCTGACCGAGCAGGCCACACCGACTCAGCAGCTCATGCAGAACATCCAGGATCTCGTGATGGTGTTCGGCTCGCAGGGAATCGAGAAAAGCGTGTCGGGAAGAATCGGTCTCGACCAGATCCGCGTAGGGCCTGGACGGGGAGGCAACGCCCTGATTCTCGGCAAGTTCCTCAACCCCCGGATGCTGCTCAAGTATCAGCAGTCCCTGGTCCGGAGCGGGACCTACAACATGACGGTGGAATACACCCTGAATCGGCTGCTGCGGCTGATATCGACCTACGGGCACGAGGAGGCGTCGGGCCTGGAACTGCGCTGGCAAAGCCGTTATTGAGGCTCGGGCGCTTCCTTTTCGGCGGTCATCATGACCGGGAAGGGTGCGGTCACGCTGCCCGAGTAGACCGAAATATGGGGGAAGGGAATCTCGATGCCCGCCTCATCCAGGGCCCGCTTGACCTGGACGATCATGGAATTGCGCATATCCAGCCACTTTTCCCTTTGTGACCAGGTCGAAAACTGGATGTCCTGCGAGGAGGCCCCGAATCCCTTGATGATGAACAGGGGTTTGGGGTCGATCAGGCACAGGTTGTTGGCGTCGGCCACCTTCATGAGCACCTTCTTGACGTGATCGAGGTCTTCCTTGTAGGCCACCCCCAGCTGCAGGTCGAAACGCCGAATGGGGAAATGGGTCAGGTTGGTGACGTTGGTCTTGATGATCTCCTCGTTGGGAACGCGCACCAACAGGTTGTCGAAGGTCCTCAGCTTGACGGACAGCAGATCGATGCTCAGCACCTCGCCGGTTATTTCCCCGATCCGGATGATGTCGCCGACCTGGAAGGCCCGTTCCACGATGAGGAAGATGCCGCTGATGAGATTCGAGGCCGAGGTCTGGGAGGCGAAGCCGATGGCGACGGTCAGGACGCCGGCGGCTCCCAGCAGGACTCTCAGCTCGAGACCCAGGATGTTCAGGCACGCCATCAGGACAAGACTGAGCTGGGCGTAGAAGACCAGGCGCTGGATGACCATGGTGTTCTGTTGTGAGCTGCGCCGCCGCACGACCCGGACGATCAGGTTCGAGATGCCGCGAGCCAGGATCAAACCCACGCTGAACACGGCAAAGGCCTTGGCCAGAAGCAGAAGGCGTTCGGCGGTGAAGTAGTCGGTCAGTCCGAAGTCGAGGATTGCCGGGATCATATCAATATCCTCCCCCGAGCATTTCGGAGAAAGCCCTGGTCAGGATGCTGCGGGGGGCCGCCTGCCGCGGACCGACGACCTTCCGGGTCTGGCCGGCCTGACTCGGTGGCGAGTCCTTGAGGATGAGGGGGGCGTCATGGTGTTCGGAAGTGTGGACCAGGGTAAGGGACTCGGTCCACAGGTGACCGCTCTCACCGGCAAAAAGGGACATTTGGGGCGCAGGGAAGAGGACTTTTTCGACCTCGAGATTCGCGTGGCTTTTGTTGCGGACCGTCAGGGCGGAAACGGCACGATGGGGCCGCACGGGGAGGTTCTCCAGCCGCAACCGGGCCGAAGTCTGCAGGGCATAGCACATTTCCCCATCGAGGGTCGAATCCCCGAACCAGGTGTCCGACGGCAAAAACAACGGCATCTGCAAGAACTCCTGGGACGGGTCGCCCACCGCGACCTGAAGCCAAAGGACCGTACTGAGGTAGAGGGTCACTTCCTGGCCAGGCGGCAACATGAAGGGTGTGGCCGGCTTCACGACGAACGGCCGGTCCGCCATCATGGGCAGGAGGCTGAGGCGCTCCGGGGCGTTTTTGAAGCCCAGGCGCAGGGGACCGACCGTGCTTTCTTCCGGTTCGGGATCTCCTCCATCAGGCAGATGCTTGAGCGTCATGTTCAGGGGGTTGGTGCCCGTGCGTCCGGTGAACCGCCACTCCTGGGAGGAGCGGGTCAGCCAGATTTCCGAAGGTCCAATCTGCCAGTAGGCGGTTTTGTCCAGCGACAGGGAGAAATCCCCGAACCACGTCTGGTCGACGGCAGAAGCATCTGACATGAACGGAGCCCTCTTTTCCTACAGGTATTTTCTTCGCCGGAAGAACGTGAGCATCACGCCGACCAGGGTGATCGAAATGACCCAGAAGATGGGGTAAGACCATTTCCAATGCAGTTCCGGGAGATAGTCGAAATTCATCCCGTAGATGCCGGCCAGGAAGGTCAAGGGGACGAAGATGGTCGCGGCGATGGTCAGGACCTTCATCACCTCGTTCATCCGGTTGCTGACGCTGGAAAGGTAAAGATCCCCCAGGCCCGAAAGCATGTCCCGAAAGGTGTCCACCGCATCGGCGACCTGGATGGTGTGGTCGTAGACATCCCGCAAAAAGGGAACCATGCGATGCTGGATCAGGGGGGTTTCATCCCTTTCCAGGCGGCTGACCGCTTCCCTCAGGGGCCAGATCGCCTTCCGCATGAGGATCATCTCCCGCTTGTAGGAGTGGACAAGGTGAAGCTGGGAAGGGGCGGGCGACTCCAGCAACTCCTCCTCGATGTCCTCGAGGAGTTCCCCCAGGCGTTCCAGGATCAGGAAGTAGTGGTCGACCACCGCATCGGTCAGGGCGTAAAGCAGATAGTCCGAACCCCAGCCCCTGATCCGGCCCCGGCCGAGACGCAGCCGTTTGCGCACTTCCTCGAACACATCCCCCGGCCGCTCCTGAAAGGTGATCAGGAAATTGGGCCCGAGAATGATGCTGACCTGCTCGGATTGGATGACGAAAGGGTTCTCGCTGAACGAAAGCATGCGGGCCACGACGTACATGTAGGTTTCGAAATCCTCGACCTTCGGCCGTTGATGGGTGTTGACGATGTCCTCTTGGACCAGGGGGTGGATGTCGAAGTGGTCGGCGATGGTCTTGAGGGCGTCGAGGTTGTGCAGGCCGGATATGTTGATCCAGGTCGTGGTCGGGGTTTCCTTGAAGGGAAGGCATTCCGAGACGTCCGAGACCTGGATTTCGGTGAGGGAATCCTCGTCGAAATCGATGACGGAAATCACAACCTCATCGCTCTTGGGCGGCCCCATGAACTGGAGGGTGCCGGGGGGGAGAGCGGGTTCGTTTCTCGGGGCCATGTAGCGGTTGTTCATGATTCTCCTTTTCTGGTTGGCGGAAGACTAGCATGGTGGGGTGGTGGCGGCAAGTTGAGGGGATTTTGCCGGGAATGTGATAGAATATCCTTGTCGTCGTGTTTCCTTCCGAAAGATGCCGCCATGAAAAAGTTGCTGTTCCTGCTGGTGATGGTGGTTCTGGGCGCGGGCTCGGCCCTCTCGGTTTCCCTGCCGCCGACCTCGCCCCACGGTTTGCTGGTCGACCGGGCGCTGCCCATGGCGCATCTCGACAAACTGGACGGATCGGCTGCGGCCCCTGCCGTGGGCATTCATCGCTGGCGCCAGGCCCTGTGGGAATTGCGCGCCTCGAGCGAGAACCCGTCGGCGTGGCCCGATCCTCGCGGCGTGCAGCCGAAGGCGTATCGGGATGATCGGCACCTGGTTCCCTTGGGCCTGATCCACGCGACCTACGACCGGATGCGCGAGGACGGAACCCTCGCCGCGGGGGAAATCTTCACCGTGGCCGCCCTGCGACCCGCCGTCTACGACGGCGCCGCGGTGGAGTTCGCCCTGGACGAGCGCCGGCAACTGGACCGCGGCCCGGCCACCGTCAAGGCCCTGCGCCTGGATCCCGGCGACGGCGGGGGCTGGCGGACCATTCGCCCCGGCCGCACGGTCAGGGCGGGCTACGCGCACACCGGAAAAGCCGTTGTGCGGGTGGAGGCGGACCTGAGCGACGGGCGCACCCTGCACGCGGCGACAGCCATCCAGGTCAAGGCGCTGGTCACCCCCGATCCCACCGAAACCTGGCCCATCACGGCAACCGAGAGCTATGGGGGAGCCCTCGGCTCCGGCCGGGCCTACATCTATCTCTCGGACCAGCACACCGTCCTGACCAACCCCGTGGTGGTGGTCGAAGGTTTCGACCTGGACAACACCATGGACTGGCCCGTGCTGTACGACCTGCTCAACCAGCAGGACATGATCGAGGAACTGCGTGCCCAGGGCCTGGACGCGGTGGTGCTCGACTTCACCGAAGCCACCGACCCCATCCAGCGCAACGCCTTCGTGCTGACGGCGCTGCTGGAGCAGGTGCGCCAGACCGTGGGTCCCAACCGCACCATGACCCTCATCGGCGCCAGCATGGGCGGGCTGGTCAGTCGTTATGCCCTGCTTTGGTCCGAGCAGCAGGGCATCGCGCACCAGGTGCGCACGTGGATCTCCTTCGATTCGCCCCAGAAGGGCGCGGTCATTCCCCTGGGCCTGCAGGAGTGGCTCGATTTTTTCCGCAACCAGTCGGTGGATGCCCAGTTGCTCCTGTCGTCGTTGGATTCACCGGCCTCCAAGCAGATGCTGCTCTACCACCACACCAATCCGGCGCTCACACCCCCCGGCCCGGCGCCCGATTTCCCGGCCTTCCAGAGTGAACTCGATGCCCTGGGTGGATGGCCGGCGGTTCCCCGGCGGGTTTCGGTGGTCAACGGCAGCGGACAAGGCGTCGACCAGGGTTTTGCCCCCGGCGACCAGCTCGTGGACTACACCTATCGCAGCTTCCTGGTGGATATCGACGGCAACGTCTGGGCCGTGCCCGACGCGGGCGAACTGCGCATCTTCCAAGGTCACATCGACAAGATCTGGCCCCTGCCGGACCAGAGCCGCAACATCCACGTGCAATCCACCGCACCGTGGGACGGGGCTCCGGGCGGCTACCGATCCTCGCTGGCGCAGATGGACACGACGGCCGTGGACTATGGGGATATCATCGCCCTGCACGACAACCACTGCTTCATTCCGGTGGTCAGCGCCCTGGCGCTGGATTCCGACGACCCGTTCTTCGACATCGCCGGCGCGCCCGACCTGATGAGCCTGACGCCATTCGACGAGGTCCACTATCCGGCGGAAAACCAGGAGCACGTCCTCATCACCCCGGAAAACAAGCCGTGGTTCATGAACGCGATATTGCAGGGCGTGTCGGGAATCGAAGAACTGCCCGTGGCGGGCGGGCCGGCGCTCAGCCTGGCGGCGCCCTATCCCAACCCCTTCAACCCGCGCACGACCCTGCGCGCCGAGTTGACGGTGTCGGCGACGGTCAGCCTGGAGATCTTCGATGTGCGCGGCCGGTTGGTGGCCACCCTGGCCGACGGCGAACGGGTCGAAGCCGGTGCGCGTCAATGGACGTGGGACGGTCGCGGTGATGACGGCGGGACGCAGGCGGCCGGCGTCTACCAGGCGCGGCTGCGCGGCGCCGGCGTGGAAAGCGTGCGGACCCTGGTCCTGGTCAAGTGATATGGATCGGGGAAGTCGGGGATGGTCAAATGGAAGGCCGTCGCTGCATCCACGTTGGAAGTGAATTCGATCCGACCCTGCAGGTAACGCTCGGTCAGCAGTTTGGCGCTGTAGGTGCCCAGGCCCCGGCCCCGGCCCTTGGTCGAGAACGAGCGCTGGAAGATCTGCAGCCGAACCTCCTCGGACATACTCCCGGAATTGTGCACCCGGAAACTGGTGACGTCGCCCACGTGCCGGAATCCGACCGTCACCGTCTGGCCGGGCTGGGAGGCCTCCAGGGCGTTCTTGACCAGGTTGACCAAAACCCGGTTCAGAAGATTCTTATCGGCGCGGATGGCGTGGTCCACTTCGGGGAGGTCCAGAGTGATTTTCTTGCCCATGGCGCAGTCCAGATGGCGGGTGCGCGCGAGGAGGGATTTCATGAAGCCGGTCACACCCATGTCGTGGAGCGACAATTCGAGGTCGGATTTTTCCGCGCCCAGGATGTCGCGGTGAGCCTGGATCTCTTCGATGAGACCATCGGTGAGTTCCCCGGCCAGGGTGGTCAGTTCACGGGTCTCTTCGGTGGTCTCGGCATCCTTGGCCAGGTTGACCACGCCGCGGATATTGCCCGCTGTGTTCAACACATCGTGGAAGAACGCGCGCTCCAGAACCTCCCTGCGCCGGCGATCGGCGATGTCCTCGATGGCCAGGATGGTGAAGGTTTCGCCTTCGTGGTCGAACGGGGTCGCCGAGACCTTCAACTCGTAGGCTTCACCGCTTTCGGTGACGATGCGGCACTCCCGGGAATCGGTGTGGCTACGCTGGGCCGTCAGGATGGCGCCGGCGGCGCCGCAATAGCGGCAGTTCGGCCCGGTGCCGCAACCCAATGGGTTGTCCCAGGCGTGGCTGCACCGCATGAGTTCCCCGGGGCGCAACCCCAGCAAAACCTCGATGTTACCGGAACCGAAGGTTTCGATCAGTTTGCGATTGGCGCAGACGACCTGCCGGTTGGTGTCCAGGATGGCGGTCATCACGGGAATGGCGTCCAGGAGATCTAGCAGCAACTGGTCCTGCGCCAGATGGTTCATGTCGGACAGGATATCCTCGGCGCTGCTGCGTTTGCCGCTCGCCGGTGCATCGAGTTTGGTCAATAGATCGCCCATTTTTCTCCCTCAATGAAAAATATTCCTAAGGCATTCCTGTATTCGGTGGAAATCGGGGTGCCTGAAGAAAAATTTCAGCGCAGGAAGAGCAGCGAACCGCCGGCCACGGCGATGAAAATGCCCAACAGGCTCAGGGCCGAGGGCTTGTCCCGGTAGACGACCCAGGCGGGAATGACCACGAATACCGGGACGGTGCCCAGCAGGGCCTGGGCGATACCCGTGGGCGCGCGGTCGATGGCCACCAGGGAAATCCACACCGAGATGAACGGACCCATGAGGATGCCGACGGCGAGGGCCGACACACCGCGGCGGTCCCGCAGCCCGCAGGCGATGGCACCCAGATTCTGGCGGGGCAGCACCACGATCCAGTAGGCCACCGTGGCGAAGGTGATGCGCACCAGGGTTCCGGCCAGGGGAGAGGCCCCGGCCGTGCTGGGGGTTCCGACCATCCCCATCTTGGCGAAAACGCTGCCCAGACCCTGCCCCAGCGACCCCACCAGGGCGAGCAACAGCCCCGTGCGCAACAGGCCGGGAGGCAGGTTCGCGAAACGGCTCTTGCCGCCGTCACGACCGAGGGAGGCGATGACCACGCCACCGATGACCACGGCGATGCCCGCCAAGGCCAACGGGCCGAGGTGTTCCCCCAGCGTGCTCCAGGCCAACACCGTGGTGAATACGGGCGCCAGGGCCATGATCGTCATTCCGCGTCGTGGCCCGATGAGGGTGAACGATTTGAACAGGGCCGAATCCCCGACGGCCAAGCCCACGATTCCGCTCAGCCCCAGCCACACGACATCCGGCAGCGCCAGGCCGGTCGGCCACAGCGACCCGGTGGCCGCCAGATGGGTCAGGGCCAGGCAGGTCATGCCGATGGGCAGGCGCAGCAGGTTCACCGTGGTGACGCCCAGCCGATGCCCGGCGATGGTGAAGAACACGCTGGTCCACGCGAAGATCAGGGCCCCCAGCAGGGCCATGAGTTCGCCGTCGTGGGCGGAGAGGAATGTCAAAGGTGCTCCTGAAAGTATCCCCAAAGGGTCAAGTTTTGCGACCAGGATGCCGAAATATCCCAGGATAACTGTCGTGTTACCAGAAAATACCGAGGAGATATCCATGGCACGCCTTCTGGCGTTGATCGGATCGAGCCTGGGCAGCGCCCTGGGCTGGTGGCTGGGAGCCCGGGTGGGCCTGATGACGGCATTCCTGCTCAGCTCCCTCGGAGCGGGTTTCGGCTTCTATTACGGGGCCAAGTTCGCGCGGGAAATGTTGCCCTGACCCCGGGTTCCGGGCTGGACCCCTGCCGAGCCTTGCCCGATAATCGCCGCCATGAGCCTGAGCCAATCATCCGCGTTGCGACGTCTGCGCTTCCGCTTCCTCCAGTCCTATCACACCGTGATGGTCCTGTTGTCTGTCGTGGTGGGCCTGCTGGGCGGGCTGTGCGCCGTGGGTTTCCGCAAGTTCATCACCCTGGTCCAGACGCAGGTCTGGCACCTGCCCACCTTGTCCATGGACGGCATCCGGGCGCATCCGGCCTGGGTCGTTGTCCTGGTGCCGGCGGCCGGCGGCCTGGTCGTCGGTTTGATCATCCATTTCTTTGCGCGGGAGGCCAAGGGCCACGGTGTGCCCGAGGTCATGGAGGCGGTGATGATCCGCGGCGGGCGGATCCGGATGCGGGTGCTGCCGGCCAAGCTCCTCGCCTCGGGCATCTGCATCGGCACCGGCGGATCGGTGGGGCGTGAGGGCCCCATCGTGCAGATCGGCTCGGCCCTGGGTTCGTCCATCGGCCAGCTCCTCAACCTGGGCGAGCGGCGCCTGCGCACGCTGGTGGGGTGCGGTGCGGCTGCGGGCATCGCGGCCACCTTCAACGCTCCCATCGCCGGCGTCCTGTTCGCCGCCGAGGTGATCCTGGGCGACTTCGCCCCCACCCAACTGACGCCCATCGTGATCTCGTCGGTCGCGGCCACGGTCGTCAGTCACCACTTCTTCGGAGACATCCCGGCGTTCCTGATTCCCCGCTACTCCCTCGTGGGTTCCTGGGAACTGCTGTTGTACGGCGTGCTGGGCCTGGTGGCCGGCCTGATGGCGCTGCTGTTCATCAAGGCCCTTTACGCCGCCGAGGATTTCTTCGACGGACCCCTGAGTTTCATCCCCCAACCCCTGCGCACGGCCCTGGGCGGTCTGCTCATCGGGGTGATGGCCCTGCGCTTTCCCGAGGTCATGGGGGTGGGATACGAGGCCATCGAGATGGCCCTGCACGAACAATTCGTGCTGGGCGTCCTGGTCGCCCTGGTGGGCATCAAGATTCTGGCGGTGTCCCTGACCATCGGTTCGGGGGGATCCGGCGGCGTCTTCGCCCCGTCGTTGATGATCGGCGCCATGACCGGCGGCGCCCTCGGCACCCTGGCCCACAACATGTGGCCCGCTGCAACCGCGACTTCGGGGGCCTACGCCCTGGTGGGCGCCGGCGCGGTGGTAGCCGCGGCGACCCGGGCGCCGCTGACGGCCTTCATGATCATTTTCGAGCTGACCAACGACTACAAGATCATCCTGCCGCTGATGATCTCCTGTGTCATCGCCACCATGCTGGCGGGTCGGTTGAGCCGCGAATCCATCTACACCGCCAAGCTGTTGCGACGGGGGCTGGACCTGTTCAATGGCCGCAGCCTGAACGTCCTGCGCCACCTGAAGGTCCGCGACGTGATGGGTGAGGCCGAGGGGTGCGTCAACGCCCGCACGACCCTGCTGGACCTGATGGCCCAGTTCACCACCGGCCGCACGGGCGCCGTTTTCGTGACCGGCGAGCATGACCGGCTCGAGGGCGTCATCACCTTCGACGATCTGAGGCCGTTCCTGTCGGGACAGGGCGGCCTGACCAGCGTGATCATCGCCTACGATGTGATGCACACCGAGGGCTTTCCCACGGTGAGGCCCGACGACAGCCTGGATACGGTGATGCGCCGATTGGGGCGCTACCGTTTCGAAGTGCCGGTGGTGGAAGGCGACCGTCTCCTGGGCACCCTCCTGGTCGAGGACGTCCTGGAGCGCTACAACGTCGAAATGTTCAAGCGCGAGATGGCAGCAAGCGTGGTCTCGTCCATCGAAGACACCGCGCGCTTTACCCCCATGCCCGGAGCGGCGGGAATGTCCCTGGTGGAAATCCCGGTTCCTTCGTGCTTTGTGGGGCACAGTTGTGCGGATCTGGAACTGCGCAACCAGTACGGGGTGACGGTGCTGCTGGTCCGGGGAGGATCGGGCGAGCGGGCCGACGAGCCCGGACACAGTCCCGACGCCCGCTACGTATTCTCCAGCGGGGACATCATGCTGGCCATGGGTGAGGCGGACAGCCTCCACAAGCTGCAAAACCTGATCTGATCCGGGAGCCGACCATGACCGAACCCATCCGCATCTACGTCACCGGCGGCACCTTCGACAAGGAGTACAACGAGCGCGACGGTTCGCTCTACTTCAAGGACACCCACCTGCACGACGTCCTGAAGCTGGGACGCTGCCTGATGCCCTACGAGGTGCGCACGCTGATGATGATCGACAGCCTGGAGATGGACGACGAGGACCGCGAGGTCATCGCCACCCAGTGCCGCAAGTGCTCGCGCGAGCGGATCCTGGTGACTCACGGCACCGACACCATGGAGGCCACCGCGCGTCTGCTGGGCGCGAGAATCACCGACAAGACCATCGTGCTGACCGGGGCCATGATCCCCTACGCCTTCGGCAGCAGCGACGGCCTGTTCAATCTGGGCAGCGCCCTGGCTTTTGTGCAGAGCCTGCCCCACGGCGTCTATATCGCCATGAACGGCCGCTGCTTCCGGTGGGACAATGCGCGCAAGAACCGCAGCGCGGGGGTGTTCGAGGAGATCGATCCCGGCGCCTGATTCGCGTTGAGTGTAAGCTTTCAAAGCCAGACAAAACTTCTCCCGTAACAAGTGGTCAACATTTCCGCCTTTGGCCCCCGCAGGGACGGCGACCAGGACGGAATCTCCACGGGAGGAGTGATTATGAAACGCCGAACACGAACCCAAGCGGGCCCGATCTAATGTCTCGCCGTGCGGGCCGACCCCGGCAACGTCGTTGGGTGAAGCCTGCGAACCGATCCAGTGGGGAACCGATATCGACATCGAGGTGGAAAACACCCTCGCGGTCCCGCAGGCGGTCAACGTCCTCTTCGATTGGAACCAGGACGGGGAATGGGGCGGGCAGAGCATCTGCAGCGGCAGCATCATGGCCAAGGAACACGCGGTCTTCAACCCGTTGTGGGATGGGACCGGGGATTTCGATACGGGCGAGACCGAGGATGACCTGCTCCGGATCGGGGATACGCCGGCGGCGGTTCGCCCCATGCTCCGTTCGACGGCGACCCCCAGTGCCTGGTCTCCAACATCACCGACCTGAAGGGCGGGGTTCCGACCTTCGTGCTGGCCTGGGAAGACCTGTCCCGCCTGCGGGATGGAATCGGGGTCCGGGCGGTCCTGGCGCTGGCCGGTCTGGTGATCCTGGTCCCCTGGCTGCTGGCGCACCCCGTCAAACCCCCAACGGGGGATGATGGTTTTTCGGCGTTGATGGACAGCCTCAGCCTCGCCCCGGGATCCGCAATTCATCTCGACCTGGGCGATGGCCCCCAGGACAACCAGCTTTGGCCAAGGATCCCGACTTATGCCCTTCGACTTCGCCGCGCCGGTTCTCGGGTCCGGGTGCCGGACCGCTTTGTGATCATGTGCGGTGAGGAAATGCGGATGGAGAGTCCGGGTGGTCAGGCGCCGACCCTTCTGTTCACTCGGGAGGGGGATAAGGAAAGGGTCCAGGCGGTTGACCTGGACCCGGATCCGAAACGCAGATGAGAGAAAATCGAGCTCGGGTCAATACCAGAAGGCCCAGCCCTCGCCCGAGTAGAAGACCATCCCCGTACCCGCGCCGATGACCCAGCAATCACCCTCGACGATGACCTCGATGCGCTGGCCGACATCGGAGGTGGCGGTGAAGAAGCCGTTGCCCGAGTAGCGGTCATACCCGTTGTCGGTACCGATGAACTCGAATCCGGACATGTCGAGGTCCTGGGTGCCCTGAACCTGCACGATCCCGTCGACCTCTCCGGTGACGATCCCCACGCCGGTCAAGGTGGCGGTCCCCACCCCGTCGCCGACGAACGTGCCGTCGCCCTCGACCTCACGGGATCCGGGCCCGAAGATATCGGAGAAATCCTTGACGCCTTCGGTTTCGACCCGGACCTCGTCGATCTGGCCCTGGTATGTTGCAAGCTTGTTGGCCCACTTCTGTTCAAGCGAGACCGGGTCCTGCGAATTGCAGCCGGCCAACAGCAGAAATCCGCTAAACAACAGCAGAATGGAGCGTGTCGTCATGATGGGAAACCTTTCCCCAAGGGTCGGCAATGCGCCCAAAGCTAACTGGACGCAGCATATCCGAATTGAGGGGCCGGTCAACACAATTTTGATCGAATTTGCAGGAACCTACTCCAGGGGTCCCACTTCCTTTTCCACGGCCTCCAGCACCTCGCACGACCGCACCAGTTCCATCATGGCGGTGTGATCGTTGTGCAGAGGGCGGTCGATTTCCAGGAATTCGACGTGCCGCCGCACCACTTCGTGAGCTTTGGTCACGCCGCGGCCCTTGGTGAAATCGCGGAAATCCAGAGCCTGGGCCGCCGCCATCATCTCGATGCCCAGCACGCCGCAGGCATTCTCGACGATCTGGGCGTTCTTGATGGCGGTATTCATGCCCATGGACACGAAATCCTCCTGGTCGGCGGCCGCGGGGATGGACATCACCGACGCGGGGGCCGACAGAATGCGCTGCTCGACGATCAGCGAGTCGGCGGTGTACTGGCTGAGCATCATGCCGCTGAACATGCCCGCGCCCTTGGTCAGGAAGGCGGGCAGGCCCACGCTCAATGCGGGATTCAGCAGCCGATTCAGGCGACGCTCGCTCAGGACGCAGATCATGGTCAGGGCGGCCCCGGCGCTGTCCATGGGCAGGCAGACGGGTGAACCCTGGAAGTTGGCGCCGGTCAGGGTCTTGTTCTCCTCGGGCAGGAAGATGGGGTTGTCGCCCACTCCGTTCAGCTCGATCTCCACCTGGCTGCGGGCCCAGCGTACCGCGTCGTGGGCGGCGCCGATGACCTGGGGCGAGGAGCGCATGGAGTAGGCGTCCTGCACCTTGGTGGTCATACGGCCGGTCACCAGGTCGCTGCCTTCGATGCACTTGCGGATGGCGGTGGCGCTGCGCACCGCGCCGGCGAATCCGCGCAGGTCGTGGATCTGGGTGGTGTAGGGGACCATGTTGGCCAGGAGGGATTCCAGGGACATGGCGCAGGTGATCTCGGCCTGCTTCAGCAGCCGGTTCATGTCGTAGAGATGGATGGCGCTCATGGCCGTCAACAGGTTCGAGCCGTTGATGATGGCCAGGCCGTCGCGGGCCTCGAGGCCGGGCACGGCGATGCCGGCGCGGTCGAAGGCCTCGGCGCCGGGCAGCAGCTCGCCTTTGAAGTAGGCCCGGCCCTCGCCCATCATCAGCTGGGCGATCTGGCTCATGGGGGCCAGGTCCCCGCACGCGCCCACCGAGCCCTTCTGGCAGACGAAGGGGGTGACGCCCTTGTTGAGCATGGCCATCAGGGTCTGGGTGATCACGGGCCGGCATCCGGAGTTGCCGTGGGCGTGCACGTTGATGCGCCCGCACATGGCTCCACGCACGTACTCGATGGGGGCGGGGTCGCCGATGCCCGCGGAATGGTTGTAGATCAGGTATTTCTGGAAGTCGCGCGTCTGGTCCTCGTCCAGGATCACGTTGCAGAGTTCGCCGATCCCGGTGTTCACCCCGTACATGGTCTCGTGGGCGGCGATTTTTCGTTCGACCATGGCGCGGCAGACCTTGATGCGCTCCAGAGCCTCGGGCGCCAGGTCGACTTGTTCCCCGCGGCGAGCCACCGCAACCAGTTTCTCGATGGTCAGTCCGGATCCGTTCAACACGACGGTCATGGAGTTGCCCCCTACAAAGGCCAATGGTGTGCCGGTCCGCTGCCGGCAGGTGTCAAAGGTAGTATCTGCGGGGAGGGGAGTTCAAGGGGAGTGATGATCGGGGCGGGACCATTTGCCGCCGGCAACGCTTGGCCTTGGCCTAATGAGGGATGATGTATTAGAATCATTTACCCTGGTCCCCTGCCCGGGGTGGGCCTTTTCCTGGAGTATTAGCCATGACCAAGCAGCTCTATCTGAAACCGCGATCCGCCGCCGAAGCTGCGGCTCTGCTCGCCGAACACCGCCGAGCGGTGATCATCGGCGGCGGCGCCTACGTGCGCCTCGGGTCCCGGCGCATCGACGTGGCCGTCGACCTGTACGATGCGGGCCTGGACTACGTGCGCCGCACGCCCAACGGCCTGGAACTGGGGGCCATGGCCACGTTTCGCATGCTGGAGACCGCGCCCGAGTTGCAGGACTACGCCGACGGGATCCTGGTGCGTTGCGTCGAACGCATCGTGGGGGTCCAGGTGCGGAACATCACCACCGTGGGCGGAACCCTCTTCGGCCGTTACGGATTTTCCAATCTGATCACGGCCCTGCTGGCGCTCGATGCCGAGGTCGCCCTGCACCACGCCGGGCGGATGCCCCTGGGCGATTTCCTGGCGACCAAACCCGATTCCTGTGACCTGTTGACGGCGGTTTTCCTGCCCGACCAGGTGTGGCGGGCGTCCTGGCAGGACATGACCCGCACGGTCAACGACTACGCGGTGCTGAACGTTGCGGCGGCCCGTTGCGGCGACCAGGCGCGGGTGGTCGTGGGGGCTCGGCCGGGCCGGGGCGTGCGTTGCCCCGAGGCCGAGGCCGCCCTGCTGGCCGGCGACGCGGACGGCGCCGCCGAGGTCGCGGCCTCCACTTTGGAATTCGGTAACGACGTGCGGGCCGGCGGGGACTACCGCCGCGAACTGTGCCGCACCCTGGTCGCCCGCGCGACGGCGGAGGTGCTGGCATGACCATCGTCTTCACGCTCAACGATCGCGAAGTCACCTGGGAGATCGAACCGACCGAGACCCTGCTGCAGGCCCTGCGCCGCAATGGTCTGGTGGGGGCCAAGGAAGGCTGCGACACCGCCTCGTGCGGGGTGTGCACCGTGTTGCTGGACAATAAGCCCGTGCCGTCGTGCGCCGTGCCGGCGGCGCGGGTCGACGGCCACACCGTGACGACGGTGGAGGGCGTGCAGGATCAGGCCCGCCGCATCGGCGAGGCCATGGCCGCCGAAGGGGCCGACCAGTGTGGGTACTGCACCCCCGGCCTGGTGATGTCCCTGGTGGCCATGGAGAAGGAGTTGGACCAACCCGACGACGAGCAGATCCGGTCCTACCTGGCCGGAAACATGTGCCGTTGCAGCGGCTACACGAGCCAGATGCGCGCGGTGCGCAAGTACCTGGGGGGTGGGCGATGAACGAGGTCGGGAAATCCCTGCCCAAGATCGACGGCGTGGGCCTGGCCCTGGGTCGCCCCGCATACACCGATGACCTGGCGCCGCGCCCGGCCCTGGTCGTGCGCGCCCTGCGCAGTCCCCACGCGTTCGCGCGCCTGAAGTCCATCGACACCGCGGCCGCCGAGGCCATCGACGGTGTGGCCTGCGTGCTGACCTGGCGCGACGTGCCGCGCGTCGCGGTGACCCGCGCCGGCCAGGGGCACCCCGAGCCCTCGCCGCGCGATCGTTTCATCCTGGATGAATACGTGCGCCACGTGGGCGACGAGGTCGCGGTGGTGGCGGCCGATAGCGAGGCGGCGGCCGTGGCCGCCCTCGCAGCCTTGGTGGTGGATTACGAGGTGTTGGAGCCGGTGCTGGATTTCGAGCAGGCCGAGGATCACGCCACGGTGCTGCACTCCGAACCGGAGATCCACGAGAACTTCCCCATCGGCTTCGAACCGACGCGCAACATCGCCAGCGCCTACGCCATGCACGTGGGCGACGTGGACAAGGTCGTGCAGGACGCCGAGGTCGTGCTGCGCCGCACCTACTACACCCAGGCCCAGCAGCACGTTGCGCTCGAGCCCATGGTCTGCGCCACCTGGCTGGATCTGCACGGGCGACTCAACGTCCTGACCTCGACCCAGACCCCCTGGCACGTGCGCCGCATCATGGCCCGCGCCCTGGAAATGCCCGTGGGTGAGATCCGCGTGAACAAGCCGCGCATCGGCGGCGGCTTCGGCGGCAAGCAGATGATCCACGGCGAACTGCTCTGCGGCCTGGTCACCCGGCGAACGGGCAAGGCTGCGCGCATGGTGTACTCGCGGCGGGAGGTCTTTGCGGCCACCAACACGCGGCATCCCATGCGCATGGACATCACCCTGGCCGCCGATCGCGGCGGACATCTGCGCGCCATCGACATGCAGGCCCTGTCGGACACCGGGGCCTACGGCGAGCACGCCCTGACCGTGTTCATGGTGGCGGGCGCCAAGACCCTGCCGCTCTACAACAAGGTCGAAGCGGTGCGTTTCGGCGGCAAGACCGTCTACACCAACCGCGTTCCCGGCGGGGCCTTCCGCGGCTACGGGGCCATCCAGGGCAACTACGCGCTGGAATCGGCGCTGGCCGAACTGGCCCATGAGCTGGACCTGGATCCGGTGGAACTGCGGCGCATGAACATGATCGCCGAGGGCGAGACCTCGCCCATCTTCGCCATCATGGGCGAGGGCACCGAGGGCGTGGCCATGACCATCGACAGCTGCAAGCTGCCCGCGTGCATCGACCGCGGCATGGAGCTGATCGGCTGGGGCGAAAAATACCCGCGCCGTGAAGCCGGGCCGGAGAAGGTGCGGGGCGTGGGCATGGCCCTGGCCATGCAGGGGTCGGGGATCCCCGGCATCGATATGGCCGCCGCCACGCTGAAGCTCAACGACTTCGGCTCGTTCAACCTGCTGATCGGCGCCACCGATCTGGGCACCGGCAGCGACACCATCCTGGCCCAGATCGCCGCCGAGACCCTGAGCGTGTCCACGGATTTGATCAAGGTCTACTCATCGGACACCGACCGCACGCCCTTCGACACCGGCGCCTACGCCTCGAGCACGACCTACGTGTCGGGCCACGCGGTGCGCACGGCTGCGCAGAAGATGCGGGCGGCCCTGCTCACCGAGGGCGCGGCCATGCTGGGCTGTGCGGAAAAAGACGCGGTGTTCGACGGCGCCGAGGTGCGCGGTCCCGACGGCGCCATCTCCCTGGAGGACCTGTCCACCCGGCTGCTCTACAGCCAGAACCAGAAACAACTCTGCACCACCGGCAGTCACCTGTGCGAGAAGTCGCCGCCGCCGTACCTGGCCGCCTTCGCGGAGGTCGAGGTGGACCTGGGCACCGGCAAGGTCGACCTGATCGACTTCGTGGCCGTGGTCGATTGCGGGCAGGCCATCAACCCCAACCTGGCGCGAGTGCAGGTCGAAGGCGGCCTGGCGCAGGGCATCGGCATGGCCCTGACCGAAGAGGTGCGCTACGGCAAGCGCGGCACGCTGTTGACGGGCGACATGATGACCTACCGGATTCCGGCCCGCCAGGACATCCCCCGGCTGACGGTGGAACTGGCCGCCAGCCACGAGCCCAGCGGTCCCTTCGGCGCCAAGTCCGTGGGTGAGATCGGCATCGATACCCCGCCCGCGGCCATCGCCAACGCGGTGTTCAACGCCGTCGGGGTGCGCGTGCGCGACCTGCCGTTGACGGCCGAGAAGGTGCTGATGGCCCTGAGGGAAGGCCGGGCCAAGTGATGAAGGTCGTCGGCAAACCCCTGCCGCGCCGCGACGCGTGGGACAAGGTTACCGGGCGCACGCGATTCATCGCGGATATCCCGCGGCCCGGCGCCTGGTTTGGCGGAGCGGTGCGTTCGCCGGTGGCCCGCGGCCGGTTGCGGGGACTGGTCCGCGACGGCGGTTTCGATTGGTCGCAGGTCGTGGTGATCACCGCGGGCGACTTGTCCGGCCCCAATACGGTGGCCATGATCCGCGAGGATCTGCCGTTGCTCCCGGTCGACGAGGTCGCCTTCGTCGGCCAGGCCGTGGCCCTGGTGGCGGCGCCCGACCCGGCGACCCTGGCTGGGGCGCTGGCGGCCCTGCGGCCGGACATCGAGGAATTGCCGGCGGTGCTGAGCATCGAACACGCCCTGCGCGGGGATCGCGTCATCTGGGGTGAGGACAACCTCATCGCCGACTACACCATCGCGCCCGACGACATGGACGCCTTCACGGCGGCCATGGCCCGGGGCCGGATCATCGAAGGCGTCTACCACACCGGGTATCAGGAACACATCTATCTCGAACCCCAGGGCGTGACGGCCACCCCGCGTCCCGACGGCGGCGTGGAGATCCTGGGTTCGCTGCAGTGCCCCTTCTACGTGCTCAACGCCCTGACGCGGGCGCTGGGACTGGAGCGCGACCGGCTGGTGGTGCGCCAGGCGCCCACCGGCGGCGCCTTCGGCGGCAAGGAGGATTACCCCTCGGTCATTGCCCTGCAGGCGGCGGTGCTGGCCATGGCGAGCGGCCGCGAGGTGGCCATGATCTATGGGCGCCACGAGGACATCATCGCCTCGACCAAGCGGCACCCTTCGCGCACCATCCAGCGCACGGCCGTGGCGCCCGGCGGCCGGCTGTTGGCTGCTGACATCGACGTGGTGCTCGATGCGGGCGCCTTCACGACGCTCAGTCCGGTGGTGCTTTCGCGGGCCATCCTGCACGCCGCCGGTTCCTACGACATCCCGCTGGTGCGGATCCGCGGCCGGGCCGTGGCGACCAACACTCCGCCCAACGGGGCGTTTCGCGGCTTCGGCGTGCCGCAGAGCATTTTCGCCGCCGAGCGCCACATGGATCGCATCGCGCGCGAACTGGGGGAAGATCCCCTCGCCCTGCGCCGGCGCAGCATCCTGAAGCCGGGCGACGCCCTGCCCCACGGCCAGGTGTTGCCGGAAGGCGGGACGGCCGCCTCCCTGGTGCTGGAACGGGCCATCGAACTGTCAGGATACGAAAATCGGCGCGAGGAGATCGCTGCGGCCAACGCGTCCGCAACCGGCCCTGAGCGCCGGGGCATCGGCGTTTCGCTGGTTCACCACGGCGCGGGATTCACCGGTGACGGCGAGGACAAGATCGATGCGGTGGTCCACGTGCGCGGCGAGGCCGACGGCACCGCCACCGTGCTTTGCAGCTGCGTGGAGATGGGCCAGGGCGCCGAGACCGTCCTGCCGGCCATCGCCGCCGAGGCCCTGGGCCTGCCCCTCGAAGCGGTGCATTACCACCAGCCAGATACCGGCGCCGTTCCCGACAGCGGGCCGACGGTCGCCTCGCGCACCACCATGGTGGTGGGCAAAGTCCTGGTGCAGGCGTGCGGTGATCTCGCCGAACAGGCGCTGACCCACGGTACCGATGCCCACGGTACCGATGCCCGAGCGGCGTGGTCCGCACGGGCGGCGGCGGGCGAACCCCTGGTGGGGGAGGGCCGCTACGAACCCGATTCGTCCATCCGCTGGGACCAGCAGCACCACCACGGCGATGCCTACCAGGGCTACGCCTGGATGGCCACGGTGGTGGAAACGGCGGTGGACACCGACACCTGGGAGATCCGCCCCGAACGTGTGACGGTGGTGGCGGAGATCGGCAAGGCCATCAACCCGGTGCTGTGCGTGGGCCAGATCGAAGGCGGCATGCTGCAGAGCCTGGCCTGGGCCTATCTGGAAGAGGTCCGCCTCGACGGCGGACGCTACCTCAACGACCGTCTGGCCACCTACATCATCCCCACCTGTCTGGATGCGCCCGCGTACACGGTGAAACTGGCTGAGGAGCCTTCGCCCCGCGGCGCGTACGGCTCCAAGGGTCTGGGCGAACTGCCCATGAACGGCGGCGCTCCGGCGTTGGCCGCGGCGGTGGAACACGCCCTGGGCACCGCGCCCGATTTCATCCCCATGACGCCGGACCGACTGCTGGCGCACCTGCAGGAGTTGCAGCCGTGAAGATCGTCTGCACCGTCAACGGCCAGCGGCGGGAGCTGGACGTGCGGCCCATGCGCCGCCTCCTGGACGTCCTGCGCGAGGATCTGGGCCTGACCGGAACCAAGGAAGGCTGCGGCGAGGGCGAGTGCGGCGCCTGCGCCGTGCACGTCGACGGCCGCCTCATGAACGCCTGCCAGATGCCGGTCTTCCAGGCCCACGGCCGCGGCATCGTGACCATCGAGGGACTGGGCGATCGCGATCATCCCGACCCGCTGCAGGCCGCGTTCGTGGAAACGGGCGGGGTCCAGTGCGGGTTCTGCACGCCGGGGTTGCTGATGGCCTCGCGGGCTTTGCTGAACGCGTCGCCGCAGCCCACCGAAACAGAAATCCGTGAAGGGCTGGCCGGCAACCTGTGCCGCTGCACGGGATACGGTCGGGTGATCGAGGCGGTGCAGCTCGCCGCGGGCGTCCCGGTCGTCGACGCCCCGGCGCCGGTCGACGGATCCGGTCTGCCGGTCCCGGCGCCCGACGATGCGGTTCATGTACTCATCCCCGACCGGCTCGACCAGGCTTTGGCTGATCGGGCCGCAGGGCCGTGCACCATCCTGGCCGGCGGGACCGACCTGATGGCCGCCTTCAACGCGGGCCTGCCCGTGCCCGACCGGGTGCTTGATGTCTCGTGCCTGCAGGAACTGCGGGGAATCGAGGTCACCGCGGCGGGGGTCCGCATCGGATCGGCGACGAGCTACAGTGACCTCATTGACTCACCGGATGTTACGCGGATCTGGCCCGCCATGGCTGAGGCCGCCCGCTTGGTGGGCGCACCGGCGGTGCAGAACATGGGCACCGTGGGCGGCAACCTGGCCAACGCCTCGCCGGGCGCGGACCTGGTGCCGGCGCTGGCGGCTTTGGCCGGTGTCGTGGTGCTGGTCTCGCGCCAAGGCGAACGCCGGGTTCCGGTGACGGAGTTCTACCGCGGATACCGTGACTGCGACTGCCGTCCCGACGAGTTGATCGCCGCGGTGGATTTGCCCACGCCGGCCCCTGACCTGCGGCAGGCCTTTTTCAAGGCGGGCACGCGACGGGCCCAGTCCATTGCGCGGGTGAATCTGGCCGCGTGCGCCCGCATCGACGGACAGGGGAGCTTGCGCGACGTGCGCCTGGTCGCCGGCAGCGTGGCCCCGACCATCGCGCTGCTGCCCCGGACCACCGCCTGGCTGGAGGGTCGCGCCATTTCCGCGCCGAATCTGGCCGACGAGGCCGCCGCTCTGGCCGCCGATGAGATCACGCCCATTGACGACGTGCGCGCATCCGCGGCCTATCGCCGCACGGTTTTGGGAAACCTGGTGGCCCGGTTCCTCCGTGGGTGATCCGGGCGGAAAGCTGATGTTGATGGATTCCTGTTCGGTTTTCCGCACTGGCCCGTCTCTTAAGAATAGACGGTGGGGGATTGGGCTACATGCGGGGCGGTTGTTCGTTGGCGCGGTCCGTCGAGTGGGCAGGGATCGAGGATGACCAGCAGGGACCCCGGTTCGGGCAACCCCACGAATCAGGATCTGCTTTCCACCCACGAACTGGTGGCAAGATCCCGGCAAGGCGATTCCGCTTCTCTCGACGAATTGTGCGCCCGCATGCTTCCGCGGATGATGCGCTGGGCGCGGGGGCGTCTGCCCCGCCACGCGCGCGGCCTTCTGGATACCGAGGATCTGGTCCAGGACAGCCTGCTGCGCACCATGGACAACCTTTCCAGCATCCAGGCCGTGAACGAAGGGGCTTTCCCGGTCTACCTGCGCACGGCCATCTTGAACCGGATTCGGGACGTCGCGCGGCGCCCGGACCTCATGGCGCCCCTGGAGTCGGGTGCGTTGGAACCGGGAGACCGGGCGCCGAACCCGCTGGAAGATCTCATCGGTCGGGACACCCTGGAGCGATACGACCGCGCGCTGTCCACTCTGCCGACAGGGGATCAGGCGGCGGTGGTGGGGCGGATCGAACTGGGGATCGGTTATGCCGAACTGGCCGGGATCCTCGGCAAACCAACTCCGGATGCCGCCCGGATGGCGGTCGGAAGGGCGCTGGCCAAGCTGGCCCAGGTGATGGGCGATGAGTAACCAACCGCACGATCTCCTGCAGATGAGCCTGAGCATCGCGGACAAGCTCCGGGCCGAGGAATCGGATTCCGACCTCGCAGCCCGCTCCGACAGCCCGACCCCTTTGGCCTCCATCGCGAAAATCGCGGAATATTACAGCCGGGTCCACATGCCCCTGGCGAGGACCGATGCCGGGCAGGAACCCCTGCGCTGGGGACATCTCGAGCTGCTGGAAATCCTGGGCAGCGGCACCGACGGCGTGGTCTATCGTGCTCTCGACCCCCATCTGCAACGGGAAGTCGCCCTGAAGGTCCTGGCCGGGTCCGCGCACGATGCGGGGCCGACCGCCCTGGATGAGGCCCGGCGCCTGGCGGCCCTGGATCATCCGAACATCGTGACCATCTATGGCGCCGATATCCAGGATGGACGCGCCGGGTTCTGGATGGAACTCATCACGGGCCACACCCTGGACCGGGTGCTGGCGACGCAGGGGCTGCGCAGTGAACGCCAGGCCGTCGCCATCGGAATCGAGATCTGCCGGGCCCTGGTGGCCATTCACCAGGCGGGCATCCTGCACCGGGATCTCAAACCGGCCAACGTGATGTGCGAGTACGACGGGCGCATCCTGCTGATGGATCTGGGCATCGGTGTTCCCCACCCGGGGGAAGGGGACGGCTATCCCGCTCGGGGCACGCCGCTCTATTGTGATCCGGTGGTGCTGGGCGGCGGGCAACCGTCCGCGGCGGGAGACATCTACGGCCTGGGTGTGATGCTGGATCATATGGTCAGCGGGTCCTACCCGTTGACCGGGGCCAGCCTGGAGGATCTGCGATCCCATGCTGCGGGAGGGAGCGTTTCTCCTCTTCGCCGCCGACGTCCGGATCTGGATGAAGGCTTCCTGGGCATCGTCGAGCGGGCGACCTGCCTCGACCCCGCCGGGCGCTATCGGTCGGCGGATGAATGCCTGCAGGCCCTGATCGACTGGTCGGATGCGAAAAAACCGGTTGAGCGCGGCTCGGCCGGCAAGCGGCCGGAATTTTCCGCGGTGTTGGCCAAGGCCCTCGTTCCCGTCCTGGTCTTGCTCATCCTCTCGGGCCTGTTGTACCGGGAGGTGATCCGGCCTCCGGCGCCCCTGCCCATCGTCGCGACGGCGTCGATGTACCTCGCCTCGGCGAGCCCGCCCCGTGTGCTGGACCCCGGCTCCCTGGTGCGTCCAGGGGATCGCCTCTTCCTGAACCTCGAAGCGAACCAGCCCCTGCACATCTATGTCCTCAATGAGGACGACACGGGGAACGTCTTCCTGCTGTATCCCTCGTCGGACAAGGTCAAGGCCGGCCCCCTGCCCGCGGGGACCACGCGGTTGCCGGTCGGGCGCGAGGGGGAACCCTATGCCTGGACGGTTTCCAGCGCGGGCGGGCAGGAGCATTTCCTGGTGGTGGGAAGTCCGGATCCCCTGCCGTTGCTGGAGGAGTTTCTGGCCGATGTTCCGCCGCCGGCCCAGGGAGATCAGGTCCAGTTCGCCTACCGGATTCCATCCGCGCAGACCGATCGTCTCCGGGGCGTGGGGATTCTCGCTCCCGATCCGTCGACGGTGACCGCCGGTGCGGATTCCAGTCGCATCGCCCGCGCCGAGCGCGCCCTGGCCGCGTTCCGCAAAACCAAGGGGTCAGCGATCTGGGTCAGGCGCATCGATCTGGCCAACCCGCGCTGAGGTTCCGACAACTCCGGGTCCGACGGCCACGAACGGCGACCAGAACGCAGGATGGTCGGAAAGATGATTCCGCCTCCGCTCGGCCAGGATTTCCCGGGAAGCGGCGCGAGTTGCTTCATGCACCCCCCCCCGATCGTTCAGGAAGAAAGCGTAGAATCGCCGCGTCCAGGCCGAGGCCACATCGTCGCGAACCGGATACAGGGCCATCAGCAGGTTGGGAACTCCCGCCGTGGCGAAGGCCCTGCGCAGCCCCATGATGCCTTCCCCGTCACGAATCGTTCCCGCTCCGCTGCGACACGCCGACAGGACGGCCAGGGCCATCCGGTCCAGATCCATGGCGGCGACTTCATAGGCGGTCAGGATCCCGTCTTCCGGGCTGTCGCCGATGGGGTCCCGGTTGGCCCCGGCAAAGGCAAGTCCGGCCAGGAGAAGGGGATTCAAGGGCTCGTGGGAAACGGTCGCCGACGCCGTGTCGGGCCCGACCAGGCCCACCCCCCGGGTGGTGGAAGACCCCTGCGGGGCGGTCCGATCCAGGAAGAAACCGTGGGTGGCGAGGTGGGCGATGTCGAACCGGGGCGCGTTCATTTTGAAGGCGGCCTCGCTGGCCTGCGCACCGGTCAGGCACAACACCTCGCCGGCCTCGAGCGTGCGCCACAGGTCGGCGACGGTTTCGGCTTCCTGCCGCGACCCCGGCAGGGCGGTGAATCGGAGGGCTCCGAACGGTCCCGCCCGGGTGGGATGGACGGCTGGATATTCCTGCGGGAGAGCGCCGAAGTCGGCGCCGCCCATGACGAGCAAGGATCTGCTCGGCGGAGAATCCTGTCCCTTGACCAGGTCTCGTTCGGAACCGAGCAGTTTGACCAGGGTCGCGCCGTCGATGAGGTAGCCGTCTTCCCCCCGCGGAAGGGTCTGGAAATCGATCAGGTTGAGAACTCCGTCGGGGACGACGACCACGTTTTGCAGGTCGGGCGCCAGGCCCAGGGAGTCCCAGACGAGGTGGGCGACACCCCTGCCGGAGACCCGGTATGTTTTCTCGCCGATGGTCGGTGAGTCGGCCGATCCCGCCAGGTCCCGCAACCACGCCGCAACGCGCTCTTCAATGACCGCAGCGGGTCCCAGGTCGACGAGGCGCGGAGCAGCGGTTGCGGAGTCCAGGACCACTGCGACCATCCCATTCTCCCGCCCCTCGGATCGGAACATCTTGTAGGACACGAGGGCCTCGGAGCCGTGCATTCCTGCGCGCACATCGTCCAGGTCGATGGTCCGCAGGAAAGAGTCGGAAACGTGGTCGCGGTAGACCACCCCCAGCCTGCGATCCAGGTCGTCCCAGCGGGCCCGCGCCCTGTCCAGTTCGACGGAATAGCTTGCGGGATCCATCTCACCGGGTCCGGCGATGGCCAACTGGGCCAGATCCCGGGCGGCCAGCCGCAGGCTGTCGGCCAGGTCGGTAACGGCGCCACGAAGGCGGTCTCCGGAATCACGCCGGCGGCGAGCCATGATTTCCTGGACGAGGCCGCGTGAGCGAATGATCTGCCCCCACAGCGCGACCACGTCTTCGCTTTTTCCCGCCTGCGAGGGGGAGGAAAGGCAGTACGTGATGCCGTCGTCCAACCCCACCAGCCGGCGTTCGGCCAGCACGAGCGCCCGGGATTCCTCAAAGGCGCTGGCGGCCAGGATGAAATTCCGGCGGCTGATCTCTTCGGCGGCCAGGGTGGATTTCAGGGCATCGGAATCGCGCCCGAGTCGGTGCTGGGCCAACCCTCTTTCGCGCTTGAGCCGGGCCATGGCGGGGTGGTCGGACCCCAGCAGGGTTTGGCCCAGGGGCGCTGCATTTTCCAGAATGGTCAGAGCAGCTCCGGCGTCATTGCCCAGCCGGGCTACCCGTGCCTGGTTGATCAGGATTTCGAGGAGCAGGGGGTGCCCCGCGGGAAAGATGCGATCCACGCTGGCCCGGGCCTTGTCCAGGTGGCGGGCCGCCTCATCGAGCTTGCCCAGGTCGGTCGCCCATTCCCCCAACTGGTTGTCGATTTCGGCCACGGCGAGATGATCCGACCCCAGTTTGGCCTCAAAGATGGCGCGGGCGGCCTCGATCCGGGATATGCCCGCTTCCGGTCCCTCCAGGGCGGCCAGGGCATGACCCAGTTCCTCGCTGGCGTATCCCATGTAGAGATGGTCCGGGCCGAGCCGGGACTGGAAGATGGATTCCACCCGGCGAAGGTGGGCCAGCGCCAACTGCCCGTCCCCGAGCTCGAACATGATCGACCCCAGGTTCAGCAAACGGACCCCCGTGCGAGGGGAGTCCGGCCCTTCCTGCTCTTCGGTGATGGCCAGGGCGCGTTCGAAACAATCCCTGGCCGCGGCGATGTTCCCCAGATCGGCGTGGACATTGCCGAGATTGTTGAGGATCCGGCCCACTTCCGGATGGCGGGGTCCGTAACCGGCAACCAGGATTGCGATGGCCTTGTCGTAGAGTTGCTGGGCCCGGTCGAGTTCACCGGTGGTTCGCGCCAGGGCCCCGAGATCGGCGAGGGCGGATCCGACCCGCGCGTCGTCCGGCCCGAATTGTTCCCGATAGACGGCGACCGAGGATTCCCCGCGCCGCAGGCCCTCGTCGTAGTCGCCGAGCTTGATGTCCAGCTTGGCCAGGGCCATGGTGGTCTGGGCCAGCTTGGCCCGGTAGGACGGTTCATCTCGGCGCGTCCGGTAGATGTCCGCCGCCTGCTCCAGCGCTTCCTTGGCCTCGACATCCCGCCCGATCTCTTCGAGGACGAGGCCCTGGTTGTTCAGCCCGGTGGCTACCCGCTGATCCTGGCTCCCGCGTTCTTCCCGCCAGATTTCCGTCGCCTCCCGGAACAGCGCCAGGGCGGGATCGGATTCGGAGCGCTGAAAGTGAATCAAGCCCAGGGTGTTGAAACAGCCGGCCCGGACGTCGGCGTCGATTTCCGGATGGTTTCGGCAGAGGGCCTCGGCGCGTCGGGCGATCGCCAGGGTTTCCTCGCTCCGCGACTTGCCCGACAAGCGCAGGCTGCGCGCCAGCATTTCCAGACCGGAAGCCAGGTCCGAAGGAGCGGTCGATTCGACGGCGAGGCTGTCAAGTCCCGCCACCAACCGGCGCGATGAGGCGACGGCGGCGTCGTAGCGTCGGTCGGCCACCTGGGCGTTGAATGAATCCCTCAGGGCCGAAAACAGGGGGTCGGCCGGTGCGGCCTGGACGAAATGAGCAAAGAAGGTCGCCGCCAGAGCGGCCACCCCCATCCAAACGGAAATCCTGCTGCGGTGCGATGCCATAGGAGATCAGGATATCACACCGCCCCGAAGAATGCACACCGAACCGCTGGGCTACTCGACGAGCACGGCCCGGCGCGTATCGCTGAATCCATCCCCCACCAGCCGCACGAAATAGACCCCGCTGGCCACGTTGGCGCCGCGATCGTCGCGCCCGTTCCAGGGCAACCGGTGCGATCCGGCTTCCATGGTCCCCTGCCAGAGGCTCTTGATCCGGTGACCGCGCACATCATAGACGTCCACGCGGGTTCGGCCGGATTTCACGAGGTCGAAGGCGATGGTCGTCTGCGGGTTGAACGGGTTGGGGTAGATCCCCGTCAGCGCGGAGCGTTCGATGCGCGGGGGATCCCCGACGCCGGACAACCCATGCAGGATGCTGAGGACATAGGATCCGCCATCCTGGATGTCCCGGCTGTCGGGCCGGAACACCACGATGCAGTATTTCGCGGTGAAATCGGCGGTGAAAGTCACCTGCTCGTCCACACCGGGAGGATTGGTCCAGGCCGCCCCGATCGTGGCGGCGCTGCGTCGTTGATAGATGGGGTTGTAAATGGTGGAATCGCAATGGACGGCCAAGCCCCAGTTGAGACTCTTCTCGTAATTGGCGACCTGCACCGTGTAGGCGCCGGGTTCGAGTTCCATCTCGTAGATGTGGGCGATTTCCATGGGCCCCATCTTGCGGGCTTCCTGGGATCCGGTCGGATTTGAACCCAGGTCCGTGGAATTCACCGCCTCCGCGTAATAACCGCCAGTCCCGACGCCGCCGACGATGCCGACGTCGAAGGCCCGCTTGGGGGTGCGGCGATTGTTGATGAGGATGTAGCTGGTTCCGCCGGGAAGCCAGTTGCTGTTGTGCAGCCGGGTTGTAATCGAGAATCCGTCCTTCACCCCGCCGGCGATCTCGTGGAGCTGCAGATTCAGGAAAGTGGAATCGGGGGCGATCGCGGCGACGAGTTGCCAGTTGCCGGGTTGTTCGGTGGTCGGGGCGGGGAGGCGAAGACCGTCGCAGTTGTCGGATACGGGCTCGATGGCGGTGATGTCTTCAAACCCGCCCCGGTGGTCGACGGCAAGCGGACGGAAGGTGGTATTCCCGAAAGTCAGGTTGAGGGGAGACCACACCCATTGGGCGCCATAGATATTGTTGGTCTCGTCGCCTTCGGTCACCGAGTCCCCGTGATCCACGTGCAGGCTGAGGGTGTGGCGGCCGCCGCGAAGGGAATGGAACTGGGTTCCGATGTTGGTGGCCACCTGGAGCTCATTCACCCGGTCCCAGTCGACCTCCGGGGTGAACGGTTTTCCGTCGAGGTAAACCTGCGACCGCACGCCGAAGGCGTCGAGCCCGCCGATGTTCGTGACGGCTTGGTTCAGGTAGGTGCCGCCCGTCAGGAACGTGTTTCCGAACAGGGTGTCGGGCATGACACCAGCGGCCATCTGGAGATGATTCGGCACCAGGGGCGCGATCCAGACCTCGGGCACCACGGGAATGAGATCCGGTGGAGTCTGGGCGATGGTCAACTCGAGATTCATGGTGGTGGTGCCATCGGAGGGATCGCGATAGATCGCGAGGCAATGATACCCCAGCATGTTCAATCCCAAGTTGTCCATGCGCATGACGGCCGTGCCCGTCGCGTCGGTGGTCACGGTCTGGGTGGCCTCGTCCAGGGGCCCGCGGGAAAAGGCGGGGCCGAACCAGCCCATGTGGACCTTCTTCTGGGGTGCGTTGGTGGTCAGGGTGAGGGTCAGGTCGTTGGAATCCAGGGTGAAGAGCCGGAATTCCTTGAGCGAGAGTCGCTCGGAACTGGCCCAGGACCAGGCATGGGATCCCAGGGGCAGGATGGTCTGGTTGGCCACCCGGTCGAGGGTGAAGCTCGGAAAGCTTGCCGGGTTTTGAACCGGATCGCCGATGACGCCGACGTTCCAGGTTTGGGCCGCCAGCATATGCCGGTTGATCAGGACGACATCCAGCGCGCCGGCCGGTCGCCGGGAGTAGGCCTCATATTCACCGAAACCGGTGGTGTTCGAAGTGCGTGGCTGGTGAAGCCGGAGGTCGTAGTCATAGTTGGTGTTGTTGGCGGTGCAGGACACGGCCTCCCAGTTGGCGGAATTGTCGAAAGTGTAGCCCTTGGCGTTGTAGTACCACCCGCCGAATTCGGCGATACCGCCGAAGGGGTCCGGCGGGGCCGTTCCCGTAATCCTGGTTCCCGTCGTCAGGGCAGGCGGACTCCAGGTGTACTGGGCCCCGAAGGTGTTGTTGGTCTCGTCGGTTTCCGGAAGGGTTTCCCCGGAATCGAGAACCATCCCGATGGTGTGACGGCCGCCGTCGATAGGCCGCTGGGCGTAGTTCACCCGCGCGGTGTAGGAAAAATCGGACATTCCCGGCATGGGCAGGGTGTCGATGATAACACCATCCAATGACGTGTCCATGTTGGTCACTTCACTGAAACCGGATTCCCCGTTGTTGTAGAAGCTCATGGCGAAATATGTGTTGAGGGCGTGGCCGCCGAGGAGGTTGGGGGAAAGGTTCATGGGGCCGCCGGAATACCAACTCTGGTACACCACCAGGGGTTGTTCCCAGCTGGAGGAACCCTGGGGACGGAGGTCGGCCGGGTAAGGTTCACGGATGACGACCGGGCCGAAGGTGGCAAAATTCTGGGACTTGTTTCCCGCCCGGTCGAAGGTGGCGATGTTGATGTACCAGGTTCCGGCGCGGATGGGCGGGGTGTTCAGGAAATTGACGTCCCCAATGGTGGGGGACGACGAGGCCGGGGGGGTGCCGGGGAACTGGGTAATCACATAGGAATAGCCGGATACGCCGGAGGCGTCGTCCTGGGGTGTACTCCAGGTCAGTTCCACCGTTTGGTCGGGTGAGGGCATGTTGACGGTGTGGGTGGCGCTGGTCAGGTCGGAAATCCTGGGTGGCGGAAAGTCATCGTAGTCCTGCCCGTTGTTCATGGCCGTTTCCCACAGTTCTTCCTTGTACTGGGGATACCGGGCCACGAGCTCGGCGTAGTAGGCCGCAGCGCTCTGGGGGGCCTGCATGTCGGCGATGCTCATCAGGGTCCAGCCGCTCAGGGTCAAGACATCGGAGTGGAGCGGGTCGACACGTTGGTCGTTCTCGTTCAGGTCATCGGCCACATCGACCCAGAATGCGGTCTGGAAGCCTTCGGTCATGAGGGGGTCGCAGGGGCATGGCTGGCCAAGGTTGTCGTAGCACTCCCCGAGGTTTTCGGTGTACCGGAAGACGTCGGGCTTCGGCAGGAAATTGTTGAGCTCGTCTCCCAGGAGATAGGCGACGTAGGTGGCAAAGGCTTCGCTGACCACGGTGGGCGAGTCGTTTTCCTGGCACCATTGGCAATGGCTGGGTTCGCCGCCCACGTTGCAGATCCCGTTGTCGTAGTCGGGCCAGCCGCTGAGGGAGTAGAGGTCGTCCCAGAAATGGCCGTACTCGTGCAGGTACGTGCCCTCGTTCCACTCGGAACCCTTATCGATGTGGATCTCGTTGAACACGGGGTTGTAGTAGGACGGAGGGTCGTCTTCCGGCCACTGGATATCGATGCGCTCCATCGCATATCCCTGATCTTCGAAGATGTTCGCGGCGCGGTGATAGATCTGGAAGAGATGGGCGGCGGGCACGTTCTTGTCGGGCATGGAACCGCCGAAATTGAGCTCGGTACCCGTGAAGTCGTCCTCGACCCAGGAGTCCCAGCCGTAGGTCCATTCCAGCCAGGTGGTCTGGACATCCACGTTGGCATCCAGGGCCAGGGTCTCGACGTAGATGTCCGGGTTGTCCTCGCACAGGTAGCAGGGGTCCCAGGTGAAGGAAATTTCGAATGTTCCGTCGGCGTTGGCGTACGCGAAGCCAAGCACGTCGTCGAAGCCCGTATCTTCATCCATGATATAGACGGCGATCTGGGAACTTGGCTCCCAGGTGGGGCGGGCCGCCGGGGTTCCCCGGTTTTCGTATCGCCAGTAGCCGTTGGTGCCGCGCACGGTGATGGTGCGGGCCTTGTCACCGGGAGTTTTGTTGGGATCGTCGGAGAGCTGTTTCTCTCCCCAGTTCTTCTGGCTTTCCGCGATTTCCGCATAGGTCCGTTCGGGCCAACGTTGGTCCCGGGCGACGACCTTGGAACCCTTGTCGGGCACGAGCCGGGCCGGGGCCGTCAGGTCCGCGAGCTTGTCGGCGCCGATGTTCACCGTGGCATGGAAGGAGTACCCTTCGACCTTGTAGCTGATGCCCAACGGCTGGGAGGGATCCGTCGGCGTCGCAGCGAAGGGGATCTCGAGGATCTGGCCCCTGGTCAGGAAGATGTCGCCGGGTCCCGCGAATTGTCGGGCCTGCCAGCCTTTGCCGGTGAAGGCGATATCCGTCACCTTGACATCGGCTCCGGCCAGGACCACGAACACATCCTGGAAGGATTCCCAGGCCTTGGCGGCCCGCGGCGGTTGCTTCAGGCGGAGCTTGAGGGGTGAGTGGTCCACGCCGGCTCCCGCCGGAGCGGCCAACAAGGCCAATCCGAGCAAGATCATCACGCAGAGGTTTTGGAGCCGTGAGGTGGTGTTCATTTTTCCACCTCCGCCTCGGTCTGTTCGGTCACGTAAGAAGCATGGGGTGCGCGCAACTTCTTCGCCGTTTCCTGCAAGGCGCTCACGCGCTCCCACTGGCCGGCTTCCGTCGCATAGCGGATCCTGGCTTCGATCATGCGGACTTCCATCCCGGATTTCGCCGCCTGGATCTTCGCCAGGACGTCGTCCCGGGCAGGGGACGGCTCCAGGGATTCGGCCAGGGTCAGGAGTTCGCGAAGATTCTGCCGGTGTTCCTTGATCAACTCGGTGATGGCGGCGATTTCCGCTTTGGTGGGGGAATCCACAGGCCGCATGGAGGCCGATGAAGGGTCGGGATCAGCCGCGGATGTCCCGGCGGCGGCAACCAGGGACAGAAGAATTAACATGGCCAGACACAACAGCTTGGTCTTCATCGAAACCTCCGGGCGTCGACATCGCAAAGATGCCTCGGGATCTTCCGCAACGGGTGGGTGGGCGACAGGCGCATCCGGCCTCTAGGAGGGAAGACGGTCGGCATGACGAAACCGAACAATATTTTTCACTTGGAATGATCGGGCGAGGATTCCTCTTCGGGCTCTGACTCCTCATCCGGCATCGACACCAGCTCCCCCACGAAGCACGTGGCATTCTTGACGAACAGCACGTTGGGCAAGCCTTCGGTGAGGGCTTCCATGCGGGCGGCGTATTCCGCTTCCTGGCCGGGTTCGGGGGTGGCCAGGCCCATGACCACCAACTCCGCCTGGCGACTGCGTTCGCGGATCACGTCGGCGACCTTCACCCGGGGATCGCGCAGCAGGACCTCGACTTCAGCCCGGATGCGAATGGCCCCCAGCAGGCTATTCAGGTTGCGTTCGGTCTGTTGCCTCATCAGTTCGGTGGAGGCCAGACTCATGATGCGGATGTGCGCGTTGCGCCAGGTGGGGTTGCCGGTCATCAGATAGGTCAAAAGGAGCATGAGGTCGCCGTTGCGCTGCAGGCCGCCCCACCAGACCATGATGCGCGGCTCGCTGAATGCTGCGCGCGCCGTCAGGGAGTTCTGCACCTGCGCCAGGATGATGGACTTGTTCAGCAGTTCGAGCCGCCGCAGGGCCTGCAGGAATTCCACCTGCAGGCTGGGCTCGCTGGGCCATCCCAGCAGTACGGTGTTGCTGGTGATGCCGCCCATGCCGTTGGCCTGGGCCACGTCCACGATGCCGTCCACGAGATCGTCGGTCAGGTCGATCTCGGGGAAGGCGGCCAGCCCGGCCTCCAGCAGTTCGTTGCGCATGGACTCGTGGCCGGCGATCAGTTCGGGATTGTCCACGACTTCGTTCACCAGCAAGCGGCACACCGTGACCACGCCGCGGTGACGGCAGAACCAGTCGGCCAGCCGCACCAGATCCATTTCCTGCCCCAGATCCGAGACGAAGACCAGAATGTGCGGGCGCCAGCTGCGGGCGGTCATGGGATGGCGGTCGAGATGGACCAGCGCCCAGCGGATGAGGTTCTCGTACAGGCCGCGGCGGGCATCGCCCCAACCGGTGGAAAACTCGCGACGAGCCAGGCCCAGGAAGAGCACCAGCTCGGCCAGCAGGGCGATCAGGCCGGCCAGTGGGTTGATCAGCACCATCACCGCCAGGCAGGCCACGCCCCCGCCCAGGTTCACCAGCCAGGGGGTCCGGATGCTGGGTCGCCAGCTGGGGTCGCCGCTGAGGGCCTCGAAGGCCGCCACCACGTTCACCGCGCCGTACACGGTCAAGAAGAACATGGAGACCACTTCGGCCACGGTGTTCAGGTCGCCCAGCGAAACGGCACCCAGGGCCAGAATCAGCGAGATCAACAGGGCGGGCAGCAGGTCCGGTTCGCCATCGCGATTGTGGCGATCGAGGAAGTGCGGCATGAGACCGTCGCGGGCCAGGGCCTGCAGGGTGCGCGGCGCGCCGAGGATCGAGCCCACCGCCGAGGAGAAGATGGCAGCCCACAGGCCGGGCAGCACGAGATACGCTCCGCCTGCGGCCACGCGGGACCAGACCAAAGGGTCGGTGCGCAGGGCGTCGGGCGATGCGCCGCGGGCCAGCAGGAAGGGCACCAGGAGGTACACGCCCAGGCCCGTGAGCACCGCGGCGAAGGTGCCGCGCGGCAGGGAGCGCATGGGATTGCTCAGGTCGCCGGACAGGCCCAGGCCGGCCATGACGCCGGTGACGGCAGGGAAGAACACCGCGAACCCGTCCCAGAATCCGATCTCCCCGACGGGAGTCTGCAAGGAGCTCCCTACCGGACGCATCACCGCACCGACGGCCAGGGCCACCAGCGACGCGGCCACCAGCACCAGCAACGGCATCTGCGCCCGCAGCGCCTTTTCCGCGCCGAAGTAGGCCAGCAGGCCCACGGCCAGGATCACCCCGTACGTGGTCTGGGCAAGGGGCAGATCCGGCAGCACGAAACGCAGCGATTCGGCCAGACCATACGCGTAGAGGGTGACCGACAGGGCCTGGGACAGGAACAGCGGCACGCCGATGGCGCCCCCCGCCTCCATGCCGAGGCTGCGCGAGATGATGAAGTAGGCGCCGCCCCCGCCGATGGGCTTGTTGGTGGCTACGGCCGAGAACGACAGCGAGGTGATGAGGGTGATCGCGTTGGCCAGCAGCACGATGGGGATCACCCGGCTCAGGCCGAGCTGACCCACCAGCCAGCCGAAACGCAGGTACATGATCACGCCCAGGATCGTCAGGATGGTGGGCGTGAAGACTCCGGTGAAGGTGCCGAGTTTGCGGGCCAAGGGTGCCGCCTTGCGGGTCGAAAGCAGTGGGATTTTCCTGCAGCCTATCATACAGTGGCCTGCGCCGGTGGCAATCGTTCAGAACGGAAGGGCTGGACATGCATGATTTCATCCAGACGGTGATGACGTGGAGCCAGGACAACCTGGGTCTGTCGCCGAGCGTGCTGGCCAAGCTGTCAAAAACCCTGGTAGTCTGGGTCCTGTTCATCGGCGTTCAGAGGGTGTTCCGTTCGGTGGCGGACCGCCGGCTCGATGAAGTCTCACGCCGCTACATCGTCCACAAGACCTTCAATTACATCACCGGAATCCTGATCTTCATCGCCACGATGATCATCTGGTTCGGGGGGTTCACCGGCTGGACGGCTTATCTGGGCTTCGTGAGCGCGGGGCTGGCCATCGCCCTGCAGGATCCCCTGTCCAATCTCGCGGGCTGGATCTTCATCAATTCGCGCAAACCCTTCGTGGTGGGCGACCGCATCGAGATCGGGGGGATCAAGGGCGACGTCATCGACCAGCGGCTGTTTCAGTTCTCGCTCATCGAGATCGGCAACTGGGTGGACGCCGACCAGAGCACAGGCCGCATCCTCCACATCCCCAACGGCTGGGTGTTCAAGAACGCGGTGGCCAACTTCACGGCGGGCTTCGAGTTCATCTGGAACGAGGTCCCGGTGATGGTGACGTTCGAGAGCGACTGGAAGCGGGCCAAGGAGATCCTGCTGGAGATCGCCGAGCGTCACAGCGCCGTCCAGAGCGACAAGGCCGCCCGCCAGGTGCGCCACGCCAGTCGCAAATACATGATCTTCTTCCAGCACCTGACGCCCATCGTGTGGACCAGCGTGGCGGATTCCGGCGTGGTGCTCACCCTGCGCTACATCTGCGACCCGCGCAAACGGCGCAGCTCGGCCACGGGGATCTGGGAGGACGTCCTGACGGCCTTCGCGGAGAGCCCGGACATCGATTTCGCCTACCCCACCACGCGATTCTACGACAACCCCACCGAGGGCAAACCCGAGACCGGCGGACCTCCCGCGCCGTAAACGCGAATGCGTTGCGGTTTTCAAAATATGTCCCTATTCTGGGCTGGCATTGATATGGATTCGATCGTCGGCGTGATCCGCCGCTTCACCATAGCCAAGGAGTAAGTCATGAAGCACGAACTGCCTGTTTTGCCGTATGCCCAGGACGCCCTGGAGCCCCATATTTCGACCGAGACCCTGGAATACCACCACGGGAAGCATCACGCGGCCTACGTGAAGAACCTGAACAACCTCATCGAGGGCACCGAGTTCGCCGACATGCCCCTGGAGGACATCGTGCGCAAGGCTCCGGCCGGCGGCCTGTACAACAACGCCGCCCAGGTCTGGAACCACACCTTCTACTTCAACGGCCTGAGCCCCAAGGGCGGCGGCGAGCCGAGCGGCGCCCTGGCCGACGCCATCAAGGCCTCCTTCGGCGGCTTCGCCGACTTCAAGGAGAAGTTCAGCAAGTCCGCGGCCACCAAGTTCGGCAGCGGCTGGACCTGGCTGATGAAGAAGGGCGACGGCAAGCTGGAGATCGTCAACACCGACGACGCGGCCTCGGCCCTGAACCTCGACGGCACCGCCGTGCTGACCATCGACGTCTGGGAGCACGCCTACTACGTCGACAAGCGCAATGCCCGCCCGGCCTACATCGAGTCGTGGTGGAACGTCGTGAACTGGGATTTCGCGGCGAAGAACTTCGGCTAGATCGGTCGCGGCCACCGGTCGCAAGCCGAGAGACGATGAGACGAATAACGACCCCGGTTTCGGCCGGGGTCGTTTCCTTTGCCGATAGGATCCGGACCCATGGGGGCGTCGGCGGATCGACTCTGGTGGGCCAGGGTAATCCGACGGTTCGTTGCGCGGAATCCCGGGTCCGGCCACTATCCATTGCACAGAGGACTTACCCTCCTCTGCGCTAACTGTAGTTGACATAATGCGGTTACAGGCGATAGCCTTTATTCGGAAAATGGGATTGCATGGGCGGTATATTCGCGTTGGCCGCGATATTATAGAATAGTCGATTACTAGTTCGGCAGAAAGGAAGACAAGATGAAACCCAATATTGATTCCCTCGTAAAAACCCCTGCCCCGTGTTAGAATCCGCG
>PFVX01000081.1 GCA_002790835.1 bacterium CG_4_9_14_3_um_filter_65_15 | reverse complement strand
CGCCGATCGCGATGGAAGAGGGCCTGCGCTTCGCCATCCGCGAAGGTGGCCGCACCGTCGGCGCCGGCGTGGTGTCCAAGATCATCGAATAGTTCATGGACGGGGTTGGCATGGTGCCGCCCCCGTTGCTGATTGACTGGATAAAGCCCCGCGAGGGGTTGCGCAAGGTGAGCAGACTCCGTCCTCTGGGCGGGGAGGCTGGAGTAGCCTGCGCCAAGGAGAAGACGTGGCTCGACAGAAGATCAAGATCAGGTTGAGGGCTTACGACGCGGCGGTGCTGGACCGTTCGGCCCAGGTCATCGTTGCGACTGCCCTGCGTACGGGGGCCGTGGTCCGGGGTCCGATTCCCCTGCCCACGCGCAAGTCCGTGTACACGGTCCTGCGGTCCACCTTCGTGGACAAGAAGTCGCGCGAACAATTCGAGACGAGGATTCACAAGCGGTTGATCGAGATCGAAAACTCGACCCCGCAAACGACGGAATTTCTCAAGAAGCTGACTCTCCCGGCCAGCGTGGACGTCGAGATCAAGGTCTGATGTCACCATCTGGAGCGGTTGCAAGGGAGCAAAGACAATGATCGGACTGATCGGCAAGAAGCTCGGCATGACCAGGCAGTTCCAGGAGAACGGCCGGAGTGTTCCGGTTACCGTCATCGAGGCGGGACCCTGTGTGGTGACCCAGGTCAAGAGCGAGGCGAGTGACGGCTACACGGCCGTCCAGATCGGTTTCGGGGCCAAGAAGCCCAAGAACACCCCCATGCCCATGCAGGGGCACTTCCGCAAGGCGGGAACCGATCCCCTGCGCAAGGTGATGGAATTCCGCCTTGAAGGTGAGCACTCCTTCAAGCTGGGCGACACCATCGGAGTGGATATCCTGGCCGAGGCCGTGAAGGTCGACGTCACGGGCATCACCAAGGGTCGCGGGTTTTCCGGGAACATCAAGCGGCACGGTCATCACCGCGGTCCCGCCGGCCACGGTTCCAAGAACGTGCGCATGATGGGCTCCATCGGTATGCACACCTTTCCCGGCCGGGTGTTTCCCGGTAAGGCCATGCCGGGCCAGTACGGGAACAAGCAGGAGACGAAGAAGAACCTGACCGTCGTCGCCGTGGACCAGGAGCGAAATCTGATCCTGGTCAAGGGCAGCGTGCCCGGCCATCGCAACGGCGTCGTGTACATCAGGCCCAGTCGCTAGAACACTCGCGGCTTGGAAACCCACGGCCAAGGCCGGGGGAACGAGGTAAAGACATGGCAACGGCAAAACTCTACAGCGGCGCGGGAGAACAAAAGGGTTCGGTGGATCTGCCCGCCTCCCTTTTCGAACAGCCCGTCCACCGGCAGGCCCTCTTCGAGGCCGTGCGGAATTACCTGGCCAATCAGCGCCAGGGCACCCACGACACCCTCACGCGGGCCGAGGTCAAAGCGACCAGCGCCAAGATGTTCCGGCAGAAAGGCACCGGGCGTGCCCGGGTCGGCTCATCCGTCAGCCCCATTCGCGTGGGCGGCGGTCGTGCATTCGGCCCCCATCCCCGGGATTACTCCTACACCCTGCCGCGCAAGATCAAGCGGTTGGCCCTCAAGAGCGCCCTTTCCGACCGGGCCAGCAACGAGCGTGTTTTCGTCGTGGAGATTCCCGCCTACGAGACGCCCAAGACGGCGGCCGCGGCTCAACTGCTGAATAACCTGGATCTGGCCGGCCGCCACACGCTGGTCGTCCTGCAGGGCGGCGGCGTTGGGGACCAACTCTACAAGTCTTTCCGGAACATCAAGGGTGTGCGGGTCCTGCGGGCCAGTGAGCTCAACGCCTACACCATTTTGTGGGCGGACAACCTGGTGTTCACCACCGACGCATTGAGCGGCGCTGAGGAGGTGTTCGGATCATGAAGGACCTGAGCAAGGTCATCGTGTGCCCGATGATCACCGAGCAGGGCACCGAAATGCGGGATACGTACAATCAGTACTATTTCCGCGTCGCGCCCGCGGCCAACAAGATGGAGATCAAGCAGGCGGTGGAGCACTTCTTCGGGGTCAGCGTGACCAATGTGCGAACCATGAACTATCGCGGCAAAATCAAGCGCATGGGCCGGTTCCAGGGCAAACGCTCGGACTGGAAGAAGGCCGTCGTGACATTGGCTGAAGGTGACAGCATCGATCTGTTCGAGATCGTCTAAGCAGGGGAGCAGGCGAGAATGGCAATCAGGAAACTCAAGCCCGTGACGCCGACCCAGCGGTTTCGCACCGTCGCGGACTTCGGCGAAATCACCCGGTCCGAGCCGGAGAAGTCCCTGCTCGAACCGTTGTCCAAGAAGGGCGGCCGCAACAACAACGGCCGCATCACCGTGCGTCGGCGCGGCGGCGGTCACAAGCGGCGTTACCGCAAGATCGATTTCAAGCGGACCAAGCACGATGTGCCCGCCAAGGTTTTCAGTGTGGAATACGACCCCAATCGCAGCGCCCGGATCTGCCTGTTGCACTACATCGACGGCGACAAGCGGTACATCATCTGGCCCAAGGGCTTGAAGGTTGGCGACGCGATCCTGTCGGGTCCCGAATCCCCGTTCAACCTGGGCAACGCGTTGCCCCTGGAGCGGATTCCCCTGGGTACCCTGGTGCACAACGTCGAGCTGACCATCGGCAAGGGCGGCCAGATGGCCCGCAGTGCCGGGTCCTACGCCCAGGTCATGGCCAAGGAGGGCGACTACGTCACCCTGCGGTTGCCCAGCGGCGAAGTGCGCATGGTGCACAAGCGCTGTTACGCGACCATCGGCGAAGTCGGCAACTCCGAGCACGAGAACGTGGTCAGCGGCAAGGCCGGTCGGTCGCGCTGGCTGGGACGTCGCCCCAAGGTCCGCGGTGTGGCCATGAACCCGGTGGATCACCCGCATGGCGGCGGCGAGGGCCGTACCAGCGGTGGCCGTCATCCGGTGACGCCGTGGGGTATGCCGACCAAGGGATTCAAGACGCGCAGGAAGAAGCCGTCCGACGCTTTCATCGTGCGTCGGCGCAAACTCAAGAAGAAGTAACGAGGGCCGGAGCATCCGTTCCGCTGAGCAGTGAGGAAAAGAACGCATGGCTAGATCAATCAAGAAGGGACCCTTTATCGAGGCTTCCCTCCTGGCCAAGATCGAGAACATGAACAGCAAGAGCGAGAAGCGGGTCCTCAAGACCTGGTCCCGTCGTTCAACCATCGTTCCGGAGTTCCTGGGCCACACCATCGCCGTGCACAACGGACGGCAGTTCGTGCCCGTGTACATCCAGGAGAACATGGTGGGGCATAAGCTCGGTGAGTTCGCGCCGACGCGGACCTATCGCGGCCACACGAGCAAGAAGTAACCGGAGGTTGTGACTGATGGAGGCAAGAGCCGTCTCTAAATACATCCGCATCTCCGCCCGCAAGACCCGTCAGGTCGCCGACCTGATCCGGGGCAAGCGGGTGAGCGAGGCGCTGGGCATTCTGGCCCTTACGCCCCGCAAGGCGTCCCCGATCCTGCGTAAGGCCGTGCTTTCCGCTTCGGCCAACGTCAGGAATCGTGAGGAAACCGAAAAGCCCACGCCCAATGAGGCCCTCTTCATCAAGGAGATCCTCATCGACGAAGGCCCCACGCTCAAGCGGATCCGTCCGCGGGCCCAGGGCCGGGCGTACCGCATCATGAAGCGGACGAGCCATATCAAGGTGACCGTCAGCAGCGAGGTCTGAAAGACCAGCACGTGAGCCTGCCGCGGCCGGCAGCGGAGAGATGAACCGGCGCCCTGCGGGGCCGCCCAAGGAAGGATGACCATGGGTCAGAAGACACATCCAATCGGATTCCGCCTGGGGATCGTCAAGGACTGGAACTCGGCTTGGTTCAGCGACAAGCACTTCGCGGACTGGCTGAACGAGGACCTGCTGCTGCGCAAGTACCTGATGAAGCGCGTGGGTAACGCCGGGGTGGAGTCGATCAAGATCAAGCGGTTCCGCGAGAAGATCAACATCATCATCGCGACGAGCCGTCCCGGTGTGGTGATCGGTCGCAAGGGCGCCAACGCCGACCAGTTGCGTGCCGAACTGCAGAAGATGGTGGGCAAGAACGTCAAGCTCGACGTGGAAGAGGTCAAGAAGCCCGAGTTGAGCGCTCCGTTGGTCGCCGACCACATCGCGGCTCAGCTCGAAGGTCGGGTTGCCTTCCGTCGGGCCATGAAGAAGGCCATCGCCACGGCCATGCGCATGGGCGCCAAGGGCATCAAGATCCGCTGCGCCGGCCGTTTGGGCGGCGCGGAGATGGCCCGCATCGAAAGCTACCACGACGGTAGCGTGCCCCTGCACACCCTGCGCGCCGATATCGACTACGGCACCGCCACCGCGCGGACCCAGTACGGCGCCATCGGGGTGAAGGTTTGGATCTGCAAGGGTGAGATTTTCCCCGCCGAGTTCAAGGAAAAGCTGCGCAAGCAGGTCGTTGAACAGCGGGCGTAGGGAATTCGCGGCCCCTGGGGGCCGCCCGGCAAGGATAGCGAGCGCAAGGTTCTTGGTATCCGCCGTCAAGGGCGGAGCGCAGAAAGAGGACGACGAACCATGTTGATGCCGAAGCGCACGAAGTATCGCAAGATGATGAAGGGCAAGCGTCGGGGCCTGGCCCACCGCGGCTCCACCATCGCCTTTGGCGATTACGGGCTGATGGCCCTGGACAACGGCTGGATCTCCAGCCGGCAGATCGAGGCCACTCGTGTGGCCATCACCCGGCGGATGAAGCGTGTGGGACAGGTCTGGATCCGTGTCTTTCCGGACAAGCCCGTCACGCTGAAGCCCGCCGAGACCCGCATGGGTAAGGGCAAGGGCGCGCCTGAATACTGGGTGGCCGTGGTCAAGCCGGGCCGGATCCTCTTCGAGATCAACGGCGTCGACCAGGAGCTGGCCAAGAGGGCTCTGGGCCTGGGCGCCGCCAAGCTGCCCTTCAAGACCCGGATCGTCAGCCGCCAGGGAGATCAGTCATGATGAAAGCCAGTGAGTACCGGGACCTCCCCCTCGAAGAGCTTGAGCAGATCGTGGTGGATAAGTCCGAGGAACTGATGAATCTGAAGATCCGGGTCAAGATGCGCAGCATCGACAACCCGTTGCAGGTGCGCGAGGCCCGGCGTGAAATCGCCCGGATCAAGAGCGTCATCAATCAGAAGAAAGTCGCCCAGTAGGGCCTGCGGTCGCGGCCGGCGCGCGCCGGCCCGGTCAGGGAGAAGAAGAAGATGGATAACACTGAACGAAACCTCAGGGCCACGCGGATCGGCGAGGTGGTTTCCGACAAGATGGACAAGACCGTGGTCATCAAGGTGAGCCGGCGGTTTCCCCATCCCCTGTACAAGCGGATCATCACGCGGACGGCCAAGATCCTGGTCCACGACGAGGAGAATACTTGCCACGTCGGCGACACGGTCAAGGTGATGGCCATGCGACCCATGTCCAAGCGCAAGCGCTGGCGGGTGGCGGAAGTCCTGGAACGGGCCAAGTAGGCTGAAGCGACTGAACCCGGGGCCGTTGCGCCCGGAGGAATGGTGACATGATTCAGGAAAGCACGAAACTCACGATTGCGGACAACTCCGGGGCCAAGACGGCCACGTGTATCCGCGTCCTCGGCGGAACGGGCCGCCGCTACGCCCGCGTGGGCGACGTTGTGGTGGCCGCCGTCAAATCGGCCATTCCCAACGGGAACGTGAAAAAGGGCCAGGTCATCCGTTGCGTCATCGTGCGCACGGCCAAGGAGATCGGCCGCAAGGACGGTTCCTACATCCGCTTCGGCGACAACGCCGCGGTGGTCCTGCAGCCCGAGAGCCAGGAGCCCGTCGGTACCCGCATCTTCGGCCCCGTGGCCCGTGAGCTGCGGGACAAGAAGTTCATGAAGATCGTCTCCCTGGCTCCGGAGGTGCTGTGATGCGCGTCAAAAAGGGTGACACGGTGATGGTGGTTTCCGGAAACGACAAGGGGAAGGAAGGCAAGGTCCTGAAGGTCTTCCCCGAAAAGAACCGGATCATCGTGGAAAAGGTCAATCTGATCAAGCGGCACACCAAGGCCAGTCGCGACCTTCCCCGGGGTGGGATCATCGAAAAAGAGGGTCCGATCAACGCGTCCAACGTCATGCTGGTTTGCCCGACCACCGGTCGGCCCACCCGCATCGGCAGGGAAATCCTCTCGGACGGAAGCCGCGCTCGCGTCAGCAAGAAAAGCGGCGAGATGCTGAACGACTGATTCTGCTGGTAGGAATGAGCTACCGGAAGGAATGGAGAAATGGCAGCTGCTGTGAAACCCCGTATGCGGGAAATCTACGAGCAGGACGTGACCCAGGCTCTGCAGGAGAAGTTCCAGTTTGGGAGCCCCATGCAGATCCCGCGACCGGTGAAGGTCGTGATCAACATGGGCCTGGGCCGGGCGTTCAATAACCCCAAGATCATCGAGAGTGCCCTTGAGGAACTCGGAGTGATCACCGGTCAGAAGGCCGTGCCCACCAAGGCGCGCAGGTCCATCTCGAACTTCAAACTTCGTGAGGGCATGAACATCGGTGCCATGGTCACCCTGCGCGACCAGCGCATGTGGGAGTTCCTGGACCGCCTGATCAACTTTGCTTTGCCCCGGATCCGGGACTTCCGGGGGATTTCGACCAAGCTGAGCGGGAGCGGGGATTACACCCTGGGCCTCAAGGATCAGCTGATCTTCCCGGAAATCGAGTACGACAAGGTCGATGAGCCGCGTGGCATGAACATCACCATTGTCACCACCGCCAGGAATGACGAAGAAGGGCGCGAGCTGCTGCGCCTGCTGGGAATGCCGTTTCGGCGTTAGGAGGAATCGAGAGTGGCCAAGAAATCACTCATCGCCAAGGCCCAGCGCACGCCCAAGTTCAAGGTGCGCGCATACAACCGTTGCCGTCGCTGCGGGCGACCCCGCGGCTACATAAGAAAGTTCGGCATGTGCCGCATCTGTTTCCGTGAACTCGCCCTCAGGGGCGATATCCCGGGTATCACCAAGGCCAGCTGGTAGAGCAACCAGGAGCGAGATCATGAGCATGACAGATCCGATCGCGGATATGCTGACCCGCATCCGGAACGCCACCCAGGCCGGACACCGGCGGGTGGTCATCCCGGCCAGCAACCAAAAGCGGGCCATGGCCCAGCTCCTCAAGGAGCAGGGTTACATCGACAGGTTCGAGGAGTTCGAGGAGGACGCTCAGGGCAGCCTGAGGTTGTTCCTCAAGTACTATGCCCGAGACGGTCGGAGCGTGGGAGTGATCGAGGGTATTCGGCGCGTCAGCCGCCCCGGTCGCCGCATCTTCGCCGGCAAGGAAAACATTCCCAAGGTCTGCGGTGGTTATGGGATTTCCATCCTGTCCACCAACCAGGGGATCCTCACGGGGCACCAGTGCCGGATGCGTGGCATCGGCGGGGAAGTGCTCTGCGAGGTCTGGTAACGACGACCGCAACTGTTTGAGACCGGCCACGGAACGACGTTCCGGAACCGCGGAGGAAAACGATGTCGCGCATTGGAAAGTACCCGATTCCCCTGCCCTCCGGGGTGACCGTCCAGATCGACGGGAACACCTCGATTGTCAAGGGGCCCAAGGGTGAACATCGGCAGCATATCCCCGAGGGGCTTGCCTTCGAGGAGAAGGACGGGGCTATGCATGTGACGTGCCCCGAAGAGTCCAAGAACCTGCGGGCCCGCCATGGGCTGGTCCGGGCGCTGATCGCCAACCAGGTCACCGGGGTCACCGAGGGCTTCACCAAGAAGCTCGAGATCATCGGCGTGGGTTACCGTGCCGCGGTCCAGGGCAAGGTGCTCGATCTGCAGTTGCAGTTCAGTCACCCGGTGAACTATCCCATTCCGGATGACGTGACCATCAACTGTCCGGACAACACGCACATCCACGTGTCGGGGATCGACAAGCAGCGCGTCGGTCAGATCGCCGCGGAGATCCGTGCCTACCGGAAGCCTGAGCCCTACAAGGGCAAGGGGATCCGCTACGAGGGCGAGAATGTCGTCAGGAAGGCCGGCAAGGCCGCCGGCAAGTAGGACCCGCTGGACCCGAAAGGGTCTGGGGGCCACAGGAGACGGAAAATGAGCAGCATCAGCAGCAAACGGATCAAGGCCCGGACCAAGCGGAAGATCGGGATTCGCAAGCGGATCCACGGCACTCCCGAGCGGCCCCGGCTTACGGTGTTCCGCAGCCACCGGAATATCTACGCCCAGGTGGTGGACGATCTGAAGGGCGCCACCCTTCTGGCCTGCGACGGCAAGCACGCCGCGGCCGAAGAGATCCCCGAGGGTGTGGACGGCAAGTGCGCGGTCGCCTACAAGGTCGGCCGGACCATCGCTGCGAAGGCCAAGGATCAGGGCATCACGACCATGGTCTTCGACCGCAGCGGTTACCTCTATCACGGACGCATCGCCGCCCTGGCCCGTGGGCTCAGGGATGGGGGCATCGAAGTCTAGATTCGGATCGGCATCGGTGCCGGTCGGACGAACAGGAGCAGGAAAGATGGCGGATTTCTCGAATCAGCGAGCAGGAGGACCTCCGGGACGCGGACGTGGCCCAGGCGGACCCGGTGGCCCCGGCGGTTTCGGCGGACGTAACCCCGGTGGCCCGGGTGGCCCCGGTGGTTTCGGCGGACGTGGGCGTGGCCCGGGCGGCCCCCGGCGCGACAACCGTGACCAGGGCTCGGACATGCACGAGAACGTGATCAACATCAACCGAGTGGCCAAGGTGGTCAAGGGTGGCCGTCGCTTCAGCTTCAGCGCCATCGTGACCGTCGGTGACGGCAAGGGCAAGGTCGGCGTTTCCATGGGCAAGGCCAACGAGATCGCCGACGCGATCCGTAAGGGCGGCGAAGCTGCCCGTGCCGCCCAGATCAAGGTGCCCATGCTCGGCGACACCATTCCCTACCAGGTCATCGGTCGCTTCGGCGCCAGTCGCGTGCTGCTCAAGCCCGCTTCCCCCGGTACGGGTGTTATCGCCGCCGGAGGCGTCCGCGCCATCCTGGAGGCCGCCGGTGTCAAGAATATCCTGACCAAGCAGTTGGGTTCCCGGAACCCCAACAACGTGGTCAAGGCCACGATGGACGGCCTGCGCCAGCTGCGCACCGTCGAGGAGATCGCGGCCAAGCGCGGCCTGTCGGTGCGCGAGGTCCTGGGACTGGAGAAGAAGGCTGCGGCCCCGGCTCCTGCGCCCGAGGCCGAGGTGCCCGCTCCGGAAGCCGAGAAGGAGTCCGCGGACAATGAGTAACGGCAAGCTGAAAATCACGCAGGTGCGCAGCATCATCGGTCGCCCCGAAAAGCACCGGCGCATCATCCAGGCCTTGGGCCTGCGTCACAACCAGACCTCGGTGATCAAGGACGACACTCCGATCATCCGCGGCATGGTGTTCAAGGTCCGCCATCTCGTGAATGTCGAAGAGGTGAAGTAGACATGCTCAAACTGAATAATATCGGCGCCCCCCGAGGCGCAAACCGGGACAAGAAGCGCCGTGGGCGCGGTATCGGTTCCGGCACCGGCAAGACCGCTGGGCGCGGGCACAAGGGCCAGAAGGCCCGTTCCGGCGGCGGCATCCCCCCCTGGTTCGAAGGTGGCCAGATGCCCCTGAACCGTCGGCTGCCCAAGCGGGGGTTCACCAACATTTTCAAGAAGCAGTTCCAGCTGGTGAACCTGGATGCTCTGGACGAGCGCTTCCAGGCGGGCGAGAAGATCGACGGCATCGCCATGGCCAAGGCCGGTCTGATCAAGTACCCGGAGCGGCCCATCAAGCTGCTGGGCCGAGGAAAAGTGGAGAAGTCGTTCCAGCTGGAAGTCGCCAAGGCCAGCAAGAGTGCGGTTGCGGCCGTCGAGGCTGCGGGCGGATCCGTGACCATCACCGGTTGATCCGGTCCTGTAACTTCAAGCCAAAGGAAGCTTTGCTTTGAACATCACCAGCAGCTACCAGAGCATGTTCAGGATCCCGGAACTGAAACGGCGGATCGTGTTCACTGCCATTATCCTGCTGATTTATCGGCTGGGCGGCCACTTTCCTACGCCGGGGATCAACCGGACGGCCCTGGCGGCGTTCTTCGACTCGCAGTCGGGATCGCTCATGGGGCTGTACGACATGTTCTCCGGGGGAAATCTGCGCAACGCGACCATTTTCGCCCTGGGGATCATGCCCTACATCAGCGCCTCGATTATCTTCCAGCTTCTGCAGGCCGTTGTGCCCTATTTCGAGAAGCTGGCCAAGGAAGGCGAATCCGGGCGCAAGAAGATCACCCAGTACACGCGTTTGGGAACGGTGGCGCTGGCCCTGATCCAGTCCTTCAGCATGGCTGCGGGCCTGGAGCAGATGTCCGGCGGGATCGTGACCACGCCGGGGTTGGGCTTCAAGCTGCTGACGGCGCTGACCCTGACCGCCGGTACGGTGTTCGTGATGTGGTTGGGCGAGCAGATCGATGAACGGGGTATCGGCAACGGCATTTCGTTGATCATCTTCATCGGGATCGTCGCGCGCTACCCGACGGACATCCTCAATACCGCTCAGCAACTCGCCAGCGGCGACATGAACATCGTCAAGGCCTTGTTCATCTTCGTCTTCATGATCGGAGTGATCGCCGCCATCATCGCCATCACCCAGGGGGCGCGGAAGATTCCGGTGCAGTACGCCAAGAAGATCGTGGGCCGTCGGGTCTACGGCGGGGCGAACACGCACATTCCCCTGAAGGTCAACACGGCCGGCGTGATTCCCATCATCTTCGCCCAGTCGATCATCATGTTCCCGGGCACCCTGGGGGCGATCTTCCCGGACAGTTCGTTCTTCACGACGTTGAGCTTCCTGTTCCGTCCGCCCCACCCGGTGTACGTGATCATCTACTCGACCCTGATCATCCTGTTCGCCTACTTCTACACCGCGGTGATCCTCAACCCGGTGGACCTGGCGGACAACATGAAGAAACAGAGCGGGTTCATCCCCGGCGTGCGGCCGGGGAAGAAGACCGCCGAATACATCGACCGGATCCTGACCCGGGTGACGCTCCCCGGTGCGGTGTTCCTGGCGGTCATCGCCATTCTGCCGGATATGATGATCTACTACCTCAAGGTTCCGTTCTACTTCGGGGGCACGGGGTTGCTGATCGTCGTGGGCGTGGCTTTGGATACGCTGCAGCAAATCGAGTCGCACCTGGTCATGCGTCATTACGATGGGTTCATGAGCAAGGGCCGCCTCCGGTCGGCGCGGAGGTAGCGGTTTGAACGTCGTTCTGATGGGGCCTCCGGGAGTGGGTAAAGGGACCCAGGCGCGGTACCTGACCAGGGACCAGGGTCTGGTCCACATCTCCACCGGGGACATGCTCCGGTTGGCGGTTACGACCGGGACGCCCCTTGGCCGGAAGGTCGCAAAGGTCATGACGACCGGAGAATTGGTCTCGGACGATTTGATGATGGAGCTGGTCAGGGAACGCATCCAGCAGCCGGACGCCGCAGGGGGCTGGCTCCTGGACGGATTCCCGCGGACCGAGGCCCAAGCCGAGGGTTTAGCGGAGATGCTGGGACAGATCGGCCAGACCATCGACACGGTTTTGATCATCATGGCCCCGAACGAGGTGATCATCGATCGTCTGACCTCGCGGGTGACCTGCCGCGTATGCGGCAAGATCATGCACCGCAAGGAGTTGAGCCCCGATAGGCCGGGCGCGTGCCCAGCCTGCGGTGCCGAAAAGGATCCTGTCACCGATGGCCCTGCGGTCTTCCATCGGGACGATGACAAGGAAAGAACCATCCGCAGAAGGCTGGATGTGTTCGCCCAACAGACCCTGGCTGCTGCCGGGATCCTGGAGAAACGATTCCGGTCCGTCAGGATCCAGGGAACCGGGACTCCGGACGAGGTTGCGGCAGAGGTGGCCGATGCCCTGGAGTAAGCAGGACATCAAACTGAAGTCGGCCGCCCAGGTTGACAAAATGCAGGCCAGCTGTGAGGTTTTGGCTTCTGTCTTTCTCGAGATTCGCTCCCTGGTGCAGCCCGGCCTCACCACGGCGGAACTCGACCAAGTCATCGAGAAGTTGGTCCGGGATGCCGGTTGCGTTCCCTCTTTCAAGGGGTACAACGGGTTTCCCGCTTCCGCCTGCATTTCGGTCAACGAGGAAGTCGTCCACGGCATTCCCGGATCGCGGAAGCTGCAGGACGGCGACATCGTCGGCATCGATATCGGCCTGATCAAGGATGACTGGCACGCCGACAGCGCCGAGACCATTGCGGTGGGAACGCCGGGGCCGGAAGCGCAGAGGCTTTTGACGGTGACGCAGGAGTGCCTGGAGCTGGGAATCCAGGCGATCGCTCCCGGAAAGCGCCTTTCGGTAATCGGCACGGCCATCGAGGCTCACGCTCGTCAAGCCGGGTTTTCGGTGGTGGAATCTCTCGTGGGCCACGGTATCGGCCGAAGCCTGCACGAGGATCCGCAGGTGCCCAATTTCCGGTGCTTCTCCATGCCGGATCCCGTCATGGAGGAGGGCCTGGTCATCGCCATCGAACCGATGATCAACGCCGGCACCAAACGCGTGGTCACCTTGAGTGACCAGTGGACGGTGGTGACGGCCGACAGGAAACTGTCAGCCCATTTCGAGCATACGGTTGCGGTGACCGCCGACGGGCCCCGCATCCTGACCCGGCGCGGAACCGGTGTGGCCGCATTCTGAGAGGCATAGGGAATGGCCAAGGAAGAAGGAATCAGCGTTGAAGGAACGGTCGTCGAGGCCTTGCCCAACGCGATGTTCCGAGTGGAACTGGAAAACAAGCACGTCGTGCTGGCTCATGTTTCGGGGAAGATGCGCATGCATTTCATCCGGATCCTGCCGGGCGACAAGGTGACGGTGGAGTTGTCCCCCTACGACCTGACGCGGGGGCGGATCACCTACCGCTACAAGTAGCAAGAGGTCGCCCGATCCGACGGGTCGGTAGCGACAGGAGGCCAATCATGAAGGTTCGCAGTTCGGTCAAGAAGATCTGCCCGAAGTGCAAGGTCATCCGGCGCAAGGGCGTGGTGCGTGTGATTTGTATCACGCGGCGTCACAACCAACGCCAGGGTTGAAGGCGAAGCTGGATCCGGGACTTTTCCCGCGTAGCGGACGTCCTGACGGATCCGGAACCCGAAGAAAGGAGCCATAGTGGCGCGCATTGCCGGTGTGGATATTCCCAACAACAAGAGGATCGGGACGTCCCTGACCTACATCTACGGCATCGGCCCCCATCGGGCCGGAGAGATCTGCCGCAAGGTCAGCATCGACCCTGAAATCAAGACCCGGGACCTGACCGAAGAGCAGACTCGGTCCATCATCGGGATCCTCGACAAGGAATATCAGGTTGAAGGTACCCTGCGTACCGAGAACGCCATGAACCTGCAGCGTCTGATGGATATCGGATGCTACCGGGGCCTGCGGCACAGGCGAAAGCTGCCGTGCCGGGGCCAGAACACGAAGAACAACGCCCGCACCCGTAAAGGCCCGAAGGGCCGTCCCGGCGGCAAGAAGAAGTAGATCATATGATCTGCCAGGAGGTTTGAAGTGGCGACTGCCAAGGACAAACGGGGAAAGACGCGGAAGGCCAAGTTGAAACTGGACTCGGTGGGCGTGGCCCACATCAAGTCGAGTTTCAACAACACCCTCATCACCATGACCGACCTGCAGGGCAACGTGATCACGTGGTCCTCGGGCGGGCACCAGGGACGCTACAAGGGCAGTCGCAAGTCGACCGCTTTTGCCGCGCAGCTGGCTGCCCGGTTCTGCGCCCAGGAGGTTATCTCGGGCGGAATGCGCAAGGTCGAGGTGTGGGTCAAGGGCCCCGGGTCTGGTCGCGAGGCCGCGGTCCGCAGCTTGAAGGCTGAGGGCCTGGAAGTGACCAGGATCCGGGATTGTACCGCGATCCCCCACAACGGCTGCCGGCCCAAGAAACGCCGTCGGCTGTAGTCTCAACGCACGGACGGTCCGCGGGAGAACGCCGACCGTTCAGGAGGTTCATAAGAATGGCCAGGTACACAGGCGCAAAGTGTAAACTTTGCCGACGTGAGGGGATGAAGCTTTTTCTCAAGGGCGAACGCTGCTACGGCAGCTCTTGTGCCATCGAACGCCGGCCTTACGGGCCGGGTCAGCATGGCCGTCGCCGTGGGCGTAAACCCTCGGACTACAAACTTCAGCTTCGTGAGAAGCAGAAGGTTCGTGCAATCTATGGCGTCCTGGAGCGACAGTTCCGCCTCTACTTCGCCGAGGCGAACCGGCGCATGGGCGCTACGGGCGAGAACCTCTTCAATCTCCTGGAGAAGCGTCTCGACAATGTCATTTACCGGTTGGGATTCGCTCCTTCCCGGGCATCTGCCCGACAGTTGATCCGCCACAAGCACGTGCTGGTCGGTGATGTCGTTTGCGACGTCCCAAGCCGGCAGGTCAAGGTGGGTCAAATCGTCAGGATCCGCACAAAGAGCCAGAACATCCCGCAGGTTGTCGGCGCCATCAAGGATGCCAACAAACGCGACCGTCTGCCGTTCGTCCAAGCCGACGACAAAAAGATGGAGGGGCACTTGGTTTCCGAGCCCCAGTTGAGCGACCTGCCCATCCCGATCCAGGAAAACCTGATCGTGGAACTCTACTCGAAGTAAGGTACGCGCTGATTCGAAGGGATGGAGGATTCTATGAAGTGGGTCAATATGATGATGCCGGAGGGGGTCAAGGTTACGGCCGAAAACCCCGCCGAGCATTTCGCGGAGATCGAGATTGCGCCCCTGGAGCGCGGTTTCGGCCATACTCTGGGCAATGCCCTGCGGCGTACGCTGCTGTCTTCGATTCACGGGCACGGCATCGCCGCGGTCCAGATCGAGGGCGTCAAACACGAGCTGAGCACCGTGCCCGGTGTTCTGGAAGATGTGACGGATATCGTGCTCAACCTCAAGGGCGTCGTGTTCAAGCTGTCCGATGCCCCCTCGGGCTGGGTCACGGTCGACGCGACGGGTCCCGGTGTGGTCAACGCTTCGATGATCACCGGAAACCCCGAGCTGGAGGTCATCAACCCCGATCACGTGATCTGCACGTTGACCGAGGAAGAGGACTTCAGCTGCCGACTCTATGTCGAAACGGGCCGCAACTACGTGGACCGCGAGTCGCACGTGATCCCCGACGAGGTGATCGGCGTCATCCGCATGGACACCAACTTCTCGCCGGTGCGGAAGGTCAGCTTCCGGGTCGAGGATACGCGCGTGGGCCAGCGGACGGATTATGACAAGCTGATCTTGGGCATCACCACCAACGGCGCCGTGAGGCCCGAGGACGGGGTGGCCTTCGCGGCCAAGCTCCTGAAGGACCAGCTCCAGCTCTTCATCAACTTCGACGAGGCGCCCATCGATGCCCAGGAAATCGAAGTGAACGAGGAGCAGGACCGCCTGGTGGACCTGCTGTCGCGCAATGTCGAGGAACTGGAGCTCTCGGTGCGGTCGGCAAACTGCCTGAAGTCCGGCCACATCAAGACACTGCATGACCTGGTGACCAAGAACGAACAGGAAATGCTCAAGTTCAGGAACTTCGGCCGCAAGAGCCTCAACGAGATCCTGGAGATCCTCGAAGGCATGGACTTGCAGTTCGGGATGTCCTTCGATCCCGAGGTCGAAAACAAGGTTCGGGAGCGCACCGGCGCCTGACGGCGGCCTGATTCAACTGGACGGCCGATAAGGCGGCCGCCGCCAGCACCCATAAGGATGGAATGACCAATGCGACACAACGTCAGTGGACGCAAACTGAACCGGACCACGGCCCATCGAAAGATGCTGTACCGCAACCTGGTGACCTCGCTGATCAAGCACGAGCGTATCCAGACTACGGTGCCCAAGGCCAAAGAAGCCCGTTCGGTTGCCGAGAAACTTATCACCTACGCCAAACGGGGTGACCTGCATGCCCGGCGCATTGCGGCGAGGAAGATCACCGAGCCGGCTGTGCTGGCCAAGCTGTTCGAGGAAATCGGTCCCCGCTATGCCGAGCGTCCTGGCGGATACACGCGCATTCTGCGCATGGGTCCCCGCAAAGGCGACAATGCGGAGATGGCGATCCTGGAACTGGTCGACGGCACCGCACGGCCCACGGTGAAGGACTCCCTGAAGCGCAAACGTGCCCGGAAGATCATGGTCGCCGAGGAGAAGGCCGAGGCCAAGGCCGCCCTGATCGAAGAGGCCGAGGAGCGGGCCGAAGCCGCCGCGGATGCCGAAGCCCCCGAGGCCGACGCTGACGCCGCAGCCGAGGACCAGGACGAGACCGAAACCGACAAGGACGACGCGGGCGCCTAGCCCCTTCAGCCTTCCTATTGCTTGGACACCGGGCCCCAGGCCCGCGATGAACCCCCGGCGGTCGACCGTCGGGGGTTCTGCTGTCCGCAGGGATCGTTATCGGTACCTCGCCTTCACATTGCCCCATGACGTCGCTTCGTCGTAAGCGTCTAAGCAACCGCATCTATCTTGTGCATGGTGTGTCCGGCATAATGTCTCCTCTTGAAAGGAGACATCATCATGTCAAAATCCAG
>PFVX01000084.1 GCA_002790835.1 bacterium CG_4_9_14_3_um_filter_65_15 | reverse complement strand
TGAAGCGGGAGGTGATGTCCTTTCTGCGTTATCTGCAGAAGACTCCCGCTCGAGTCGCCTCATATTTCCACGCCCCGACGATGCAGTATGCTTCCACGTAAATTGGTCTGGACTATTATGAGACGGTTAGTATGTCGAACGGCAACCTAAGTGTGACAACCCAAGCGACGGATCCAGAACGGATTGCGCAGATTGAATATGACATGGCCAATCTGCCGCCCAAGAAAAGTAGGCCGGCAGATATCCGACATTCTGTCGAAATCGAATAGTGTGCGAGCCGGCCCCGCAAGACGTGCTCTTGCTGGGCCGGCCCTTCCACCTTCACCGCACTGGGCTTCCCACCCTGGGTACAACAACAGCCCCTCAATTTACAGGATAGAGCCAAGCAATCATTGAACACCGCTCCAGACTTCCCCAGCTTTGGGGAACACCTTTGACCAATTAATGGAAGCCCAAAAAAGGCTCACTACGAATAGTGAGCCTTTTGTATGATGGTAGCCCCTAGGGGACTCGAACCCCTGTTTCCGCCGTGAGAGGGCAGCGTCCTAGGCCACTAGACGAAGGGGCCACGATATATCGACCGCGCCGCTAGCGGCACGGACTCCGTGGCTTGTGGTTGCCCGGGAAGGATTCGAACCCTCATCGACTGAGCCAGAGTCAGCTGTCCTGCCGTTGGACGACCGGGCAATCGAAGGCGGAATATATACCCTGCGGTCCCGCCACGCAAGTATCGGAAACCGATTCCCAGGGGCCTCAACGGCAGATCCGGTCCAGTTCGCGCCGCAGCACCCGATGCAGGCTTTCAGGCGATTCCAGGTCCATCCGCCCCACCTTCCAGTCAGCCGGCAAAAGGATGAACGGTTGGGTCTGGGCGCCGCCCAGGCCGCCATGGCTGCTCACCTGGTCCTCCATGACCACGATCCGCCCGCGCTCCTCCAGCCAGGCTCCGTTGACCACCAGGTCACCCACATCCTCCGCACCCAGCAGCTGGGCCAGTTCTCCCGACCAGCGGTCCGGTTGGCCATAGGGCGCCAGGGGGTCCCCGTCACCGCCAATCTGTCCGGTGATGAGGTTGCGGATCCCGCGGCCACCAATGGCCACGGCATCGCCGTACGCCCGGCTGGCCGCCACGAAACCGATGCCCTCGTGGTTGGCAAGTTCGTCCACCAGCCCCGGATACAGAGCCACGATCTCCTCCAGGTGCAGCGCCTCCTCGTGGCCGGGGAAGTAGATGTGGGCCAGGCTGCCCGAGGCGCACACCACCGGCCCGTGCTTCGCGGCATCCTCTCCGTCGGCCAGGGCGGCCGCGTCTTGCCGGGTGATCGCCTCCAGGGTCCGCCGACTGCGCCGCCCGGCCCAGCCCAGGCGATCGATACCGGACTCCTCCAGCTCGGCCAGCAGCGAGGCCGTGTAGCTGCGGTCCGGGTCGAAGGCCCTCCCCGGATCGGGCATCCCGTCCGGATCCCGGCCCGTCAGGCGGTCCATGGTGTCGCCGAGGGTTTCGCCGCACAGCAGCCGGTAGGGCATGCTCGGAGTCTGGCCGTGGTCGGACAGCAGCACGATGTCGTAGTTGATGGGCGACTGGCGCCCCGCCCGCCGCCGCAACGCGCGCAATCGCCGGTCGAAACCCGCAAGGGTGACCTGGGCCTCGTAGGTATCGGGTCCCGCGTGGTGCGCCACGTCGTCGTAACCCACGAAATTCGAATAGATCACCGGAGCCCCGCGCACCATGTCCTGCTTCAGCCAGAAGAATGACAGATCGCGCAGGAAGGCGTTGGCGATGGCCCTCTGGCCGACCCGGCGCAGACTGAATTTCAGTCGCGGGCGATCCCGGTTTAGACGCCCCGCCAGGGCCATGAACATCCCGGCCAGAAAATCCCACGCCCCCGCAAGCACGGCCATGGTGTAGGCGTTGGGGCTGAGAAAGAACAGGTTGAAGTCCGCGCGCTCCCCCTCGCGGCGCTTGTCCGCCTTCTCACCCAGGGCGCTGACGGTCATCAACCGCTTGGCCGCGCCGCCGGACAGAAAGGTGTTAATGCATGAGCCGCCCGTCAGCAAGCCCGTGCGCCCGCGGCCGACCCGTTTTTCCATATCCCGCAGGTCATCCGGGTTGCTGACCACCCGCACCTTCTGCTCCCGGCGGTCGAACCACCGGTACCCGGCGACGTTGTCGCGGTTGCCGTAGAACAAGCCGGCCTGCACCGCCGGAGTGTTGGACGGGATACCGCAGTGCCATCCCATCAGACGGTGGCTCTTGCGCGCCAGCATGGCCGAGATGGTGGGCATGCGGCCCTGGGACAGGCACCGGCGCAGGCTCGGCAAGGACAGACCGTCGATCTGCAGGAGCAGCAACCCGCGCAACGGCTTGCGGCTGGTTTGGGGTCCGTAGCGGCGGCCCAGACGGTAAATCACCGACTGGTAGAAGGGGTAGGCCTCGTCCAGGCCCAGCCAGCCGGTCACACCCGCGGAAATCACGGTCATGATCAGGGTCCCCAGCAGGGCGTCGCCGTAGGTATCGATGACGAAACCCTGATCGATGCCCGCGCTGAGATAGAAGATCAGGCTGTTGAAGAACAGGGTGGGCAAGCCCAGGGTCACGCTGTTGAGCGGAAGGGTCAGGAACAGCAGCACCGGCCGCAGCAGAATGATCAGCAGGGCGAAGTAGATCGGCAGCCGCAACATGGCGGCCCAGTAGGTGGGCTGATCGGGAGCCAGCCGAAAACCCGGCAACAGGGTCGTGGCCAGCATGAGGGCCAGGACGGCAACCACCCAGACCAGCACATAACGCGCAAGGATACCCAGCAGGGTCTTCAGACTCTCGCCCCCTTCACCGGCCCGGCCTTCCCGGGCCTCCGGGAGCTTAGGCTGTGGCGGCGGCCCGGCGCAACCTCTCAATGGTCCGGGGCAATCCCATCAGCTCCATGACCTCGAAGATGCCGGCGCTTCGCGATTGCCCCGTCAGGGCGACGCGAGCCGGATGGATGAGCCGGCCCGCCTTCACGCCGGCCTGTTCGGCACACTCCCTCACGAGGTCATCGAACGCCCCCGCCGCGTGGGCCTGGTCGCCGGCCAATCCCTTTTCCAGGGCGTCGGCCAGGATGGTCAGCAAGGTGGAGGCCTCGCTGGTGGACACGTGCTCGGCCCAGGCTTCCTGGTCCACGAAGAAGTCGTCGCTGAAGAAGAACCCGATCTGTTCGGGCAGGGTCACCAGGCTGCTGAAGCGGTTCCCCAGGGTTGCCAGCACCCGGCCCAGGTAGGCCTCGGTGGTGTCGGCCCCGTGGACCAACCACGCCGGGTCCAGCCGCCAACCCCGCTCTTCCAGCAGGGGCATCGCCAGCGCCAGCCGGCCGGCCGCGTCCAGGGCCTTGATGTGCTCGCTGTTGATGTGATTCAGTTTGTCGTAGTCGAAGGCCGCCGCGCTGCTGCCCACCTTCTTGAGGCTGAATTTGCCGATGATCTCCTGCGCGCTCATCACTTCCTTGGCGTTGCCGCCCGGCGACCAGCCCAGCAGCGAAAGGTAGTTCAGCATGGCCGCCGGCAGGATGCCCTGCCCCTGGAATTCCTGCACGCTGGTGGCGCCGTGGCGCTTGCTCAGCCGCTTCTTGTCCGGCCCCAGGATCATGGGCATGTGTCCGAATTTGGGGGGCTTCCAGCCCAGCGCCTGGTAGATCAGGATCTGGAACGGAGTGTTGCTGACGTGATCGTCACCGCGCAGCACGTGGGAAATCTCCATCAGGTGATCGTCCACCACGCAAGCGAACTGGTAGGTGGGAAAGCCGTCGGCCTTGACGATGACCCGGTCCACCAGCACCTCGTTCTGGAATTCCAGCTTGTCCAGGATGATGTCGTACCAAAAGGTCGACCCCTCGTCCGGAGTGCGCAATCGCCAGGCGTGGGGCTTGCCTGCGGCCTCCAGAGCGGTGACCTCTTCACCCGTCAGACCCCGACACTTGCCGTCGTAGCCCTCCCAGACGCCGCCGGCGGCCTTGGCCTCCGCCGCCCGACCTTCCAGGTCCTCGGCCGAGCAGAAACACTTGTAGGCCTGCCCGTCGGCAGCGAGCTGCTGCAGATGCTCGCCATAGGTATCCAGGCGCAGGGATTGAAGGTAGGGTCCGAAATCCCCTCCTCTATCCGGCCCCTCGTCCCAGTCCAAACCCAGCCAGCGCATGCCCGCCAAAATGGCCGCATACGATTCCTCGGTGCTGCGTTCCTGGTCGGTGTCCTCGATGCGCAGGACGAAGGCGCCTTGCTGGCTGCGCGCGTAGAGCCAGTTGAACAGGGCCGTCCGGGCCCCGCCCACGTGCAGGTGTCCGGTGGGACTGGGCGCAAAGCGGACGCGAGGTGCTGGGGACATGGAGAATGTTCCTTCCGCGCTAGGGTTGACGGTGGGGAATCGGCAGGGGCGGATTCTTGCCGCCGGGTTCGCCCATTTGAATGGGATCCAGGCTTGCGGCCAGCCCGGCGGCGTCGAGCCCGTAGACCGCCATGGCTGCGGAGGAGAAATCCTCGCCGCCCAGCATGCGGTCGATGCATTCGCGCAAGGCCTCGAGGCCGCCCCGGTTCTCGACCAGTTCCCAGGTCATCAGAAAAGCGTTGTAGCAGGCCTTGCGAAAAACCTCCCGGTCCCTTTGGGGCTCCGGGTCCGGTCCCCGCGCCAGCAGGGCGTCGACCAGGGCCGGCGGCATGAGCACCGGGCCGTTGGTGCGGAACTCCGCCATGTAGTTCACCAGGTGTTGACCGTCCTCGGCGCAATATTCCACCAGCCCCTGGTGCAGCCAGGGCGGCAGAACGCCCCCCAGACGCTCGCTCAGGATCCAGTCGGTCACCAGCATGAAGGCGGCGTGGCCGTCGAGGGTGCGGTTCTGCAGGACGGGCCACGGCTCCATGGTCGCGCAATCAATATCCAGCTTGTACAAGCGCCACATTCCGTAACCCGTCAGCTCCGTGTACGCCTCGAGGTTGTCGGGGTTGACCACCAGGAGGGAGTCCGCCAGATCGAGGCCCAGCAGGGGCGGCACCTCGTGGCCGGCCCAATCCAGCAGCTCCAGGAACTGGATCATGTCGCAGTCGCCGTAGGAGGGGTTGTGCTGCAGGGTAAAGCGGCCGCAACCCTTGCTGTCGGGCTCGACAACCAGGTCGGGACGCGGCATCAATTCGTGATGGCGACACCAGGCGCCGGGGCCGTAGGCCAAGCCGCCCGGTTCGTGCATGACCTCCCAACCGGGCCAGTACTGGGAATGCTTGTGGTCGGGGAAACCCGCCGTGCCCAATTGGGTCATGGAGCAACGGGGAAAGGCCGCATCAGGGGTCAAAAGGGGCAATTCGTTGGGATGGGTTTGGCTCCAGGCAACCGGAGCGGTCAGAGTCGCCATCACAACCAGCATGCCACACAGTCTTCTCACGGTCACGATCCCCCCTGCAACTTCTTGGCCATGTCGTACCACGCCACGGCCTCCTTCTTGTCCCCGGTGGCCGCATGGACCCGCCCGATGGCGTTGAGCAGCTCGGGAGTCTCCTTGTATTCCAGACCCAGCTCGAAGGCCCCCAGCGCCGCCGGGTAATCCTTGAGGTAGTAGTAGGCCAATCCCTGGCTGTAATAGGCCCGATAGCTCGGGCCTTCCAGTTTGATCAACTCGTCGAAACTGGCAGCCGCTTCGGTATAAAGACCGGCGTCCCTGTAGGCCAACGACAGGTTGTACCGCGCCTTGACGTAGGTCGGATCCGCCGCCAGCGCCTGGGTGTAGTCGGCGATGGCACGATCGGGACGCTCGGCTTTCTGGGCACAGGACCCGGCCAGGAAGATCAGCTTGGGGTCGGGGTTGAAGGCATACGCCTTCTCGAAAGGCTCGATGGCGGCGCTGTACTGGCGCGTGGCCAGGCAGCAATTGGCCAGAGCCTCCCAGGCCTGGGCCATCTCCGGCCGATCCTGGACCACCCGGCGCAGGGCAGGCACCGCGGCGTGGTATTTCTTCTCGCGCATGAGGCTGACGGCGTAGTTGTAGACCACCTCCGGTTTCGTGACGGAAGTGTTCAGGCCCGCACTCAGGTAGCGGGATGCCTCGGCGTCGCGTCCCAAGCGCAGCAAGATGTTCCCGATGGCCACCCGCACGTCTTCGAGGGAGGAATCCAGGTCGAACGCCTTCTCGTATGCTGCGGCGGCATCCTCGAGACGACCGGCGTGCTCGATGACCTTCCCGCTGGCGATCCAGGTGCCGGGCTGGTCGGGCGCACGGTCGCGGGCCAGGCGGGCAACCACCCGGGCGTCCATTTCCCGGTCGGCGCTCAACAGGGAATCGACCAGGTGCGGCAGCAGATCCAGGCGCTCCGGCTCCAGGTCGTAGGCTTCCTGGTACAGGGGAGCAGCTTCCGCGGGAAGGCCGGACTGCTCCATGAGCTTGGCGTCGTCGATGAGCATGGCCACGCGGCTTTTAACCAGGGTTCCCGCTTCCAGCCAACCGTCCTGGCCGTCCTCATGGACCTGGAGCCAGGCGGCGGCCCGGGACGCGTATTGGCCGAGAAGCTCGCGCTCGGTTTCCTCGTCCCCGTCTTCGTCGCTGATCTTCAGCAAGGAAAGCACCAACCGCATGGTATCGGGGGACAGATCCGGCCCCAGCGCCGCGATCCCCTCGCGGAAAGTGGCGGCGGCCTCGTCCTTCTGACCCGACCGCAGCTGGGCATTCCCGATCAGGCGCCAGTAGTCCTTGCCGCCCAGCTTGTCCAAGCTCCGGTAGGCCTGGAATTCGCGCAGGGCCATCTCGTCCATGTCCAGGTGGGAAAACGCGACCCCCAGGTTCCGGTGATAATCCCCCTCGGTGGGGGCGGTCTGGACGGCGTTGATGAAGCAGTCACGCGCCTTGGTGAAGTCCTCCTCCGAGGCGTAGAGCACCCCCAGATCGTTCCAGGCAACACCGTCGGCGGGGTCGGCCTGAACCCGGGCCTCCAGTTCCGCCTTCTTCTCCTCGGGTGTGAGCTCAGGCTTTCCCTCCGCCGGAACGGCCACCAAGGCGGTGTCGGCCGAAGCGTCCGGCTGCTGGGCGCAAACACCCAGCGGGAGAGCCGCAACCAAAACCAAAAGAACAAGATAAGTTATCAGGAATCGTTTCATGGCACCCGATCGGGGTTCGCAATCTCTCTGGGTTTCGTGCTCCCATGATAGGGATCCCCCTCGCGGGTGTCCAGCGCATGGGTACGGATATCCTTGAACACCGCAAGGGCCGGCGAGTTTCGCATATAAGGCTTGGCCTTGACGATCGCGCACAACCCTGTTGCTTTATGGCATGATCACATTCCACATTTTGGGTGCCGGCGGCGCCCTGCCCACGGCGACCCACAACCCCGCCGCCTATCTCGTCGAGATGGACGGCGCTCCGCTCGTGCTGGATCCCGGCCCCGGGGCCCTGGTGCGCATGGCCCAGGCCGGTCTCCTGCCCGACGGGGTGGACGGGATCGGCCATGTCCTGCTGTCCCACCTGCACCCCGACCATTCCTTGGACTTGGCGGCCCTGCTCTTTGCCCTGCATTCTCCCCTTCCGCAGAGCCGGCAGCCGGTGACGATCTCCGGCCCGCGCGGCCTCCAGAACCTGCTCGATGGGCTGGTCGGGATCTACGGAAGCTGGCTGGAGCCGCGCCGCAGGGAACTGGTCATCCAGGAGCTGCAGCCGGGCGATTCCCTGGCCGGCCCCGGCGGCGGCGCCATCGCGGCCTTTGCGGTGAACCACCCCCAGGATCGTCTGTCCATCGACTGTCTGGGCTACCGCTTCACCGATGCCGGTGGACAGGTGGCCGTCTATTCCGGAGACACGGGGCCGTCCACCGAGCTGGAAACAGCCGCGCACCGGGCCGACCTTCTGGTGATCGAATGCAGCACGCCCGACGAGCTGGAAACCCCCGGCCACCTCTGCCCCCGCGAAGTGGGCCGCATCTGCACCGCCGCCCGGCCAGCCCGGGTGGTGCTGACCCATCAGTATCCCCCTGCGGCGGCCATGGATCTGGCTGCCGCCGTCAGGAACCATTTCGACGGGCCGGTTGTACAGGCCCGCGACGGTCTCGTCGTGACCATACCCCCCGCGAACGGAGATATCGCATGAGGAGCAACTTCCTCCGGCCGACCCTGGTCGTCGCCTGTTTCTGCCTGATCCTGGCCGGCACTGTCTGGGCACAAGAGGCCGACACGTCCGCCCCCGCCCACCTTCCCCGGGGCCAGGGCGAATTCGAGATGGTCCTGATCCACGGCCTTGGCGGGAACGACACCATCTGGGACGAGGTCGCCCCCTATCTCATGGGCACTTTCAATGTTTTCCGTTTCGAGTTGGCGGGACATGGGCAAACCCAGCCCATCAAGAATCCCTCCATCGCCGCCGAGGTCAAGCGGCTGGAACAGTTCATCGCGGACAACGGCGTGGAGTACCCCACGATCGTGGGGCACGGCCTCGGAGGGATGATCGCCCTGCAGTACGCCTTGGCTCACCCGGCGGACGTTCACCGCCTGATCGTCATGGACGCCGCCCCGCATCAGTTGATCTCGGCCGCCGAGAAATCCCACGTGGCCGACCTGTTGATGACGGACTACGACCGGTTCGTGGCCTCACGCTATCTCCAGATGTCGGATAATGCGGCCGTTACCGACGAGGTCGTGGACATGGCCCTGCGCACCGACAGCGCAACCTTCATCTCCCTGCTCTTGAGCAGTTTCGATTTCGACGTGACCGAGCGCCTCGACACCCTGTCCGTTCCCCTGCTGATCATCGGCAGCGAATACATGTTTCCCGACCCGGACCTGAGTCGGAAGGTTCTGGTGGATCTGGGCTGGGACAACACGCGGTCGCTGACCTTCAAGCGCATCGAACACGCCGGGTACTATATGATGCTGGACAGACCGGTCTACACCGCCAGCGTCCTGTTGGCATTCGGGGTCACACCGGATTATGAATTCCAGGATTGATCAGGAGCCCAGCAACGCCATGTCGTGATCGACCATCATGACCACCAGTTGCTCGAAATCCACCGTGGGCTGCCAACCGAGCTTGGTCTTGGCCTTGGTGCTGTCACCGATGAGCTGATCCACTTCGGCCGGCCGCATAAAGCGGGGATCCTGGGCCACGTAGTCCTCGAATTTCAGCCCTACGCGACCAAAGGCGATCTCCAGGAAATCCCGTACCGAGTGGGTGCGGCCGGTGGCGACGACGAAATCGTCCGGCTCGTCTTGCTGGAGCATCAGGTGCATGGCCCGCACATAGTCGCCGGCATAGCCCCAGTCGCGCTGGGAATCGATGTTCCCCAGGCGCAACTCCTTCGCCATGCCCAGTTTGATGCGCGCCACGCCGTCGGTGATCTTGCGCGTGACGAACTCGTGGCCGCGTCGCGGGCTCTCGTGGTTGAACAGGATCCCGCTGACCGCGAACAGGCCGTAGCTCTCGCGGTAATTCACGGTCAGATGGTGGCCGTAGGTCTTGGCCACCGCGTAGGGGCTGCGGGGATGGAAGGGGGTCAGTTCGTTCTGGGGCACCTCACGCACCTTGCCGAACATCTCGCTGCTGCTGGCCTGGTAGAAGCGGGCCTCGGGGGCGACCTGACGCATGGCGTCGAGCATGCGGGTGACGCCCAAAGCCGTGAATTCCCCCGTCAGGACGGGTTGGCGCCAGCTGGTCGGGACGAACGACTGGGCGGCCAGATTGTAGATCTCGTCGGGACGGGACTCCCGCATGGCCTGCACCAACGAGGCCTGGTCCAGCAGGTCGGCCTGGATGAAGGTGACCTGGTCCTGGATCTGGGTGATGCGGCCGAAGTTCTCGGAGCTCGAGCGCCGCACCATGCCGAAGACTTCGTACCCCTGGTTCAGCAGGTATTCCGCGAGATACGATCCGTCCTGACCGGTGATCCCGGTGATCAGGGCCCTGGTTGCCATGGTCTTCCGTCCTTTGCGGCGCCGTGAAGGTTCGCGATGCGATCCTTGGAAATCTATACCCGGCCGGCGCACCGGACAAGCGGTTAGGCTTCGGCGCGAAAGTCCGCCGTCGCCGCCGCCGGCTGCGGATAGCGAAAACGGCTGTCGTGGCGGCAAAGTTCGGGACGCCCGTACAGATACCCCTGACCCAGACGGACACCCAACTCCTGCAGCACGGTGCAGTCCTCCTGGGTCTCGATGCCCTCGGCCACGACCTCCGAGCCCAGCACCGCCGCGATCTGGAGCAGGCGCTTGAGGATCGTCCGCATCCCCGCATCGCGGGCGACGCCAATGATGAGGCGCTTGTCGATCTTCAGCACCTCCGGCCGCAGCATGAGCAACCCTTCCAGGCAGCTGTTGCCGAAGCCCACATCGTCGATGGCAATGCCGATTCCCGCTTCCTGCAGCCGACGAACGGGGCTGACGAGCACTTCCGGGTCGCCAAGCAGTTGCTGTTCGCTGATCTCCAGACAGCAATCCCCCATCTCGAGCCCCAGGTCCAGCAGGCGGATCAATTCCTCCACCGGCGTCTGCAGCAGGGTGGCCGGCAGGATGTTGACGTGGAAGCGGGCGCGCGGTCCCATGCGGGATGCGGCGGCCACGCAGAGCTTCAGACAGCGCAGATCGATCGCGGTCAGGATGTCCTGTTCCTGGCAGAACCGGAAGAGGTTGTCCGGGGCGTGCAAGGGGCCCTCGGGTCCGCGCACGAGCATCTCGCGTGAGACGATCCGCCCGTCGGCCAGATCGACGATGGGCTGGCTGGCCACATCCAGGACCTTGCCCCCCAGCAGGGCATGCACCATGGCCGCGTCTTCGTCCTCGGAAATCATGGCAGCCGCGCCTGCGGCCCCACCGCGCACCTGTGCCCTGTCCCGCGTCAAGGCGAAGCGCGCCCGGACCACCACCTCGTCGAAGGACATGGTCTCCGGAGGCAGGGTGGCCACCCCCACGCTGGCTGACGGCGTCAGCACTTCCCCGCCTGCGGTGACGGAATCGCGGCTGACGGCCAGCCGCACCTGCTTGGCCCGCGATTCGAGTCGGCCCTGGTCGGAGCCGGGTTCCAGGGCCAGGAACTGGTCGGTGCCGCAGCGCCCCACCACGGCGCCTTCGCCGAGGGCTTCGGTGATTCGCTTGGCCACCCCCGCCAGCACCATGTCCCCCACACCATGACCCAGGGTGGCGTTGAAGCGCCGGAAATCGTCCAGGTCGATGAGCATCACCGTCAAGGGGGTATCCAGTTCGCGGCAGCGAGCCAATTCCTTCATGATGGCCCGCTCGAGTCCGCGCCGATTCCGCACTCCGGTGGTGGCGTCCATGTGGGTCAACCAATCCAGGCGCGCCGCCGCCTCGGCCAGCTGATTGGTCAGGTCCTGTTCCCGCAGGCAGAAGCCGATGGTGCGTCGCCAGGCCGCCGTGTCCATGGCGGTGGGGTCCAACACCGAACGGGCGCCGAGCTTGCGAAATTCGACAGCATCCCGCCCCGGGTCACCGTTTGCCAGAGCCAGGACCGGGCGCAGAGGAAATCGCGCAGTCAACCGTTTCAATGCGGATGCCACATCGCCGTCCTCGCTGTCGCCCACCAGGATCACGTCGGGAGCGGAGACGCCCAGATAAGCCAGGCCGTCCTTGAAGTGGGTAAAATGGGCCAGGGAACAAAGAGGCGAGGATATGCCGGCCAACCGCCCGCGCATGGCGGTGGCCAGATCGGAATCGTGATGGATCAGGAGCAGGCGCAGTCGCGCACCCTGGGTATCCATGGGCCTGGTTGCGATTCCCTTCAGACTCGGGCCACAGCCTCCCTGCGGTCGCCGCACACAGCGCACCCGGTGCGCGCCTCATATCATCCGGGCGAGCCTACACTGCGGCAAGCGGGTCTGCAATGATTTGCTGAGCCCGATCCACCGCCCCTCAGCCGAGGTTCCGGATCATCTCCGCCACGTCACCGGCATCATTCATGACGTAGAAATGAAGGCAGGGCACGCCCTTGTTCATCAGGTCCTCGACCTGCCGGCGTCCCCAGCGCAACCCGATCTCGCGGGCGTGGTCGGGAGCCGCCAGAACCTCGTCCACCAGGTCGTCGGGCAGGGAGATGTGGAAGTGCTTGGGCAGGGAACTGATCTGGCGCACGTTGTCCAGGATCTTCAGACCCGGAATGATCGGCACGGTGATCCCCGCGGCCCGACAGTTCTCCACGAAGGACAAATACGCCGCGTTGTCGAAGCACATCTGGGTCACGATGTAATCCGCTCCGGCGTCGACCTTGCGCTTGAGATACATCAGGTCGGTCTTGACGTTGGGCGATTCGAGATGCGTCTCGGGATAGCCCCCCACGCCGATGCAGAAATCGATGGGCTCGCTGTTGGCGATCTCGTCCAGATAGCGCGCCTGGCGCAGGTCGACCAGCTGGGCCACCAGATCCTCGGCGTAGGTGTTGCGGGAACGTCCGACGACCATGCTCTTGCGGTAATTACTCTGATCCCCGCGCACCGCCAGGACGTTGTGGATGCCCAGGTAGTTCAGTTCGATGCAGGCGTCCTCGGTCTCCTCCCGGGTGAACCCGGTGCACAAAAGGTGGGCCACGGTATCCAGCCCGAACCGGTTCTGGATGATCCCGCAGATACTCAAGCTGCCCGGCCGCTTCTTGCGCACCCGGCGGCGGATGGTTCCGTCGGGCTGCTCCTCATACGAAGCCTCGGCCATGTGGCTGGTCACGTCGATGAACGGCGGCTGCAGGGGGGCGACCTGCTCCACCATCTCGATGATCTCGCGCACGGTCTTGCCCCGCGGAGGCGGGATGATCTCGAAGCTGAACAGCGTGCGTTCTGCTCGTTCCAGGTGTTCGATGACGCGCATGTTTTTCCTTTCCCGCGCGGGGTCAATCGGCGAACTGGGCGGCCAACCAGCGGCGGGCCGTTTCGATTGTGATGCCGGCTCGTACCGCGTAGTCGGCGACCTGGTCCGGTCCGATCCGGCCCAGCCCGAAGTACCGGGCCTGCGGATGGGCGAAGTACCATCCGGCCACCGAGGCGGCCGGATCCATGGCGCAGGACTCGGTCAGGGTCACACCGGTGGCCGCGGTGGCGTCGATGAGGTCGAACAGGAACCGCTTGCCCAGGTGGTCCGGGCAGGCCGGATACCCCGGCGCCGGCCGGATGCCCCGGTAGAGTTCCCGGATCAGCTCCTCGTTCTCCAAGGCCTCGTCGGGGGCGTATCCCCAGAAGGTGCGGCGCACATCCCGGTGCAGCTTCTCCGCCAGGGCTTCGGCCAACCGGTCCGCAATGGCCTGCAGCATGATGGCCTGGTAGTCGTCACCCCCGCCGCGCAGGCCGGCGCTGAGGTCGGCGGCGCCCAGGCCGGCGGTGACCACGAAAGCCCCGGCCCAATCTTCCGGGCCGCCCTCCACCGGGGACAGGAAATCGGTCAGGCACAGGTTGGCCGAACCGCGGGCGCTGCGCCGTTGCTGGCGCAGGAACGGGATCCTGGCCCGCACCTCCCGCCGCGATTCGTCGGCGTACACGACCATGTCATCGCCGTCGGCAGCAGCCGGAAACAGTTCCAGGACCGCCGTCGCCCGCAAGGATCCCGACGCGACCAGTTCGGCCAGGAGGTCACGGGCATCGCCCAGCAACCGCCGCGCCTCCGTCCCTTTCCGGGGATCCTCCAGGATGGCCGGGTAGGTTCCCTGGAGGCGCCAGGCGTGGAAAAACGGCGTCCAGTCGATGAAGGTGGCCAGGTCCTGCAGGTCAACCGTCTGCAGGACTTGGCGCCCCGGCTGCAGCGGACGGACGGGTGCGGAAACGGGTCCGGTCGGACGCCAGGCCCCTGCCCGGGCTTCGGCGAGGGACAACAGGTCGCTTCCGGGGCTGCGGCCCTCCCGCTCCCGACGCAGACGATCGTAATCGGCCTTCACCCCGCGGACCACTTCTTCCCGCAGGTCGGAGCGGGACAGGTCACCCACCACCTTCGGCACCCGTGAAGCGTCATGGACGTAGATCACCCCCGGCTCGTAACAGGGATCGATCTTCACCGCGGTGTGCAGCCGGCTGGTGGTCGCCCCTCCGATGAGAAGAGGCACCCGCAGACCTGCCTTGCGCATCTGCTCGGCCACATGGACCATCTCCTGCAGGGACGGGGTGATCAGGCCGCTGAGGCCGACGAAGTCGACCTCCTTTTCCTGCGCTACCTGGATGATCTTTTCCGCGGAAACCATCACACCCAGATCGATCACCTCGTAATTGTTGCAGCCGAGAACCACCCCCACGATGTTCTTGCCGATGTCGTGGACGTCCCCCTTGACCGTGGCCAGAAGCACGCGGCCGGCGGTGGCGGCGCGGCCCTGGCCCGCAGCCTGCAGATAGGGGTCGAGGATTTCCACGGCCTTCTTCATCACCCGCGCCGAGCGGATGACCTGGGGCAGGAACATCCGGCCCGAACCGAAAAGGTCGCCCACCCGGTTCATGCCCTCCATCAGGGGCCCCTCGATGACCGCCAGGGGCGCGCCCAGCTCTCCCAGCGCGGCGAGCACGTCTTCCTCCACGTACCCCATTTCCCCGTGGACCAGGGCGTGGTCCAGCCGGGAAGCGACCGAGCTTTCGCGCCAGGCGAGATCCTCGTGGCTGCGGGCTGCCCCCGCGGTCTGATCCTGGGCCAACTCCGTCAAGCGGGCGGTGGGCGTCGGGCCTGCAGGATCCTCGGGCGGACGATTCAGGATCACCGATTCAACGACCCTCCGCAGCTCCGGATCGATCTCCTCGTAGACCTCCAACTGCCCCGCATTGACGATGCCCATGTCCAACCCCGCCTTGATGGCGTGGAAAAGGAACACCGCGTGCATGGCGCTGCGAATGCGGTCGTTGCCCCGAAAGCTGAACGAGAGGTTGCTGATGCCGCCGCTGATCAGGGCCCCGGGCATTTCCTGCTTGATGGCCCGGCACGCGGCGATGAAGTCGGCGGCGTATCCATCGTGGTCGGTTATTCCCGTGGCCACCGCGAACACGTTGGGGTCGAATACGATGTCCTCGGCCGGGAAACCGACCTCCTGGACCAGGATCCCCCAGGCGCGGCGGCAGATCTCCAGGCGGCGTTGCAACGTATCGGCCTGGCCGTTCTCGTCGAAGGCCATGACCACCACCGCCGCTCCGTAGCTGCGGGCCAGACGCGCCCGGCGTCGGAATTCATCTTCCCCGTCCTTGAGGCTCAGGCTGTTGACGACGCCCTTGCCCTGGATGCGCTGCAGCCCCGCCTCGATCACTTCCCAGGTACTCGAATCGACCATCACGGGTACCCGGCTGATCTCCGGATCCGAGGCCAGAACGTTGAGAAAGCGGCTCATGGAATCGACCTGATCCAGCATGGCGTCATCCATGTTCACGTCGATGATCTGCGCCCCGCCCCGCACCTGGTTGCGGGCAACGTCCAAGGCGTCTTCCAGGCGGTCTTCCCTGATCATGCGGGCAAAACGGCGGCTGCCTGCCACGTTCGTGCGCTCGCCGATGTTGACGAACAGGGAATCCTCGGTGATCCGCAGCGGCTCCAGGCCGGCCAGGAAAGTGCCTGGTCGATGGGCGGGCACGCGGCGAGGGGGCAATCCCTCGACCGCCCGGGCGAGGGCGGAAATGTGTTCGGGCGTGGTCCCGCAACAGCCGCCCACGATGTTCAACAGGCCGTCGCGGCAGAAATCGGCCAGGATCTCCGCCATGGGCTCGGGCGCCAGGTCGTATCCCCCCAGTTCGTTGGGCAGGCCGGCGTTGGGATGGGCCGAGACCAGGGTGTCGGCGATGGCGGCCACTTCCTCGACGAAGGGACGCATGGCACGCGGACCCAGGGCGCAATTCAAACCGAAGACGGCCGGTTCAGCGTGGGCGAGGGAGATCCAGAAGGACTCGGGAGTCTGTCCGGTCAGGGTCCGGCCACTGGCGTCGGTGATGGTGCCGGACACCCAGACCGGAACGTCCGGCGTCCCCCGACGGGCCAGCAGGTCCCGCACGGCAAACACGGCAGCCTTGGCGTTCAGGGGGTCGAACACCGTCTCGATGATCAGGATGTCCACCCCGCCGTCCAGGAGCGCCTCGGCCTCCTGGCCGTACGCCGCCACCAAGTCGGAAAAGGTGACGTTGCGCAGCCCCGGATCGTTGACGTCCGGTGAGATGGAACAGGTTCGGTTGGTCGGCGCCAGGGATCCGGCGACCAGGCAGACTCGCCCCTCCCGGGCCGCCATGGCCTCGTCGGCCGCTTGCCGCGCCAGGTGGGCCGCGGCCAGATTGATGTCCCGCACCAAGTGTTCGGTGCCGTAATCGGACTGGGCAATGCCGGTGCCGTTGAACGTGTTGGTGGTGATGATATCGGCGCCGGCGTCCAGGTAACCCCGATGGATCCCGCGGATCACCTCGGGTTGGGTCAGGCACAGCAGGTCGTTGTTGCCCTGGAGCGAGTGGGGATGGTCCCGAAGTAATTGGCCCCGGAAAGCCTCTTCATCCAGACCGTGGGCCTGGATCATGGTGCCCATGGCGCCGTCGAGCACCAGAATGCGCTCGGCGGCCAACCGGGTCAGATCTTGGCGGGAAAACCGGGACATATCAACCTCACCGCAGCGGATTATCGACGATGCTTCATTATACCCCTCTTTTCCCCTGGCGCACCCTGCAATGAAAAAGCCCCCGCCGTCAGGCGGGGGCCCTCGTGTTTGGCCTTTGACTAGAAAAATCTGATCAAATTCTTCAGTCGAGCATTTTCCGCTCGACTTTCCTTCATTTTTTGTGTCT
>PFVX01000093.1 GCA_002790835.1 bacterium CG_4_9_14_3_um_filter_65_15 | reverse complement strand
CGCAAATGGCGCGCGAAAAGTTTGAACGGACAAAGGATCACGTGAACGTTGGAACGATCGGTCACGTGGACCACGGCAAGACGACGCTGACGGCCGCGATCACGGAGATTCTCTCGAAGCGGGGTCTGGCCGACTACACGCCTTTCGATCAGATCGACAAGGCTCCTGAAGAGCGGGAGCGCGGGATCACCATCGCGACGGCCCACGTGGAGTACCAGAGCGCGACGCGTCACTACGCGCACGTCGACTGCCCGGGTCACGCGGATTACGTGAAGAACATGATCACCGGCGCGGCCCAGATGGACGGCGCGGTCCTGGTTGTTTCGGCCGCCGACGGTCCGATGCCCCAGACCCGCGAGCACATCCTGTTGGCCCGTCAGGTGGGCGTTCCCTACATCATCGTGTTCATGAACAAGACGGACATGGTCGACGACGAGGAGCTGCTGGACCTGGTGGAGATGGAAGTCCGCGAGCTTCTGGACCAGTACGAGTTCCCCGGCGACGACACGCCGATCATTCGGGGCAGCGCGCTGAAGGCCCTGGAGAGCGGCGACCCGGACGCCCCCGAAGCGAAGTGCATCTGGGAGCTGCTGGAAGCCCTGGACAGCTACGTTCCGTTGCCGGAGCGCGACCTGGACAAGGCCTTCCTGATGCCGGTGGAGGACGTGTTCTCGATCTCTGGTCGCGGCACGGTTGCGACCGGTCGTATCGAGCGCGGGATCGTCAAGACGGGCGAGAAGGTCGAGATCGTGGGTATCCGCGACAACCAGAACACGGTCTGCACGGGTGTCGAGATGTTCCGGAAGATCCTCGACGAGGGTCAGGCGGGCGACAACGTGGGTCTGTTGCTTCGGGGGATGAAGAAGGAAGACATCGAGCGCGGCATGGTGATCTGCAAGCCCGGTTCGGTGAATCCCCACACGAAGTTCGAGGGCGAGGTCTACATCCTGACGAAGGAGGAGGGTGGCCGTCACACTCCGTTCTTCACGGGTTACCGTCCCCAGTTCTACTTCCGGACGACGGACGTGACGGGCAACGCCTCTCTGCCCGAGGGTGTGGAGATGGTGATGCCGGGTGACAACATCAAGGTGAACGTCGAGTTGATCACGCCGATCGCGATGGAAGAGGGCCTGCGCTTCGCCATCCGCGAAGGTGGCCGCACCGTCGGCGCCGGCGTGGTGTCCAAGATCATCGAATAGCCGTAAGGCTGTGAACGTTACGGCCGCCGGAGCGGCCGAACCGGGAGCAAGGTCTCATGCGGGACATCATTACCCTCGCTTGCATCGAGTGCAAGATGAGGAACTACACGACCAAGAAGAACAAGCGCCTGCATCCGGATCGCGTGCAGTACAAGAAGTACTGCCCCCGATGCAACAAGCACACCGATCACAAGGAATCGCGCTAGGGTTCCGCCGGGCGCAAGCCCGTGACGGATTCAGTGCATGCAGGGGTGTAGCTCAGTTGGTAGAGCATCGGTCTCCAAAACCGAGGGTCGCGGGTTCGAGCCCTGCCGCCCCTGCCATTTTTCCAGGTGTGGTCGGGGCGAACGATCGGGTTTCAGGGTAAAGGATCAAGTCATGATTGCCCGTTTGATGACTTATTTGAGAGAGACTGCGCAGGAGATGAAACGTGTCTCTTGGCCCAGTGTCGCCGAACTCAAGGAATCCACGGTGGTAGTGCTGGTGACCGTTTTCGTCGTCACCGTTTTGCTCTTCGCCGCCGACAAGGTCCTTGATCTCGGGATCCAGCAACTGATCGCCCTGGGCTGAGTGCCCGGGCGGGAGTCGAAACCCAGGTGTGCCGCGGAACGGGTTCAGGGCCCGGTTTCTGCGGTGTGTCTGTGTCCTTATGAGGTTTTGTAGCTGCAGGAGCTGATCGTGGTTCAATCTGACGCCGATCGCAACGGGGAAAACCAGGACACGTCCGATAAGGATGTGTTTGCGGGCTTCGAGGAGAAGGCCGAGGAACTGGCACGCGAAACCGACGATGCCGGTGATGCCGATTCCCTGTTCGTTGATCTGCCCGACGCGGACGAGGCCGGTGCGGCCGAAGCGCCCACCGAAGACGGTGGGGCTGCGGATACGGCTGATTCCGTCGAAGTCGAGGGTGACGACCTGCTGGATGCCGTCGAGATCCAGCTGAGCCCCGAGGATCAGGCCGAGATCGAGCGGCGCAGTCGCATGAAGTGGTTCGTGATCCATGCCAATACCGGGCATGAGAACAAGGTCAAACGCAATATCGAGATGGCCATCAAGTCGAACCACATGGAGGACTCCTTCGGCGAAGTGCTGGTCGCGACCCAGGAAGTGACGGAGATGAAGAACGGCAAGCGCTCCACCGTGAAGCGCAAGTTCTTCCCCAGCTATATCCTGGTCGAGATGATCATGGACAAGGACACCCAGCACTTCATCAACAGCATTCCGGGAGTGACGCGCTTTATCGGCGGGACACCCCAGAAACCCCAGCCGATCACCCGCGATGAGGTGGATCGGATCCTGGGTCGGATTTCGGCGCCGGAGGAAGCCGGCGAAACCCTGGAGATCCCCTACGAGGTGGGGGACAGCGTCCAGGTTATGGATGGACCCTTCACCGAGTGGGTGGGGGTCATCAACGAGATCAATCGTGACAAGGGCAAGCTCAAGGTCATGATCTCGATTTTCGGTTCGGAGACCCCGGTGGAATTGGACTTCTTGCAGGTCAAGCCTGTCTGATTCCCCGTTGTCGATGCCGCCTCCGGGTTAGTCTGGATCCGGCGGTGGTTGCCGCGTGCGCCCCTCTCAGTGTAGCGCGGTTGTTCCATAGAAGAGGCGGAGCCGGGATTGCCCGGCGCAGCGGGTGTGGACTCCCCGCAGGCGCAGAGCGATTCGGGTACAAGCCAGGTCACTATTGAAGGAGAACCGTCGACATGGCCAAGAAAGTCATGACGCTGATCAAGTTGCAGATCAAGGCCGGGCTGGCCAATCCCGCCCCTCCGGTGGGACCCGCTCTCGGTCAGCATGGTCTGAATATCATGGAGTTCTGCAGCGCCTTCAATGAGAGGACCAAGGAGCAGATGGGTCTGGTGATCCCTGTGGTCATCACTGTCTATCAGGATCGAAGCTTCAGCTTCATCACCAAGACACCACCTGCATCGGTCCTGATCAAGAAGGCCGCTGGCCTGGATTCCGGCAGTAAAGAACCCGGCAGGATCACCGCCGGCACCATTTCCCGCGCCAAGCTGCGGGAAATCGCCGAAATGAAAATGGTGGACCTTAATGCCGGCTCCCCGGAGGCGGCGATGAAGATCATCGCCGGCACCGCAAGGAGCATGGGTCTGGAAGTCGTCTAGGCTGGCCTGACTGCGACACACGGCGCCGGGTCTGAGGACCGACGGGTGCCGGAGAGAGGCAGGTGTGGAATTCTCCCACCGAGGCCTCATCGCAAATCTCAGTCAACCGGAGATAAAACCAATGAAACACGGGAAGTCCTATAACAGCTCCCGGGAAATGTACGAAAGGCAGCAGGAGTACACCCTTCCCGAGGCGCTGGAGATCCTGGAGAAGTTTCCCAAGGCGAAATTCGACGAGACCGTGGATTTGGCGGTCCGCTTGAACGTCAATCCGAAACACGCCGACCAGATGGTCCGCGGTACGGTGGTTCTTCCTCACGGCACCGGCAAGTCGGTGCGCGTGTTGGTGATCACCCGCGGTCCGAAGGAGCAGGAGGCGAAGGCGGCCGGGGCCGACATGGTCGGGGCCGACGAGTACCTGCCCAAGATCAAGGAAGGCTGGACGGATGTGGACGTGATCATCGCCACCCCCGACATGATGGGTGAGCTCGGCAAGCTGGGCCGGATTCTCGGTCCCCGCGGGCTGATGCCCAACCCCAAGGTCGGAACGGTCACCATGGACATCACCAAAGCCGTCACCGAGGCCAAGGCGGGCCGGATCGAGTACCGCACTGACAAGTCCGGGATCATCCACGCTCCCGTCGGCAAACGGTCGTTTTCGGAGGCGAACATCGAGGAGAACGCCCGGGCGCTGTACCGGGAACTCATGCGGGCCAAGCCGGCTGCGGTCAAGGGGACCTACGTCAAATCGGCGTTCGTGTCCGGAACCATGACCCCGTCCATTCGCCTGGCGATTTCCAGCCTCGGCTGAGATCGCCCGGGAAGCCGACACGGGCTCCGTAACGGAACTCCGTGCATAGCTCAAGGAGAGTTGCCTGATGGCACGTCCAGAAAAAGTAGCCGAGGTCAAGGCTATCGCCGAGAGGATCGAGGCCGCCCAGAGTATGGTTCTGGCGGATTACTCGGGCCTGACGGTGGAGCAGATGACCATATTCCGGAGCAATTGCCGCAGCAAGACCGTGGATTGCCGTGTGGTGAAGAACCGCCTGGCCCGCATCGCTGCCGACAATGCCGAGATGTCGGTGATGAAGGACCACCTCAAGGGTCCGACCGCCATCATCTTCGGCCCGGAGAGTCAAGTCGACCCCGCCAAAATCGCCGTCGAATTCGCCAAGGACAACGAGGCGATGCAGATCAAGGGCGGTTTTATCGATGGTCAGTTCCTCGCACCCGACCAGGTCGTGGCCCTGTCCAAGACCCCGAGCAAGGACGAGTTGATCGCCAAGATGCTTGGCAGCATCAACTCCCCCGCCACGGGTATTGCGGCCGTCCTCAACGGTGTGATCGCCGGACTGGCCAGGACCATCGAGGCCGTCGCCAAGCAGCAGGCCGAAGCCGCCGGCTGATGACGGTCCTTTGAGAGAATCGCCGGTCTCACGGTAGACTCGGCGTTGAACCAGACACCACCCGGATCGAACATCCGGACCCGAAGGAGAGATAGAGCAATGAGCGAGATCAACCTGACTGAAAACGCCGCCAAGGTGATGGAAATTATCGAAGGCATGAGCCTGCTGGAGGCCGCCGACCTGGTCAAGGCCATGGAGGAGAAGTTCGGCGTGAGCGCCGCCGCTCCCGTGGCCGCCGTGGCCGCCGCCCCCGTGGCCGCCGCCGAGGAGAAGACCGAATTCGATGTCATGCTGACTGGTGTCGGCGACAAGAAGATCCAGGTGATCAAGGTCGTGCGCGCCATCACCGGCCTGGGCCTGAAAGAGGCCAAGGAGTTGGTGGAAAGCGCCCCCTGCCCGGTCAAGGAGGGCCTGAGCAAGGACGAAGCCGAGGAACTCAAGGGCAAGCTGGAGGAAGTCGGCGCCATCGTCGACCTGAAGTAGCCCCCTGGTCCGGCCGGAGGGGACACGGGTCCCCTCCGGCCGCCTTCGTCATCGCAGTCAATCGTGCCTTTGCGGCCGCCGGATTTATGCGGCCGATCCCTTCTTCCGAGGAAGTGGTCCTGTGAGAAACATTTCCACCGACAGGTTCACCGGACGAGTCAATTTTTCCAAGATCCAGCGCGAAGAAAAGATGCCCAACCTCCTGGCCATCCAGTTGGACTCTTATCATGATTTCCTGCAGTCCGGTGTGGAGCCCGATAAACGCCAGGACCTGGGGATCGAAGCGGTATTCCGCACGATCTTCCCCATCGAATCGACCCGCGGCAACCTCGTCATGGAGTACATGAGCTTCAAGACGAGCGAGCCCAAGTACGGGATCGAGGAGTGCGGCGACCGCGGGCTGACCTTCAGTGTGCCCTTGAAGGTGAAGCTGCGCCTGGTGGTCAAGGAGGCCGCCGAGGGCTCCGAGGAAATGATCATTCGGGATATCCAGGAACAGGAAGTCTATCTGGGCGAGCTGCCCATGATCACGGACAAGGGGACCTTCCTGATCAACGGCGCCGAGCGCGTGATCGTATCCCAGCTCCACCGTTCCCCCGGCGTGTTCTTCAGTGACGAGATCCATCCCAACGGCCGTCGGCTGTTCCGCAGCCGCATCATCCCGTACCGCGGCTCGTGGGTGGAGTTCACCACCGACATCAACAACATTCTCTACGTGCATATCGACCGCAAGCGCAAGCAGCCGGCGACCATCCTTTTGCGCGCCCTCGGTTTCCAGACCAACGAGGAGATCATCGCGCTCTTCCATACGGTCGAAACCGTCAAGGTGCCCAAGCCCGGGTCCAAGAAGTTCTCCGCCCTCGAAGAGGAGCTGGAGGGCCGCATCCTGGCTGCGGACGTCTATCGTGCCGAGGAGGATGAGCCCCTGGCCCGCGCCGGCGCCATCATCGATGCGTTGCTGCGTGAAAGCCTGCTGTCCAGCGGGGTCAAGGAACTGAAGCTGGTGGCCGCCGACGAGGTCTCCCTCAACGAGCCCAGTCTGATCCTCAACACCCTGCGCAAGGATCCCACGACCAACCAGGACGAGGGCCTGCGCCGTCTGTACAGCCTGTTGCGTCCGGGCGATCCGCCCAACGAGGAAGTGGCCCGGGCCCTGTTCGAGCGCCTATTCTTCAACGAGAAGCGCTACGACCTGGCCGAGGTGGGCCGTTACAAGATGAACCGGCGGTTGAAGCTGGACGTCAATCCCAAGACGACCACGCTGACGCCTTCGGATTTCCTGGCCATCATCCACGAGATGATCGGCCTGTTCCTGGGGCGCAGCGAGATCGACGACATCGACCATTTCGGCAATCGCCGCATCCGGTCGGTGGGCGAGCTGCTGGCCAACCAGTTCTCGGTGGGTCTGAGCCGCATGGCCCGGATCATCAAGGAACGCATGAACCTGGCGGACAAGGAAAAGCCCCTGAGCCCGGCCGATCTGGTCAACGCCCGGACGGTTTCGGCGGTGATCCAGTCGTTCTTCGGCAGCAGTCAGCTCAGCCAGTTCATGGACCAGACGAACCCCCTGAGCGAATTGACGCACAAGCGCCGGCTGAGTGCCCTCGGGCCCGGCGGTCTGCATCGCGACCGGGCCGGCTTCGAGGTGCGTGACGTTCACTACACCCACTACGGGCGGATGTGTCCCATCGAGACGCCGGAAGGCCCGAACATCGGCCTGATCGCGAGTCTGGCCACCCACGCCCGGATCAACAGCTTCGGGTTCATCGAATCCCCCTACCGGCGGGTGGACAAGGGCGTCGTGTCCAGTATCACCGACTACCTGACCGCCGATCAGGAGGATTCGGTGACCATCGCCCAGGCCAACGCACCCCTGGACGACAAGGGCAAGTTCCGCGAGCCTCGCGTGCTGACGCGTTTCCGCGGCGAGTACCCCATGGCCAAGCCGGTGGAAATCGACTACATGGACGTTTCCCCCAAGCAGATCGTCTCGGCGGCTGCGTCCCTCATCCCCTTCCTGGAGCACGACGACGCCAACCGTGCGCTCATGGGCTGCAACATGCAGCGGCAGGCTGTGCCTCTGTTGCGCAACCAGTCCCCCGTCGTGGGTACCGGGATGGAGAAGAAGGTGGCCATCGATTCGGGGGCCGTGGTGGTCGCCGAGGGTAACGGCGTGGTCGAGTCGGCCACGGCCGACGCCATCGTCATCCGCTACGACGACCCTGACAAGGTCAAGCAGAACAGCTTCTTCGATCAGGGCGGCACGGTGGAATACACCCTGCGCAAGTTCCGGCGCTCCAACCAGGACACCTGTTACAACCAGCGCCCGCTGGTCATGCCGGGTGACCGGGTGAAGATGGACATGCCCATCGCGGACGGTCCCTGCACCCAGGACGGTGAACTGGCCCTGGGCCGGAACCTCCTGGTGGCCTTCATGCCCTGGGGCGGCTACAACTACGAGGATGCCATCCTCATCGGCGAGAAGGCCGTCAAGGACGACAATTTCACATCCCTGCACATCGAGGAATTCGAGCTGCAGGTCCGCGACACCAAGCGCGGCGTGGAGGAGGTCACCCGGGAGATTCCCAACGTGGGCGAGGAGGCCCTGCGGAATCTCGACGATGAGGGTGTCATATTCACCGGCGCCCACGTCAAGGCCGGCGACATCATGGTCGGCAAGGTCACGCCCAAGGGCGAGACCGAGCTGAGCCCCGAGGAAAAACTGCTGCGGGCCATCTTCGGCGAGAAGGCCGGCGACGTGAAGGACGCCTCCCTGAAGGCTCCTCCGGGCATGGACGGCATCGTGGTCGACGTCAAGGTGTTCTCCCGGCAGGACCGCACCACGCGTTCCCGCAAGGAGGAGAAGCGTCAGCTGGACGCCCTGCGCCGGCGACGGGACCGCGACATGCGCAAGGTGAACGAACTGGCGGCCGAACGGCTCTCCGAACTGTTCACCGACCAGCTCGCCCACCACGTCATCGACGCCAACACCGGCGAGGTCCTGTTCAAGAGCGGGCGCAAGTTCACCAAGTCGGTCCTGGCGGAGTTGGATTTCAACGCCATCCACTGGGGCCTGCCCCTGGTCAAGGACGACAAGCAGGATGCCCGGATCCGCTCCGTGTTCGAAGCGGCCGCCCGCGAGCGGGACCGCATCGAGGTTACCTACGAGAAGAACTGCGAACGAGCCCTGCGCGGCGACGAGTTGCCGCCCGGCGTGGTCAAGCTGGTCAAGGTCCACGTGGCCCGTCGGCGCAAGCTGAGCGTGGGCGACAAGATGGCCGGTCGTCACGGCAACAAGGGTGTTGTCTCGAAGATCATGGCCGACGAGGACATGCCTTATCTCGATGACGGCACTCCCGTGGATATCGTCCTGAATCCGCTGGGCGTTCCCAGTCGTATGAACCTGGGCCAGATCCTCGAGACCCACCTGGGCTATGCGGCGTTCACGGCGGGATCCAAGATCATGACCCCGGTCTTCGACGGCGCGACCATCACCGAGATCAAGGAAGCCCTGGAGGAACAGGGCCTCGATCCCAGCGGCAAGAGCGTGCTCTTCGACGGCCGCACCGGTGAGCGTTTCGACAAGGAAGTCACCGTCGGGATCATCTACGTGATGAAACTGCATCACCTGGTCGAAGAGAAGATCCACGCCCGGTCCATCGGCCCGTACAGCCTGGTCACCCAGCAACCCCTGGGCGGCAAGGCCCAGTTCGGCGGCCAGCGTTTCGGTGAAATGGAAGTCTGGGCCCTGGAGGCCTACGGCGCCGCCAACTGCCTGCAGGAGATGCTGACGGTCAAGTCCGACGACGTGACGGGCCGCTCACGGATCTACGAGGCCATCGTCAAGGGCGAGAATCCGCCCGAACCCGGGATTCCGGAATCGTTCAACGTTTTGATGCGGGAGCTGCAGAGCCTCTGCCTGGACGTGAATCTGGAAAGCGCCGGTTAGACCGTACTGTTTCGGTTGTACGCCCGCTTTCGGGCGCTGCAAGAATGGAGAATAAATGCTCGGCCATACCATTCGTGACGAAGCCAGGAAGTCCTCGGACTGCAATGCCATCATGATCCAGCTCGCCTCGCCGGACAAGATCCGCGAGTGGAGTTACGGCGAAGTCACCAAACCCGAAACAATCAACTACCGGACCTTCAAACCGGAAAAGGACGGTCTGTTCTGCGAACGGATCTTCGGCCCGGTGAAGGACTGGGAATGCAACTGCGGCAAATACAAGCGCATCCGCTTCCGCGGCATGGTCTGCGACAAGTGCGGGGTGGAGGTCACCCAGAGCAAGGTGCGTCGCGAGCGGCTGGGCCATATCGAACTGGCCGTGCCCATCGTGCACATCTGGTTCTTCAAGGGACTGCCGAGCCGCATGGGCCAGCTGCTGGCCATGAAGGTCAAGGACCTCGAGCGGATCCTCTACTACGAATCGAGCGTCATCCTGGATCCGGGCAACACCGAGTTGCAGATCGGGGACGTGATCAGCGACGAGGAGTGGTGGGATCTGAAGGAGGAGCACCCCGACTGGGAGTGTACCATGGAGATGGGCGCCAACGCCGTGCGCACCCTCCTGCGCAACCTGAATCTGGACGAGCTGGATCGCGAACTGCGCGCCCAGGTCAAGGAAGAGACCAGTGTCCAGCGCAAGAAGAGCGTTCTGAAGCGCCTGAAGATCATCGATGCTTTCCGCAACAGCGACAACATGCCGGAGTGGATGATTCTGGACTGCCTGCCGGTGCTGCCCCCGGACCTGCGTCCGTTGGTGCCCCTGGACGGCGGCCGTTTCGCCACCAGTGACCTGAACGACCTGTACCGGCGAGTCATCAACCGGAACAACCGGCTGAAGAAGCTCATCGAGATCAAGGCCCCCGGCGTGATCCTGCGCAACGAAAAGCGCATGCTGCAGGAAGCCGTGGACGCCCTGTTCGACAACGGGCGCCGCTCGCGGGCGGTCAAGGGCCAGGGCAACCGGCCCCTGAAGTCCCTCAGCGACATGATCAAGGGCAAGAAGGGCCGCTTCCGGCAGAACCTGCTGGGCAAGCGCGTCGATTATTCCGGCCGTTCGGTCATCGTCGTGGGGCCCGAGCTCAAGCTGTACCAGTGCGGTCTGCCCAAGAGCATGGCCCTCGAGCTGTTCAAGCCCTTCATCATCCGGAAGCTGGAGGAGAAGGGTTACGTCCAGACCGTCAAGAGCGCCAAGAAGCTGGTGGAGCAGGAGCGTCCCGAGGTGTGGGACATCCTGGAGGAGATCATCAAGGATCACCCGGTGCTGCTGAACCGCGCCCCGACCCTGCACCGTTTGGGCATCCAGGCTTTCGAGCCCGTACTCATCGAGGGCAAGGCGATCCGGATCCATCCCCTGGTCTGCACGGCGTTCAACGCCGACTTCGACGGCGATCAGATGGCCGTGCACCTGCCCTTGGGTTACGAGGCCCAGCTCGAGGCGCGCCTGCTGATGTTGTCACCGTTGAACATCCTGTCCCCGGCCAGCGGCGAACCCGTCGCCTCGCCGAGCCAGGACATGGTGCTCGGTTGCTATTACCTGACGCTGGTGCGTCACAAGGGCAAGGGCGAGGGCAAGGTCTTCGCCAGCCCGCAGGATGCGAACGCGGCCTTCACGGCCGGGCTGATCGACAAGCACACCCTGATCCATGTGCGCATGGTGGAGGAGGGGCCGCGCCTGGAGACGACCATCGGTCGGATCCTGTTCAACGAGATCCTGCCCACCGGCATGGAGTACATGAACGAGACCTTCAACAAGAAGGCCCTCTCGCGCCTGGTGGGCGAAGTCCACGCGCGCATGGGCATGACAGCCTGCATGAACTTCCTGGATCGTCTCAAGGAGCTGGGTTTCCATCACGCCACCGAGGGCGGCATCTCCATCGGGATCGACGACATCATCATCCCGCCGGAGAAGAAGGAGATCATCGCCGAGGCGCAGAAGGTGGTGGAGAGCTACGTCAAGGACTACCGCGACGGCGTGATCACCAACAGCGAGCGCTACAACAAGGTGATCGACAAGTGGACCCAGGTGACCAACGAGATCCGGGATCGGATGTTCGACCACCTGAAGGAAGACGACCAGGGATTCAACCCGGTGTACATGATGAACGCCTCCGGCGCCCGGGGTTCCGCCGACCAGATCAAGCAGCTGGCCGGTATGCGTGGTCTGATGGCCAAACCGCAGAAGAAGATCACCGGTGGTTTCGGCGAGATCATCGAGCAGCCCATCATCGCGAACTTCCGCGAGGGGCTGACGATGCTCGAATACTTCATCTCCACCCACGGCGCCCGCAAGGGTCTGGCCGATACGGCTCTCAAGACCGCCGACGCGGGTTATTTGACCCGTCGTCTGGTGGACGTGGCTCAGGACATCGTCGTGGCCGAGCACGATTGCGGCACGCTGCGCGGCACGGAAGTCTTCGCACTCAAGGAGGGTGAGAAGACCATCGAGAGGCTGTCCGAGCGCATCATCGGTCGCACCACGGCCGAGGACGTCATCGACGGCCAGGGCAACGTCATCCTCGAGGTGGGGCTGCTCATCGACAAGGTTTTGGCCAACGACATCGAGGAGGCCGGCATCCAGTCCGTCATGGTGCGGTCGGTGCTGACCTGCGAGAGCCGCCGCGGCGTCTGCGCCCTCTGCTACGGCTACAACCTGGCCGAGCAGAAGCTTGTGGATATCGGTGAACCGGTCGGTGTCATGGCCGCCCAGTCCATCGGTGAGCCGGGTACCCAGCTGACCCTGCGGACCTTCCACATCGGTGGTACGGCCAGCCGTATCGTCGAACAGACGACCAAGAAGGCCGCCGCCAACGGAACCATCCTCTTCAACGACGAGGTGAAGCTGGTCAAGAACGAGGGTAAGCAGATGGTTTCCATCGGGCGTAAGGGCGAAATCAGCCTGGTGACCGATGCGGGCATCACCCGGAGCCAGATGACCCTGCCCTACGGCGCCGTCGTGCTGATCAAGAACAAGCAGAAGGTCAAGGTCGGCGACCCCATCTTCGAGTGGGATCCCTTCGCCGACTTCCTGCTCAGCGAGGGACCGGGTGTGGTCGCCTTCAGCGGCATCATTCCCGGATTGACCCTGAGCGAGAACCTCGACGAAAAGACGCGCAAGAAGCAACCGGTGATCGTGGAATCGGCGGACAGGTCCCTGCACCCGGCGATCCAGATCATCAACCCCAAGACGGGTCGCAAGATGGCCGAGCACATCCTGCCCACGGGGGCCTTCCTGCTGGTGGAGGACGGTTCCAAGGTGTCCCCCGGTACCCAGCTGGTGAAGATCCCGCGGGAGCTGTCCCAGTCCGGTGACATCACCGGTGGTCTGCCCCGTGTGGCCGAGCTGTTCGAGGCCCGCAAGCCCCGCGAATCGGCTACCGTCACCGAGATCGACGGCGTGGTGGAGTTCCGCGGGACCACTCGCGGCCAGCGCAAGGTCGCCGTGGTCGGCGAGGGTGAGGTGGAGAAGGAGTACACCATTCCCCACGGCAAGCACGTCCGGACCTACGAGGGCGAGCACGTCATGGCCGGCGATCGTTTGACCGAGGGGCCCATCAATCCCATGGATATCCTGGCGATCAAGGGTGTGGGCGAGGTGCAGAAGTACCTGGTCAACGCCGTCCAGGAGGTCTATCGCCTGCAGGGTGTGAAGATCAACGACAAGCACATCGAGATCATCGTCTCGCGGATGCTGCGCAAGGTCATGGTCATCAGCCCGGGTGACACGCCCTTCCTGGAGGAGGAGCAGGTCAACAAGCAGGATGTGGAAGAGTCCAACCGCGAGATCATGAAGCAGAACATGGAGATGCGGGCCAAGGGCGAGCCGGAAATGCAGCCTTCCACCTTCGAGCCCCTGCTGCTGGGCATCACCAAGGCGAGCCTGACCACCGACAGCTTCATCAGCGCGGCCAGCTTCCAGGAGACCACGCGGGTGCTGACCGACGCGGCCACCAAGGGCAAGCGGGACGAGTTGAGGAGTCTGAAGGAGAACGTCATCATGGGCCACCTGATTTCCGCGGGTACGGGCATGAGCCAGTTCAAGCACCTGGCCGTGGAAGAACCTGCCGATGAAGAGGAATTCATCATCGAGGGGATCAAGGATTACGAGCTGGCCCAGGCTGCGGCCGAGGCGGCTTTGGCCGAACAGGATCTCTCCGGGGAGCAGCAGGAGGCTGTGGCCGGGGATTAGGTGCCTTTGTGCATGATTCCTGCTAGATCCAGGGCGGAACCAAACCGGTTCCGCCCTGTCTTTTCCGATACCCGCCGCCATTCAGGGGAGAATCGTGCGCAAGGTCATGTCCCGCATCGGATTGCCGCTCACACTGGTCCTGATCGGATACGGTCCGCTCATCTGGGCGAATCCCGACGCCGATTCCCCGGGTTACGTGCGTTTGGTGCTCCTGTTTGCCATGGGATTGCTCGCCACGAGGCTGGGGATTACCCTGGAGATGAATCGGACCGCGGCCCAGTTGGCGGGCCTGTTCTGCGTGGCCAGTCCTTTGGCGGCATATTTCGTGGTGTCCGGCGCCCCGGTGGTTCCCTTGGCGTGGGGGACGGCGGTATTGGCGGCCTGGATCTGGTTGCCGGGTCGTTGGCGTCGGCGCAAAATCGCCCTTCCCCTGGCGGGGGCGGCTTTGCTGTTGGGGTCGATTCTGGTGGCCTACCTGGCCGATCCTGCGGTTTCCGGAACCTGGCATTGGACAAGGGTTCCCTTGGATTTCATGGTTTACGGTGCCTGGCTGGTGATGCCGGCGCCTCTGGCTCCCCCGTCCGGAACGGTGCCGGTGGGGGAGGTGCTGCTCGGTTTGGGGGTGTGGGGTTTCTGGGGTCTTCTGGCAGCCCATCGCGCCATGATGGGTAACACGTTGCCCCGAAACATGTTGCTTGGCACGGCCATCTGCGTTTTACCCGTCTTGGGACGGAGTTCGGCCCCCGGACTGATGCCCCTGCCCCTGGTTTTCTTCTCCCTTTTTCTCATGGAATTCCTGCGCCCTTCCAAACTGGTCGATTCGCCCCGCATTCTCCTGATGGCGGCGTTTTTTCTGGTTCTATTGGCCCGCAGTACGGCCGCGATCCTGGCTGTTTAGCTTCCCCGGAAAATAATTCCCGAAACCTTGACAAAGCTTGACCTTCCGATTAATGTTCCCCGTTCACGACCGCAGCCGGTGCAGGCTGCTGTTGTGTTTGAATGTGCATAAAGCCACAGTTTGCAGGCGGATGCCCGTTGCGGCCCCATGGGCCCGGGCGCGAAATAGCAGGAGATTGACGTTGCCTACACTATCTCAGCTGGTCCGCAAGGGCCGTAAGCCGATTACGACGAAGAGCAAGTGCCCTGCTCTGCAGGCCTGCCCTCAGCGCAAGGGTGTTTGCACCCGCGTCTATACCCAGACGCCCAAGAAGCCCAACTCGGCTCTGCGCAAGATTGCCCGTGTCCGGCTGACCAACGGCATCGAAGTGACCGCCTACATCCCCGGCGAGGGGCACAACCTCCAGGAGCACAGCATCGTGCTGGTTCGCGGAGGGCGCGTGAAGGATCTCCCCGGTGTTCGCTACCATATCATTCGCGGCACCCAGGACGCCTCGGGCGTTGATTCCCGTCGGCAAGGCCGGTCCAAGTACGGCGCCAAACGGCCCAAGGCCTAGGCTCGAATTCCGGCGGCCAAGGATGGTCGTCGATGGGAGAATGCGCCAAGGGCGCACAGGAAATCGAGAATTTGCCGACGATGTCGGCGCAAATGCGGATTGACCGCTCAGGAGAGAGATAGCATGTCGCGACGCAGGTCCCCGGAAAAAAGGGTGTTACCCGCTGACCCTCGCTTCGGCGATGTCATGGTGACAAAGTTCATCAACTATTGCATGAACGACGGCAAGCGCAGCGTCTCCGAGCGTTCGTTCTATCGGGCATTGGACCTCATCAAGGACAAGAGCGGGCAGGATGGCATCGATGTCTTCCGGGCCGCCCTGAACAACGTGAAGCCCAGTGTCGAGGTTAAGTCCCGGCGGATCGGCGGTGCGACCTACCAGGTTCCCGTCGAGGTTCGGGCGGAACGGCGGACCCAGTTGGCCATGCGTTGGCTCATCGGGTTCGCTCGCAGCAGGCCGGAGCATACTTTTGCCGAACGCCTGGCTGCGGAATTTCTGATGGCGAGCAAAAACGAAGGACCGTCTATCAAGAAGCGCGAAGACACTCACCGTATGGCTGAAGCGAACCGTGCGTTCGCCCACTGCCGCTGGTAAAGGTCCCTATCGTTCGCCGACAAGCGCTAGAAACACGGATGAGCAAGAAATCCCAATAGCCTGATTTTGCCCCGCGCAAGGATGCTGCAGGGGCTAGAGGCAAGGAAGACGCACTGCCTGCGAAAGGTCATGTGCGCGTGATTCGGTTTGGTCCCTATGTGACCCCTTGGGGTGGCATCGGAGCCGGTCCGCTGGGAGATGGAGTCGTGCCCCGCGAAATCGCACTTCAGTCGATTCGCAACATCGGGATCATGGCTCATATCGACGCCGGTAAGACGACGACGACCGAGCGCATCCTCTACTACACCGGCCAGGTTCATCGGCCCGGAGATGTGGACGACGGCGCGACCCAGATGGACTACATGGAGCAAGAGCGGGAACGGGGCATCACCATCATGTCCGCCGCCACGACCTGCTCCTGGCGCGACCATCGGATCAACATCATCGACACCCCGGGGCATGTCGATTTCACCAGCGAGGTGGAGCGTAGCCTGCGGGTTCTCGATGGAGCGGTGGCGGTATTCTGCGGTGTCGGCGGGGTCGAACCCCAGTCCGAGACGGTGTGGAAGCAGGCCGACCGTTACGGTGTCCCCCGGGTGGCGTTCATCAATAAGATGGACCGGTTGGGCGCCGATTTCGGACGCGCTGTCCAGAGTATGGTCGAGCGTCTGGGAGCCAAGCCGATTCCGGTCACCCTGCCCATCGGGGCGGAAGACGGATTCCGCGGCGTGATCGACCTGCTGGCGATGAAGGCCCAGATCTACCACGAGGAGGATCTGGGGGCGACCTTCGACCTGGTGCCGGTGCCGGACGATCTGATCGCCGAGTCCGAAGCCGCGCGGGTCGCTCTCATGGAGGCCGTCGCCGAGGTTGACGAGGAGCTCATGGAGCTCTACCTGGGCGAGGACGGGGTCACGCCGGAACAGCTGAGGGCCGGGATCCGGCGGGCGACTCTGGCCGGGAATCTGGTGCCGGTGTTCTGCGGGTCGTCCCTGAAGAACAAGGGCGTGCAGAATCTCCTGGACGGGATCGTGGATTTCCTCCCCGCGCCCCTGGATCGGCCGCCCATCGTGGGTCGGATCCTGATCGACGGGGTGCCCGGTGACGAGACCGCGATCCGGCAGCCGGATGACGAGGAGCCCTTCAGCGCCCTGGCGTTCAAGATCCTCGCCGACCCTTTCGCGGGAAGGCTGGCGTTCATGCGGGTCTATAGCGGGACCCTGGCCGCGGGCAAGGTGGTCTTGAACGTGAGCACCGGCAAGCGGGAGCGGATCCAGCGTCTGTTGCGGATGCACGCGGACAAGCGCGAGGATCTGCAGGAGGCCCGCACCGGCGACATCGTCGCGGTGGTGGGCTTCAAGGAGATCCGCACGGGGGATACGCTGACTGCAGAGGCGCATCCGCTGGTCCTGGACGAGATGACTTTCGCCGAGCCGGTCATTTACATGGCCATCGAGCCGCGGACGAAGGCCGACCAGGACAAGCTCGGCGCGGCCTTGCAGGCCATGGCCGACGAGGATCCCGCCTTCCAGGTGCGGAAGGACCCGGACAGCGGGCAGACCGTGATCTGGGGAATGGGCGAGCTTCATCTGGAGATCGTCGTCGATCGGATGCAGCGCGAGTACAAGGTCGCCTGCAACGTCGGTCGACCCCAGGTGGCCTACCGCGAGACCGTCGGCAAGACGGTGACCGCGCATGGCGAGTTCGAGAAGGACCTCGCGGGAAAGACGAACTTCGCCCGGGTCGGGCTGGTCATCGCCCCCGGGGAGTACGGCAGCGGGACCACCTTCGTGAACGAGGTTGCTCCCGGAGCCCTGCCGCCGGAATTCGCCGGCCATGTCGAAGCGGCCGTGCGGCAGGCCTGCGACACCGGGGTCCTGGCGGGATATCCGCTGGTGGACCTGGCGGTGAGGCTGACCGAGGCCAAGTGGGTCGAAGGGGAATCCACGGAAATGGGTTTCCGCAACGCGGCCTCGGGCGCCCTGTGGGACGGGGCGAAGGCTGCGGATCCGGTCCTGCTGGAGCCGGTGATGACGGTCGAAGTGACCGTGCCGCCGGACTTCCTCGGGGATGTGACGGGGCATTTGAACTCCCGTCGCGGCCGGGTCATCGGGATGCAACAACGTGGGACCGATCAGGTCATCCACGCGGAAGTGCCCCTGGTGGAGATGTTCGGGTACGCCACGCAACTGAGGTCCCTTAGCCAGGGGCGGGGCGTTTTCTCGATGCTGCTGGCTCGTTATGAGCCGGTGCCGGAAAAGGTGGCCAGGGAGATCACGCGCTTGTACGCAGGTGCTTAATCAGAAGGCGTGAAACGCCCGCGACCGGATCGCGAAATTCCGGACCGGGGAACGTCGATTTTTCAGGAGGTAGCCGCAAATGGCGCGCGAAAAGTTTGAACGGACAAAGGATCACGTGAACGTTGGAACGATCGGTCACGTGGACCACGGCAAGACGACGCTGACGGCCG
>PFVX01000033.1 GCA_002790835.1 bacterium CG_4_9_14_3_um_filter_65_15 | reverse complement strand
CACGTCCGGATCTGTGGGGGGCCGGGGGAGGCGACTTCCCTGGCCTACCCGACTACAAAATGGGTTACCAGGTGGGACGATACATCAGTCTTGAACGGGTCATCGAAGAATCCAAGGAAACCTACTATGACCCTGGGCCTCAGTTCCCGGAACTGGCACGAAGGGCATCATGATCCTCACCCTTGGTTGGACTACTTTTGGGGTGTATTGCTGCGGGCCTACTCTGAATTTTCGGACCGAGTGGGAGGGCTCAACCAAAGAGCGGGAGGGAAGTCGGCTATCGTTCGTGAAGCCGTGGGACGCATGACGCGACCCTTTGCTCTCTCGGATCTGCAGATCGAATGCCCAGGTGTGAGTTTACCCACGATCAAGCGCGAACTGGCTGCCATGCGGGACGAGGGGCTGGTCATGTTGCAGGGCCGAGGCCGTGGAGCCAAGTGGCACAGGGGGGAATAGGTTGGGTGGGTGTTCTCTGAAAAAAGTTCTAGGAGTGTCCTGGCTGGGGAGCCGATCAGGACTCCAAACCGAACCCCAAAACCCAGCCCTCATGATCCCTTGTGTCGCTTGCCCAACCACTCGGCATACAGCTCCGGCCTCCGGTCCCGCAGGAACAGGCGCCGCGCGTGGGACGTGGCGCATTCGGCCAGATCCACATCACAATACAGGATCTCGTCCGTGCCTTCGCCGGCCCGCGCCAGAACACGGCCGTCCGGCCCGCAGACGAATGATTCGCCCGCGAAAGTCAGATTCTCCTCCTTGCCCACGCGGTTGACCAGGGCGGTGAAGTAGCCGTTCTGGAACGCCGCCACGCGCAATTCGGCCTCGTACAGGCCAGCGGGCCATTCGCCGACGGCCCCGGCCTGGGGCACGATCACCAGCTCGGCGCCGGCCACGGCAAGGGCGCGCATGGATTCGGGGTAGTGGCGGTCGTAGCAGATGGCCAGGCCGATACGACCGGCGGCGGTCTCGAACACCGGCACGCCGGTATCGCCCGGCGCGTAGTAGCCCTGCTCGTAGTAATGCTCGTAATCGGTGATGTGGACCATGCGGCTGACGCCCAGCAGGGAGCCGTCGGAGTCGATCACGGGCGAGGAATCGAAACAGGGGCCGCGGTCGCCGGTCTTTTCGTACAGGTTCAGCACCACCACCACACCCAGTTCACGGGCCAGGGCGACGAAGGCCTCGGTCGTGGGGCCGGGGATGGTCTCGGCGAGGGCCGGATGTTCCGGATCGGCGGGAATCTGGGGGTAGAATGGTGTGAAGGCCAGCTCGGCGAAGCAGATCAAGTCCGCGCCGTCGGCGGCGGCCCGGCGCGCTGCCCTCAGACCCCGCTGGAGGTTGTCCTGGAGATCGGATCCGGCGTGTTGCTGAACCAGCGCGATTTTCATGGGCGTGCCTCGTGGTTGGAATGAGAAACCTGATATGAACACTCTATCATTCGGGCGGGCATGGGGCCACCCCTTCCTTAGGGTCCGCCAAGCCCCGGGTCGAGAACAAGATTGACAATATAGATGTCATTATGACAATCTTATTGCCATAGTGCCTGCGGGGTGATTGGTGTACTGTATACGAAAGTTAGTAACTGGTTGCTGAAAAAGAAAAAACAAAAAGAAAAGCCCGTTTCCGGGCTCCTGGCCGTGGGGGAAATGGTCCGCAAAACCATGGCCCTGGGCGGGGTTCTGCAGGCCCGGGAGGTGGCATTGCTGGGGTCGCTGGAGTTGACTCCCGTCCAGCGGGACGTCCTGGCCGTCCTGCGCAGCCGGGGCCCGTTGACCATGGCCTCGTTGGCCCGGGCGCGGGGATTTTCCCGCCAGAACGCGCGGGTGCTGGTCCACGCCCTGGCGAGCCGGGGCCTGGTGGAATTGAAGACGAATCCCGAACACCGCCGGTCCGCCCTGACGGTGATCACCCCCGCCGGGGTGGGGACCCTGCAGGAAATCCTGCACCGCGAGGGCGAGATCCTGGGCCGGGTGGCCGCCCAGATCGAGGCGACCGATGCCCGCCGGGTTTCGGCGACCCTGGAGCGTCTGGCCGAATTGCTGAAGGAGGGATGACCCCCGCGCTCACCGGGGCCGCCGGGCCGCCTGGGCCACGATCTCCGCGGCGGCCTTGGGCAGGCGGTCCAACTGATCCTTTTCCAGGGTGATGAACAGCCCCTTGCCGCGACTGAATTCCCGCTCGCCGGTGCGGTCGGTCAGGACGGCGCGGGTGTGCACCTTGCGGCCCTCCACGGACGTGACTTCCGCATGGATCAGCGCCGGCTCGCCGATGGGCAACATGTTGGTGAAGGTAAATTCTAGGTGGGCTGCCACCACGGGGTGTCCCGCCATCCAGGCCGCACCGCCCATGGCCTCGTCCATCAGGGCGGACTGCCCGCCACCGTGCACGTGCCCCGGAGGGCCCTGGGCCCGCTCGCCCGAGAGGATCTTGGCCCAGACGGTATCGTCGGCGGAACAGTGGTAGTACCGCACCATCAGGCGCCGATCGGAATCGTCACCGGAAACGAAGGTGTCCTTGAGGGCGAGAAAAGGCAGGGAGGCGGGCTCCCAACCGAGCTCCGCCCGCCCAAGCCAGAGCAGGTCTTCGGGATTCATGTTGTCCGTTCCAGGCCAGCGGGCCTAACGGTAGAGGGTCTTGGCCGTGCCCCAGTTCGCCGACTCCAGGTATCCCTTGGAGTTGATGAAGAACACGGGGCGCCCGGAATCTCCCGAAGCCGGATCCATAGGCACCAGCAGGAAACTCTCATCGACCACGGCCAGATAGCCCGGCAAACTCGCTGGGCTGCTGGGTCCGAGGAAAATGTTGGATTCGGGACTGCCCAGAGTATAGACGACCACCGTGGCCAGGACAACCGACGACCCCGATAGCGGCACGGGCGAACCGTAGCCCACGATGAGGTTGTCGTTGGTTCCCACGTTGATCACGTCCACCGGGTATTCGACTTGCGAAATGAAGTCGGTGCCGGCCTGGAAGCTGATTCGTCCCTCGAATCCGGTGAGACTGGATGGAGTGTTGCCCAGATCGTCGGTGGGTTCCATGGCCACGAGGTAAAGCGGTATCTGGCCGGCGGATGCTTCGATCTGGTTCACGGTGGCGCTGGTATCGGAATAAAGTCCGATGGTCCCGTGTTGCGAGCCCCGGGCGAAGGGGGCCGGCAGGACCAACAGGGCTGTCGTTGCCAGCAAGCGGGTAGACCGCATGAGCGAGGTCTTCATCTGGTCACCTCCTTGCCATGAGTCTACGGATTTGTCGGGAGGAAACCAAGGCCGTCCGAGCCCGGCGGCGGGGACGGCCTGGTGCGGGATCTCAGTTGCTTGCGGCGGGGAATATGCCGATTTCCAGGTCGGATATGGCCTTCAGCACCGGTTCGTGGACTTTCCCGTTGGTCACGATGACCCCGGTATTGTTCTCCAGACGAAAGCCCAGGCTGAAATCGAGGTCGTTTCCGCGGATATCGGTGACGCGGCCGCCGGCCTCGGTCACCACCAGCACGCCCCCGGCGTGGTCCCAGATCTTTTCCCGATATTTTCCGTCCCGGGGCAGGCGCAGGTAGGCTTCGGCTTCCCCGCGGGCCACGACCGCGTACTTGGCCTGGCTGTCCAGCCGGGCGGGCTCGGCGGCGATGGCCAGCCTATCGGCGATGCGGGCGGCGTCTCCGTGGGAGGAATGGGCGGCCTCAACCGATTCGCAGAAGCGGATCTGCGTGTTGTCGGCCTGGGGGCTGACCCGCAGGGGCTCGGCATCGCCCTCGCCCAGCAGGGGCATCTGCCACGCTCCGTGGCCGCGCACGGCCACCGCCAGGGTGCCGTCGGCGCGGTCACCGTCCAGTTTGGGCCCCAGATTGGGGCAACCCAGCAGGGCCACCTCGACCCGGCCGTCGAGGATCAGGGCCAGGGCCACGGCGTATTGCTGACCGCGCAGAAAGCCCTTGGTGCCGTCGATGGGGTCCAGGGTCCAGAAACGCGGCGAATAGGTTTTGGCCCCGCCGCGGTCGATCCAGGCGCAGATCCGGTCGGCGTCCGCATCCGGTATCACGTCTCGGACATGGCCGACCACCCGCTCCATCAGGACGGCGTTGTCCGGGTCCCGCAGGGCCTGGGAATCTTCCTCCCCGATGACGGGGTCGTCGGGAAACTTCTCGCCCAGCAGGCGGCACACGACAGCCTGGCTGCCGAAATCCGCCACCGTCACCGGGCTGCGGTCCTTTTTTTCCAGGGCGCCGCGGTCGATGCCGCCCTGAACGGCGCGGCAAAGGGCGCCGGCTTTGCGCACGGCGGACGCGGCAATTTCGATTTCGGAGGCCAACGGGTGGTCATTCCAGGGTGCGGGCATTATCTTGCTCCGAGTTCGGGAAATGGAACGGACCCGAACCTGTGAAAAAAAATACTGGATTCAGGCCCCATGATGGGGGCAGTATAAGCGGGTTCAATTCCGACAACCAAGGGGTTTGTGAAAAAGGGAGAGTCCGATGAAACGTTTGATGATGCTCATGATCCTACTGCTGGCGATCGTCGCCTGCAGTTCCGTCATGGCTGATGACCTGACCGATCGCTGGGGAGTCGGGATCACCGCAGGGTTCATGAAACCCGTACGCGGCGGACACGACTATTCCAGTATGGACCCCTTTGTCGGGGCCTGGGCCCGCCGGGGCCTGACCTCCCATTGGTCCATCGATGGCGGCGTTAAGTTCTCCTACTGGCACCAGGGTGCGACCGAGATCGGCGACGATGCCGGCATGACCTTCGCCAACGAGGGTGAGGATCGCACGCGGTTCTTCCAGGCCCTGCTGGGCGCCCGGTACAACCTGAAACCCGACAGCAGGTCCAATCCCTATCTGGGTCTGCAGTTCGGCTATGCCAAGTGGCGCGTGGTCGACATGGACGGCAGCAACGACCTCGACTATTTCGTCGACGACGACACGGTCGTGGGCTACCTGGACGGCATGCCCCAGAAGCTCGACACCACCAATTTCTCGGCGGCGTTGACCCTGGGCATGGAGTACTTCGTGGGTGACAACACCTCCCTCGATTTCGGCGCCCGCTACAACTGGCTGTTCGACAACGACCTCGACAATATCGGCACCAGCGCCATCTGGGGACCCGATGAGGGCGATCCCAACACCGGCGCGGTGGAATTCTTCGTCGGTGGGACCTACTACTGGGGCGGCAACAACGACGGCGACAACGACGGCATCCCCAACGGCGATGACGCTTGTCCCAAGGTTGCCGAGGACATGGACGGCTTCGAGGATGCCGACGGTTGCCCCGAAGCGGACAACGACCATGACGGCATTCTGGATGCGGACGATCTGTGCCCGAACCAGGCCGAAGACATGGACGGCTTCGAGGATGCCGACGGTTGCCCCGATCCGGACAACGACGGTGACGGCATTCTGGACGTGAACGACAAGTGCCCGAACGAGGCCGAAGACATCGACGGATACATGGACCGCGACGGCTGTCCGGATCCGGACAACGACGGTGACGGCGTGCTGGATGCCAAGGATCTGTGCCCCGACACCGAGCCCGGCGTCGAAGTGGACGCCAACGGCTGCGCCAAGGCCGTCAAGCGCGACCTCGTCCTCAAGGGCGTGAACTTCCGCTTGAATTCCGCCGAGCTGACGCCTGAATCGTCGGCCACGCTGAACGAAGTGGCGGAGTCCATGACCATCTGGGACACCATCTCCATCGAAGTTGCCGGTCACACCGACAGCACCGGCACCGCCGAGTACAACCAGCGGTTGTCCCAGGCCCGTGCGGAGACGGTTTTGAATTTCCTGGCCAGCAAGGGTATCGCCCGCGACCGGATGTCCGCGCGCGGATACGGCGAGGAAAAGCCCGTTGCTTCCAACGATACTTCCGAAGGTCGGGCCAAGAACCGGCGCGTGGAGTTGAACCGGACCGACTGATTCGGTCACCCCTTGGTTGCAAGAAAAGGCCCCGGCTTGTCCGGGGCCTTTTCGCGTCGGGCTCTATTCCCACTCGATGGTTCCGGGGGGTTTGCTGGTCAGGTCGTAGGCCAACCCGCTGATCCCCGGCAAGGTGAGGATTTCCTGCCGCAGATCGTCCAGCAACGGGCGGGGGAGTTCGGCGGCCGTGGCGGTCATGGCGCGCTCGCTCAGCACCGGGCGAATGATGCACAGCTCGCGGCCCCGTCCATCGACTTCCAGGGGCACCAGCACCGTGGGGCATTGCCAGATCCGGTCGTACAACCCATGGCGACGCAGTCCCTCCATGACCAGATGGTCGCATTCGCGCAGCAGATCCAACCGTTGCCGGGACATGGTCGCAGCAAGGGGGCGCAGCACCCGAGGCGGCTCCGGCGCCAGGTTCCACAGGGCGCGGTTCAAGCCGGCCACGGACTTGAAGATCCGGCCGGCGGTGCGGGTCAGGGTTGCGAAGTCGGCGTCGCCGTGCAGAAGCACCGGGTGTTCATAGCTGCGCAGGTCGGCCTTGACGCCGACCGAGCGGATGGGCAGAGGCATCGCTTCCAGCCCCGCGGCGGCGGCCAGTTCGGCCACCGCGGGTCCGATCTTGTCCAGGCCGTCCTGGTCCGGCACCGTGCCGTCGCTGCACAACAGGCGCACGCCCAGCCCCGGGCCGGGGAAGGGGTGGCGCCGGATCATGGCGTGGGGAATATCCAGCATTTCGCCCAGTTCGCGCACCTCGACCTTGTACAGATCGGCCAGGGGCTCGATGACGCGCCCGGCGGCGATCATCTCCTCGATGACCGGGACGCGGTTGTGGTGGGTCTTGATGGTGTCGGCGCGCTTGGTGCCGCCGGTTTCGATGGTGTCGGGGTAGATGGTCCCCTGACCCAGCAGGTGATCGGTGATCCCCAGGCGCCGGGCTTCGCTCTCGAAGACGGTGATGAACGTGTCGCCGATGGCGCGCCGCTTGGCCTCGGGTTCGATCTTGCCCTCCAGAGCCTGCAAAAACGTCTCGCCGGCGTCGATGAAGTGCAGGTTTTCCCCCAGTCCAAGATCGCTGAACAAGGTGACGACCTGGGCGGACTCGTCCTTGCGCATCAGGCCGTTGTCCACATGCAGCAGTTGCAGCCGCTGCGGACCCAGGGCCTCGGCGAACAGACGCGCGGCCACCGTGGAATCCACACCTCCGCTGGCCAGCAGAAAAACGGAACCGTCGCCGACCTGGGCGCGGATGCGCTCGATCTGCTCCTGGACGTAGTTGTCCATGGTCCAGGTGGGGCTGCAGCCGCAGATTCCGAGCACGAAGTTGGCGATCATGTCGTCGCCGTGCACGGTGTCGTCAACCTCGGGGTGGAACTGGAAGCCGTAGCGGCGCAGCTTGTCGCTGCCGATGGCCGCGAAACGGTGCGGCGGGGCGGCTTCGTCCAGCACCGAGTACCCCAGCTCCTCGAAATCGGGGCCGACGCCGGTGACCGAGTCGAAGTGGCTCATCCAGACCTGCTCGACCTTGTCCAGCCCGGCGAACAGGGGATGCTCCCGCAGGAGGTGCAGGTCGGCGTGACCCCACTCCTGCTTGCCGTTGATCACCGTGCCGCCGTAGTGCTTGGCGATTTCCTGGTGCCCGAAGCAGAAGCCCAAGATGGGGACGTCGAGGTCGAGAATCGCCTTGTTCCAGCCCGAATCCTCCCCGAACGAGGCCAGGGCGGGGCTGCCGGACAGGATGACGCCCTTGCATGATGCGAATTCCTCGATGAGGTCCTCGGGCTGTCGGATCTCGGCCAGCACCCGGCTGCGGCGGACCTTGGTGGCGATGAGGTGGGCGTACTGACCTCCGAAATCGACGACGGCGATCTTGTCGTGCTGCATGGTTCCGTCCCGGTGTCAGGGTGCGGGGCCAGGCCGGCGCGAAGCGCGACCGGGAAAGCCCATATGTAACCCAAGGGAGGAAAATCCTCAACCGGGCTTGGCGCGAGCCTGGCGGAATTTTCACCGCCGGTCGCCGGGAGGGCCGGAAACCGGCCCTGGGGGCCGTTCCGCCTGACCGGTCAGGGGGACGAACCGCACCGGCAGCACCGCCCGCAGCGAGACCGCACCGCCGGCGTCCTTTTCCAGCAGGGTCAGCCGCTGCACCTCGTGGCGGTCGCCGAGCGGCATGACCAGGCGCCCGCCGGGGGCGAGCTGGGCGATCAGGGCGGGGGGAATCCGGGTCGCGGCCGCCGTGACCATGATGCCGGCGAACGGACCGATCTGCGGCAGTCCGGCGTAGCCGTCCCCCTCGTGCACCGTTATGTTGTCGTAGCCCAGGTCCGCGAGCCGCTGGCGGGCCGAGTGGGCCAGTTCGGTCACGATCTCGATGGTATGGACATATCCCCTGGTGAGAACGGTGGCGAGCACGGCGGCCTGGTAGCCGGACCCCGTGCCCACTTCCAGGACCGTGTCGGTCGGGGCGAGCGCCAACAGGCCGGTCATCAACGCCACGATGGTGGGTTGGCTGATGGTCTGGCCGAGCCCGATGGGCAGGGCCCGGTTCTCGTAGGCATGGTCGGCAAGGGCGCCGGGCACGAATTCGTGCCGCGGAACCGTGAGCAGGGCGGTGTGGACCTCATCCGACAGACGGTCGCGGCCCAGGACCTCCGGGTTCCGGCGCACGTCGGCCTCGACCTGGCGGACCATGGTCCGGCGCGCGGCCTCGTGGCCGCCGCCCGGAACACCCGCACCCATGCCGCTGCAGAGGATCACCACAGCACCGAAATAAGCTCCAAACCTGAGAGAGGCACCCAAGACCCGTCACCTCCCCCTTGACCATAGCGGAACGGGAGACCGACGGCAACCGGGTTGCACCGAGGGAGGCCCCGCATGAAACGCAAGACGAGACTGATGGCCGCCGCGATCTTCCTGGCGGCCCTGGGAGGATGGACCGTGATGAACGACACGCAAAGCGCCCGGGCTGCGGAGGCGGCTGACCACACCCCGGAGATCGCCACCCTCGGAGGGGGCTGCTTCTGGTGCATGGAGGCGGTTTTCGAGGAACTCAACGGCGTGCTGAAAGTGGAATCCGGATTCGCGGGCGGGGTCGGGCCGGCCTCGTATCGGGAAGTCTGCACGGGCCATACCGGTCATGCGGAGGTCATCCAGGTGACCTACGACCCCGCAGTGATTTCCTACAACCAGATCCTGGCCGTATTCTTCGCCACCCACGATCCCACGTCCCTGAACCGGCAGGGCGCCGACGTCGGCACCCAGTACCGCTCGGCCATCTTCACCAGCAGCGACGAGCAGAAGCGAATCGCCGAGGAGGCCATCGCCAAGCTGGAGCGGGACGGTGTCTTTGCCAAGCCGGTCGTGACGCAGGTCGAACCGCTGAAGGGTTTTTCCAAGGCGGATGAACACCACCAGGACTACTACCGCCGGAACCAGAACCAGGGGTATTGCCAGGTCGTGATCAACCCCAAGCTCGCCAAGTTTCGCCGAGAGTTTTCCGGGATGCTCAAACGGTAGGGGAGTGTCCGCGACACCCCGGCGGCCTGGACGGAAGCCCGTGACCTCCATGTCACGGGCTTCCTCGCATCTGGGCCCGTCCGCCATCCCTGGCTCCCCGGGCCTCGCTGACGCCAGGCCGACAAGGTGTAGCCGCCAGGCCCCTACTGTCTGACATCGCCATAAAACGCATCGGTATATTCGAGGGTGGGAGTCCCGGTCCGGGCTTTCTTCCTATCCAGGGCGTCATGAAGGCCCTGGAGCCAGGGATGGCGGAAGGGCCGGAATGCCGAGGGAGTGGGCGACAGGAGGTCGCTCACGACCGTCCCTGGAGGGGGAGAAAATCCGAACCGGGACTCCCAGCCTAGAACAGCCGAGGCGCCTCGATACGCGAGGATTCCCCGAGCGTGTGCCCCTCCAGCCGCAACAACCGGGCCTTGGTGGTGATCCCGGCGGCGAATCCCCGCAGGGAACCGCCCTTGCCGACAACCCGGTGGCAGGGAATGAGGATGGGCAGGGGATTGCGGCCGGCGGCCTGGCCCACCGCGCGCGTGGCGTTGGGCTTGCGCAGCTGGCGGGCAATCTGGCCGTAGGTCTGGGTCCGGCCGTAGGGAATGGCCTGCAGGCGCCGCCAGACCCGCATCTGGAACGGGGTGCCGCGGGGGTCCAGGGGAATATCGAAGGCGGTGCGGCGAGCGGTGAAATACTCCGCGAGCTGGAGATTGAGGTCGTCGAACCCGCCGGGATCCTCGTGGATCGCCGGGAGCGGTTCATCCGGGACCGGGGGGAGGCAGCTGCGGGCCAGGGCATGGGCGTGGGTGTGATATTCCCAGGCGCTGGGCAGGAATTCCAGGCGCATCAGACCCTCCGGGCCGGCCACGGCCAGCAGGGGATCCAGAACGGTGCGCAGCAGGGCATATCTGATCAAGGTTTCGCCTCCGCCCCGATCATATCAGAACGTCTGTTCCCCCAGGCAAAAAAAAACGGGGCGCACCGAAGTGCGCCCCATGCTCCCCTGGGGGAACAGACCCTACCGGAACAGGGACTTGACGCTGCCGAAGTTGGTTTCCACGGAGGGGACGGCGCAAGCGGTCGCGTTGTCCATACCGGGGGAATCGTTGACGCACAGGCCGAAGTCGCCGAAGACCCAGGTGCCGTCGCAAACCAGGGAGAGGCCGGGCACGTAGATGCCGTCCGGGCCGACGAGGTTGGGGCTGTAGTACGCGTCGCCGGTTCCGACGGACTCGACCAGGGAGACCCAGTCCACGATGGCGGACCAGGGGGTGACGTCGAGGGTCCAGTCGTCGTCGATGTCCAGGTCATCGGCGTTGGCGCCGGTGAAGCCGGAAACGAGCATGTGGGTGACGTTGTCGCTGTTCTCGAAGTTCAGAGGGGTGCCGGCATCCATGTAGTCCGGAGTGTCGCCACAGGTGGTGGTGTAGCTGGATTCGACGTACAGGAAGAAGCCGTCGGCACCGATGCTGAGGCCGTCCAGGGGAACCACGCACTCGATGGTGCCGCTGCCGGTGGTGCCGTCGCCGATGACCACGTAGGTCAAACCGTCGAGGCTTTCACCCGGATTGCCGGCCAGTTCGAAGTACTCGTCGTAGTCGGATCCACCCTGGTCGATGCGGATCTCATTGAGAGTCGCAGCGAAGGTGGGAACGGCCACGAGGGCCAAGCAGACGAGAACCAGGGAAACTTTAAACAGACGCATGACAACCATCCCTTTTGAAAGTGGGCGCAGGCCGGGGGGCCGGCGCGATTTCATGTTGTGACGAACCAAGAGCCCCAAACCGGACAACCCCTCCGAATTCCGGTCGACATGGAATCCCAAGTGAATCAGGCTTGATGATCTCCATGGGAAAATTATAGACTAATATAGGCCGTTAATTCAACTATACTTTTCAAATTTTGCAGAATACTTACAGAATCCCATTTCCACGCATCCCGATCCGCGGGGGCGCCCGGTCTTACGATACTATCCTTCCAGGTCGGTAAAAATCGACACACACCATAGCGCGGTTGGCGGTCGGCGAAGTCCGGCGAAGCGGTAACGCCCTCAAGCCCAGTCCGGGCGATTTCCGGACCCGGAGCCTGAACAAAAATCGGTGGACCCCGCTCAAATCAAGAATCAGGCCCCTTGTCGGGGAAACACCAAAAACGAAATCGTGGGACAACATGAAGCGAGTGGAGAGATTGGGGCCCGGTGCAACATCATGGCACGAGGCGTGCTAGATGGTCCGGTCCGAGTGGAGGTTCGCCCCGTCTGCTCTGCGGCAATGTGCAGCTAATTGGACCGGCTTCCCCCGGTGTTGGGGGCTTTTGATTTTCGACGAAGAGGATTTCGTCCCGGGCCCGAAATCGCGGCGTAAGGTTTTGCTCTATACGCAAAAAGGTACCTATTAAATGGTTGACACCCCTTGTGGATTCTGTTTTCTTCAGGCCGTTGAAGCGCGAGAAGGCATCGGTTTTTGGCCAAAAGAAATGGTTGGTTTTTTGGCCTCACTGGTGCAGGATGCCGTTGATGTAGGGGGTAAGTTACCTTTTTCCTTTTTACACGGAGGTGCCTCGGAAACATGAACCCGATGACTTGGGCCAATCACTGTCCAAGCCACCGGTCTGTTTGTTGCCCGAAGGCGGAAACGGGAGGATTGAGACGGCAAGTATAGACGAGTCGGAGTTTCGTTCAGTTGTTGCCCAAGTGAAGAGAGTTCGGAAATCAATCCGACGAACTGGTGGAGGAAACGCACAATGAGAAAAATCGTTCTGTTCGCGGCCATCCTGGCCATCCTTGGCGCCTACGGGTGTAATGAGGACAACGTTTACCTGCCTGACGTGAACACCGATGGCCGTGTCATCGGGTCGGTCAACGGCGTGGTCTTCGACGGCGCCAGCCACGATGCTTTGGCCGGTGTCCAGGTCAACACCGCAATTCGCGGCCAGCACGTGAGTACGGTCTCCGACGCGGCTGGTCACTACGCATTCACCAACATGGATCCCGGGACCTACGTCCTGACCTTCATCTTCCCCGAGTCCGTGGGCAAGGACGTCAAGTCCGCCTACACCTCGGTCAAGGGTGAGGTCGACATCCCGACTCTGGACGATCTTTATGCGATCGATCCAGACCTGCCCCATGATCGGGACTTCCACTACGAAGCCGAGGGCGACGTGGAAATGTTCCCGCTCGACGGTAGCGCCGAGGGTTACGTCTACGTTCAGACCAACATGCAGACCATGGTTTCCGCCGACGGCGTCAACATGGTCGCGGACTTCCTCTATCCGACCGACAACACCAACGACCTTTCCGAGCTCGAGATTCTCGACGAGGAATGGTTCACCACGACCGACGAAGACGGTCATTACATGTTCACCGGTCTGCCCACGGGCACCATGGGTACCTGCCGTACCCAGCATTACATGTACGGCGACATGGCCTTCGATCCCATCGATGATGACCTGGACATGCGCGGTGGCGGCAACGTCCTGGTCGATGCTCTGGTCTTCGACGCCACGACGAACGTGGACATCGTGAGCCAGAACTGGAACAGCAACATCCCGTTCCCCGTGGGCGGCTCCTTCGTGGCGACCTTCAGCGTCCCCATGGATCCGAGCACCTTCACGGCTACGCTGTACGAATACAGCAAGGCTCTGGTGCCCATCACCGTCACCTGGTCCGGCAACACCGTGACCATCGACCCGGTGAACGACATGAGGGCCGACGAGGACTACAACCTGACCATGGCCGGTTGGTCCACGGACGGGCAGCCCTTCACGTACCACAGCTACAGCATCTACACGGGCGAGAACATTCCGCCTTCCATCGTGGATACCAACTTCGAGGGTTCCGAGACCTTCCCCGTCGACGGGAACCTGGTCTTCACCTTCAACATGGCCATGGATCCCTCCACGGTCATCGTCTGGTGGTACGAGGACAAGCTGGGGGACATCGTGTTCGACAAGTCCTGGAACGGGGACAACACCGTGTTGACCGTCGATCCGGACGTCGACCTGGACTACGACTACTACTACCAGGTCCGTGTCGAAGGCAAGAGCGCGAGTGGCGAGGACCTTGCCACGACCAGCTACAAGTACTTCAGCACGGTTCAGCTGCAGAACGTCATCGTCACCGACACCAACTTCATGGCGGACTTCGACAACACCGCCGATCTGTGGTTCAACTTCAGTGAGCCCATGGAGCCGACCGGCTTCGAGATCAGCCTGAGCGACGGCGGCCAGATCGCCTTCGCCGATCCCGTGTGGTCGAACGGCAACACGACCGTGACCATCGATCCCTACCTGGATCTGGACAAGGGCGTGAACTACACCGTCACCTTGGACGGCATGGCTGCCAGCACCAAGGACTTCTACTACAACAAGACCTATCGCACCGACATCGGTGATGATCCCTTCATCGTCCAGACCAACATCGTGGACGGCGAGTTCCCCATCGACGGGAACATCGAGGTGCAGTTCAACAAGGCCATGGACAGCGAAACCGTTGAAGTCACCTTCAACGGCTCCGGCCCGAATCCGCTTTTCGGCGTGATTACCTGGACCGACAGCATGAACATGGTCTTCAACCCCGACGCCCAGCTGCTGCCTTCGCAGGGCTACAGCTTCAACGTCCAGGGTGATTCCCAGGATGGCGGCAGCATCAACACCACCATCAACTTCGACACCATCGGCGGCATCAGCGCCGAGTGGAACAACATCATGCAGCAGGACGGCGGCTACACCGACTTCCCGGTCGACGGCGCCATCCAGTTCCGTTTCACCTTGCCGGCCAACCTGGACGCTCCGGGCACCAGCATCGTGCTGTACCGGAACTTCCCGGCTCCGGTCGAGGTGCTCGTGCATTCGGCCCTGTCCGACGGCAACTACCTGTTGACCATCACGCCGGACCAGACGCTTGAGCTGGACACCGAGTACCGGATCGCCTACACGGTGGGTTCGGATCTGCTCAATGACACCACCTCCGGCAGCATCACCTTCCACACCGAAGTCACCCCGCCCGCTCCTGTGGCCGTGGTGACGAACTTCGCTCTGGATGCCACCTGGGACGGCAACTACGACGAGACCAGCGTTCTCTTCACGTGGGATCGCGATGCCAACGCCTCGGCGTACTACATCTACGCCCGGAACCCGAGTGCCGCGAAGGACGACTTCCTGCGCGTCTTGACGGTTCCCCAGCAGGCGACGGACGAAGTCACCGCGACGGTGAACCTGGCCGCCACGGCCGTGTTCCAGCAGTACTTCGATACGCGCAGCACGGACACTCCCCAGACTCCGTTCGACGGCCGCAGCGTGATTTTCAAGATCACCGCCGTCAACACTCTGGGCGAGGGTACCGACAGCGCCGAGTTCTCCGTCAGTGACGTGTACGCTCCTTCGGGCGCGTTCGCGGGTCAGGATGTCTCGGCTGACGATACCGCCACCGCCGACGGCGACGATGCCGTGGTCGTGGTGACTTTCGCCGCCGACGAATACATCGACCACACCGTGACCCCGGTCGTCACGATCACCGAGAACGATCTGGCCGTGAACAACTGGGGCGACCCGCTGTATACGCCGACCCTGGGTGAAATCACCTTCACCGATCAGGACGGTTACACGGACATCAACGTTGAGATCATCGTGGCCGACGGCATGAACGGCGCGGGCGACTACGTCGCCATCGACGGTTTCCAGGACACGTCCGGCAACGCCGTCGACGTGGTCGAGACTCCCATCGCTGCGTATCAGCTGGAAGACACGACGGCTCCCATCGGTACTTTCGCTGATCCCGCTACGTCCTCCGACAACACCACCGGTGTTGCCGCGGTGGACTTCACGATGGTGTTCACCGCCACCGAGTTGCTGGACGAGACGGTTGTTCCGACCGTGCAGGTCCAGAACAACGGCTATCCCAGCGCGGTCCTCTACCTGGGCACCTACGCTTACAGCACGGTCGCCGGCGTCACCGTCGTGACCCTGGACATGCAGCTCCCCATCGGTGCCAACGCTGTTGACGACGTCGTCGCCATCAGTGGTCTGACCGACCTGGTCGGGAACGTTCAGGCAGCGGCCATCGGCGCCGACCCCTTGGTCGACACCACCGCTCCCGACGGCGACTGGGCTCAGAGCGCGAGTGCGGACAACGGCGCCGGCGGCGCGGACGTGACCATCACGGTCCGTTTCACCGCCAGTGAGCTGTTGGATGACACCGTGGCTCCGACCTTCACCGTCACCGACGGCGGTTATGCCGGTCTGGCCGTGGACGCCGACAACGTGGTGTTCACCGACGGCGGTATCACCACCACGGTCGACTTCGACCTGACCATTCCCGCCGGCGCCAACGCCATGGACGATGTCGTTTCGGTCAACGGTTTGACCGATATCAGCGGCAACGCCCAGACGGTGGCCATCACCTGGGATCTGACCGACACCACCGCCCCGGCGGCACCGGTGAACCTGGTCCTGGTTCCCAGCACGGATTCTCCCGCGTCGGTGAGTCTGGACTGGGACGACAACACGGAAGCGGATCTGGCCGGTTACAACGTGGGCCGCGCCACCGTTTCCGGTGGTCCGTACACGCAGTTGAACGGTAGCCTGCTGGCCACCAGCGATTACGTCGACAACGACGCGGCCCTGGTCAACGGCACCCCGTACTTCTACGTGGTCACCGCCGTCGATCTGGTTACCGGCACGCCCAACGAGTCGGTTCCGAGCGCAGAAGGCACCGCCACTCCCGCCGATGTGACGGCTCCGGCCACTCCCACCGGTCTCGTGGCGTCCGGCGGTGTGGACTCCCCGGCAACCGTCACCCTGGACTGGGCTGACAACACCGAGGCCGACCTGCAGGGTTACCGGGTCTACCGCTCCACGACGAACAACTTCGCAACCGCAGCGGTGATCGGTTACTCGGGTGTGAGTTCCTACCCCGACAACGATCCCGCTCTGGTCTTGGGTACGAACTACTTCTACTGGGTGGTCGCTCTCGACAGCGAGACCATTCCCAACGAGAGCAGCGAGAGTTCCGTCAGCAGTGCCGCTCCGGTCGATGCCACGGCTCCTGCCGTGCCGACGGGTCTGGCTGCCGTCGTCGGTGGTGCAGCTGGTGAAGCCGATCTGACGTGGGACCTCCACCCGGACACCGCTGGTGACCTGGCTGGTTTCCAGATCTCGATCTACGATGACGACGGTACTGGTTTGGCCCCTGGTGCCCTGTTCGGTACCCAGAACGTTCCCGGCGCCGCGTCGGTTGCCGCGACCGTTACCGGTCTGACCACGGGTAACGTTTACTGGTTCACCATCCTGGCTGAGGATGGCGTGCCCAACGCCTCTGCGGAATCGTCGCCCGCAGAGGGTCCTGTGACTGCTCCCTAACCCCGGTTAGGAAGCAACAACCAAGCTCGGGAGGCCTTTGGGCCTCCCGAGCTTTCTTTATCCCCCCGGATCGGTGGGAAATCCATTAATTTAGAGCCTGTCCCAAAAAGCTGATTTCTGGCGAGACGGCCGTCTGGCAGGCGCCATGGCGCCGAGCCGTGCACGGCCATTTCCGCGATCGCCG
>PFVX01000038.1 GCA_002790835.1 bacterium CG_4_9_14_3_um_filter_65_15 | reverse complement strand
CACCCTTCTCTGCCAGGAACCCGGTTCTGGTCCCCAGACCGTTCTGGATCGACAGCACGGCGGCCTTGGCTTCCTTCTCGGGATCGATCCACTGCCAGCCACGAGGACGATGCCGGACGGCCATGTAGCGGGAGGGATCGCGGGAGGAGAGCTTCAAGCTGCCCGTGAGCAACGCCATGCCGAGCCAGGCCGCGTACAGCGGTCGCCGCCACATGTCGATGAAGTCCTGCTGGATGGAGCGCCAGTCGTCGCGTTCGACCAGCGCGAAGCTGCGCATGGTGGAGTAGCTGACGCCCTCGGCATCGTTGGCCAGCACGTTGTAGAAGACGCTGAACCCCGATGCGATCTTGCGAAGCATCTGCTTGATGAACGCCGGGAACTGCGCGGTCGGGTGGTCTGGCTCCCACGCCTTGAACTCGTAGCCGTCCGGGACGATCTCGAACGTGCCCGGGTTGGCCTCCATGGTGGCAGGCCGTGGATCGCTGGCCAGGTCACCGGCCAGGGAGTCGGCTCGCTTCTCGAACAGCCCCATCTTCGAGGCGCCGATCCGAGCGGCGACGGCCTCCGACTCCTCGTAGGCGTTGAGCATGTGCGCCGGGACCATGACCGAATGGACCCAGGTCACGCCCCGGGTCTGGTTCACACGGTCGGGGTCGTAGAGGTGGAGCATCTCCGCGGCCGGGATGAAGTACCTCTCCCGCATCAGATCCGTGCCGACCGAATCCCACACCCAGTAGCCCACCGGCCGCCCGATGGCGTCGATCTCCACGCCCATGCGGATCTCGTTCTGCGTACCACGGCGGGGACGGCTGAACGTCTCGTCGATCAGGTCGGCGTCGATCGCCTGTAGGGCCAGGCCGTGAGCGTTCCCCTCGAACCCCCGCCACAGGCGGACGAAGACCTCGCCATCGCAGGCCACGGTCTTGAGGATCAGCTTCTCGAAGCGGCGCAACGTGAGCCGGCCGTCGACCGTCACCGGCGCGTTGGCCCAGGCGTTCCAGGCCTCTTCAATGGCGGCGTTGGCCTTGGAATCCGGCTGGTCGCCGGCCCAGACCTGGGCCTGGAGCTTGATTCCCATCGGCCCGATGACGTTGGTCACCAGCAGGCGGAAGTAGCGTTTGACGTAGCTGTTGTTGCGGCCGAGCTCGCGGGCACGGGCTCGCAACATACGGATGTCGCCGCGGACTTCTTCGTCCGCGGAGCGAGTCTGGGCGATCCAGTCCAAAAGCAGCCGGTGGACGCCGGCCCCGTCGAACACGCCGCGCTGACCGCGCAACTCCCGCCAGGCAGAACGGAACGCGCGACCGAGGCGTTTGTGCAGCGGCCGCTTCATCGGTCGAATCCTGGCCCCGTGAACGACACGAGAACCGGTCGCGTGAACGACCCGGGGTTCTTGAGGCCCGCCAGACGGGACTCGAGGCTCGCCAGGAGGCTCATGGCCTCCTTGATCGGCATCTTCGCCACGACGCGCCCGGCGATCTGGTAGCTCTCCATCCCCGCGGGCAGACGGCCCTCGATGTGGGCGCGCAACATCGCGATCGCCCGCTCGATCCACTCCTGCTCGCTGCCTTCGGTAGCCTCGGCCAGGTTGGAGAGGACCGTGACGGTGCCGCGGCCGACTTCGTAGACCTCGCCTCCAGCGCCGCTGACCCTCTCGACCCACTTGTACAGCCCGGCGGCGAAGTCGCCCTCGGTGTCAGAGGCCTCAATGGTGACCACGAAGTCATCGCCATCGGCGACAGCGGTCCCCGTGAGCACGCTCGCGCCGGCCAGGTGGAGCCGGAGCGTCCAGCCCAGGGAAGCCGGGAAATCCACGAGCCGCCTGCGGTAGCTTACGGTCGTGCCGGCGGCGAACTGATCGGGGAGATTTGTGAGTTCCTGTGCCATGCGCCCACGGTGACACCGCGCTCAGGACGCGACCAATCTAAATGACATTTAGATTGGTCGGCCTTTCGCGGATGAATCACTACTGGGTGCATGGACACACCGACTGCCATCAAGACGCGCACCGTGAAGGTGCCGCGCATCCAGTACCGGGACTTCGAGGTCGAGGTCGAGACCCGCGCCGACCAAGGCGAGGGCCAGATCCGACTCTACCCGGTGTCCTTCTCGAGCGAAGCGCCCGTGCGCCGCTACTCCTGGGATACCTGGGAGGAGTACGACGAGGTCCTGTCGCACAAGTCCAGCGACGTCGACCTCAGTCGCGCTAAGAACGGCCTGCCGCTGATCAAGTCCCACCAGCGCCTTCTGCACTTCGGCTCGGTGAACGACATCGAGCTCGACGAGAAGCGCGGTCGTCTGCGCGGACAGGCCAGCTTCTCGTCCATCCCGCTGGGCCAGGAGCAGGAGACGATGCTCCGCGAGGGGCACATCAAGACCGTCTCGGTGGGCTACCAGGTCCTGTCGATGGACATGGTCTCCAAGGACAAGAAGACCGGCCTTGCGACCTACCGCTGCCGCTGGATGCCCTACGAGGTCTCCACCGAACCTATCCCCGCTGACCACAAGGTCGGCTTCGGACGCGCGCGTAACGTGCCCGAGGCCGATCTGGTCGAGTTCACGATCGAAGAGCCTGCTTCCGAAGGAGTACGAACCATGAGTGTCGACGCAGGAACCCAGCCCGCCGCGGTCGAACGGCCCGCCCCGGGCACCGAGACCCGAGAAGCGCCGGCGGCGCCTGCGCCGGCTCCCAAGGTGACCGAGACCCGCGATCGCGGCGCCGAGGCAGCCGAGATCATGGACCTGGCCCAGGCCCACGGCGTGACCGACAAGGCGGCCGGCTGGATCAGGCAGGGCCTGAGCCCCGACCAGGTCTCGCGCGAGATCCTGAAGGCCGTGCGCACCCACGGCCCCGCGCAGCCCTCGGCCGAGGCCCTGGCCGCGATGCCGGCCAAGGACAGGAAGCGCTACTCCATCCACCGCGCCATCCGCATGCAGGCCGAGCTGATGGATGGCAAGCGCAGCCGGTACGACGGCCTCGAGGCCGAGGTCCATGAGGAGCTCACCAAGCACCGCACCGGCGCCGACCACGGCGGCGTGCTGGTGCCGTGGCGCCTGAGCGACGACGACCAGCAGCGCGTGCTGGGCACGACCCAGCCCTCGGGCGGGGCGACCCTCGTGGGCCAGCAGATCATGCCCGACATGATCGACCTGCTGCGCAACCGGGCGCTGGTGCTGGTCGCGGGCGCCAAGCTCTACCCCGGCCTGCAGGGCGTCGTGTACTTCAACAAGAAGACCGGCGCTCCCACGGTGTCCTGGATGGAGGAGAACCCTCCGAGCGATGCCCCGCAGTCCGAGCCCGCGTACGGCTACGTGTCGCTCTCGCCCAAGACCCTGATCGGCCAGGTGCAGATCCCCCGGCAGCTGCTGGTGATGTCCTCGATCGACGTCGAGGCGGACATCCGCAGCGACCTGGCGACCGGCCACGGCCTGGCCCTGGATCTCGGCGCGCTGCACGGCAAGGGCACCGACAAGCAGCCCGTGGGCATCTACGGCGCGGCCGACGTCCAGTCCCACGCCGTCGGCGGCGTGCCCGACCTGACGGACATCACCACGATGCCCGCCCTGGTCGCGGACAAGAACGCCGACCTCGGGGCCCTGTCCTGGATGACCACCCCGCTGTTGGCCGGCGTGCTCAAGCGCACGCCCCTGGTCAGCGGCTATCCGGTCTTCCTGTGGGCTGGCACCTACCGCGAGGGCGAGCTCGGCGGCTACCCCGCCCGCACCACCAACCAGATCTCCAAGACCCTGGGTGCTGGCAGCAACGAGCACGGCCTGGTCTTCGGCAACTGGAACGACCTGCTGGTGGGCATGTGGGGCAACGACCTCGAGATCGTGGTCGACGTCGTCACCAAGGCCGCCCGCGGCCAGATCCTGATCACCAGCTACTCGATGGCCGACACCGCCGTCCGGCGCGGCGAGTCGTTCGTCAAGGGCACCGGCGCCCTGCTGTCGTAGCCGGGCACGAAGGGATGAAGCGAATGACGGAGCAAGGCACGCTCACCATCGAGGTCACGACCGGCCACTGCCTGGGAGGCG
>PFVX01000064.1 GCA_002790835.1 bacterium CG_4_9_14_3_um_filter_65_15 | reverse complement strand
CTGTGTTTTTTTAGCAACTCCTTTCATGCCAGGCTTTTCGGGTTTTTTCAACTACAAAAATGGTGTTCCTTTCGCTTGATTTGGGTCTAGAAATGGAAGACAAGCCCACCTCCCCCAGGTCTCCCTGGCAGAACGGATATTGTGAGCGCACGGTAGGGACCTTGAAGCGCGAATGCCTGAACCATGTGATCATCTTCAACGAGCGGCACGCCTTCAGGATCATCAAGAAGTTCCTGGAATAATACCACGATGATCGGACTCACCTTGGACTGGGGAAGGAAACCCCATCGGGCCGGGAGGTCGAAACTCCCGAAATGGGGCCGGTTGACTGTCGCCCGATCCTGGGCGGCCTTCATCACCGATATTACCGAGAAGCGGCATGAGCAGCTGAATGTCAAAATGGGCAGATCTGACTTTGGACTGGTCTGCCCAATTCAGTCCAACCATACCTATCACGAGGTAAAGTACCGGAAGGGAGGAAAAGGGGGTTCCCCCCAGGGGGGAGATTTATGTTAAGTTGGCGGGATTCAGCAGAACCGTGACCAGCTTTGGCCGGTCAAGATGCTTTCGGATGGACTTTTTGGCAGGGACACCTTGTCGTCGTTCATTTCGGCAGGGCCTCCAGCTCCTTCTCGACGGCGGCCAGATCCTTCTGAAGGGCGGCGACCCCGGGTTCCGCCTTGCGGATCCGTCGCGCGAAATCGTCGTCCTTCACCTTCTGGCGATCGTTCAACTCCCGCTGCTTCTCAGCGAGTAGTTCGTCCTGCTTGCCGCGCCAGCCGCGATGCCTGCGGAAGAACGCGAGTACGCCGCCGGCGGCCATCGAGAAGAAACCTCCGCCGAAGAGGATGACCGCACCGGCGATCACGGCCCCGATCAGGGCGAAGATGGTGCCGAGGATCTTGTCGCCCGCGCCATCCTCGCTGGAGGTCCAGAGCAGGAACATGAGGAAGATGAAGGCGATGCCCAGCGCGCCGAAGAGGATGCCGTAGACCCAGTCGAGAACGTCGGCGCCGGAGCCCTTGATGCGCTTGTCGTCCGCGGCCAGCATCTCGTCGTGCTCCTTCCTGGCCTCGTCCAGGGCCTTCTCGGACTGCCGCCGGGCCAGATCCCGCAGTCCGGCCAGCGTGGCCAGATCGCCTTCGGCCCCCTTCACTCGCTCGGCGAGCGCGCGCTGCGCCGCCTCCAGGACCAGGCGGGTCAGCTGCGGTACGCCCCGGATCGCATCCAGGAACTCGTAGAGGTTGTCGGTGTCGCGCGCATCGCGCAGGGTGCGCAGGGCGGCCGCGGCATCGACGTGCGCCGGTTCCCCGGTGGGCAGTTCCGCCAGCCGTTGCGTCAGGGCCTCCATCTCGCCGAGGTCCTTGTCGAGCCGGTCCAGGGCCTTCTGCTTGCTGCGGGCCCGCGCGGCCTCGGCCGCCCCGCTCACCATGTCGAAGCCGGGTTCGAGGGCCGACTTGGCATAGAAGAGCCAATCCCGCCAGAAGGCCTTCTCCAACGACGCGTCGCAGTCGTCGGCCTTGCCCTGCAGGGCGCAGATCTTGGCGCGTTCGTACCACAGCCAGGCTTCGCCGTCGCGGAGTTCGACGGCGGCATCCATGCAGGCCCGGGCCTCGTCCAGGGCGCCCAGGGCGCGGCGGCAGTTGGCCAGGTGGTACCAGGCCAGCGCCCGGTTGCGGTCGTCGGGGGCGAACTTGCGCGAGAGGTCGAAGTTGCGCAGCGCGGCGTCGGGATCCTCGTCCTCGACGGCGATGAAGCCCAGGTACTGGTAGGCGACGGCGTTGGTACTGTTGGCCTCGAGCGCGCGCTGGAAGCGCTCGCGGGCGATTTCGATCTCGTCCTGCTCGAAGGCGGCGATGCCCTGCTCGAAGTACTGCCGCGATTCGTTGTCCAGGGATTCCTTCAGGATGCGCAGGGTCTCCTGCCCGATCTGCGTCTGCAGCGAGAGCTGGAAGGAGATGTGGCTGAGTTCGGCGCCCAGGTAGCGGGCCGCCTGCTCGATGGAGCCGCTGATCTGGGCCGCCGCCCCGTGGACCGAGGTTGTCAGCTGCTGCATCTGGCCGCCGAGCTGCTGCTCCAGGTAGCCCAGCTCCTTGACGATCGACAGCGCGGCGCGGCGGTTACTGTCGGCCACGACCTGGGCGGCCTCGGCCTGCCCCCGCCGGATGCCCTTGCGCACTTCGGCCAAGCTTCTTTCCAAGGCCGGAGCGAGGCCCACGGACGCTCCGGTCAGCAGCGACTTGAGCTCGTAGTGGCGCTCGTCGTCCTTCATCTTCTCGAAGGTGAACAGGTAATCCTTCTTGAACTGCATGGTCCCCCTCGTGACGGAAATCAGCGCCGCGGCGCCCGGCCGGCGTCCCTGGGCCTCGATCCTGAGGAAGCATCATATCACAGCGTGGCGGCGGGTCAAACGTCAGGCGGGGAAGCCCATCGCGCGGCGGACGTTGAGGGCGTTCTCCTCCCCCATCAGCAAGGCGAGCAGGGCCAGGGCCACGTCCACGGCTGTCTCGGGCGCGGTCGAGGTGATGATGCCGCGGTCGGCGACCACGCGCTCGTCGACGACCTCGGCGCCAAAGTCGGCGAGCTGCCGGCGGCGCCGGCCGTCGCCCACGTGGTAGGTGGTGGCGCGACGGCCCTTCAGCACCCCGGCGTTGCCCGGCGGCAGAGCGCCGACGCAGATCTCCGCGACGGGCTTGCGGGCCTCGACGAAGGCGCGGATCAGCGAGGCGACCTGGTCGGAGAAGTCGTCGTCGTAGAAGCCGTACTCCTGGAAGCCGCCGGGGACGGCCAGCGCGGCGTACTCGGCGGGGTCGACCTCGTAGAGCTGCGCATTCCGATCAAAACGGCCACTGGTTTCGGCTGATTCCGGCCACCCAATCCGGTAAAATCCGGCCACCGATTCCGGGGCAAAAAGGCCATCCCTGAAGATAACGGTCACAGAACTGAGTATACCCGAGCCCTGCAGGGTTGCTGGATTTGTATTCCTGCCACAAAAGGAACCGGGTCACGCCCTTGCGACGGAGTTCCTTGCGATGGGGCGCATAAAGTCGGCCCTACTGCGACCGCGTAAAACGCTGTCCGACAGCGAATATACATTAAAGGTGGTCAAGATGGGGTAACCAGGGCCACTCTCAGCAAGTACACCATTCGAGACCCTCAGAGGCTTCAGGGCCGTTTAGGCGGCAAATCGCCGCTCTCACCCCGTCTTCCCCATACTCAGCATCCTCGGCCAAATCCCCAAGGCACGCCAATAATCGCCGCAATACGGCGAGTCCACAACATCCAAAAAGGTCAGAGGTATTTCACATCGGAAAAACTTGGCTCCCCGGCTGGGACGCGGCAACGGATCTCCCCCGATCGGACGGAACTGGCCGGACCCCGCATCCGGCCAGCCCCTCCGCCGGCTCGTCTCCTGGATACCCCCGGGGGCGCCCGAATCGTCCGGGCTCCAGGAAAAGCATCCTACTCCTTCAGCAGCGCCTGGACGGCCGCCTCGATCTGCTGGTCCCGGCCAGCGGTCAACACGCCCGGCTCGTTCATCACCTTGATGTCCGGCTCGAGCTGGGTGTTCTCGGCGAACTTCCCGTCCTGGCCGCGCCAGCCGCCCATCGGCATGCCGAAGACGAGGGTCGGATCGATCTGTCTCTCCCACCAGACGAAGGTGCCGGTGCCCGGCACGGGCATGCCGAGGGTCCGGCCGACGCCCTTGGCCTTGTAGGCCAGCGGGAAGAGGTGGGCGTCCGAGTAGTTGCTCTCGCCCATCAGCACGATCGACGGCTTGTTCCACTTGTCCCAGGACTCGGCGCCCACGTACTGCCCATGCGGGACGATGTCGAAGTACGCCTTGCCGTTCAGGAAGTCGGACAGCTGCTCGTGGATGTTGCCGCCGCCGTTGAAGCGCGTATCGACGATCAGCGCCTCGCAGCCGATAAACCGGCCGAGCGCCTCCTCGATCACCGAGCGCATGCTCGCGTCGTTCATGGCACGTACGTGCACGTAGCCGAGCCGGCCGTCGGACAGGCGCGTGACCTCGTCGCGGCGGTTGCGGACCCAGCGCCGGTACAGCAGTTCGCCCTCGACGTGACCGTCGATGGGCTTGACCTCCTCCTGCCAGCGGTCGTCCGAGTCCGGATCGAAGACCGAGAGCAGGACCCGGTCGCCGACCTTGCGGTTCAGCAGCGCGGCGTAGTCCCCCGCGCCGGCGACGTCCACGCCGTCGATCTTCTCGATGACACAGCCGGCCTTCAGCTTCACCCCGGCCCGATCCAAGGGACCGCCGGCGATGACCTCGTCCACCTGCAACCCCTTGGACGTATCATTGGCGTAGAACAGGCCCAGCGACGCCGTCCGATCCGCCAGGGGGTCCTGCGCATTGTAGCGGCAGCCGGTGTGCGAGGCGTTGAGCTCGCCCAACAGTTCGCTGAGCAGCTCGGCGAAGTCGTAGTTGTTGTTGTTGTTGTTCACGTCGGGCAGGAAGCGTCGGTAGGCCGCGCCGTAGGCGTCCCAGTCGACGCCGTGGAGGTCCGGCACGTAGAACTTCCGCGTGATCAGGCGCCACGCGTGGTCGAAGATGTAGGCGCGCTCGGCCGCGGGCTTGAGCACCATTTCGCCCCGCGTCTGCAGGGGCTTGGCCTCGCCGGATTCGGTATCGACCTTGCGCAGACCGTCCTGCGTCAGCACCACCAGGTACTTTCCGTCGGATGACATCTCGAAACCGCCGGCGCGGGTTCCAAGCTTGGCCAGCAGCTTGGTGTCGTGCGTCCGGGACTCGGTGACCCACACGTCGTTGCCCTGCTCGAAGCGGGTCAGATAGAACAGCTTCTCGCCGTCCGGGGACAGCAGCCAGTCGCTGGCCGGCGAGGTGTGGGTGGTCAGCTTCAGGCGACGCTCGGTCAGGTTTTCGCGATCGATGGTGATCGGTTCGACCTTTTCCTTCTCGTCCTTCTTGTCCTTCTTCTTGTCCTTGTCGTCCTTGTCCTTGTCGTCCTTGTCCTTGTCCTCCTCCGCCTTCTCCTCCTGCTCCTTGACCAGGGCGAAGTCCTCCTTGGACAGACGGAAGCGGTCGTAGGCCCCCTGGTCGAAGAACAGGGCGTGCACGTCCCATGTGAAGTTGCCGCCGCCCTGGCGCAGCGCACCGTCGCGGTTCGTGCCCCAGATCATGGCCTTCCCGTCCAGGACCCACTTGGGCATCAAGTCGTCGTAGCCGCTGAGGGTAAGGTTGGTGATCTCGCCCTTGCCGTCGGCCGAAACCAGGCCGACCTCCAAGGTCATCACGCGCTCGAGCGGGCCGAACTGCGCCAGCAGCCACTTGCTGTCGGGCGACCAGGCGAACCACTGGTCCCCGTCGGCATAGGAGTAGTTGTACTCGGGACCGAGCACGAGGCGCGTCTTCTTCGACTTCAGGTTCACCACCCGGATGGCCGTCCGGTTCTCCAGGTAGGCGATCTCCTTGCCGTCGGGCGAGAAGCGGGGCTGGAACTCCTCGGCGTCGGTGGCCACCACCGTGTCGGTGTCCAGCAGGGTCGAGGCGTAGAAGTAGGGCTCGGATTCGCGCCGGATCGAGACGGTGTAGAGGTTCCAGCTGCCGTCCTTCTCGGCGGCGTAGGCCAGCGTGCGGCCGTCCGGGGCCCAGGTCAGGCCGCGCTCCTGCCACGGAGTGTCGGTGATGCGCCGGGTGACGCCGCCCTCGACGCTGCTGACGAAGATCTCGCCGCGGAAGACGTAGGCCAGCTCCTTGTCGTTGGGCGACAGGACGACCTCGGTGAAGCCCTTGTCCACGGGCGTGACCTCGTCCAGCGCGTCCAGGCCGTCCATGGCGAGGGTCACGGCGATCTTCGCGGGTGTGCCGCCGGGCGCCAGGGTGTACAGATCGCCGTCCCAGGCGAAGCACAGGGTGCCGTCGTTGGCGCGGCTCAAGAAGCGCACGGGGTGGGTGGCGAAGTCGGTCAGGGCGGTGGCCGCGGCCGGATCGCCCAGCGAGCCCTGCCACACGTTGAACGTGCCGCCTCGCTCGCTCAGCCAGACGATGGTGTCGCCGTCGCCGGTAAAGATGGGATTGCGGTCCTCGGCCGGGCTGGTCGTCACCTGGCTGTACTGGCCGGACTTCGTGTCGTAGATCCAGATGTCGCGGGTCACGGACGAGGTGTGGTGCTTGCGCCACGGGCTCTCGTAGCCCTTGTAGTCGTGGTAGAGCAGCCGGCCCCCGTCGGCCGAGACGTTCACGTCGAGCGCCGGCACCGGCAGCACGCGGGTCACCGCGCCCCCCGCGACCGGCACCTGGTACAGCTCGGTCATGCCCCGCGTGGGGAACTGGGCGTTGCCGACCGGATCCTGGCGCAGGGCCGAGAACAGGACCGCCGAGTCGTCGGCGGTGAACGACCCGGGCACCTCGTCGGACGAGTGGAAGGTCAGGCGCACCGCCTCGCCCCCCGCCGCCGGCATGACGAAGACGTCGAAGTCGCCGTGGCGATCCGACGCGAAGGCGATGTGCGCGCCGTCGTGGCTCCACACCGGCGCGAACTCGTAGGCGTCGCCGGCTGTCAGCAGGGTCGCGGCCCCGCCTGCGGTGGGCACGGACCACAGGTCGCCCTTGTACGAGAACACGACGGTCGTGCCGTCGGGGGAGATGGCGGGATAACGCAGCCAGTGCGGTGTACCGGCGGCCTGGGCGCCGGCAGCCTGGGTCAGGACCAGGCAGAAGATCAGGGCCAACCAGGATTTCATCAGCTAGGCTCCTCGAGCAGGGGAAGCGGGGGATTCCGAGATTTTGCAGGGTAGCGCGAAACCGGTCCGGATGCACGCGTTTCGAGGGGCGCGGAATGCCGAGGCGGCCCGTGACAGGAAGTCGCGGGCCGCCGTCCATGAGCACGCGCAGATGTGGCCCGCACCCCTACCCTACCCCTTCCGCCGATCCAGCAGCCCCCGCACGATGACCCCCAGCCGCTCCATCGCCACGGGCTTCTGCACGAACCGGCTGATGCCCAGGGCCATGGCCGATTCCCGGCTGATGTCGGCGCTGTACCCGGTGCACAGGACGAACGGCAGATCCGGCCGGAGCGCAAGCATCTGGGAGGCGAGATCGAACCCCGACATCTGCGGCATGGTCTGATCCGAGATCACCAGGTCGATGTCCGCGGGGTCGGCGCGGAAGACATCCCAGGCTTCCCGGCTATCGGTGAGGGTGCTGACTTTGTAGCCCAGATCCGTGAAATAGGCCTCCACCAACCGGCCCAGAGTCTCCTCGTCGTCCACGAACAGGATGTGCTCCCCGAGCCCGGGAAGCCCGTCCTGCGAGACCTCGTGAATGGCCACATCATCTTCGGCGGCGATTTCCGGCAGCATCACGCAAAAAACCGTCCCCTTACCGACCTTGCTTTCGACCTCGAGGAAGCCGTGGTGTGACTTGACGATCCCGTGCACGACGGCCAACCCCAGGCCGGTGCCTTTGCCGGGATCCTTGGTCGTGAAGTAGGGCTCGAAGATCTTGTCCAGCATTTCGTCGTCCATACCCGGCCCGTTGTCGGAAACCTCGATGGCCAGATAGGTTGCTGCTTCCGGTCTGCCGGCGTCGGCATCGGCCGCGGGGAATTTCGAGGCTCGATTCAAGGTGACCTTCAGGACCCCGCCGAGGTCTTCCATGGCCTGGAATGCGTTGGTGCACAAGTTCATGACGACCTGGTGGATCTGACCCGAATCGCCCCGGATCGACCCGTCGATCTCGAGATCCTCCTCCACCTTGATGGTGGCCGGCATGGTGGATCGCAGCAACTCGATGACTTCGTGCACCAGCGGCGCAAGCGGCAGTGCCCGCATCTCCTGCTCGGTGCGGCGTCCGAAAACCAGGATCTGCCTCACCAGGGCGCGGGCCCGCTCGGCCCCCACGAGAACCTCGTCCAGATACTCGGAGGCCGGGCTGTTTTCCTCCACCGACAGCTGGGCCAGTTCGGTATACCCGAAGATGGCCGCCAGGATGTTGTTGAAGTCGTGGGCGATGCCCGCGGCGAGGGTGCCCACGGCCTCCAGGCGCTGCGATTGCCGCAAGCTGCGTTCCAATTCCGCGACCTGGGACATGTCCCGCTGCACCACCACGTAGGCCGCGACCGAATCATCGTCATCGAGGATGGGGGATACGGAAGCGTCGACCTCGATACTCTGACCGCCCTTGACCACCGGCGCCACCCGGCCACGCCAGGGGTCCCGGCCCAACCTGTCGAACCACCGTCGGGAATACAATCCGTCGGTCAAATCCTGGGGACACAGGATGCCCAGACTTTGCCCCGCGAGCTCCTGGGGATCAAAACCGGTCCCCCTCACGAAAGCCGGGTTCACGTATTCCATGCGGCCAACCGGGTCGGTGATCACGATCATATCGGCGGTCTGTTCAACCGCCTGGCCCAGACGGGCCAGGTTTTCCCGGGCGTTCCTGTACTCGGTGATGTCTCGCCCTTCGGGAACCAGCCATTTCACCCGACCGTCGTCGTCCTTGATGGACTTGACGGTGAATTCGACGTGGTGGGGCAGGCCGTCCGGTCCCGGATGGATCGCCACGGAACGGTAAAACTCCCCGGACGCCGCGGTCTCAATTCCTCGTTTGATCTCGTTCTGGGCCTCTTCCGAATGCGACCACCACGGCGCTTCCCAGAATGGGCTGCCGACCACGTCCTCCTTGCCGGCGCCGATGAAATCCAGGGCGGTCTGATTCACATCCAGCACGATCCCTGCGGGGTCGAGGAGACCGACGAACTGATACGACTGGTCGAAGATGGCCCTCTGCTTGGCCTCGCTCTCCCGGAGTTCGCGCGTGCGCTGCTGGAATTTTGCGGTCAACACCCGATTCAGAAAGAACATGATCCCCACCAGCAACAAGGCCAAGCCGCCGCTCCACAGAATCCAGGCGGGAACCTCCGCCCCGCGGGCCGACGGATCGTTCATCAGATTCTGCAGACCTGCGTAGTAGACCGACCCCTCATCCTGCTTCCACTGGGCCAGATATCGGTCGATGGTCTGCAACAAGGCGGGATCACCATTCAGCGGAGCGGCGAAATGGGCTTCCACGGGAATGAAGATGATGCTCGTGCCGATCAGGCCGAATTTCCGGGAGTGGGCATGACCGAAAAGGTTGGGCACCACCCCGGCGTCGGCTTCGCCCGACCGCAGCAGTTGAAAGATATCCTCGTGGGTCGCCACTTCCCGGTAATTGCAGGTTACGCCGAAGGCGTCGGCGGTCTGGCGAAAATTCTGGCCGTTGATATCGGACCGGGCCACCGCCACGGTCTTGTCCTGCAGGTCCAGGATGGTTGTCACCCGATTGTCCGGTCGCGTGAACACCTGGCCCCAGACCATCAACACCGACTCGGCGCCAAAGCGCATCCGCAACGCGCGTTCGGCCGTGGGAGAGACCGCGGTCATCAGATCGATGGATCCGGCCTCCAGACGCTCCAGACCCTCGTTCCATGTCCCCGCCACGTATTCCAGACTCCACTGCTCGTTGCGGGCGATCTCCTCCAGGAGATCGACGAAAAAACCCCGGGGAGGCTCCCCGGGGTTCAACGTCACAATGGGTTCGACGGGAAACACGCCCACCCGGACCACGTGGGATTCCGCCGCGTTCTGCGCGCCGGTCGTACCGGTCCACAGGAAGAGCAGCAGCAGGCACCCCGCCAGCAACCGGGATCTCACGTCCGGAACTCCCTATCCAGGCCGTTGATCAGGATTTCAGCAGTGATAACAGATCCTTCTTCAATCCGTCGTTGGCGGATTTCTTCCCGAACCAGACGGTCCACAGGGCTTCGGCAAAATCCGGGTTCTGGATGACCCCGCTGACCTCGCCGTTGAGGATGGTCGTCAGGCCGATGCCCGGTGCGTATTCGAAAATGATCACGTCGCCGTCCTGGGCGTCGCGGGTGAAATACCCCGCGAAAGTTTCCATGTCCGCGGCGATGCCCGACAGGTCGTCGTAGTTCTTCTCGATGACCTCGACGAAGGCGCCTATCAGCTTTTCGCGGCTGAAACTGCGTCGCAGGTCCATCTGCAGCTGCTTGGGCTGTTGCAGCTTGCACAGGGACAGACCCGGGGTCGCCTCGCCGAGGGCGGCGTCCTCGGCGACATAGGAAACGATGGTGTACACGTCCACCTTCAGGAAGGTCTTCTCCCGCAGGCCGGCTCCGGTGGCGTTCATGACCACTTCCCGGTCACCCACCGCCACGGTGATCTGATCGGGGTACTCCGTCCCCGTCTTCTGCTCCGTGATGCCCCACGCCACCGCCGGCAAAACCAGCAGCACGAGGGCCGCCGGAATCAATCGCCTGGTCATGTTCATGTTTCCATCCTTCCGCTCACCGACACAGTATTCGGCCTCGCCTGCATTGAGTCTAACGATGCCCAACGGACGGCACAAGGGAAACTCTATTCCAGGTCAGAATTCACACGATAACAGGTGGTTATGAATTATTATTGCTCCTGGACAGGGGCCCTTGCAGGTACAACTTTTCCTGTACCGACGGTTTTCCTCCCGACACGGTGAAAGGAAAATTCCATGTCAACTCAAGATCAGGACGCCCTCAGGTACCACGAATTCGACCGCCCCGGCAAGACGGAAGTCGTTCCCACCAAACCCTGCCTGACGGCAAGGGATCTGTCCCTGGCCTACACTCCCGGCGTGGCCGTACCCTGCAACGTCATCGCTGCCGACCCCAAGGCCGCCTACCGCTTCACCAACCGCGGCAACCTGGTGGCCGTGGTTTCCAACGGCACCGCCGTCCTGGGCCTGGGCAACATCGGCGCCCTGGCGGGAAAGCCCGTCATGGAGGGCAAGGGGGTTCTGTTCAAGCGCTTCGGTCAGATCGACGTTTTCGACATCGAACTGGACACCGAGGATCCCGAGGAGATCATCCGCACCTGCCAGCTGCTCGAACCGACTTTCGGCGGAATCAATCTCGAGGACATCAAGGCCCCCGAATGCTTCCTCATCGAGGAGCGTCTGCGGGAGACCATGAACATCCCCGTCTTCCACGACGACCAGCACGGGACGGCCATCATCTCCGCCGCCGCCCTGATCAACGCGACCCTGCTGCAGAAGAAGAAGCTCCAGGATCTGAAGGTCGTGGTCTCCGGAGCCGGTGCCGCAGCCATCGCCTGCGCCAAGCTCATGGAATCCCTCGGCGTCCCCAACGCCAATTTCCTGCTGGTGGACAGCAAGGGTGTCTGCTACAAGGGCCGCAGCGAGGGCATGAACCCGTACAAGGAGCATTTCGCCGCGGAAACCGAACGCCGCACCCTGGCCGAGGCGATGGACGGCGCCGATGTCTTCCTCGGCTATTCCGTCAAGGACCTGGTCACCGGGGACATGGTCAAAACCATGGCCGACCGGCCCATCGTCATGGCCATGGCCAACCCCGACCCCGAAATCACCTACGATGAAGCCAAGGCCGCGCGGCCGGACGTGATCATGGCCACCGGAAGGTCGGATTACCCCAACCAGGTCAACAACGTCCTGGGCTTTCCCTTCATCTTCCGCGGCGCCCTCGACGTCAGGGCCACCAGCATCAACGAGGAGATGAAGCTGGCCGCGGCCCACGCTTTGGCCGATCTGGCGCGCGAACCCGTACCGGCGGAGGTGGCGTCGGCCTACGGGGGCGAGCATTTCGAATTCGGTCCCGAATACATCATCCCCAAGCCCTTCGATTCCCGGGTGCTCGTGGCCGAAGCCATGGCTGTGGCCCGGGCTGCCTGCGAGACCGGCGTCGCGCAGGAGCCCATCACCGACTGGGACGCCTACCACGAGAAGCTGGAGGCCATGACCGACCGCAGCGTCATGGTGATGCATTCCATCCGCGCCCGCTCCCGCGCCCTCAACAAGCGCATCGTCTTCGCCGAGGGCGAGGACAAGCGCGTGCTCGAGGCCTGCCAGATCTGCGTGACCGAAGGCTTCTGCCGGCCCGTGCTGCTGGGGAACAAAGCGCGCATCACGGCCAAGGCCGGGGAGCTGGGATTGTCCCTGAAAGGGATGGTCATCAAGGATTTCCAAACCGATCCCACCAACGACGCCATGGGCGAGATGCTGTGGCGGGAGCGGGCCCGCAAGGGCTACACCCTGGCCAAGGCCCGCCGCATGGTCCGCCGCCCCATCCATCACGGCCTGATGATGGTCCGCAGCGGGGAAGCCGATGGCATGGTGTGCGGGGCCGACCGACCCTACGTGGATTCGCTGCGTTGGGTCCTGACCTTGGGCACCGCCAAGCAGGGCGTTCGTGGAGTGGTCGGCATGCACGTGATCCTGGTGGGCGGCAAGGTCTACATCCTGTCCGACACCACGGCCACCTTCGACCCGGACAGCCGCCAGCTGGTCGAGATCGCCCTACGCGCCTCCATGGTGGCCCGGTATTTCAACCTGAACCCCGTGGTGGCCATGCTCTCGTTCAGCAACTTCGGGGACAACGACCGGCCCGAAAGCCGCAAGGTCCGCGAGGCCGTGCGGATTCTTCATCAGGAGCACCCCGAGTTGCGGGTGGACGGGGAGATGCACGCCGATGTGGCCGTCACCCCCGAGGCCTGCAACATGTCCGTCCCCGAATCCCAGGTCCAGGGGCGGGCCAACGTGCTGGTATTCCCGGATCTGCAGAGCGGCAACATCGCCTTCAAGCTGCTCAGTACCCTGGGCCGGTGCGAGGCCATCGGTCCTCTCCTGGTGGGCCTGGAGAACCCGGTCAACCTCATCTCCTACAATTCCACGGTGACCGAGATCGTGAACATGGCGGCGCTTTCGGCCTACCAGGTCGCTGAGGAAGCCTGATTTCGGGCAATGCCCCGGGTCGCACAACCGGCCCGGGGCACAAAAAATCATCAAAACACACAAATTGGGTTGTGTCTGCGGCCGTAACCCTTTACCATTGTCGGCGCAAGAGAAATCCCCTTTCCAGCGCCTTGGCTATTGTGCATGGCTGGGTTTGAGCCATCAATCCCGCTTCTTGTCCCGATTCACTTGACAACGGATCTGGAAGGGCCGTGCACAATATCCAAGGCGTTTTTTGGTATCCCGCTCGGCCCCGACCTCATACCATGGACCTGACGCCACTTCCCCAACGCGGAGCTCGACATGGAACGCCTCATCCTGGTAACCGGCGGCGCCGGCTACATCGGTAGCCACACCAGCACCGAACTGCTGGCCGCGGGTCACCCCCTGGTGGTCCTGGACAACCTCTCCAATTCCAGCCCGGTCAGCCTGGACCGGGTTCGCGCCCTGGCCCCCGGCCCGCTGACCTTCATCGAGGGCGACATGGGCGACGGCGAGTTGCTGGACCGTCTCTTCGCCGAACACGACATCGGCGCGGTGGTCCACTTCGCGGGCTTGAAGGCCGTGGGCGAAAGCTGCCGCATCCCCTTGCGGTATTACCGCAACAACATCACCGGTACCCTCGGCCTGCTCGGAGCCATGGACCGGGCCGGTTGCCGCAACCTCATATTCAGCTCCTCGGCCACGGTCTACGGGGACCCCGCTTCCCTGCCCATCACCGAGGACTTCCCGCTTTCGACCACCAATCCCTACGGTCGGACCAAGCTGTTCATCGAGGAGATCCTGCGCGACGTGTGCGCCGCCGACCCACGCTGGCGGGCCGTGCTGCTGCGCTATTTCAACCCCGTGGGGGCCCACCCCAGCGGGCGCATCGGCGAGGACCCCCGGGACATCCCCAACAACCTGATGCCGTACATCATGCAGGTGGCCGTGGGGCGCCGTGACGCGTTGCAGGTCTTCGGCGACGACTACGACACCCCCGACGGCACCGGCGTGCGCGATTACATCCACGTGACCGACCTGGCCCGCGGCCATGTGGCCGCGCTGGAGCGGCTGGAAGAGCTGCCCGGCTGCACCCCGATCAACCTGGGCACCGGCAGGGGCTACTCCGTGCTGGAAGTGGTCCGGGCTGCGGAAAAGGCCAGCGGCCGGTTCATCCCCTACACCGTGGTCGACCGCCGGCCGGGGGACATCGCGGCCTGCTGGGCCGACCCCTCCCTGGCCGAGAAGCTTCTGGGCTGGCGGGCGGAACTGGGAATCGACCGCATGTGCGTTGATCACTGGCGGTGGCAGAGCGACAATCCTGAGGGTTTCGGCTCCCAGGGATCCTGAAAGGAACCGGGAAATGCTCCTGAAAATCGTTCTGCTGGCCGCCGCCGGAGCCCTGGGCACCCTGTCCCGCTACGGCTTGTCCGGCCTGGTCCAGCGGCTGGCGGGACCGTACTTCCCCTGGGGCACCCTGGCGGTGAACGTCATCGGATGTTTCCTGGCCGGCATGCTGTGGGCCCTGTTCCGCCATCGCCTGCCGGTGACCCCCGAGACACGCACGGTGATCCTGGTGGGCTTCATGGGCGCCTTCACCACCTTCTCCGCCTACATCCTGGAAACCGGAGAGCTCATGCGGGCCCACGAATGGGCCTACGCCATGGCCTATTTCTCGCTCCAGAACGGGGTCGGCATCGCCGCCCTCCTGGTCGGCATGGCCGCCGGCCGCCTGGCCTGACCGCAAAAGGAGTCACCCATGACGTTGCCCGAAGACGCCTGTCTGCTGCGGATCTTCATCGGAGAAGGCGACAAGGCCGAAGGCCGGCCTCTGTACCAGCTGCTGGTGGAAAAAGCCCGCGCCCAGGGGCTGGCCGGGGCCACGGTCCTGCGAGGTTTCCTGGGTTTTGGCGGCAGCAGCCGGGTGCACACGGCCAAGATCCTGCGCCTGTCTGAGGATCTGCCCATGGTGGTGGAGATCGTGGACACCGAAGAAAAGATCCAGAAGTTCCTGCCCCAGCTGGACGAGCTCATCACCGAGGGTCTGGTGACGTTGGAGAAGGCGCGGGTCATCACCTACCGCGCGCGGCCGCCGAAGTAGGACTGGTCAGTCGCGGAATTTCTCGGTCAACTCGTTGTCCACCACGTAGAGACACACTTCCCGGGCGCCCTGCTCGTTGTAGCCGAACTTGTCCTGCAGGTTGTCCAGGAGGAAGGTCACGTCGTCGCGGATCTTGCGGTCGTATGTGCGGAAGTTGTCCGTGGCGAAATCCTTGACCGCACGGCGGAAATTGGCGTTGCCCAGGAACGGGTCCAGCACCCTGTTCTTGAGGCTGAACACGTATCGCTTGTGCAGGTCGCCGAAGAGCTTGGTCATCGAGATGTCCAGGCCCTCGACCATGATCTCCTGGGTCAGCGTGCGGGACGTGTACTCCCGCTGGGTTTCCGCGCGGAATTCCTGCCGCCGGTTCTCGCTCACGTCCTCGCCGAGCAGGTGGTTTTCGATTCCCGCGAGGAAGCTTTCGGTGATCTCCAGCTTGTCCCCGGTGTAGGAGCAGACGGCCGTCGTGCCCGTCTCGTAGTTCAGGGCGAACAGGTAGTTCTTCAGGTCCCGCGCGATGCGCTCCTCGTTGTAGTAGTACAGAGACTCCTTGACCTCCTGCAGGATCTGGTAGTTGTACTGCCGACGCAGACTCTCCAGGAAGCCGTCGGGAATCTGCCTGGCCAGCTCGGGCCTCGCCCGCGTGAAGAAGGCGCAGAGAGTGTCCATGGTGATCATCCGGCCCTCACGACCGGAATTCGCATACAGGTCGTGGAAGATGTCGATGGAGTCGCGGCCGCTGAATCCGGACTGGCCCTCGGTTTCCGCCTCGGCGATCACCCGGCGACGGATACGGGCCGTGAAGTTCTTGCGGTCCTCCTCGTCCAACCAGACCGGAATGATGCCCGTGTAGATGGCCATCTTCAACAGATGCAGATTCTCGTCGCAGTACAGCTTGTACTTCTCCGCGTCGCCGATCCAGTCGAGCAGGGCGGGCGACTTTTCGTTCAAGCGGCTGGAGATGATCACCCGCGCGAAGTTGTTCAGCACGCGTGGCAGGAAGCTTTCGCCGATGTGACGGCCGAAGATGTTGCGGTAGATCTCCACCTCGGTCGACGAATCGAGCACGTAGGAGATGTTGATGAATTCGATGCGGTCGCTCAAAGACTGGAAACCCCGGATGTTCTTGTTGTCCTCGGGATTCATCACGCCCATGAACAGGGAGTAGACCCGCTCCTCGATCTCCTCGACCTTGTGCACGCCGTCGCTGATGATGTTGTGCAGCTCCAGCAACCGCTCGCGGTTGAAGCCCTTGATGTCCATCAGGGCGTAGATCCCGTTGTTGGTGCGGGCGTAGCGGGAGAACAGATAGCGCACCTGGTTGCTGTCCTGCAGCAGGGTGCCGATGCGGCGCTGCAGCACGGCGTTGGTCAACACGGGTTGCTTGGTCAACCGGTCGCCGGGATTGAAAACGGTGATGCCCTTGCCCAGACGGCGGTCGAAACGATAGGGACGGGCGTGGATCATGGACATGACCCGGCCCGCGTCGCCCACGCGGTGCAGCAGGGCCTGGTACAGTGAGCTGCAGATGGTGCACGGATTGTCGCGAAAGACCCAGTCGTAATCCTTGCTCGTCGACAGGTTCCATTTGAACTGGTCGTCCTCGAACAGGTCGTCCAGGAATTCCGGGCGCCGCTTTCGGGGGATCAGCAGCAGGGGGTTGTCGTGGCTCGGACAGGGGACCTCCAGGAAACGCTGGCGGTCCTGCATGTCGTCCGCATCCCCACTCTCGCCGTGTCGTTCCAGGAGCCGGCCCAGGCGACTGCCTCCCTCCTCGCTGCGCCCGCCTTCGACCAGACTGCGGTCCAGGTGCCAGACCACCTCGTAGCGGGTTCCGGCCGGGCTGTTGGCGTACTCCTCGAACTTCCGCAACAGGTTGTTCAGGAAGGTCGATTTGCCGCAACCCGGAGGGCCGTCGAAGAGGTAGATCTTGTTCTGCTGGGCGCCGCCGCGCAGGCCGTCGATCATGGACATCAGACGGTTGGCGAAGAGGCGGTCGGCGAAGAAAGGCTGATCCGAACCATCGACCAGCAGGGGGGTGAAATCGAAGCCGATGAAATTGATGGATTCGGGATCCCCGGGGTACTCGTCGACACCCTCGCCCACGAAGGTCTTGACCATGTCATGGAAGATCTGGTGGATGTTGCGGATCGTCCGTGCGGGATGCCGGCGCATCAGGACGAGGAACTCATCGAAGGGAATGGCCCGCTCCTGATCCTCGATCTCCTGGCTGCCCGCCAGATTCTTCATGATCCTGCGCACCTCGTCCATGCTAAACCACCCCCTTGCCCAGCTTGCGGTCCTTCATGACATAGCGCACACGCTGCCAGGTGATCTCCGGTTCGGGTTCCGGGTCCGGCGCCATGCCCGGCAACGAGGGCTGCTTGACGTCGGGTTTCTTGACGGATTTGACCTCGGTGGTCTCCAGGGTGACCTTGCCGCCCCACAGGAATTCCAGCCCCAGCATGGTGTTCTGGATGAATTCGCCGACCAGGGGCATGCCCTCGAAATGATGGACGAGGTAGAGGGTGTCCTCACCCGTCTTGTCGACGTCCACCGTGATGTGCGGCGGGTGGTAGAGCGATTCGCGGATCATGGCCTTGTAGTCGTCCGCCCGACGGCTCTTGACGTACCAGCGCCAGACCATGCGTTGCTCGTCCATGACCTTGTCCGCCACGAAGAGTTTGTTCCGGTCGATGAAATCCTGTTCGACGAAGGTGTTGACGAACAGGAAGTCGTTATAGTTCTCCCGTACCGCGAAGATGAAGTTGCGACCGTTGCCCGTGTGGCGGTCGAATTCGCGGCGCTGGTCCGCGTCGCGCAGGAAATCGAAGTCCAGGGAATAACGGCCCTTGTCCGCGCCTTCCTCGATGAAGTAGAACAGGCGCATGCCCAGGGCGTAGGGGTTCAGGCCCACCCGCGGCATGGCCGTCACCGCCGAGTTGACCCGCGCAAAATCCACCTCGTGGCCCTTGATGCGGTCATCCTGCATGAACAGGGTTTCGTGCCAGTAGCTGGCCCAGCCCTCGTTCATGATCTTGGTGCGGATCTGGGGCTGGAAGTAGAGCGACGTCTCGCGGACGACCTGCAACACGTCCTGCATCCAGCGGTTCTCCTCGTTGGCCAGGAAGGGGGAATGGTCCAGCAGGAACTGCAGCACGTCACGGGTGTGGCGGCGCGGTTCGCGGTCGCCCTTCTCGAACAGCGCGGCGAACTCCGGATAGCGGGCGTTGACCTCGCCGAAGAAGATCTCCTCGCCCTCGGCGCCGCCGGTGCGCAGGCAGACGTTGTACCGCTCGATCTCCTTCACGTAATCGTTGATGCGGACCTTCTTGCGCTCCTGCAGGAAGACGTCGAAATAGTAATCGACCCGCGTCGAGACCCCGTCGCGCCGTGGACGGTGCAGATCCGACAGCAGTCCGTGGAAGTCCACCAGGTTGTCCAGGGAGCGCGCGAACTCGATCACGTAGTCCACCCAGCGGCCGTGTTCGCTGCGCAGGCGCGCGATGACCCGCTTGTCGGCCAGCGCCTGGCCCGTGAAGTCGTCGTCCCAGGTGTGCCGAAAGTAGAGGTTGTTCTGGAAGAAGTCGATGTGGCCCAGAACGTGATAGAAGATCATCACGTTGAGCCAGTCGGGGTTGTTGTCGTTGTAATAGCTGATGGCCGGCCGTGTGTTGACGACCGTCTCGAAGGGGTTGCTAGGATAAAGCTCGTAGCGGCCCTTGCCCTTGAGCACCTCGACGTCGTGCACCCAGTAGTCGTACATGGTGGGGATCATGACCTTGGGCGAGAGTTCGAGCAGATCGCGGTTGGTCACGATGTACTCGAGGGTCTCGTCCTGGAAGCAAAGCCCGGCGTCGCGAGCGCGCTCCTTGCAGCCCTCCATGATGGCCTTGGCGTGTTGGTCGATCAGTTCCATGGCTTCCTACTCGCCGATCAGGTGCTTGATGCCCTCGATGATCCGGCCTTCGTTCGCGTCCTCGCCCATGACGTCCATCCGCAACAGGTGCGGCTTTTCCTTCAGGAGCCCCGACTTCTCCAGATACTTCTGGACCTCGGTCTCGTCTCCCGACCCGTGGTTGTTCTGCGCGATGGTCACGCCCACACGACTGGCGTAACCCATCATCTTCTCCAGTTCTGGCAGCATTTCCTTGCCCTCGCTGTCCCAGTCGTCGCCGTCGGTGCCGTGGAAGACGTAGATGTTGTAGTCCCGGGCCAGGTTCTCCTTGGCGACGATCTCGTTGACCAGCCGGAAGGCCGCGGCGACCCGGGTGCCCCCGGCCACGCGGCTGTTGTAGTAGGTATAGAAATCGGGCACTTCCTTGGCCTCGGTATCGTGCAACACGAAGCGGGATTCCACCTGGCCGCCGTACTGGTAGAGGATCCAGCTGTAGATCATCACGTGCTGGCTGACCACCATCTCGGTAGGCTTGCCGCTCATCGAGCCCGAATAGTCGCGCAGGAAGAAGACCAGGGCCTGGCTCTCGAAGTCCTTTTCCCGCGACAGGATGCGGTAGATCTTGTCCTGCGGGGCGACCAGGAAGCCCGTGGCGTCGGGTTCCTCGTCGGGTTTCATGCGGCCCAGCGCCAGGTTGGTCCGGATGATCTGCTTGAGGGTGGCCTTCTTGTCCAGGAGCTGGCCGAACCCGCGATGGCGGTCGGTCAGGTCGTAGTTGTAGCGCGTCAGCGAACGCTTCTTGCCCTTGTTCTGCAGGTTGGGCAGGGAGAATTGCTCGGTGAGGATCTTGCCCAGATCGTAGGCGTTGGACTCCATCTCGTGATCCGAGCCTTCGCCCTGGCCCGGGCCGGCACCGTCGCCTTCTCCCGGCTGGGGCCGCACAGGCTGCTCGCCGATGACTTCGCCCTCTTCGCCCTCGCCGCTGCCTCCGGAACCGCCACCCTCGGCCTGTTCCCGGAAGTTGGGGTCGTGGACGAATTTCTCCTCCACGGTGGTGGGCACGACCACGACCTTCTCGCGACCGCCGCGACCGGGCTTGACCAGCTTGCCGATGCGGATCTTGCGGGGAAAGCCGTCCTTTTCACGCCGCTTGTCGCGCTCCATCAGGTCGTCGAGGGATTTGATGCGCACGCTGTAGGAGCCGTTCTCAACGCTCAGGGCCTGGATCCAGGAAAGATCGGCCTGATCGTAGATTCCCGCGACGCCGCGCAGAACGTCCACACCGGGGGTGAACACCGCCGACCAGGGATCGAGCGGACCGTGGTCGCAGCCGCCGTCCACCGCCTCGTGGCGCAGGCGCGCCAATCTGGCGGGATCCGCGCCGGCGGCCTGCAATCGATCCAGGTAGGCCTCGAGTCTCGGATCCATGGTGCGACCTAGTTTTCGTCTTCCTGGGTGCAGAAGTACTCGATGGTCTTCTGCGCGCAGGTCCGGCAATAGTTCAGCTTGTTGAACATGGTGTCGATCATGCGATCGTACAGCTTCTGGTTCTCCTCGTTGGTCCGGTTGGCCAGGGCGCCGATCAGGCTCCCCGCGCCGGCGATGTCGCTCTTGAGCCGCACGTCCGTGACGGCCTTGACCAGCTCGAGGTTGTCCATGAAATCGTAGTTGGGATCCAGGCTGATCTTCTGGCCGTAGATCTTGCGGATCGAGGTCCGGAAGGTCTCGCGCTGTTCGTCGGTCTTCAGCTGCAGCCGTTCCTCGATGCTGTGGATGAAGCGCTCATCCACCTTCAGGGCCTTCAGCTCGCCGGTCTGCGGATCCTTGTACTTCCACATCTTGTCCTGGCCCAGCTGTTCGGCGTCGATGCCGATGATCATGTTCACGTAGTTCATCACGTCCTTGCGGATGGCCTGGGGCTCGTCCATGTAGGCGTTGAACATCTCGGTCATGATCCGCTCGCGGTACAGCCCCCGGGCGATCTTCAGGTCGGACAGGTACTTGGCGCGGTCGTTGGGTTCGTTCACGTAATCCAGAATCACTCGGTCGATCGCCTTGAACACGTCGTAGGCGAACATGCAGCGGCCCTCGTTGGTCTCGCTGCTCTCGATCATGAGCTGGATGGCGCGACCCAGGTTGCGCTGGCCCAGTCCCCGCTGACCGAAGCGGTTGGTGATGTCCGTATCCTGGCTCAGGGTGTCGATGACCTCGGCCAGGGCCTTGATGCTCTTCTCGCCCGCCACTTCACCGGCCGCCAGCTTCATGGTCTCGATGGGCGTCAGCTTCTCGCTGTGGGGCAGGCGTGTCAGCACCGCGGCGGTGCTGGCGGCGTAGTTCAAATTCGGATCCTGGTGCAGTTCCTCGCGCATCAGGGTGGTCTTGGTCTCGCTGCCGACGGCGTACTGGGTCAGCGCGGTCTGCAGCTTGTAGTTGGTGTTGTGCGAGATGTAGCTGATCCGGCAACGGTCGACGATGGGCGCTTCCTCCTTTTCGGCCAGGAAGCGGTTGAATTCGCTGTTGTTGCTGGTGGCGATGATCAGCGTGTCGATGGGCCACTTGTAGCCGTCGATCTCGATGGTGCGGTTCTGGATCACGCCCAGGTAGACCTGCACGAGGTCCTTCTTGTTCTTGAACATCTCGTCGGAAAAGTGGATGCCGCCCCCGGCCACACGCGCCAGCGCGCCGCGCCGCAGGTCGAAGCGGTACGGATTGTTGGTGTCGGTGATGTGCAGCAGGCGCTGGATCGACTCCTCGCCCAGGAGGTCCACGGCGCTGGAGGTGATCTTGTCCTTGGCGGGGTACTTCCCGGTGATGGTGCCCAGGCTCTCGGTCAACGGCACCGGAATGATGTCCACGAAGCCCAGCATGTCGGTGATCTTGCCCTGGCAGTATTGGCGGATGTCGTTCCAGATGTAGCCGGAGCAGGCGCCCAGCGGGCGGTAGTTGACGTACATTCCGTCGAGCTGCTCGTCGCTCAGGCCGATCTTGCGGGCCAGGTAACCACGGCTCTCCTCGGGGGTCTCCAGGAGGTTCATCGCCAGGATGCAGGGGTCCTCGTAGGTCTGGCTTTCGATGGTCGCGATCTTGCCGTATGTCCCGATTTTATCCAGCCCGTTGAAGCGGAAGGTGCACTTGTGGTTGGGGTCCACGGCAAGAAATTCCCGGTACAGGCGACTGACGTATTCCACGAAGAAGGTCTTGCCGTTGCCCGGTTCGCCCACCAGGACGTAGGCCATCTCCTTGCTGCTGCCGCCCTCGGCGGCGTCCTTGACGTAGGACACGAAGCTGTTGATTTCATCATACAGCCCGATGATGTGTTTCTTTCCCCGACGAAAGATCTTGAAATCGTAGGTGGTCCGGCCGTTGGCCACCACCTTTTCGATCTCGTCGGAGAGAATCATCCGCGTGATCCCCTGAAACGCGTTCTCGAACACGCGTTCGCCGTTCTTCAACGCCACCAAGTGGTTATGCAGCGGATTCTGAGTCACTTCAGCCATGATCGACCCCCGTCTGGATCCCTATATCGCCTTCCCTGGCCCTGTGCGGGCGTCCCGGCCGCGGGTTATACCCGTGCGGCCCCGGAACATTCCGCAAGGGTTGTGCCGGATCGCAAAAGATGAGAAACCAAGGGTGTGATGGTCGCCGCCCTGCCCGTCCCCCGCGGTCGAAGCTCTTGTGGTGAATGAACAAAACATCGGCGCGAGGCGCCACCGGAACTCGAGCGGTCCGGGTGCGGTCAGGTGCTGTACTCCGCATTGATCCGCACGTAGTCGTAGGAGAAATCCGTACCCCAGGCCGTGGCCTTGGCGTCCCCCTGGTTGAGGTCGAGCAGCACCGCGAGGAAGCTCGCCCGCATCATGCTTTTCGCCTTGCGACGGACGTTCGGAATCGGCTGGCTGGCGTCCAGCAACTGCAGGGATGTCTTCGAGGTGGAAATCCAGAGGTCGACGTTGTCCGGATCGAACAATACCCCCGCGCGGCCCGCGGCCGCGATGATCCGTCCCCAGTTGGGGTCCCGCCCGAAGAATGCGGTCTTCACCAGACTCGAATCGGAAATGGTGCGGGCGATCCGGCGCGCATCATCTCGTGTCGCGGCGCCCTCGACGTCGTAGCGGATCATCTTGGTCGCTCCCTCCCCGTCGGAAACGATCTGGCGCGCGAGATCGATGCAATGGCTCTTGAGCTGTGCGAGAAAAATGTCGTAGTCCGGGCCCTTGCCGGTGATCGCCTTGGTGCCCGCGAGACCGTTGCACATCACGCCGACCATGTCGTTGGTCGAGGTGTCGCCGTCCACCGTGATCATGTTGAACGAGTCGTCCACGGCTTCGTTCAGGGCCTCATTGAGCAGTTTCGGGGAAATGGCGGCGTCGCTCACGATGAAGGCGAGCATGGTCGCCATATCCGGGTGAATCATGCCGGACCCCTTGGCGAGGCCGGCCATGTTCACATCCTTCTCGCCGATCCTGAACTGGGTGTAGCTCAACTTGGCAAAGGTGTCGGTGGTCAGGATCGCGTTGGCTGCGAGGGTCCCCGCGAGACGCAGACCCGAGAGCTTGCCCGCGGTGCGGTGGATGCCGTTGACCACCTTCTCCGTCGGGAAGGTTTTGCCGATGATCCCGGTCGAAGCGATGATCACGAGGCCCGGTGCGACCCCGAGCGCATCGGAAGCGGCCTTGACCATCGCCTCGGCCCCCGCGCGCCCCTGTTCTCCGGTGCAGGCGTTGGCGTTCCCGGAGTTGATGACGAAAGCCTGGGCCCGCCCGTCCTTGATCGCCTCCCGGCTGATCTTGACGGGCTCGGCGACGATCACGTTCCGCGTGAACACCGCGGCGGCGCTGGCGGGCACCTCCGAGAAGATGATTGCCAGGTCGCGCCGCTTGTTCTTCACACCGGTGTAGGCCCCCCAGGTGCGGAAACCTCTCACATCCGTGATGTTCTTCTGCATCGAACCCTCGACGCCACTCGGATAGGACACGGTCTTGCTGATTTTCTTCATGGGTGCAGTGGTCCCTGTTGGAGCCCGGTCCGCTCAGGCAGACCGAACATGAGATTCATGTTTTGCACGGCCTGGCCTGCCGCGCCCTTGACCAGATTATCGAGAACCGAAAGGGCAACCACGCGGCCGGTACGGGCATCGTGGGCCACGAACACGTCGCAGAAATTCGAGCCGCGCACCTGCTTGACCGCGGGAGGAGCATCGACAACGCGCACGAAGGGTTCATCCCGGTAGAAGTCGTGGTACGCCGCCTTGAGGCCCGCATCGTCGACACCTTCGGCGCCAAGCGCGTAAGCGGTGACGAGAATTCCGCGGTCGATGGGCAGCAGGTGGGGAGTGAACAGCAACTGCACGTCCTGCCCCGCGACCCGGCTGAGGGTTTCCTCGATTTCGGGAGTATGGCGGTGGCCCAGAAGAGCGTAGGCCTTGAAGTTGCCGAAGACATCGGGGAAATGGGTGGCCGCTTTCGCCTTCGCCCCCGCACCACTCACCCCCGACTTGGCGTCGATCACGATGCCAGCGGGGTCGATGAGCCCGTGCTTCAGGAGCGGGACCAAGGCGAGGGTCGAGGCGGTGGGGTAGCAGCCGGGGTTGCCGACCAGTCGGGCGCTCTTGATGCTTCGCCGATTCAGTTCGGGCAGGCCGAAAACCGCCTCTCCAAGAAATTCGGGGACGACATGCGGCTGGCCGTACCATCTTTCGTAAGCTTCGGCCGTCCCCAGGCGGAAATCGCCGGAGAGGTCGATGATGCGGAAACGTGCGATGCCGTGATCGCGCACAAAGGACATGGATACGCCATGAGGCAACGCCAGGAACACCAGGTCGAGGTCCATTCCCTCCAGGTCCTCGACCCGTTGCAGCAGACGGTCCTCCAGGCCGCGAAAAGCCGGATGCACGGCGCTGAAGGGCTCTCCGGCCCGGCTTTGGGAGGTGATGATCTCGACCGAGACCTGCGGGTGAGCGCCGAGCAGGCGCACCAGTTCGCTGCCCGTATAGCCGGTCGCACCGACGATTCCGATTTTCAGGGGAGACATTTCAATTCCTCGCCGCTTCCTCGTCGCCGAGCAGATCGAGGAAGACATCGATCACGGTATCCAGATCCTCACGCGGAATGTTGAGCGGAGGCAAAAACCGGATGACCGTCTCCGCCGTGCAGTTGGCGAGCACGCCGCGCTCCAGCATCTTCGCCACCAGCGGCTTGCCGTCGAACCCGATATCCACCCCGACCATCATGCCCCGTCCCCGCAATTCGCGAATCGCGGGATGGTCGCCCGCCGCTTTTCGGATTCGCTGGGCCAGGTAGGCGCCCATTTCGGCGGCCCGCTCGACCAGTTTCTCCTCTTGGACCACCCGGAGGGTGGCGTCGGCTGCCGCGCAGGCCAGGGGATTGCCTCCGAAAGTGGTGCCGTGGTCCCCGGATTCGAAAGCGGAGGCCACCTCGTTACCGGCCAGCACCGCACCGATGGGCATCCCCCCGCCCAGGGCCTTCGCGCTGGTGAGGATGTCGGGCGTGATACCGGCGTACTGGAAGGCGAAGAACCGGCCCGTCCGGCCGATGCCGCACTGGATCTCGTCCAGGATCATCAGGGCGCCGGTCCGGTCGCACAGTTCACGCACACGGACCAGGAAATCGTCCGGCGCGAGCCGCACGCCGCCCTCTCCCTGCACGGGCTCGAAGATCACCGCGATGGTCTGGTCGTCCACCGCGCCCGTAAGGGCCTCGATGTCGTTGAAGGGGACACGTTCGAAACCGGACAGCAACGGCTGGAAATTCTGCTTCTGTTTCTCGCTGTGGGCCGAGAGCGACCCCATGCTGCGCCCGTGGAAACACCCCTCCATGGCGACGATCCGGCCGCTGCGCCCCTGCTTGCCGGCGTATCGCCTGGCCAACTTCAGGGCACCCTCCACCGCTTCGGTTCCGCTGTTGGTGAAGAAGACCCGGTCCATACCCGCCGCCTCGGTGAGCCGCTTGGCCAGCCTCGCCTGCGGCTCGAGATAGTAGAGATTCGAGGTGTGGATCAGCTTTCCGGCCTGGTCACGAATTGCCTCGACCACGGCAGGGTAACAGTGGCCGATGCTGTTGACCCCGATTCCCGAGAGGGCGTCGATGTATTCCTTCCCGTCGACGTCCCACACCCGCGCACCTTGGCCGCGGACAAGGGTCACCGGGTAACGCTCGTAGAGGGGAAAATGGTATTTCTGATCCAGCGCCGGGGTCGGATCAGGATTTAAATCGGAGTCATGCATGAGTGGAATGGATTGTAGTTCCTTTCCCCTGTTGGGTCAACAGTATGAGCAGCATGGAGTGGGCGCTCGTGCCGTTGACGATGTGGGCTTCCCGCACTCCGCCTTTCAGGGCTACCAGGCAGGACTCCACCTTGGGAATCATGCCGCCCTGGACGATGCGGCCGAGCTCTTCGCGGGCCGCATGGTCGCTGAACTCGGTGATCAGGGTGTCGGGGTTTTCGGTATCGACGAAGATGCCGTCCACATCCGTCAACACCACGTACGCCACGGCATTCAGGGCCACGGCCATGTGCCCGGCGAACATGTCGGCGTTGATGTTGTAGTCCTCCAGGTCCTCGCCCAGGCCTACCGGGGCGATCACCGGAATGTAGTCCGCCTTCAGCAGCACGTGCACGAGATCGGGGTTGACCGATTTCACGTCCCCGACCAGCCCGAGGTCGGTCCGGCGCAGCTTCTTGCCTTCGCGCACCCTGTGGATGCGTTTCATCGCCGTGACCAGGTTGCCGTCCTTGCCCGAGAACCCGGCTGCCTTGTAGCCGTTGAAGCCGATCAGCTTGACGATCTCGCTGTTGACCTTTCCGCTGAGCGCCATCTCGACATAGGACATGGTCGTCCGATCGGTCTTGCGGTGACCGCCGACGAACCGGGACTTCACCCCCACATCGCCGAGAAGTTCGCTGATCGCGGGACCACCGCCGTGGACGACGACCGGAAGGGCGCCGAGATTCTTCAATGCGCAGACATCCGCAATCACCCTCTGCTTCTGGGCATCGTCCACCATCGCGTTGCCGCCGTACTTCACCAGGACGACTTCGCCCTTCAGGGCGTTGGCCCGTTCCGGGATGACCGGCAGCCTTTCGAGGAGGGGCGTTTCACGGGTCTCGCCGGGGAGCGGGGAATCGGACAACCAGGCGGCGATGTCGGGATGGCTCTCGCGATACTTGGTCGCCAGCCGCCGGCGACGCTCCGCCGCGACTTTCTCGTCCGGTTCACGCATGATATCGCGCAATTCCTCGAGCAGGGCTTCCTGATCCCGAGGATCCAGATGTTCAAATGGCTCTTCCATGACAGTCCGTTCGTTCCGTGCCTGATGCGAATTCATTCACGGGAGAACTCGTTCAGACGGCGATCCGGAAATCGATGCGGCAGGCTTCGTTCGCCTTCAAAATCAACAAGTTCCAGTATGTTCCCACAGGCCCCCTCGACGAGGAGGCTGAGAATCAATATAAATTGGATACCGGATTACGGCTACGCCTTCCCCCGCCGCTCCTCCAGCTGCTTCCGCACCGCGTGGGCGCTTTCCTCGGTGATGGGAAAGGTCACCACGGCCCAGATGGCGATGGCGGAGGTGATCACGGGAATCCCCGCGTCACACAAACGCATCAGGGTGATCGCGCTCGCGGCCTGACCCCCTCCCAGATCCACGTCGAAGCCCGTGGCGTTGAGCAGATAGCCGCTTCCCGCCAGGGCGGCGGAAAGACCGAGTTTCACCGTCCACCAGAAGATCGAGCCGTACATGCCCTCGCGGCGCTCGTGGGTCTGCACCTCGTCGGTGTCGACCACGTCGGCGATCATCGACGGCACGATGGTGAACAGGGTCCCCAACCCGAAGGCCATCAGGGGCGCGGGCACCAGGACCAGCCACGGGTGGGCCGGATTGTAGCAGATCCACTTGAGGGCGTAGCCGATGATCGACACTCCGACACCCAGAATGAACGCGCGCCGTTTGCCGATCCGTGTGGAAAGCCAGGTGACGAAGACGACCACCCCGAAAGTGCAGACTCCGCCGACCGTGCCGGCCATGCCCAGGTAGCGGGCACCCATTGCCTGGTCGCCGCCGCACACGTAGTAGATGATCACGTAGGAAGCGAACGCGGAGATCAGGATGAAGCCGTTGAAGACCAGGAAGGTCGCCAGGCACAATTTGAGGAAAGGTCCGGATCTCATGGTGATCTTGAACCCGCGGAGGAACTCGACCACGTTCTCGGCGAGGCCCCGGGGCCGGGTCGCCTCGGCCGCCTCGGTCACCGCCACGTCTTTCAGGCGCTCGCGCAGGAAGATCGCAGGCAGGATTCCGAGCCCCACCGTCACCAGGGCCACGACGACGGCCAGGCCCGCCGCGCCGGTCACCTGGTCGGGTTCCCCGGCGGCGTTGCGGAAGATCCTCCCGCTGTTCATGATCCACAGGAACCAAGGCGAGACCACGTAGGCGAGCTGCCCGATGAAGTTCTGGGTACCCATCAGGCGCGTGCGCTCGTGGTAGTCGGGAGTCAACTCGTAGCCCAGAGCGACCCACGGGGTGACCCACCAGGTGTAACCCGCGTAGAAAAGGATCGAGCCGATGAGGAACCACCAGAAGATGAACATCTCGCTCTTACCGGTCGGGAGCTGCCAGAGCACGGCGAAGAGGATGGCCGCGACGAAGACGCCGGTGAAGATGAAGGGCCGGCGACGGCCCCAGCGGGTGCGGGCATTGTCGGAGACGTAGCCCATCACCGGGTCGGTGAAGGCGTCGGTCAGGCGCGGGATGGCCCCCAGCAGCCCCACCAGGGCCGGGTTCATGCCAAGACCGAGGTTCAGGACGATCATCATGCCCCCGCTGGCGGCCGACAGCAGGTTGTTGACGAAGGCCCCGGCGCCGTAGGCGAGCTTCTGCCCGAAGGGAATGCGGTCGCCGGGTGCGGTTTCGTAATGGGGTGCTGCTTTCATGCCTCGATCCTCTTCGTTGGCTGGCCACAAAAGTCCGGATCATCATTGGCCGCGGTCCGGACAAACACAAGGGGATTCCCCGCCGGGCAAAACGACTCCCCCCGCCGCCGCAGCGACAGGGGGAGAAGATTCAGCGAGTCATGAATGTCATGTTTCGGTTACCGGAACAGGCTCTTCACTTCGCCCCAGCTGGCGTCCTCGTCGCCCACGACCACGGAGCGGTAGAGAACGAGGTTGTCGTAGAACACGCCCGAGGGGTCGTAGTTGGAGGCGGTGCTCGAAAAACCGATCTGCATGAGTTGGCCCACCAGGGAAGCGTCGATATAGATGGAGATGGAGTAGCTGCCCCAGGTGGAGGATGCTCCGGTCATATCCATGGTCAGGAAGTTGGTCGTGGCGTAACCCGCATTGGGATCCAGGGTCTTGATGAAAGCCAAGGCCGTCGAGGGGCTGACCAGATTGCCCAATTTCGCGTCGAAAGCAAAAACCCAGGTCTCGCCCACGTCGGCCGGGCCGACGACCTGTTCCTGGAAGACGTTGGATTCGATGTGGGCATTGCTGCCGTCGCCGTGGTTGGCGTTGTTGTAGTCGTTGTAGATCGACAGCTGCTGCGAACCCTGAGCCGCGCCACCCTCACCCGTGGCGATGGCGCAGAAAGCCGCGCCGTCGTTGGGAGCGGGGAAAACGCCGTAGCCGTACCAGTAGTCCCAGGCGGGGCCGAAGACATTGCCGAAGACCAGCCAACCGGCGTTACCAAGGGCGGAAGTGTCGGCCTGGTTCAGGCTCTCGAAGTCTTCGCTGTACGGAGACAGCGCCAGACCGGCGGTCGGCAGCAGGGCGATCAGCATCGCCGTGGCCAGCAGAGCGATAACAAACTTCTTCATTTCCAAGACCTCTCTTTGCAGATGACCCAGTGTTGCCCGGGGTTTGGGGGGGCGTCCCCCTTGCAAGGCGGAGGGCTGGTGGAACCCTTCCGGCCTTAATTCCGACTCGACCATTATAGACTATGTTCGGAAACCGAATCAAGTACAAAATGTCGGAATTGCTATAAATTTTTCAAAAATTTAACTTATTTCTTGTCAACATGTTATATGCGCCGTGAAATCATTTCAGGAGGGCGGCCTTCTTCGACTCCACGAAATCCCGCCCCTGGAGCTGGTAAACATAGACCCCGGAAGGGAGGGCACGGGTGCGCTGGTCGCGCCCGTCCCAAAGAAACTCATGGTCTCCCTGCGCCAGCTGCGCATCGACCAGGGTGCGCACGAGCCGACCCTCGAGGGTGTAGATCTTCAACGAAACGGGCCCCTCCCGATCCAGGGTGAAGCGCAAAAGGGTGCGCGGATTGAAGGGATTGGGGGCGGCATCCGACAAGTGTCCCTGCGGCACGGCAGGAAGAGAGTCTTCGCCGGGAGCCGCCGAGGCGGCACCCTCGGGGATGAAGGCAAAGTCGCTGAATACGGCTTCCTGATTCGTGGACGGCACGGCCGGATCGAGGCGCCACAGGTTCAGGTGCATGCGTGGTTGTTCGGGCCGGGAAATGTGGGGCCCGGTGTAGGTCCAGGAAACCACCGTGTTGCCCGCCGTCTCGTCGGCAGGCCCGCCGCGCCACACGCGGTACTCGATGCGGTCGGCCAGCCAGCGCATGGCGTGGCTGACCACTTCCCCTGCGCTGAAGACCGTGTCGAAACGGGTCAGGTTGCCCGGCCAGTCGTAGGGTTGGGCCACGAACTGGCCGATGCCCTGGGCGGGGTTTCCCCAGCGGCCGTACTCGATGTCGATCTCGTTGAAGGGATTCCACCACAGGTACGACGGATCCCAGCAGGGTCCGTACTGCCAAAGGAAGATCCCCAGAACCGCCTGGATGTCGAGGGTGTCCAACCTGCCCGTGGTCGTCAGGATGTAGTCGCCGTATCCCAGCGCCTCTTCCAGCACGACCTCGGTGCTTTGCCAGGTGCCCCGGCGCTGGGCCAACGTCAGGTGCAGATCTCCGCCGTCGTCGGTCCAGACCGCGTCGGCCGCATCGGAAAAGACGTTCGGGCCGGGTCCATAATATCCGGTGCCTTTGACCCGCCAGGTGTAGCCCGCGAAATCCAGGGTCCGGCCGCCGGGGAAATCGGTCCACTGCAACTCGTCCATGGTCGGCGAGGAGGTGCTGAAGAACGTGACCTGGTCGAAATCCACGTCCGAGACCGGATCGACGGGGCTCTGCAGGCCGCCCAGCAGGATGCGCGCCTTCACTGTTCCGACCGGGGCCGGATTGCTCAGGACCGAGAATTCAAGGTATTGGTCGATGGGGGAGAGGTTGTCGGCGACGGTGAAGGAATCGTAACTGATCAGTCCGTCGGCCGAATCCCGCCACTCGATGTTGACGAGGGCGGCGTTGCCGCCGACCAGAGGGTTGACCGAAGGCACCCGGACCCAGCCGGTGGCGCGCCACTGCTCGCCGACCACGCAGTCCAGGCCCTGCCAGTAGCCGGATACTTCCCAGGACCCATTGTCGGGACCGCTGACCCGGGCGGCCACCGAGCCGTGTGAGGCGATGTTCGTCGACCCCACGTTGCCGAACGGAATCCAGCCGCCGAAGGCGTTTCCTCCGGAGTCGGCGATCTCGAAACTGGGGTTGCTCAGGATGCACTGCGCCGAAGCGGTCGTGGTGGCGCCAAGAAAACCGAGAACACAGGTCAGCACGGTCGAGGCCCGCAGGTTCATGACTCATTCCACGGCGAGGGGAGTCCATCCATCCAGGGAATCGGCCGCCACCTCGACACGCAGAACGGCGAGGCGCCCGCTGCGGGAGAAAAGCTCACGGGACAACGAGGTGCCCAGCCGGTTGCCCTGGCGAACCTTCGTGCCCCCATCGGCGAACGTGACGATCAATCCGGCCGACCCCTCGCCCAGGCGGTAGACCACCGGGGTCTGGCAGAGGGTGAAGGCAAGTTCACCGGCCTGCAGGGAAAGCGCCTGGCAACGCCCGGAAGTATCGCGGTAGATGAACTCGCGCGGTTCGTCCAGGAATTCCGATTTTTCCAGCAGGGCCGGAGCGAACCGCACCTCCCCACCGTCAATCCGAACGCCCAGCTCGCCCAGCCGGGTCAGGATCTCTTCCTTGACCTGGCCGGTCATTCCCGGTTGCCGCGCGCCGCCATCTCCTGGGGTGTGGGAATACGGGTCGCTGGGGAAGGCTCCGAATTCGGCCACGGACTTGCGGTAGCCCAAACCCCCGCGGATGCGGAAGTACAGCCCGGCCAGCTCGTTCAGCATGGCGCCGTCCCATCCCGCATCTCGCCCGCGCTCGAAGGTCTCCTGAACCGCCAGCAACAGCTTGCCCACCATATGCCAGTAGATGCAGCCCAGCCCCTCGTACCCGTACATGGTTCCCGAGCGCCCGGTGAAGGACAGATGATGGAAAACCGCCTCGTATAGACCCTGGACGGCTTCCCGGTCGCGGTCCACCGTCTTGGTCCAGGCGGAATCCTCCGCCAGGGTGTTCAGCGCGGCCTCCAGGTCGGCCGCCCGGACCAGGTCGGAATGGAAGCGGCAGATTCCTTCGGCATCCCGGCGTACCAGGGTGCCCGTTTCGACGGCGAGCAGCTCGCGCAGCAGGGGGATCTCCTCGGTGGCGCCATCGGGAATCCGGTTGCGCTGCAGGAACCCTGGAAGTTCACGCTCGGGATAGAGCAGGAAACTGCCGCGATCACGGCAATACAGCTCGCTCGCGAACAAGGTCCGCAACAGGCTCACCGATTCCTCGGCGCCCAGAATGCCCGACCCCAGGACGGCCACCTGGCCCTCGAGCATTATCTGCAGCCTGCCGATTTCCAGGCCGTCATCGGAGTTCGGCTGCATCAGGTTGTAGGCGTGATACAGGCCGCCGGGCCGTCGGTTGGCGGCGAGGCTACGATCCACTTCCGCCAGAACCAGCCGGAAAAAGGCGGCGACGCGCCCGGCATCCAGGGCTCGATGGCCGGAAATCCCATCGCTGTATACGGCCTGGCGATAGTCTGCGAAGGCCTCACTGACGGTGTCCAGGAATCGGCGGCGGTCGGTCCCTGCGCGCTGCGCGGGGATCTCGGCATACGCCTTTTCCAGCTTTTCCAGCCAGGCGTGGACTTCGACCGACAGAGGGCAATCACGCTGCGGTTCCCGCTCCAACAATTCGGCCAGCAGACTCAAATGACGACGCAGATGAGCCAGGGTGACGACCGACAGGCCCCACCCGGCCAAGGCGTTGTTGGCGTCGTTCCATTCGGGACGCTGGGTGTTCATCCAGATTCCGCCGTCGGGAACCAGGTTGGACAGCTTGGACAGGACAGGCACCAGCAGCTTTTCCAGCATGCTGACGTGCACCACCTCACCGTCGGCGCCGTGCAGGAGCTTGCCGTCGGTACCCGAGGCCGCGACGCGTGAAGCGATCCGATTATCCAGGTCGCGATCGAAGACGATGGAGCGCGACGGATCGGCCAGGATCTCGGAGGGAGTCTTCAGCCGATAGGGGACCTCGGCGTAGCTGAAGATCTCCTCGGCGAGCATGCCGCTCATGCCGCCGGAGTCATGCCGGTCCCAGGCCTCCAGGAGGCGAGTCAGGTAGACGATCTGGTGATCGCCCCAGTAGCCGATGTTGGCCCAGGGGTCATCCTTGCCGGCAACCTCCCATTCCACCCCTTCGCGGTTGATGCGATAGGGGTTGAAGCCGTCCACCGTCGAGGCGTTGAGGAATTTGGCCACCATGTTCGGCAGGAATCCCGGGTAGGCGGTCGCCAGGGCTTCCCAGTTCTGGAAGATGTCACGCCAGTTGCCTTCGTAGTTCAGAAGCGGGCGATCTTCGTCATCACGCACCCGGATGGTGAAGCGGTTCCAGGGTCGGCTGGGGTCCCCGTGGCGGCGGCCGAATTGCAGGGGCAGATATTCCAGGGACAGGCGTACCAGATCCGCATCACCGGAACGGTCGGCTGTCGCGCGCAGGCGCGAGATTTCCAGTTCCTCGGGAAGATCGGCCAGAAGCACTGCGTTCCGGGCGGCCACATCCGGGTTGCGGGTTTCCAGGAAAGCCAGGAAATCATCCCGCGGAAGGGTGTAATTGTCTGCAAACACCCCGCCCCGCATGATGTTGAACAGGGTGTTGGCGAAGTGGTGGGTCCAGGCCTCCGTGCGCGCGGTCAATTGCAGTCCGTCGGCGGCCGCAACCTGCCGGCGCAGGGAATCCTGCGACCGCTGCACGTCTGCCGCCACCCCCGCATCCAACTGATGGCCATCCTCCATCATTCGGCGCAGGCTCGTCAGGCGTCCGTGGTCCAGCCCTCCGTCGCAGACCAGGCGCCAGGAAACCGGGTCGCCGGGGCTGGTCTCGCAGGCGAAACTGATCAGATAGTTGCCGCGCCCGCCGTTGGAGATCCGGTCGGCGGCCATCACTTCACCGCCCCGGAACTGCCGGAGGCAAACCGGGTCCAGGTGCACGCGGAAATCGTCCCGGCCGGTGCACCACACCGAATTGGCGCGCAGGACTTCCACGGCCTCGGCGCGGTCGGTGATTCCGGCGGTGAGCGAGAAGATGCCCAGCCCCGTGTCGGTGTCGACTTCGCAGCGACGGTAGGCGTCGACCAGGTTGGAGGCCTGCTGATACATGGAAAGGGGAACACCCCAGGGCAGGATGTTGCGCAGACCGTCGAGGACGTCCACGCGCAAGGTGTCGTTTCCGTCGTTGCTCAGGGTGGCGGTGCGCACCCATCCGAATTTCGCCGACGGCGACCATTCGTAACGAAAGGCGAGCCCCAGTCCGGAGTGGATCTCGCCAAAGACCATGCGGTTGCCCGTCGTGTTTTTTTCCAGGTAGCGTGAAATCGCGGGATCGCGGCCACCTTCGGGCGCGAAGGGTTCCCAGAGCAGCGGCTCCTTGCCTTGGGCCTGCACGCGAAACAGGGTCACCGGACCGGTGTGATGGTGCGCCTCGTGGAGGCGATCAACCGTCAGGTAGGGAAAGAGAGCCCCTTCGGGATCGATGCGCCCCGCGGTCAGCCCTCCGTTTGAGGTGATGAACATCCACAGATCGCTGTCGCTGGCCAGGCTCACCAAAAAGGGGCGCAGACGTTCCGCGCCGGTGATGCGGTACCACACCTCTCCGTCGCGCGGAATGAATCCCCCCGCAGGCCCCGTTTGCGGGACCTGCGGAGAGAGCGCTTGACGTCTGGTTGCCGGGCGTCCCTGCATGACCGTCCTACTTGACCAGGGTCATGGAGCGGGACAGGGTTCCGGCCGCCGTCCTCAGGACATAGCCATAGCGACCGGCCGCAGCAACGCCGCCGCCCGTGGTCTTGCCGTTCCACTGCACTTCGTTGACGCCGGCCGGCATGATGCCATCAGCCAAGACGGCCACCCGGCGACCGGCCACGTCGTAGACGGCCAATTCGACCGGACCGGACTGCTCGAGGCGGAAGACGATGGTCGTGATCGGGTTGAAGGGGTTGGGATAGTTCGGCCGCAACTCCACCCCGGGCATGGCCACCGGTATGCCGGCCGCGCCGCTCTGGTAGAAATTGATGTTGTCGTAGAAGATTCCGGACGGCTGGTACAGGGTGGCCGTGTTGGTGAAGCCGATCTGCAGCAACTGACCGATCAGGTTGGAATCCCCCAGGGCGATGGACAAGGTGTAGCCCATCCAGGTCGTCGGCGTATTGGTCATGTCCGCGGTGATGAGGTTCGTCGTGGCGTATCCGGCCTTGGGATTCAGCGTCTTGATGTAGACCCCGGCCGTGGACGGACTTTGCAGCAGACCCATCTTGGCGTCGAAGGCGAAAGTCCACACCGTTCCCACGTTCGTGGAGTCGATTGTCATTTCCTGGAAGACGTTCGACTCGATGAGGTTGCCGGCGGCATGATCAACGTTGTTGTAGTCGCTGAAGACGGCCAGCTGCTTTTCGCCCTGCTCGACTCCACCCTGAAGGGTGTCGATCTGGCAAAAGCCCGAGCCGTCGTTGGGCGCGGGAAAGGCGCCGTATCCGTAGATGTAGGCACCCAGGGGAGTGAAAACGTTGCCATAGACCAGCCAACCGTCGTCGCTGAGGGACGTCAGGCCGGTCTGGGCCAGGGATTCGAAATCCTGGCTGTAGGACACCACCGTCGCCGAAGCGGCCAGGGGAATCAAACAGGCCAGAGCCAGGTTCAGAACCGCTGAGCGAAGCGCCGCACGGGATTTCATCTGCATTACCTCCTGCATGGAGCCCCAAGGCTCCGGAAACCAAACTGTCAAGCGGGGGAATCCCTCCAAGCCGGGCGTCAAGTGATCACGAAACGTGAGCGGGAACCGGCCGGCGCCGGGGATTTCCCGAGTTGCCTCCGGGAGCCTCGACGCTCAGAATGTGCTCTTGACAGAACCACCCCTATCATACACTATGTTCGGTGTCCGAACAAAGGTTTTTTTCAGAAGGTGCGGACCGTGGCCAAATGGAAATTTCCTGAGGGTTTTGTCTGGGGTGTGGCCACCTCCGCCCAGCAAATCGAAGGCGCGGCCCAAGAGGACGGACGCGGACTTTCCATCTGGGACCGTTTCGCCGACGGTGAGGGCAACATCACGGACGGTTCGCGGCCCGACGTCGCTTGCGACCACTATCATCGTTGGCCCGAAGACATCGGCCTGATGCGCAAGCTGGGTCTGGATTCCTACCGCTTCTCCATCGCCTGGCCACGAATTTTCCCCACGGGCACCGGCGCGGTCAACGCCGCGGGACTCGATCACTACGATCGCCTGGTCGACGGCCTGCTGGAAGCGGGTATCGAACCCTTCCCCACCCTCTTTCATTGGGACCTGCCCCAAGCCCTGCAGGACAAGGGCGGCTGGGCCGACCGCGACACCACGTCCGCCTTCGCCGAGTATGCGGCCTGCGTCGTCCGCCGCTTGGGCGATCGTGTGCGGCGCTGGGCCACGCACAACGAGCCGTGGTGCGTCGCCACCCTCGGGCACGAAGAAGGAGCCCATGCTCCCGGCCTGAAGGAACCCCGAACCGCCCTGGCCGTGGCCCACCACCTGCTTCTGTCCCATGGCCTGGCCGTTCGCGCCATGCGCGGCGAGGCCCACGATGCCGAGTACGGGATCGTGCAGAACCACTGCCCGGTCGTGCCGGCCAGCGACAGCCCCGAGGACTTCGACGCCGCCCGCTGGTTCGACGGCTTCTTCAACCGCTGGTTCCTGGATCCGCTCTTCACGGGGCGCTATCCCGAAGACGCCGTCGCCGACCGCATCAGGGCCGGGCACCTGGACGGACCCCGGTTGCCCTTCGTCCACGAAGGGGACATGGGCATCATCAGCACGCCCTTGGATTTCCTGGGCATGAACTACTACAGCCGCATCGTCATGCGCGCCGGCGAGGACGGAAAACCGGTCGCGGTCGCCATGGCCCCGGTCGACCAGTTGACCGACATGGGCTGGGAAGTCTATCCCGACGGCCTCACGGGTGCCCTGCTGGACATCCATCGCCGTTACGCCCCCCCCGCCATCTACATCGCCGAAAACGGCGCCGCATACGACGACGCGCCCGGGCCCGACGGCCGCATCGTCGATCAGCGACGCATCAGCTATCTGCACGGGCACCTGTTGGCCGCCCGCAACGCCCTGGAAGCCGGCGTTCCCTTGCGCGGCTATTTCCTCTGGTCCCTGCTGGACAATTTCGAGTGGGGATTCGGGTTCACCAAGAAGTTCGGCCTGTTCGCCGTGGACCCGGTCACCCGCGACCGGACCCCCCGTGCGAGCGCCGCCTGGTACCACGCCGTTATCCGTGAAAATGCAGTGGACGACGACCTTTCCCTGCCAGCCGAAGGAGATTCCCGTGTTTTCCAACCCTGATCGCCCGATTCGGCCGTCCGTCGCCGCCCTGGTTCTGGGCACCCTGATGATCGGTCTTCTTTCGGCTGGATTCTCCGTCCCCGCGGCGTCCGCCGCGGACACGATGCCCACCATCGAAGTGGCCAATGCCGCGGACGGCTCACACCTTCTGGTGAACGGCCGCGACTTCATGGTTTTCGGCATGAACTGGGGGCACATGCCCATCGGGCAGAACTACTCCTACAGCCTGTTCAACCAGTCCGACGACGTGATCCGCGCCGCCCTGGATCGGGAAATGCCTCTTCTGCAGGCCATGGGCGTCAACACCATCCGGCACTATGCGGGTATGCCGCCTCGCTGGGTGACCTACGTGTACGAGAAGTACGGCATCTACACCGTGCTGAATCACACGGTGGGTCGCTACGGCCTGACCCTCGACGGGGTCTGGCATCCGGTGACCGACTACAGCGACCCGCAGGTCCGCGCCCAGCTCAAATCGGAGGTCGTCGCCCTCGTGGACGAATTCAAGGACACCCCGGGCGTGCTCATGTGGCTGCTGGGCAACGAGAACAACTACGGCCTCTCCTGGTCGTCCTTCGAGATCGAAGCCCTGCCCGAGGGTGAGCGCAACCAGTTCCGCGCCCGCTTTCTCTATTCGTTGATGGGCGAGATCATCGATGCAGTCCATCAGCACGATCCGGGTCGCCCGGTGGCCATCGCCAACGGTGACGTGCAATACATCGACCTGGTGGCCGAGGAGTGCCCGGGCCTGGACGTGTTCGGGACCAATGTGTACCGCGGCATCTCGGCACGGGACCTCTACCAGGTCGTCCACGACAAGCTGGGAATTCCGATCGTGTACACCGAGTTCGGCTGCGACGCCTTCAACGCGGTCACCATGCAGGAGGATCAGGCCATGCAGGCCCGCTACCTGCTGGGCCAGTGGGAGGAGATCTACGAGCAGTCGGCCGGCAAGGGTCGCGTCGGCAACGCCATCGGCGGGATGATCTTCCAGTGGAGCGACGGCTGGTGGAAGTACAAGCAGGAAGAACGGCTGGACATCCACGACACCCACGCTTCCTGGCCCAACGGCGGCTACCCCGAGGACTTGCGCGAGGGCGAGAACAACATGAACGAGGAGTGGTGGGGAATCTGCGCCAAGGGCCTGCCCGACCCCCGCGGCATCTACGACGTTTATCCGCGCGCCGCCTACTACTGCCTGCGCGACGCCTTCCGCCTGAATCCCTACGGCCCGGACACGGACCTGGACCGCATCCGCTCCTGGTTCGCGAACATCCAGCCCATGGCAGGCGTTCTGACCGCCCGGGGGGATGCGGCCGCCCTGCGCACCGACGCGCTGAGCAAGGTCCGCCTGTCCGGCCTGCGCATGGAATTCGAGACCTACAGCACCAACGGCGATAACGTCTCCACACCGTCCATCCAGAGCCCGCAGGATGACGGATATCCCGCGTTCCTGGGCTTCGATCACGGCCAGTCCTTTTACGCCGACTTCGAGGCCAAGCCCAGCGAAACGGTCCAGGGCCGCCTGTCGGTGAACGTGCTCGGCCGGGTGCCCAACAACCCCATCGACGAGATCTTCTACGAGAACCGCGGGCGGTCGAAGATCATCTACGACGGCAGCGGCAACAAGGTGCTGCTGCCCTCGACGGAGCGGGTCAAGGTCTACCAGGGTTCGCTGTCCTGGGACGATCGCCGGTTCACCCTCGACGCCTTTTACCGCGTTGGGCATCTGCACTGGCAGTACGAGGGCGACTTCTTCGGCCTGTACCGCGACGCTTTTTACGGGGAAAACATCGACATCTACAACGGCGAGGCACCCATTGGATTCGAAGTCACCGGCAAGAAATCGCTGACGGGATTGAAGATGGCCTTCGGTCCCCAGTTGTGGTGGGGCGCCAACCCCGCCGTGTTCCTCAAGCACCAGCGGAATTTCCTGGGCGCGGGTTGGACGGCCATGTTCCAGGAAGACTTCGAGCAGCAGACCGAGGTGACCAGTTCCGTCGCCATCCCCGTGCGCACGACCCGCAAGGCGTCGCTGCAGATGGAAACCCGGCGCTGGGGCCTGGGCATTCAAGGCGGCCTGTTGTGGGCCGGCCAGCCCCGCATCGGTGAGACCTTCCAGCTCATGGATGATGACCTGGTGAAGCGCGGCGGGCCCTACGCCCCCGGGGACGTGCTCCAGGACAAGATCAAGACCGAGGACACCTTCGGTTTCAAGGGCAAGCTGACCTGGGAGAAGAACCGCTGGCACTGGTACGGACAGGGCGCCTACATGGGCCTGGTAGCGGACGCCGGACCGACGTCGATCCCCACCTTCACCGGCTGGCAGCTTCAGGACAGCGGCTCGGGCAACCAGGTCAACGCCCTGACCGGCGTGGCCTACAACATCGGCGACTGGCAGATCGGCCCCAATTTCCTGTGGCAGAAGCCCCTCGTCGCCCCCATGCCCCACAGCGACGACCTCGTGGGGACGGCCGGACACACCCGCAACGTCATCGACGACGCCTTCGCCGTCATCGGCAACCGGGAAACCCGGGCCGCCGAGATCATGTTCACCTACGATCCCACCCCCGCCACCTGGATGTGGGCCTGGGACAACGACCGCCGCGAGGACGCCAAATTTGCCACCAGTTTCGGCCTGACCCTGAGGGATCACCCCACCACCGCCGACGCTCGGCTGTTCGTATCGGAGACCGGCGCCGTCTATCCCTTCCCCGGAGGAACTCCGGCCCGGGATTTCGGGGAGCTGTGGGACCTGCACGCCCGCATCGTCAATCGCGTGTCCGGTTCGGCCCGCATGGTCAGCAACATCGTGTTCGGCAGCGCCGAGCCGCGGGGAGACAACGACCGCCTGGTCAAGCGCTTCAGCGTGGACAGCCGGGTCATCTGGCCTGCGGTGGCCTTCGCCTGGCACGTGAAGCTCAACGACTTCGGCCCTTACGACTATCATCAGGACTTCAACATGACCTTCCCGTTGCAACTCATGGGCGACCTGTCGTACAGCCTGGGACGGCCCGCGTGGTTCGACCTGCCCCAGACGCGCATCGGGATCCGGGGAACCTACCGCACCCTGGATCGGTACTCCAACCGTTACCATCCCGAGGGTGCCATCGAGCCCGTCGGAAACGAGCTCTACCCGAGCGGATTGCCGAAGGGCAATGAGTGGGAGATCCGCACCTACCTGCACCTGGCCATGTAGCGAAAGGAAGATCGCGGAGGCGATGAGGGCGGGAAGTCGGCGGCGATCAGCCCCACTCCCGCCCTCGCTTTATTTTTCCCCGTACACCCGCACGTAATCCACGAGCATGGTCTGGGGAAATTCCGTGGTAATGTCGGGTGGGCCGACCCAGTCGCCGCCCACCGCAAGGTTCAGCAGGAGGAAGAAGGGATGATCGAACACCCAGTTCGTGCCGGCGGGCAGGTCGATTGAAGTGACGGTGTGGTAGGCGTAGCCGTCGATAAACCAGATGATCCCCTGCGGGCTCCACTCCACGGCAAATTCGTGGAAGCTGAAGGTGAATCCGCCTTGGCCGAGGACGTGGGTCTTGGTGAGGGCGCCGTCGCCCGAATAGCCGGGACCGTGCACGCTGCCGTGCAGGATTTGGGGTTCCTGACCCCGGTACTCCATGATGTCGATCTCGCCGCAGTTGGGCCAGTGGACGCCGTCGATGTCGTTACCCAGCATCCAGAAGGCCGGCCAGATGCCCTGCCCCACGGGCAGCTTGATCCGGGCCTCGAAGCGTCCGTAGCGGCGCTCGAACAGTCCCTTGGTCTTGATGCGCCCGGAGGTGTAGGACTGGCCGGAAAATTCCTCCCTGCGGGCGGTGATGGCCAGGTTTCCCTGCCCGTCCAGGCTCACGTTGGTGGGCAGGTCGGTATCCCATTCCAGCTGGTTGTTGCCCCAGTCGGTCCCCGTATCGAAGATCCATTTTCCGGACGACGGCAACTGGCCGGCGGGGCCTTCGAACTCATCCGACCAGATCAGGCCATAGACGGGCACGGGAGTCTCCTCGCGACAACCGGCGGTCAGGGCCAAATACCCGGCCGCCAGCATCGTCAACATCAGCGTGCGCATGGTCATCACGGCACCACCTCTCCTGGCCGGCCGGTCAGGCTGGCCGCCGTGAACAACCGGGAATCCTCGAGGGCGGATTTCAGCACCAGCGTGGCGGCACCGACCGCCACGGACTGCTCGCCGAGATCGCTGACCATCAGGCTGGCCGCCGCTACCGAACTGACCAAGGTGCGCTTGCGCACGCGTTCGCGCAGGGGATCCAGCAACAGGTCGCCCAGGCGACTCAAATCCCCGCCCAGGACCACGACCGCGGGATTCATGAGGTTCAAAAGGCCGGCCAGCGCCGTACCCAGGTGCCGGGCCGCCTCGCTCGTGACCTGCAAGGCCATATCGTCGCCGGCCAGGGCGGCGTTCTCGATATCGGTGACGGTGAATCCCCCGCCGGCAAGGGCACTGTGCGGAAAATCGGGCAACAGTTCACGCGCCCGGTCTTCCAGGGCCTGGCCGCCCACCAGGGTCACCAGGCAGCCGCGCAGGCCGCAAAGGCAGCGCTTGCCCTGGGGATCGATGGCCAAATGACCGATCTCTCCCGCCACCCCCGTGGCTCCCCGATAGATCTCGCCGCCGATGATGTGGCCCGATCCGATACCCGTGGCCACCTTGATGTAGGCCAGATTATCCGTTCCGGCGCCGAGACCCCACCAGCTCTCCGCAAGTGCGCCCAGGTTGGCGTCGTTGTCCATTAGGAGAGGCACGCCGAAGCCTTCGGCGAGCCCCGTCAGGCCGAGTTCTCCGTCCCAGTCGGGCAGGACCACTTCGGACAGCTGACGCGGAGCGGAAGGATCCACCGGGCAGGGCACTGCCACCCCGATGCCCACCAGAGGTCGGCTCTCGGCAGCGGGATCAGCGAGACATTGGGCACAAAGCTCGGCGACGAGTTGGCGCGTACCCGTAGGATCCGAGCGCACCGGATGAGGCCGCGACCGCCAGGCAAGCACCCGACCACGCAGATCGGTGAGGGCAACCGAGACGTGGGCTCCACCCATCTCGACGCCGAGGATCACCCGCGCCTCGTCCCGGAACTCGAGTACGATGGGGCGACGCCCCCCGCTGGACTTCCCTTGACCGACCTCGGCCACCAGTCCCAGGGGCAGGATCTCTCCCACGACTTCCGAAACGGTCGAACGGGACAAGCCCGCCAAGCGCGCGATTTCCGCCCGCGAAATGCGTTTCTGTTTCCAGATCAGGCGCAGGACGGCGTCTGCCAGCGGGCGGGGACGATCCGGATCCTCGCGGCGCAATCCCTTGCCGATGGCTTTCCTCTTGAACACCCTGTCTGGTCCTTTCCCGCTGCCTTGTAGTGACTTTCCCCGCCGAAACTAGCGGTGCCAGTACATGTTGTCGAGCAGTACCAGCTGGGCATCGGCCGTGCTCAGCACGAGTTGCCCGATACTCGACCACGGGGACTCCTGGGCGGGCTGGAAAGTAAAGTCCGACAAGGGGATGTCCAGGGACGACCACTGGCCCGGCACGAACGCCGGATCCGATGCCGCATTGAAGGTCAGCTCGGTCTGGCCCAGAAAGCCGTTTCCCGCGCTGAAGACCACGAACTTGACCTTGAATTCCGAGCCGAAGGGCGCGAACACGTCGATATGGAAATAATCCATCCCCGAGGCGTCCACCTTGTTCCCCAGGAACTCGATGCCCACGAAATTCAGGGCCGAGTAGGAGCGCATGTTGTCGCCGTCCAGGACGAAGGTTCCCTCCTCGGCCGTGGAATAGGTCCAGTGCGGATTCCAGGTGTCGACGGGGTTGTTGCTGTACGCGTCGCTATACAGGGAGACCACGTCCGACGCCGGCAGCGTGGGCGCAGGGGCCGGGCCCGCAGGAGCCGGGTAGGCGTTGAGGGTGACCTCGCCGTTTACCGAGACCGGACCCAGATTGGCGGTCACCGTGGCGACCCCCTCGCCCACCACTTCGATCCCCGTTCCGGCGACGCGGGCTACGGACGGATCGGAGGAATTGAAATCGAAATATCCCGGCATGTGACCCACCACAACGTCGACGCCGTCGATGTCGAAGGTCGTCTGGGTGCCCCCGATGGTGGCCTGGGAACCCACGAAGTACTGCTTGTTGCTCGATGGCATGATGGGCCGCGGGTCGGTGATGTTGGTGAGCTTGGCGTAGTGCACATCATCGAACCAGAGGTCGTATCCGTCGGAGTACGGGGCTTCCAGTCCCTCGGCGAAAGTGAACAGCCCGCGCTCGTTCAGGAGCTTGGCCGAGTTGGGGATGGGAACCACCACAAAGGTCCAGGGAGTGGACAGGGCCACGCCGCCCCGACCCGCCTCGTACCGCGAGGCCCCGGTGTTGTCGTTGCCGAAGCCCAGAAAGTCCACGGTGATGGACCTGGAAGCCCGGGCGTAAAAGGTCAGGGCGTTGAAGTCGGCCAGGTCGCGCCCGCCGCCGGAGGTCAACACGCCGCCGGAATACAACCCCAGAGACGAGCCGGATGGCGGAACATTGACCTTCAGGGAGCGCGCTCCGTTCTGGGCAAGACCTTCGTGGGCGAAGACCGAATCCACGCTGACGGCCGTGATGTGGGTCTGGAAGAATGCCTGGAAATAGACGTCGGGGTCATATCCGTCGGCAAACACCAGCGGGTTGCGGTTGCCCCGGGCCTGCTCGAGACCGGTCAGGTCGCGATTGCTGCAACCGGAAGCCATGAGCACGACACCGACAAGGGCGACGACCAGGGCGACGGGGAAGGAAGAGCGATTGCGGCACGACATGGCCCAGGCCTCCAGCGGATGGATGAGGTTGCGGTTCGAGCACAAGCGGGAACCGGACTACCAACTTTGTGCGGTTACCGATCAAAGTATGCCTCACCCGGATTCGTGTGTCAAGGCGCGTCGCCGCACTCGAGCCGGGGATTTCCATATTGCTCCCAAAGTGATAGTTTGGCCAAGGATCTTCCGACCATGCGCATCAATTAATTGGAGGCTCGATCATGCGAACCACTCGCGCCCTTCTGCCGGTTCTGTGCGGAATTCTCATTCTGGGAGCAGCCTCCCCTCCCGCATGGGGCGACGAGTTCACCCTGGAGAAATTTCTGGAGATCCCGACCCTGGGAGCCGTCAGTGTCAGCCCCGATGGGTCCTTCGTCGCCTACACCTGGAGCCGACGCGACCTGGAACAGGACAAGCGCATCACCCGGTTGTGGCTGGGCGAGGTCGAATCGGGCGGCACCCGGCAATTGACTTTCACCGACGACGACGTCTCGGCGCCGGCTTGGCGGCCCGACGGAGCCTTGAGCTTCCTGCGCGCCGTCGACGGCAACTCCCAGGTGTGGGTCAACCCCCTGGACGGAACCGAACCGCGCCCGGTCACCGACATCGACGGCGGCGTCGGGGCCTACTGGTGGTCGCCCGACGGCTCCTCCCTGGCCGTGCTGGCCGATCCGGCCGAGCGCGCAGACGCCGCAGACGCCGAGAATCTCGCGGACACCGAGGACGAGGATCGCGAGGATTGGACGGTCTACGACCGCATCGAAAAGCCGCAGGAGTATCAGCAGCTGTGGATCGTGCCGGTGCAGAAGAACGGCCCGGACGAGGACGCCGAGCCCCGGCAGCTGACCTTCGCACCGTGGCATCCGTACGATGCCGCCTGGTCGCCCGACGGGATGTCCCTGGCGGTGACGTTCAACCCCCGCTTTTCCAGCCTCATCGACGAGGAACAGCAGATCGCCCTCATCACGGTGGCCGACGGCACGACCGAGGTCATCACTCCGCCCGATCGCCACAGCTCCCTGCCCACCTGGTCGCCGGACGGTACCCGGCTCGCGTACTTCATGGATCGCGAGTCGGACTACCGGGCCTACCTGAATCTCAAGGACGTCATGCTGCGGGACATGGCCCGCGGCGAGGTGACCGACCTGACGCCGGAAACCGCGTGGACCCTGGGGGGCTCGGGCAGCACCCCTGAGGCGGCGCCCCAGTGGGGACCGCAAGGCCGGTATCTCTACCTGTCCGCCGCCGAGGGCACGAACCTGGACCTGGTGCGCGTGGATGTGCGCAAGGGGGGAATCGAGAGGGTGACGGCTCTGGAGGGTAACCTCGCGAACCTCAGCGTGGGCGGCGGCGCATTCGCGTATGTCGAATCCGCGCTCGACAAGCCGGGCACCCTGTATGCCGGTCGTCTGGGCCGCAAGGTGCGGGCGATCGACAGCACCGACGACGCCGTGGCCGGGTTCGACCTCCAGCCGGCCCGCAAGCTGCGCCTTCCCGGCCACGACGGCGGATTCGTCGAGGGATTTCTCTTTTTGCCGCCGGGCGCCGACGAGAACGATCGCCTGCCCGCGATCATCGAGATGCACGGCGGGCCCTTCTACCGCTACGGCAACGCCTGGACCAACCGCTACCCCTGGCAGGTGTTGGCCCAGGACGGGTTCGCGGTCTTCATCTGCAATCCCCGCGGGGGGACCGGCTACGGACAGGAATTTCTGCGCGGGGTGTACCGGGATTTCGGCACCGACGACTATCTGGACATCATGGCGGCCGTCGACGCCCTGGTCGAACGCGGCACCATCGACCCGGGCCGGTTGGGCTTCACCGGCTACAGCTACGGCGGCCTGATGACCGATGTGGTGGTCAGCCGGACCGACCGCTTCAAGGCCGCGGTCTCCATCGCCGGCATCTGGAACTTCGTCTCGGCCATGGGGCAGAACAACTCGCAGCTTTTCATCGACAGCTACCGGCGGCCGTGGGACGAGGATCTGCAGCGCATGTGGGAACACAGCCCCGCCTCGCGCGCCGGCGACATCACCACCCCCACCCTGGTCATGCACGGTCTGGATGACGAGCCGGTGGATCCGCGCCAGTCCATCGAGATGTTCCACTACCTGCAGTTGAACGGGGTGCCCAGCCGGCTGGTGCTGTATCCCGGCGAAGGGCACGGCATCAACAGGCCGAGCCACATGATCGACTACCAGACCCGCGAACTGGAGTGGTTCCGGCACTATGTGCTGGGCGTGCAGGACGCCGCCGGTGCGGAACCGCCCCTGCCGGTGGAGCCGTAATAAGGCCGGGGCGGATCCTATTCGTACTCGCGGGGCACCGCGCAGATGAACACGAAAGGCTCGTCGCCGGTGTTGCGGAACTGGTGCACGTCGCCCGGGGCGACGAAGGCGAATTCGCCCGCGGAAATGGCGTTGAGGTTGCCCTCGCCGTCGACCAGGGCGCCCTTTCCGCTGATCACGTAGTTCAGGTGCTCCAGGTCGTGGGTGTGGTGCTGCGAATGGCCGCCCGGCTCGACGGTGAACACCCGGAACGAAAAGCCGGGCACACCGTCGGCGCTTCCGATCACGAGCTGCTTGGTGATTCCCTTGACGCCGTCCATGTCGACGGAGGTCTTTTCGACGTCGGCGAGCTTGCGGATGATCACGCGCTGTCCTTCCGGTTGAGGCCTGGGGGGTCGTCGGATATGGTGGACATGGTAACTCAACTCATCGCCCGGCGCAGGCTTCCCGACGGCAAAGCGGGAGGCGGCCGACAGTCAGGATTCCGGAGCCATGGATGACCTGGTGGTCACCTCTCGGGTGACGATCCCCGCCGCCGAACTCGAGATCACCGCCAGCCGGTCCTCCGGGCCCGGCGGCCAGCATGTGAACACCGCCGACACGCGGATCCAGGTACGTTGGAACGTCCCCCAAAGCCTCGTGCTGAGCGAGTTTCAGCGCGCGCGCCTGCTGAACGCCCTCGCGCCTCGCCTGACCATCCCCGGCGACCTCATCCTCAGCTGCGACACCCACCGCAGCCAGCGGCGCAACAGGCAGGAGGCCCTGCAGCGGCTGGCGGCCCTGGTGCGGGCCGCCCTCGTGCCGCCTCGAGTGCGCAAGAAGACCCGACCCACCGCCGCTTCCCGGCAACGACGCCTGGAAGGCAAGCGCCGGCGCGCCCGGCGCAAGCAGGACCGCCGCAAGGTTTCGGACCAGGACTAGAAGTTCCTTTTGAATCAGGAATTCCTAGTCATTGCGCAACTTACCGCCCAGACCCGGCCGGGTCCGCTGGTAACCAAACCTCAATTCTGATATAATGACGGGTAGCCTCGGGGTTTCCCCTGCCTCGGAGTGTCCAGTGGAGTGCGCCTGCATCCGGCGCACAGGGGGAAAATCCGCGGACTGGAAGTCCGTATTCGCCCGTTGGTCTATCGCCTGCAATCGTGAAGGTGAACCCATCATGAAACGCCTATTATTCTCGCTCGCCCTGGTCAGCGTTGTCACTTTGTCCGGCTGGTTGGTCTTCTCCGACCGGGATTCCGTTACCCCGACCGAAGCCCGTTATGCCCAGCTTGAACGTCAGCTGAAACATGCCGGGCCGGATTCTCCTGAAGCGCCCCGCCTGCAAAGAAAGCTTGATCGCATGGCGGCGGAAATGGACGGCCAGCCCCGAGCCGATTCTCCCGACGTGTTCACCAAGATTCTTTATGAGATGAGAATCCCCAGCGACCGCACCGAACCGGAATACAGGCCGGGTTATCGGACGCGGGAGCTGAAACGGACCCCCCACCGGTTCTTCGCCGAGAAGACCCTCACCTGGACGGCCCGCGGACCGGGAAACGTGGCCGGACGCGCGCGCGGGATCATCGTCGACCCCGATGACGCCACGGGCCTGACCTGGTTCATCGCCAGCGTCGGCGGCGGCGTTTGGAAGACCACCGACGGCGGCTCCACCTGGCAGGTCCTGACCGATGCATTGCCCAACCTGGCCGTGCAGTCCATCGCCATGGCCGCCAGCAACCACGACGTGATGTACGCCGGCACCGGCGAAAGCTACTTCAACATCGACACCATGAACGGCAACGGCATGTTCAAAACCGCCGACCGCGGAGCCACCTGGACCCAGCTGGCCACGACCCTGGACGATCCCCGCTTCAACAACGTCTCGCGGATCATCGTCTCCCCCAGCGACCCCGATGTGGTGCTGGCGTCCACCACCACCGGCACCTACAAGCAGAGCCTGAATTCCACATCCAGCATCTTCCGCTCCACCGACGGTGGGGCAACCTGGACGGAGGTCCTGAACCTGGGCAGCCAGATCCAACAGATCATGGCCGATCCCACCGACTTCAACGTTCAGTACGCCTGCGTGCGCAACGTCGGCATCTACAAGTCGACCGATGCGGGTCTGACCTGGTCCACATCGAGCGGCGGGATCACCGACACAGTCGGCCGCTTCGAGATGGCGATCTCCCCGGTGAACCACAACTACCTGTACGCCGCCAGCCAGGGTTCGAGCCATGCCATGCTCTGGGTGTCGCTGGACGCCGGCGCGACCTGGACCGAGACCTTTGAAAGCGGCACCGAGCCCAACTGGCTGGGCTCCCAGGGCTGGTATGACAACACCATCGTTTGCCACCCGAGCGATCCCACCATCGTCTACGTCGGCGGAACGGAGCTCTACAAGATCGTCCTGGATTCCCTCGGCTCCACGAACCGGACCTCGACTCCCATGGCCAGCTATTCCTACCCGCATCCGGACCACCACTTCCTGGCGGTCATCCAGCCGGCGGTCGGCCCCTGGTTTCTGCTGGGCACCAACGACGGCGGTCTGACGCGGACCTCCGGCGGGGAAACGGGATTCACCATGCCCATCAACGGCATGGTCACCACCCAGTTCTACGGTGTGGACAAGATGCCCGGGGGCAGCGCCTACATCGGAGGCATGCAGGACAACGGAACCTGGATGTCGCCGGCCAACTCCACCATCGCCGACGCCTGGTCGCCCAAGATCGGCGGCGACGGTTACGAGACCGACTGGCACTTCGACGACCCCACGCGGGTCATGGGCGGGTACCAGTACAACGGCCTGGCGCGTTCCCTGGACGGCGGGGCCACCTGGATCTCGGCCACCAGCGGTTTGGGCGACACCGGCAGCGGCAACGCCCCCTTCATCACCAAGATCGGCCAGAGCAACGCCCGGCCCGACGTGGTCTTCGCCGTGGGCGCCCAGGGCGTGTGGCGATCCACCGACTTCGGCGGCAACTGGTCCCTGTCCACCACCCCCCTGAGTGAATGGGGCCCGCTCAGCTCGTTCCACGACGTGCGCGTCTCGGGCGCCGACCCCGACATCGTCTGGGCCGGCTCGCGCATGGACGGCACCGGCAGCCTCGTGGTCTCCACCGACGGCGGCGCCACCTTCACCGGGACCAACGACTTCACCGACGTGGTCATGGGCCGCATCTCGGGCCTGGCCACCGACCCCTTCGACGCCAACACCGCCTACGCCCTGTTCTCCTACGCGGCACGGCCCAAGATCCTCAAGACCACCGACCTGGGCGCCACCTGGGCGGACATCTCGGGCTTCGGCACCGGTTCGACCAGCACCAACGGTTTCCCCGACGTGGCCGTTTACGACCTGCTGGTCTGGCCCAACGACGCCAACCGCATCTGGGTCGGAACCGAAATCGGCCTGATGGAATCGCTGGACGGCGGCGCCACCTGGGCGCTGGCCAACAACGGCTTGCCCGCGGTCGGCATCTGGATGATCCGGGCGGTGGAGGACGAGATCATCGTGGCCACCCACGGTCGCGGAATCTGGACCACCACCGATTCGGCCCTGGAGACCAACTTGACCTTCAATCCCCTGTTGGGAAACCTTTACCAGACTCCCTCCGGGTCCCTGGCCATCGAAATGAATCTCCGCAGCGCCTACGATTCCACCCAGGTCTTCGTGGACGGTTCCAAGGTGCTGACCTACTCGGCCAACGCCCCACGTCAGCTGGAAACCCTGGAAGTCCCCGTAATGACCACCGCCACCCGCTCGGTGTACGCACGGGGGTTCAAGGACGGCGGCACCTATGACTCCGTCCTCAAATCCATCGATGTCTACACCCTGAGCAGTCCGGAATTCACGTACAGCAACAACCTGGATTCCGGTGGCGACTTTGCCATGACCGGGTTCTCCATCCAGACTCCGGCCGGTTTCTCCAACGCCGCCCTGCACAGCCCGCACAACTACGCCGACAACAGCGGACCGGTGGCCATGCTCACGGTGCCGGTGGTCATCGCCGCCCAGACGGACCTGTCCTTTGACGAGATCGCCATCGTCGAACCGGGCGACCCGGGCACCGTGTTCGGCGACTCCGGTTTCTGGGATTTCGTGACCGTTGAAGGTTCCCTGGACGGAATCACGTGGCAAACCCTCGATCCTGCCGGCGCCTGGGACTGCCGCGCCTATCCCGACTGGGAAAGCGCCTTCAACTCCCAGAACGGCAACGAGAGTATGTACCACAACCGGACCATCGACCTGAACCAGACTTTCACCACTGGAGACGTGATCCTGCTGCGCTTCCGGCTCTTTGCCGACGCCTACGTGAACGGGTGGGGTTGGGCCATCGACAACGTCGCCGTCACGCCCCACGGCATTTCCGGAGCCGGCGACACCCCGCGCGCGATGGTGTTGAACCAGAACTACCCGAATCCGTTCAACCCCGCGACGACGATCTCCTTCAATCTGCCGGCCGACGGTCGCGCCAAGCTGGAGATCTTCGACGCCCGGGGTCGTCTGGTGCGCACCCTCCTCGACGGGCGCCTCACCGCCGGCCCGCATGACGTGACCTGGAACGGCCGCGACAACCATGAGCGCACCTCGGCGGCAGGGGTGTACCTCTACCGCCTGACCGCCGGCCAGACCGTCCTGCAGGACAAGATGACCCTGGTCAAATGATATGGAACGGCTAGTCAACCATTAGTCGTCTTCTCCCTTGGCCCCGGGCTTTGCCCGGGGCCCTCGTGTTTGGCTATGTTGCCGCGTAGAACACCGCACTTGCCGGGTCATCCAGGCAATTAACCGACTTCGCCAGGGCCTGCTGTCGTTTGGCGAAG
>PFVX01000043.1 GCA_002790835.1 bacterium CG_4_9_14_3_um_filter_65_15 | reverse complement strand
GGAATTACACCATCCGACCCCAATCGCGATAGGCACATTGATACCTTTATTTATTTACACTGCCTTAGGTCGGGCCTGCGGCCCTCCAATGCGCTTCTTCACGGGCGTATGAATCAACCCTCTTCAGGGAAAACACCAGGCACGCGGCCACTTCACTCCCTACATCACGCATCCGCCCCACCTTTGCAACTCGCCCGAGGCGAGGAAGGCGGTCTGCCGTTTGAGGGGGATGCACGAAAGCGGCCTGATGACACACATCCCCCCGGTGAAGCGCATTGGAGGGCCGCAGGCCCGACCTAAGCTTCACCGGGGGGATGTGTGTTTCAGGCCGCTCCGCGTATCAATCAGAACGGCAGATCGTCGTCATCGTCCGGCGTGTTGTCGATGGGAGGCGGATTGAACCCACCGCCGTCATCCGAGGAGCCACCCGAAGAACGGCCGCCGGATCCGCCGGAGCTCTCGTTGTCGTCGCGGCGGCCCAGGAGCATGAGCTGGTTGGCGACGATCTCGGTGGTGTAATGATCGTTGCCGTCCTGGCCGGTCCACTTGCGGGTCTCGATGCGGCCCTCGACGTAGACCTGCTTGCCCTTCTTGAGGTACTTCTCGGCGCGCTCGGCCAGGTGCCGCCAGGCCACGATGCGGTGCCACTCGGTCTTCTCCTGCCACTCGCCGGAATTCTTGTCCTTCCAGCTTTCGCTGGTGGCGACCGAGAAGTTGGCCACCGGGACATTGCTCTGGGTGTACTTGATCTCCGGGTCCCGACCCAGATTGCCGATGATCATCACCTTGTTGACGCCTGCCATCGCATCCTCCTTGCCTTTGCGGAGCTCTGGGCTCCACCCCCTGGAATGATCCCGCGGCCCGATGCAGCCTCTGAAAATTCCGCTCGGGTCAATCCTGCGCGCGGCAGGAACGACCGGAACCGAAAATCGTCTCAGCGGGAGGAGACCATATCAGATTCACCGCGGAACGCGGAAAAAAGAATGGGGTGGCTGATGGGATTCGAACCCACGACCACCTGGACCACAACCAGGGGCTCTGCCAACTGAGCTACAGCCACCACCAAAATCACGACATGGCGCGCCCGGCAGGATTCGAACCTGCGGCCTGCGGATTAGAAGTCCGCTGCTCTATCCAACTGAGCTACGGGCGCACCGATTATTCGGCCTGGGCCCGCAGCCCACCGAGCCGTTTCGACCGGTCCTGCGGGCGGACGCGAATAATGATCACGCAGGGCCCGCCTGTCAAGACCCGCTTCCGGTGCGGGCAGGTCAATGTAGCATCGCAGATCCTTGTGTTCCAGATGGATTCGCTGTTCGCCGGCCGCGCCAGAGCCCTCTCCATTCAGCAACCGGCGTGCCCGGTCCGATCGGCCGCCGCGAGGCCTTTTTCGCCGGTTCCCAGACAATGCGCAGGGACGGCTTGGAGCGATACGGCAAGGAAGGGCGACAGACAAACCGGCCCCCGGGCAAGTACCCGGGGGCTGTGCGCGGAGCCCGTACGGATCAGGAGTAGACCGCCGCTGCCACCGCCGTGCTGGTGAAAATGGTCGGGGCGAAAGGATTCGAACCTTCGACCCCCTGCTCCCAAAGCAGGTGCGCTACCGGGCTGCGCCACGCCCCGACCGAAATCAATATCCGTAGGCTCGAGGAACCGCCTTCAGCATGCGGCGCAAGGCTCGTCCGCGATGACTCACCGCGTGCTTGGCGTCCGGCTCCAGTTCCGCCAGGGTCTGCTCCGACCCGTCCGGCCTGAATATGGGATCGTATCCGAAACCGCCCCCGCCCAAGGGCTGACGGGCCAGCTCCCCGTTGAGGGTGCCGTCGGTGGCCACCTCCAGCCACAGGGGCTGGCACAATTCGCGGCCCGGGGCGTCCTGGGCCAACCCCGTGGGATAAAAGGGGCTGATCTCAGCCCACGTCGACCCCGGCTTGGGCACCGTCCACAGGCCCGGGTCGGGAAGGCGCATGCGCGGCCCCCCGCCTCCGTTCTCCTGGTCGGCCTCCGTGCAGAGCGGGCTGTCCGGGCACGTCCCCAGGAGCTGCCGACCGACCGCGGCCAGCCGTGCGGTGTCGTGCCCGCCGAAGTTGGTCGGGTCGCTCAGCATCTCCGTGGCATACCCTTGCCAGACGTCCCGGCGATCGCTCAAGGTGTTCCAGTAGTCCCACTCCCTTGGTGTGGGCGAACTGTCCGGATGGAAAGGACGGGTGCCGTACCAGGGGTTGCGCACCCAGCGCCGCCGGGCGGGGCTGAGCACGGGAAATTCGTCACCTGCCAGGCTCCGACCCTGGGCCGCGGGCCGCGGATCGAGCCACACGCAGGACGTGGAGAAGCGGGCCTGGCGAACACCGGCGGGCACCTCGCGCATCAATTCCAGCACCAGATCCGCGTTGCTGGCGTAGGTGGCCCCGCTGCCGGAAAAACGCGCGGCGAAGATGTCCGGCCAGCCGCCCAGTTCGCGCACCTGAAAGGAGGTGTCGTCGGCCAGGGCGATCTCGCCCGTGAACGCCGCCGTGACCATGGCCTTGCGCCGGGCGTTACCCAGAATGGTCGTGCCGTCCTCGACCACCTCGGGCAGCCCGGGATATTCTCCCGCTCCCACCACCGTGAAGGGGGATCCGGCCAGCAGCTCCTGGAGCTCGCAAATCTTGTCCGGATTGCGGCTGGCCAGGACGACCTTGCGTCGCGTCTTGTCCGTCACGCTTCCAGCACCTTTCGCTGCAGTTCGTTGATCTTGGCGATGGCCGCGCCGCCCAGCTCCACCATCGTGTCCAGCTGTGCGCGCTGGAAGGGTCTTTGCTCGGCCGTGCCCTGGATCTCGATGAGTCCGCCGCCCTCGGCCATCACCAGATTCATGTCCGTATCAGCGGAGGAATCCTCGCCGTAGTCCAGGTCCATGAGGATCTCGCCCTGCACGATGCCCAGGCTGATGGCCCCGACCAGGGACCGCATGGGATGGATTTTCAGGCGCAACCGCGACAGGGCGTCGTACAACGCCACCGCCGCGCCGTTGATGGAAGCGCAGCGGGTACCGCCATCGGCGCGGATCACGTCGCAATCCAGGGTGATGGTCAGATCGCCCAGGGCGTTCATGTCCGTGACCGCCCGCAGGGACCGGCCGATGAGGCGCTGGATCTCCATGGTGCGGCCGCCCTGGCCTCCGCCGGCCGCCTCGCGACGCATGCGGTCGCCCGTGCTCCGCGGAAGCATTCCGTATTCGGCCGTGATCCACCCCTGGCCCGAGCCCTTGAGCCAGCGCGGAACGCCGTTGGCGATGGACGCGGTACAGATCACGTGGGTGTTGCCCATCTGGATCAGGCAGGATCCCTCGGCCTGGGGCAGGTAGTCCCGGGTCAGGGTCGTGGGCCGCAGCTGGTTGGGGTCGCGGCCCGAGGCGCGTTCACTCAAGGTTCATCCCTTCGGTTGTTCATCCGGATCAAAGGCGGCCGGCGGCTTCCATTTCTTCCAGGGAAACCGTCCGCACATCGGTGATCGGTTTGCCCAGGAACCTCGCACCGATCTCGGCGAATTTCCAGGGAATATCACTGAGATGGAATTCCAGACTCCCGGACGGCCGTTCGCCGCCGGTAAGCCCGTCCCGGCGACGCAGGTCCAGGTCCGCCAGCAGGGTTTCCGCGGCCAGGGCCAGGGATTCGGCCGAATCCACCAGGGCCACGTCCGGCCCCATGTGCCGGGCGATCTGCCCCTTCAGCAGCGGGTAGTGGGTGCAGCCCAGGATGAGGGTGTCCACCCCCCCGGTGCGCAGGGGTTCGAGGTAGGTCTCCAGGATCATGTCGGTGGCCGGATGCTCCACCCAGCCTGCTTCCACCAGAGGCACCAACAGGGGACACTCGCCCACCAGGATCCGGTCGGGGGACAGGCCAGGCAGACCCGGCAGACCTTGCGCCAACCCCTCCTGGTAACGACCCGAACCGATGGTGCCCGGCGTGCCGATCACACCAACGGGCCCCCCGCGCGAAGCCCGCAGGGCGGCGTCGACCCCCGGCTCGATGACCCCCAGCACGGGCACCGGCAGGATCTGCTGCAGATGATCCAGGGCAAACGCGCTGGCGGTGTTGCAGGCCACGACCACGAGCTTGACGCCGAGGCCCACCAGCAGACCCGCGTCCTGCCGCGCAAAATCCCGCACCGTGCGGGCGCCCTTGGTGCCGTAGGGCACGCGGGCGGTATCGCCGAAGTAGACCAGGTCTTCGCAGGGCAACCGGCGGTGCAGGGCGCGCAGGACCGTCAGCCCGCCCAGGCCCGAATCGAAGACGCCGATGGGACGGTTGCGGTCCTCGGTCATCACAACCACCGTCGCGGGTCGAAGGGGCCGCTCATATCCAGATGCCCGGACAGGGTGCCCACGGGAGCGCCGTCGACCAGGACCATGCACGAGCGCGTGTCGGGGAAGTTCAAGGCCACGGTCCGCAGGATGCTGGTCAGCGTGGCCACTTCGGCCAAGCTGCCGCCCGGATGCCCGGTGACCAGCTGGCTGCTGAAATCCACCACCGCCGACTGGTCTTGCGGGTCGATGAAGGCGGCCAGGGCGCGCGTTCCCCGCGGCAAGGCGCTGATGGCGCCGCTGATGGCCGGACCGTCGCAAAGCGAAGACATGACCGCCAGCAGATCCTCGTCCGGGCGGCCCCGGCTGGGCACCCGCCGCTGTTCGATGATGAAGCCCTCGCCGTCCCATTCGGGAAAGACCACGCGCACCGCCCGGTCGCCCGCCGCCGCTTCCTGGGGCGCCAGGGGACCGGTCTGCTGCGGGCCAAGCTCGCCGTCGCCGGACTTGCCCGACAGCAGGAAACGGCCGGCCGCAACGCCGACCGCCAGCAGCACCAGCACCCAGAGCAACACGAACCAGGGCCGCCCCCCGCGTGAGCGGGGCCGCCGCGTGGACGGCCTGCGGACGGGGTGGGAACCTGCGGGCGATTTCCGGTCAGCGCTCATCGGAAGCCTCCGCTTGCGGCGCCTTGCCCTGCAAAGCCTCCATCTCGTCGCGGTAGGCCAGGATCGCATCGCCGATCGCCCGGGCCAACTTGCGCTGGTAGGGCGCCGATCCCAGCTGCTTCTCCTCGTGCGGATTGCTGAGGAATCCCATCTCCACCAGCACCGCCGGCATGTACGCCCCGACCAGGACCCGGAAGCCGGCCTGCCGCACTCCCCGGTCGTCCAGTCCCAGGTCGGACGAGGCCTCCTTCTGAATCACCTCGGCCAGATGGCTGCTGTTGCTGATGAAGCGGTTCTGCACCAGTTCCCAGACGATGAAGTCCACGTCGTCGGCGACGTCCAGGGAACCCTTATCGCCGGTGCCGTTCTCGGCCGCGGCCACGCTGCGGGCCCAATCGGTGCGCGCCGGCGAAAGGAAGTAGGTCTCCAGGCCACGGGCGGAGTCGTTGAACCAGCTGTTGCAGTGCAGGGAGAGGAAGAGGTTGCCGCCGGAGGTGTTGGCCAGCTCGGCGCGCTGATCCAGTTCGAGGAACTCATCGCTGGCACGGGTGAGCACCACCTTCAGGTCGCTCTGATGTTGCAGATAGGAACGCAGCTCGCGGGCCACCGCCAGATTCACGTCCTTTTCCATGATCCCATCGGACCCCACGGCGCCCATGTCGTGTCCGCCGTGTCCCGCATCGATGACCATCGTGCCCACACGCAGGTCGTGGGTCACGTCGACCGGTCCGGTCTGGATGTTCACGTCGACCCGACCACGCGGAACCGGATCGGGGATGGCCGACACCAGTTCCTCCTCCAGGACGACGACGATCTCGCGCCCTTCCTGGTCGGTGTAGGTGCGGAAATGACCCACCAGTTGGTCCACCTGAAACACCAGCAGGGCGTGGTCGGCGGCTTGACGCCCGGTCGCGCCGCGCAACAGCCCCCGCGCCCGCACGCGGGAAGCGGCGCCGGGATTGAGCCGCCCGCCGTAGATCTTCACCTCGATGTTCCCGTCCCGCGTTCCGGTCGCGCGGTATCCCAGGGGTTCATCGCACAGGATGTGCACCACCGTGGTCCGGCCCAGCTGCTCGCTCCGGATAGCGGTGACGTTGAACTGCACCTCGCCCATGGTCAGCCGGCGGCGGTCCGGATCCCAGTCCACCTGCGCGCCCAGGCCGGGCCCCAGGACATCGGTCAACGCCACCATGGGCAGCCACAGATCGTCATGGAACAGCAGAACCGGCACCGGCAGCAGGGTCGCTCCCTGCGGCCCCGAGACCAGGCGGGTCCCCGCAGCCAGGCTGTAGGTGACGGCGCCGAACTGCAGATCGAGAAAGCCCAGGCGACCGTCCCAGAACCGCGTTCCCTGCAGAATGGTCGCGATGGAAGCCGAGCTGAGGTAGGTTTCCCCGGAATCGACCAGCAGGATGCGGCCGTCCACGGCCTGCTCGGTGCCGGTGGTGATATCCTTGACCAGCAACTGCTGGACCGGGGCGTCGGGATTCGATTGCGTGAAGGCCATGGGGTCCAGGGGGGCGTTCCGGCTTGCGGCGGGCAGCGCCCAGCAGCCCAGCAGCAGACAGACCGCCAGAGCGTGCCGCAACCGGCGCCTTCCTCTTGCATTCATGCTGATCTGCAAAGCCGTTTCCCTTCGCTTCCGCGGGCCGTCACGACCGCTTGCCCACTTCGCGGGCAATGCGGCGATCGACGTCCTTGCTCGCCTTGTCTTGGCGCTTGTCGTGCAGCTTCTTGCCGCGCCCCAGGCCCAGTTCCACCTTCACCCGGCCGTGCTTGAAATAGATCTTCAAGGGGACCAGGGTCAACCCCTGCTCCTCGATGCGCGGCCGGATCTTGCGCAGCTCCCGACGATTCAGCAGCATCTTGCGCCGGCGGAACGGGTCGTGGTTCTCCCGGTTGGCCATCTCGTAGGGCCCGATATGCATCTTGCAGAGCCAGCCTTCGCCATCGCGGATCTCCCCGAAGGAATCCCCCAGATTGACCCGTCCGGCGCGCAAGGCCTTGACCTCGGTCCCCAGCAGCACCAGACCGGCCTCCCAGGTGTCCAGGATGTGATACTCGTGGAACGCCCGGCGATTCTTGCCGATGATCTTGATTCCGGCGGTTTCCGGCGTGCGGGCCATCACATCTCCAGGTGTCCGATAGCAGGTGCAGGGGCAGCCCTCGAGGGGTCCCCATCTCGTTTTGAATATACCTTTTGTCGCTGCTGCTGCAATCTCCCATTTTTCCGCCCGAAATGGTTCGGGGCCGGTTGACATCCCCCACACCAGCGGCTAGATTGAACGCCCGTTGCCCCAGGCCGTGCCTGTGGGACATGGAGTGCCCAGGTGGTGGAATTGGTAGACGCGCTACGTTCAGGTCGTAGTGGGGGAAACCCCGTGGGAGTTCGAGTCTCCCCCTGGGCACCATCGGAATCGCTGCGAGACTCTGGAAACCGGCTTTGGCCGGTTTTTCCTTTCCCGGCACATTCTGTGCAAACCTCCCCGCGGATCGGCCTTGGCTGCAAATCGGAATTCCACCTCGGAATCAGCAAGGCTTTACCCAACAAACGGTTACACGGGATGTCCCCGCCTTCTGGCGAACACCGCATCCCGTTTCCCGGGGACGGATTGACCATGCGCTGGATCGATATTTTCCTTCCTGAACCCGGGAAAAGCGCCGAGTTCGACGCGATTTGTGCCGAAGCCGCGGCCGCGGCCGCCCACCTGGAGTCCATCCAGAAGCGGGACGGACTGGATGCGGTCACCGTCACCGACGGCATGTCCGCCGTGGGACGCCTCCTGTTCAAGGCCCTGAACGAGGCTCGGCCCGGGGCTCTGGCCCCCGAACGCCATCGCGCCGGGTTTACCTCCCTGGACATCAGCGACCCGGTGTACGACGGCCTGGTCGGGTTCCATCTGGTCGGCCGCGACGAGCAGCTCGACCTGCCGTGGATCTGGTTGCACAACGGCCTGGAGTTCATGTTCCGAGGCCACCCCCTGTGCGTCGGCGCCCAGCCGGCCGATCCGGCCCTGCAGGAAATCCAGCGCCCATGGGTGATGCGTCAGCTCCGCTCCCGCTTTCTGGTGGGGCAACACGGGGAGACCAACCTGCCGGCCATTCTGTCCCAGCTCCTGGGCAAGAAGAATCAACCGCCCCAGATCCTGTTCGTGCCCGGCCATGGCGACCGGCGGATCCGCGGCCTCATCTTCCGCGAGGCCGAAGTGGTGATGTCGGCCCTCGACGGCGGCAGTCTCGGCCGTCCACTCGGCAGCGTCTTCGTCCCCGATGGAGCGGTCACCCCCGCAGACCTTGCGGCCAAGAGCCTGGCCTACCAGGCGCTGCATTACGCCGGCCCCACCAGCGAGGCCGCCCAGTATGACGCCAGCGAGGGACAGTACTGGATGAACCGCATGCTGGAGGAAGCCGCCCAGCTCCCGGACCACCAATGGGAGGAACTGGCGGGCATGGAAGGCGAGGTGCTGGGAGTCGACCCGATCACCAGCATGCTGGACGACATCAGCGAGCGCTATCACCGGGAAGGCGGGGTTTCGGTGCCCGTGGGCCAGGAGGCCCGGGCAGAGTCCGGGGGAACGGTCCGCCCGGCGGCCGTGGAGCAAGGCGGCTGGCTGCTGCCCGACGGTCCGGTGGACCCCCTGCAGATCAGCCGGGGCGGGGGCATGCCCCCCCTGGTGTTTTCCAACAGCTACCGGGCGCTGCCCCAGCTGGGGCGTCGCTGCGCCGCCGCGGGGGCCTCGACCTTCATCGGCCCGATGGTTCCCCTGTACAGCCGGCCGGCCCGACACTTCGCCGGCCGCTATTACGCCGCCATGGCGGCCGGATGGTGCGCCGGGGCCGCCCTCTGGCAGGCCGGAGCGGCCATCCGGGATGAATTCGGCAGGGAACACCCCGCCTGGTTGAGCTACGGCATCCAGGGGAGCGGTTCCCTGGCCCTGCCCTATCTTTGATCCCGGTCCACGGCCCAGGCGGCCAGGATCCGCGCACCGCGTTCGGCATTGCCCACGATGGCGACGATTTCCTCGCCGGTGGCCTCGTCCTGGTGGATTCCCGCCACCGCAACGCACCCGGCACCGGTCGCGGCGGAAATGATGGCGGCGCACGTCGCAGCCAGGGGTCCTTCCCGATGGGCCCCGCGCACAAGCTGGGCGGGATCGCTCCCCGGCTCCGCCAACGCCACCGCCCCCACGTGCTGCTCGCCGCCGGTGATCAACAGCAACCAGTCCAGGCCCACCGGGCGCAATTCCAGCCGCACCGAAGTCCGTCCCCTACCCACATGAACATCAAGGAGAGCGGGCACTTGCCCCGGTTGCGGTTGCGGATCATTTTCGGGCATGAAACTAATTCCCCCCGGCATGCGTCTTAGGCAGGCAGGACTCCGGTCGAGTCTGCCTCCCAGAATGCGCCTCCCGGGAATTCAGTGCAACACGGGACTTGCCGGAAGAAACAGGTTATATTGATCCTTGCGCCAAAGGGCCCCAAACCCCGGCGATCCGGAGCAAGATGCCGTCGCAGGCCCCCTATCCCTCCATATTCAGCAGGATGCACCAAGCGCTCCTGTCGCGGCGTTCCCATCTGGTCATGGGGGCGATCACCGTGCTGGCGGTGGTGTTCGCGGGCTACGACGCCACGCGCACCCGACCCAGCGACGGCACCGTGTGGCGCCTGGGCAGGGACACCCTGGAAGTGCTGGACACCATTGTCGGGTACACCGGCCCGGCCACTCCCCTGCGCAAGGGGGACCGCATCCTCGGTCTCGGCAAGGCCATCACGCCCGAGCCCCAGCAGGCGGTGGCCGAACTCAGACGCTTCCGTCCCGGCCAGACCATCAACTACCTCGTCCAGCGCGGCGAAGACCAGAACATCATGCCCGTGCCCCTGGGTTCGACCCGGGTCGACCTGCGGGAATATTCCGTCAACATTATCCTGGCCCTGATCTACCTCATCATCGGCTTCGCGGTGTACCTGCGCAGCAACAACGAGCGACCCGCCAACCTGTTCTTCACCATGTGCCTGCTGTTCAGCCTCTACTTCACGACCAATCTGCAGCAGGTCAGTTACTTCCTGGGCGCCCTGATCACCCAGAACATCGGAGCCCTGGCCCGGTTCATGCTGCCGGCCGTCTTCCTGCACTTCTTCCTGGTCTTTCCGTCGCGCAAGGCCACCCTGTTGCGGCATCCCTTCCTCTCGCCGCTGATCTACCTGCTGCCCCTGATGTTCTACATGCGGTTCACCATCGACCAGTTCGTGGCCCCCGAGGGGGGACGCATCACCTCGCCGGTGTGGCTGGTCCTGGGCATCTATTTCGTGCTGGGTCTGGCGGCGCTGCTGCACGGGTATCTCAGTTACCGCGACCCCTTGATGCGCGACCGCGTCCGCATCCTGACCTATGGCACGATGCTTTCGGTCATACCCTTTCTGGTGTTCAAGATCGGGCTGGAGGAGCTCAGCTATCAGTCCGGGCTGGCTCGCCTGGGAGCCGTCCCCCTGGCGGCCCTGCCGATCTCGTTCGGCTATTGCGTGGCCCGATACCGGATCCTGCACATCGACCTGCTCATCAAGCGCAACCTGGCCTACGGCGCCCTGACCATCGCAACCTGGCTGGGATACTTCGCCGGAGCGTGGTGGCTGGGCAGCCTGGTGCTGACGGTGGTCCCCGGCGAGAGCCCCTTGATCGCCGCCGGCGCCATGCTCGCGGTGGCGGCGGGACTGTGGCCGGCGCGCCTCATGCTGCAGGAGGCCTGCAACCGCCGCTTCTACCACTCGCGCGATAACCTGGCCGCGGTGATCGGAGAAATTTCCCGCGAGATCCCCCGACACATCCAGAAGCAGGTCCTGTTGCAAAGAGTCGGGGTGCAACTCGGTGAAGCCCTCGGGTTGCCGAGCCTGGCCTTCTACCTTGGCGGCGCTCCCGACGGCGCCTTCGACATGGCCGGCTCCATGGAGGAGCCCCTGCCTGGTCCGGGCTACATGGAGAACGGTGACGACGAAAGCCCCTCCTCCACCGACAACGGCCAGCGCCGCCCGCGCACCCGCTACCCCCACGCCCTGGAACTGCCGGCGCTCACGGCGACCTTGGCCGGCGTGAGCGAGCCTCTGTGGATCGACACCGTTGCTCCCGCCGGGGGTGACGATCTGGAAGCCATCACGCGGGAACAGGCCCTGATGCAGCTGCGGACCCAGGAGCAGCTCGGGTTGGCGGAACTGGGCATCCAACTGCTGGTGCCCATGACCGCCGGCAACAGGTTGGTGGGCGTGGTCGCCCTCCCGGTGCGGCCGGGGTTGGACTACGAGCTGCACGAACTGCAACTGCTGACCATCGTCGCCGGCCAGATCGCCCTGCAGATCGAGAACAGCCGCCTGTACGAAGAGGAAGTCGGCAAGCGGAAGATGGAAGAGGAACTGACCATGGCGCGCCGCATCCAGTCGCGCCTGCTGCCCGGCCGCATTCCCCAGTTCGACGGCATCGAAATCCATGCCGTGAACATTTCCAGCAAGCAGGTTTCGGGTGACTACTACGACCTGATCGAGCGGCGGGACGGAAAGCTCGCCCTGGTCATCGCCGACGTCTCCGGCAAGGGAATGCCCGCCTCCATCCTCGCCTCGAATCTGCAGGCGGCGGTACGCGCCCAGTGCGACATGTGCGACTCGCCCGCCGAGATCCTCGACCGGATCAACCGCCAGATCCACGCGAGCACAGATCCGGAGCATTTCGCCACCCTGTTCCTGGGCATCTTCGACCCCGGGGACCGGGATTTGGTGTACTGCTCCGGCGGCCACAATTCGCCGGTGATCATCCGGGCCGACGGCACCAGCCGCCTGCTCGACAAGGGCGGCCTGCCTCTGGGCGCGTTCGACTTCAGCGACTACGAGGAAGAAGCCCTCACCCTCGACGACGGCGACCTGCTGTTTCTGTACACCGACGGCCTGACCGAGACCAAGGGGCCCGACGGGGACGAGGATTTCGGGGAGGACCGGCTGACCAGCCTGTTGCGCACCCGCTTCGGTCACCAGGTCGATACCCTGATCGACAGCATAACGGAGGACCTCGCGGTGTTCAGCGGACGCCGCGACCATGATGACGACATCACGATGATCGCCCTGAAAATCGGCGGCGTGGCCGCCCAGCTTGCGCGTGCCCAGGGTGGAGGGGACAAGCGTCCCCCCGCTGCGCACCAGAAGCCGTAAAGGAGAAGCCGTGAAGTGGATGGTCTTGGTCCTGGTGACCGCACTCGTTCTGATCGCCGCCGGATTGATGTTCGGCCATCGAACGGACACCGACAGCCTGTCCGAAAACGACGAGGCCCAAGCCCTGTGCGAGGAAGGCACCGCCGACTACAACGCGCTGCGACTGCATGACGCGGTGAACAAGTTGGGCCAAAGCCTGGAACTGGACCCGGCCCTGGCCGAAGCGTCCATCGCCCGCTCCCTGGCCTTCGCGCGTCTGGGCCAGACGGACAACTTCGAGACCGAACTCGATCGCGCCGACAGCCTGACCGCCCTGCTGACGGATCCCCGCCGGCGCATGCTTGCCGAGCTCCGTCTCAGCGCCCTGAGCATGTCCCGCTACTACACCATGGGCGATTCGGTCCTGGCGGCGCTGGAGCAGGAAATCCCCAACAACATCTTCGTCCTGGTGGCCAAGGCCTCGCAACCCGACATCATGACCGACCCCGTTCTCCAGGAAAAGGCCTGGCAGCGCATCCTGGAAGTGGATCCGAACTTCGCCAACAGCTACAACATGCTCGGCTACCTCGAGTTGCACCGGGGAAACTACGACCAATCCATCGAGTACATGAAGAAGTATGCCTTTTTGGCCCCCGATCAGGCCAACCCCCACGACTCCATGGGCGAGGTGCTGATGGTCATGGGCCGCTACGAGGAGGCCGAACAGGAATTCATCAAGTCGGTGAAGATTCAGCCGGACTTCTATTTCTCGCTCATCAACCTGGGCTCGGTGTATCTGCACCGCGGGCAGATCGCCAAGGGCAAGGACATCCTGGAAAAGGTCCGGGCCGAAGTGCGGGGCAGCACCCTGGAACGACAGGTCGACCTGGAGATCATCAACGCATTCGTCAATTCCGACCTTGATGAGGAGATGGACCGCATGGCCGCGGAATTCATCGCCCGCTATCCCGATGAACGTGTCACCTGCTTCTACCGGGCCATGCGCCTGGCGGCCGTGGGTGATCCCGACGCAGGACGCGCCGTCATGGACTCGTGCCTGACGGATTGGCGCAAGGATGCCGCCTACGCCGGCGACGCGAACTTCAGGCGGAACATCGAAAACGCCCAGGGCCGTTTCGAGGCCATCTCCGCCGACTACAACGCCGCGCCTGCCGAACGCGTGACTCGCTGGAAGAAGGCGCTCGACCAGGTCAGGGAGGTGTACCCGTTCCACTACCAGTGGTTCTACCGCTACCGCCTGGCCAAGGCCCTGCGTGAATCGGGTCGACCCGACAAGGCCCTGGCCGAGTTGCGACCCATGTTCGAGGTCAACCCGCGGCAGATCAACGCCCTGGAACTGGCTGCCTATTGCAGCGTCGACCTCGGCGACCGGGCGGGAGCCCAAACCTGGCTGTCCCTGCTCCAGCGCAGCCTGAAGGACGCGGATCCGGACTTCTATGGACGCGAACGGGCCGCCACTCTGGCGACCCGTATCGGAGAAATGCCCACCGGGATGTGAGACGGAGCGGTTCCGGTCAGACTTCCTGGAAGAAGTACGGTCGCAGGCACTGCACGATCTTGTCGTAGGTCTCCGGATACAGCCCCCACACCGCGGCGGCCACCGAACTCAACAGACTGTTCCCGTCCTGGGGTGTGAAGCAGAACCCCGAGACGCTCCGCCCGTCCTCGCTGATGTGCAGGGTGTTGGTGGGAATGACCGACTGGTTGAGGATCCGGCCGCAGAAACCGTGGTCCCGCCCGAAGGAGAAGATGCTGTTGGCGGTGGATTTGTGGGTGATGGCCACCCGGTCGTTGTCCACCACCCTCTGGATCAGCTCCTCGTGCGTCACCGGCTTCTTCACCTTCATGTTGTAGTGGATGATGTGCATCAGCTGGGTGTTGAGCTTGAGGGCCGAGCTGAAGAGATTCATGTCGTACTGCGGGCCCTTGGTCTGATACAGGCGCCAGGCGTCCAGGGCGTGATGGGTGCCGAAGCGCGCATCCTTGTGGCCGCCCGTCTGGGGGCTCGGCACGAACTTGTCATCCTGGCTGATGTCGTTGGACCGCCGCATGCAGACGAACCGGCCTTCGGTCAGGTTATCCGGACCCTCCTCACCCAGGCCGAACATGTCGATCAGCACCGAAAGATTGTGCGTGTTGCAGCTGACGACCTGCAGGTATTTGTCCTTGCCGACTTCCAACACCTCGTCGTTGATGCCGCGGGCATAGGGCTTGCCGAATCCGGATTCGCTCCCCTGGGCGATGAACAGGTCGGTGGTGTCCTCGTACTTGGAGTACCACATCTCCTTCATCTTGTTGCCCGATGGGGTGCAGTCCACCACGACCCGGGCGGCCTGCATGGCATCCTCGGTCACGGCGTCGACCCGGAGTCCCATGTCCGCGAAACTCTGGACCCGGTCCTTGTCCGTCACCAACCGCGCGCCTCGGCTCAGCAGATCGGTCACCTTGCTGCGGTCTGTCAACAGGGGCGTCCGCTTGTGGAACATGACCTCGTCGATGCCGAGTTGGGCCTTGAACGCACAGAGCAGTCCGATCAACGGTTCTCCGATGGTCCCTGTTCCCACCACCAGAACGACTTTCGAACCATTCATGTCCAAACTCCCTTTCTCTCGTCACCGGAAGGTCGAATTCAAGACTCCGGCAGGATCCCTCTCTCGTGGGGAAGGATCTCCACCGGGCGGGCGAAAAACTTGTCCGTCGGATAGTTCAGGAAATTACTCACCCGACTGGTATAGATACAAGCAAATTCCATGACCTGCCGCCCCAGGCGGCTGGCGGCACGGCCCTCACGGAACACGGATTCCCAGTGGGGATTGAAGGCCGACTTGATCTTGCGCTGCAACCCGCCGCGCCGGCCCAGGCCCTGGGTGACCAGGGCGGTCAGGGCCGCGATCTCGTCGGGATCCCCCCCCCCGGTGCGCAGGTGGTCCTTGCGCATGACCAGATCATCCAGGCTCTTTTCCACCCGGCCCAGTTCGCGGAGGGTCTCGATCAGGGGCACCAGGGCCTGCAATTCCTCCTCGACCTCGGGGATGATCATGGCCGTGCGCCAGCCGACGCTTTTCTTGCTGCGCAGGATGTCCCCGTAGGTGTGGTCCCCGAAGTAGAGGATCCCGTCCCCGCTGATACCGAGTTGCTTCTCGAGGAAGAAGGAATCCCCGCCCAGGAAGCAATTGCCGTTGCGGTTGGGCAGCCGGGCATCCTGGCCGACCGGGATGGGCTCGCCGTCTCCCCGCTTGACGAAAAAGCCGGGCTTGCCGGCCGAACAGATCACCAGATCGAACAGGCCGACCCAGGATCCGGGCTCGCCCCCCACGAGGTGCTGCATGACCGCACCGGTGTAGGAGGGTTCGCTGTTGGTCAGCAGGAAGAGCTTCTTGCCCGCGTCCCGGAACTTCTGCAGCGTCGGCACGAGATGAGGGTCGCGGGTGAAGAACCGGTCCAGGTCTGCGGTGATGTGCGACTTGAGCGAACCGTCGGCGTGGGTTCCGTCCACCGCCGCGCGCACCCCCTCGGAAAGTGCGCGATAGTCGGGCCGGGACCGGCCGGCCGCGACGGCGTCCACGCGGGCAACCAAGGCCGTGTAGAGGCTGCCCTCGGGCAGATCGAAAAGGGTGTCGAAGCTGCGGTAGCGACCCGTGCCCAGGCGCACCCGGCCGCTGGCGTACAGGTCGCGGCGCTCCTCCTTGTCGAGGAACTTCTCCCCGTGGCGGGCGCGGGTGACGTGGTGGTAGGCGTCCACCTTCAACAGGTTGCCGGACTTCTTGTCGACCACCAGCCCGCGCACCGCGGCGGCGGGATCCCAGCGGACATCCCGCACCTCGGGCGGCAGATCCAGCCGGCGCAGGACGCCGTCGAGGGCCAACTCGAAACTGAGGCGGTCGAATTGCCGGGTATCGTAGATGGCCAGCGTGTGGTCCATGTCGAAACCGAAGGCCCCCAGCGATTCCAGTCGCAGGTTGCGATTGGTGAAGACCCGTCTCGCGGCGGGAAACGTCGAATCGGGCGGAAGCATCGGCTTGGCCATGGCGGCAGCTTTCTCTGGGCTGAAATCGGTACCGGGTCAGCAGGTCTGGCAGTCCGCGTCCTCACACGCCGGTTCCTTGACGGCCGGGTGTTCGGGGAAGCTCCTGCAGAACCTGTTCCACCAGGTGACGGCATTGCCGGGGCAATCCATGCGCCGCATCAGGCGGCTGCCCTGCAGCCAGGCCCGATAATTGTCCGGGCATGCGGCCGCCGTGCGCAGGTAAAGCTTCAGCGCCCGTTTGCGGTCGCTGGCGAATTCGCAGCACTCGGCCATACCCAGCCAGGCAAAGGAATAGGAGGGGTCCAGATCCAGGGCGCGTTCGAACCACGTCACCGCTTCACTAACCATCCCTTCCAGAAGAGCCAATCGGCCCCGGTAGTGCAAAGGATAAAGGGCCTGGCGGCGATTGTCCACGGCGCTCGCCGCGGCGTGGATCCTCTGGGCCGAGATCCGGTCCAGCAGGCTGTCGATCCGGGCGACGCACTGGCGGAATTCCAGGCTGCCCCGGGCCTCCCTGATCTCGACGAGGTGGGCCAGATCGGCTGCGACCGACTGAAGGAGGACGGAGGGAAGGTGGGGATAGAGGGAAACCAATTCGTCTGCGATCTTCCGGGCGGACTCCGTGTGCCCGACCGCCAGTCGCCCGCTCACCAGGCGGCATCCCAATTCCGGCAACCATGCCGGCGCCGAGGCGACGTCACCGCGCCAGGAAACGGCCAAGCGCCAGGCCTGGTCGAGGTCTTCCAGGGAGGATTTGATACCGGCGGTCGGAAGAACCTCGTCGTCCAGAAGGGAAAGGCCCTGGATGCCGCTCAGGTAGGCGAAGAAGGGTTCCTGGGGCTGGGAATCCCGCGCCAGGCGCAGGATGCGCTGATCCCTCTCCCTTGCGGCACTCGTGCGTTGCGGGGTCTGCCCCTCGTTGACGACCACCAGTTCCGACTCCAGGACCCGATGCCCCGTCTCCCGGCAATAGGCCGCCAACCCCGCTTCCAGATCGTCCCGCAAGGGATAGGTGAATCGCAGCAGGGGATGGTTGCGGAACAGGCGCACGCAGTTGGGCACCCGGTTCAGGAGGCGACCTTCCTCATCCGTCACCGCGACCCGGTAGGCGGCGGCGGATGGATCATGAAGCAGCCGCTGGAATTCCACCGGGCGGATGGATTGGAGGAATTCGTCGGCGTCCAGGACCAGGATCCAGTCTCCGCAGGCGGTTGCCAAGGCCCGGTTGCGCACCGCGGCGAAGTCGTCCTCCCAGGGCACGTCCACGACACGCGCCCCGTAGCCTTCGGCGATGATGGAGGTGTTGTCCCGCGACCCCGTGTCCGCCACGATGACCTCGTCCACCAGCGCCAGGACCGATTTGATTGTCGCGCCGATGTTGGCTTCTTCATCCCGGACGATGATGCACAAGGAGACGGTTTTTCGCTTCATGGAGGCCTGATCCTATCGTTGCCCTCGGAAATGGATTGTTCCCGCCATTTATCGGCCACCAGGCCAATGGGTTTAGTTGTGCCTCGTAAATTGTGTCTACGAGTTCCGCCTCACC
>PFVX01000008.1 GCA_002790835.1 bacterium CG_4_9_14_3_um_filter_65_15 | reverse complement strand
AACGACATCGGGATGGTCACCGCCCTGAACAGCAGCAACACCTCTGCGCCGAAGTTCGGTAAGCTGGTCGTGCGTCAATCGTCTGCCGTCGGTGTTATCCATGGGGGTGAAGATAACACATTACCTGGAGAATGTCTAGACAATTATGAGACGAATAGTAACAACACGAGCATAGGAGTTTCGAGTTCATGAGATCAGTCGGGTACTTTCTTGCTGCGGCCTTCTTCGAAATCGCCGGCTGCTTCTCGTTCTGGGCGTGGCTTCGCCTGTCGCGCCCCTGGTGGGTTGTGCTTCCGGGAGTCGTAAGCCTTGTGCTGTTCGCTTGGTGCCTTACGAGGGTCGAGACGACCTATGCCGGACGCGCTTACGCCGTATACGGGGGGATCTACATCGCCTCCTCTCTGATCTGGCTGCGGATCGTTGAAGGAATTGTCCCGGATCGATGGGATTTTCTTGGTGCCCTGCTCTGCGTGGCTGGCGCGCTTGTGATTCTCCTCGCTCCGCGATCGTAGCTGCCGGCACGGTGACTTCGTCGCTCTGCACGTAGCGAGCGCCGCGTCGCACAAGGCCCTGGAATCATCCCCGCCAACCATCGATCCACCCCCGGGGGCGCCGCAAAGGCATGCTCGGCTCCGGCTCGGCCGCGACGGGCACCTCGCGCCGGTTGGCCAGGGCGGCAGCGCGTTCGGGCAGGGACTTCACGAACGCAGGGCCCAGGATGTGGAGCGCGGCTATGAGCACGCCCACGCCGGTGGGCACCTCGGCCTCGTAGCGCTCGCCTCTGGCCAACAGGTTGTCCGGATCTACGGTCTCGCCGCGTTCTTCCCAGGTCTCACCCAACACGCTGTTGACCCAGTTCTTCAGGCGAAGCGGGTTGTCCTTGGCCCCGATGAACTCGCCGACGGTGGCTGACCACGGTAGCCGGCCCAGCGGCGAATAGAGGCTGACCAGATGGAACCCGATCGTCTCGCCGTTGCCCTTGGCGGTTGGACGCCACCGACCGGCGGCCAGCATCTGAGGCTTGAAGCGCTCCTCGATCAGGACGCCGCAGTGGACGCAGGCCAGAGCCGCGGTCTTGGGGTCGTCGTCGCGCCAGCGGATGTTCTCCCACCGCATCCAGTCGAAGTGGCCTCACTCGGGGCAGGGGACGAAGTACCGCCGCTGGTCCGAGGCGAGAAATTCGCGCTCGATCCGAGAGATACCCTTGATCGTGGGCGTCGAGACCAGGAACACCTTGCGGCGGGAGTAGAGGGGGCCGGTGGTGCGCTTCTCCGCCAGCGAGATCGGGTCGCCCTGCCCGTCGACATCGCCTGGGTACTCGTCGATCTCGTCGCAGAACAGCCAGCGGATCGGCATCGACTTGACGCCGGCGGCACAATTCAGATTCCTGCCGATCGTCGAGATGCTGGTGAGGGCGGGCAGCGATGTGAACCGCATGCTCCAGAACGGTGTGACTTCGATCTTGTTGGCCCTCGTGTTGCTTCTGCTGTTTGTGGCCGCACAAGGGTTCGGGCAAGATGTGGACGGAGTGTTTGGCGTGGCCCCGGTGTCTGCGGGCGCGGCAATGGCGGTGTGGGTCCCGCTGGATGCGGGCTCAGCCCAAGCTTGCAAGTCATTATTTATCAATGTGAACGGAATACACGACAGGCACGACAAGTCTCCATTTAGGCCCTGAATGAGACATCTGAGATTCCGATTGATATCCTGTCTATTGATAATTATAGTTTCTATTAATGTCCAGGAGTGTCCAAGGATGACAATTGGGGTGACACCATGAATCTCACGGTCAAGGACGCCGCCAAACTGCTGTCCGTATCAGAAAAGACGATCTACCGCTGGATCGGCAAGGATATCATGCCCACCTTCCGGATCGGCGAGTGCTATCGATTCCACCGGTCCGAGCTGCTCGAATGGGCCACTTCGCGACGGCTGGGCCTGCCGGCCTCCGCCTTCTCCGAGCCCGAAACCGATGCCTTGCCGCTGCCGGAACTGATCGACTGCCTGGAAGCCGGCGGGGTCTTCTACCGGATCGAGGGACGCACCCGCGACGATGTACTCGGCGACATGGTGGCCCATCTGAGGCTTCCCGAGGAGGCCGATCGGACGAATCTCCTGCAGGCGTTGATCGCCCGCGAGAAACTGGCCTCCACGGGCGTGGGCGACGGTATCGCCATGCCGCATCTCCATAGTCCGGGACTGGTTCCGGTCACCCGCCCGACTGTGACCCTCTGCTTCCTCGACGCTCCGGTCGATTTCAAGGCCCTGGACGGCGTGCCGGTCTGGGCGTTGTTCGCGCTGCTGGCGCCGACGTTGCGTGCGCAGCTGCATCTGCAGGCCCACCTTGGTTTCGTGTTGAGGCAACCTGTCTTCCGGCAGGCGATCCTGGAGCAGGCCGGTCGCGAACAGATCTTTGCGGCCCTGCGCCAGGTCTCCGAAAGCGTGGTTCGTTAGATGACGCTGGCCTTGTTCATCGGCGGGCTTCTGGCTGTGTGTCTGGGCGGCGCCGCCCTGCTGACGATGTTCCTGCTGGCGGGGATCGTCAGGCTACGCCACGTCCTCCGGCGGGTCACATGGGGTTGCGGGTACAGCCGGCCATCGTCGCGCATGGCCTATACCACGGTGGCGTACGGTGAGCTGACCCAGCGTCATCTGCTGCCCTCGCTGATGAAGCCCGAGGTCGAGGCCCCGGTCCTGCAGGGGCCGTTCCCCCGGTCGGCGGGCCTGGTCTGGAGCCTCTTCGTTTTCGGCGAAGGGAGTCCGCAATGATGCTGCTGCTCATAGGCGCGATCCTGTTGATGGCCTGCGCCGGGGTGCCCGCACTTCTGATCCGTCGCCTACCCGGCGGCGGCGAGGGGATCTTCACCTTCCTGCTGCTCGGCGGCGTCGGCCTGGGACTGGCAGGTGTCGTCGGGGGTCTGTTGGGCGCGGGTCCCGACCGCATCGATCTGTCCTGGGGTGTGCCCGGCGGCGGTCTGCTGCTGTGCTTCGATACCCTGTCCGCCCTGTTCATGTTGCCGATGCTGCTGGTCGTCGGCGCCGGGGGGCTCTACGGGCTGGGCTATCGTCCGCATCATCGGTTCCCACGCAACGGCCGGCGGTTCCGTTTCTTTTTTGGACTCTGCGGTGCGGCGCTGCTCTTGCTGCTGGTTTCGCGCAACTCGCTGCTCTTCCTGACCGCCTGGGAGATGATGGCGCTCTCCGGCTTCTTCCTGGTCACGACCGACGACTGCCTGGCGGAATCCCGCCGCGCCGGATACCTCTACATCGTCGCTACCCATACCGGGTCGCTGGCCCTGTTCGGAATGTTCGCGCTGCTCGGTCGCGGCGACCTCCTGCTGCGGTTTCCGGCGACCGGATCGCTGGCCGCCGGCGGTCCGGCCGGAATCGTTTTCGCGCTCGGTCTCTTCGGTTTCGGCCTGAAGGCGGGCTTGATGCCGCTGCACGTCTGGCTGCCGTCCGCGCACGCGGCGGCGCCTTCGCATGCTTCGGCCTTGCTGTCGGGCGTGATGCTCAAGGTCGGGATCTATGGCCTGGTCCGGCTGATCTCCTTCTATGCCGATGTTCCGGCATGGTGGGGCTGGACCCTGCTTGGCATGGGCGTCGTCTCCGGTGTCGCCGGTGTCGTCCAGGCCCTCGCCCAGCACGATATCAAACGTCTGCTGGCCTACCACAGCGTGGAAAACATCGGCATCATCGCGATTGGACTGGGCCTGGCTGTACTGGGCCGCGCGGTGGGCTATTCGACCATGGTCGTATTCGGACTGGGTGGTGCCCTGCTGCATGTCGTCAATCACGGCATGTTCAAGTCGCTGCTGTTCCTATCGGCCGGTTCGGTCGTGCACGGCGTCGGGTCGCGAGAGATCGAAAAATGCGGGGGTCTGCTGAAACGCCAGCCCTGGACCGCTTTCTACTTCCTTGTCGGCGCCGTGGCCATCTGCGGACTGCCGCCGTTGAACGGTTTCGTCAGCGAATGGCTGATCTTCATGGCCGCCTTTGCAGCCGGCCACAGTCAGGGGTCCGGCATCGCGTTGACCGTGCTGGCGGCGCCGGCGCTGGCGTTGATCGGCGCTCTGGCGCTGGCCTGTTTCGTCAAGGTCTTCGGTATCGTGTTCCTGGGAACGCCGCGCAGCGAAGCGGCCACGCAGGCGCACGAAGCCGCCGCGAGCATGCGTTTCGGCATGGGGCCCCTGGCTCTGGCCTGCATCTGGATCGGCCTGGTGCCGGTCAGCATCGCGCCGCTGCTGCGGCGCGCGACCCTCGACTGGTTTCCGGCCCTGGCGGATTCGACTTCTCCGTATCCGTCGCTGGTGGACGGCATGCGTCCCCTGATCTGGCTCAGCATATCGGGTGTCGCGCTGATACTGCTGACCGCCGTCGCCGCGGGTTGGCTGGGCCGTCGCAGCCGGGAGGCGCCGCGCGACCTGCCTACCTGGGGCTGCGGTTTCGCCTGTCCGCCGCCGCAGGCGCAATACTCCGCCTCGTCGTTCGCCGACGGGCTTGTGTCGCGGTTCGCCCTGGCCCGCCGTCCGGACCGCGCGCCGGATCGTGCCGTCTTCCCGTTGCCCGAACGGTTCTCCAGCCATCTTCCGGACTTCGTGTTCGACCGTGTCCTGCTGCCGGTCTGGCGGGTGGCCGCCTGTTCCTTCGGCTGGTTCAGGGTCATCCTCCAGAACGGGGTGACAGCTTCGTACCTGTCCTATATGGCACTGACGCTGTTGGTGCTGCTGGTCCTGTTCGGCAGGAAGTGAGGATTCAGTCATGTTGGTCGGTGTGCTGGTCCACCTGGCGCTGCTCCTGGCGTTCGCGCCCCTGATGACCGGTGTGATCAACCGGACGAAGGCCGTCTTTGCCGGTCGCCGCGGTGCGCCCCTGCTGCAGCCGTACTGGGATCTTGGCCGGTTGTGGCGCAAGGGATTCGTGTTCAGCCGCACCACCACCTGGGTCTTCCTGATCGGTCCGGTGGTGGGTCTGGTCGTGCCGGTGCTCGCCTCGCTGCTGCTGCCCTTCGGCGCCCTGGCGGCCCCGGTCACCTTCGAGGGCGACCTCATCCTTTTCGTCTACCTGTTGGGCCTGGGCCGCTTTTTCACCGTCCTGGCCGCTCTGGACACCGGTTCGAGTTTCGAGGGCATGGGTGCAGCGCGTGAAGTGACGTTCTCCTGCCTGGCAGAGCCCACGGTCTTTTTCGCCTTCGTCGTCCTGGCGCGCCTGGCCGACCGGCTGTCGCTGAACGCGATGCTCGGACCGCATCTGGCGACGTCCTGGGATACGACCGGCGCATCGCTGGGGCTGATCACGGTCTGCCTCTTCGTCGTGCTGCTGGCCGAGAACTCGCGCATTCCGTTCGACGACCCGAACACGCATCTCGAGCTGACGATGATCCACGAGGTCATGGTCCTGGATCACAGCGGCCCGGCTCTGGGGATGATCCTCTACGGCGCGGCGCTCAAACTGATGGTGCTCGGCGCCATCGTCGTGCGCCTGGCGCTGCCGCTGGAAACCGGTTGGGGATGGCTGGACGCCCTGGTCTTCCTGGGTGGCCTGTTGGCGCTTGCGGTGCTGATCGGTGTGATCGAATCGACGATGGCGCGGCTGCGATTGACGCGCATTCCCCAGATCCTGATCGGGACCACACTGGTCACGATCTTCGCCGTCGTTCTGGTGCTGCGCTAGGTGGCCCCGAGGTCCGGAATCCGAGGAGAGGCGAATCGATGCATGGTTTGAGCAACCTGCTGTTGATCATGGTCATCCTGCTGAACTTTTTCACGCTGGGTAGTTCCCGGCTCGGCTCGTGTATCCGCGCGGTGGCCATTCAGGGCGCATTGCTGGCGCTGCTGCCGGTGGCAGCCCATGGCTGGTCCTGGCATACCCTGCTGCTGGCCGGTGGCGCTTTCGCCATGAAAGGTGTCCTGATTCCGTGGGTGCTGCTGCGGACAATCCGGGAAGTGCGCATCCGGCGCGAGATCGAGCCCCTGATCGGCTATATCCCCACGATGATGCTCGGGGCACTCATCACTTCGGGTGCATTCATCTTCGCGGACTACCTGCCCCTGCTGCCGGAGCACCACGGGGACCTGTTCATCCCGACCTCCCTGACCACGCTGTTTGTCGGTTTCCTGCTGCTGATGACACGGCGCAAGGCGATCACGCAGGTGCTCGGCTATCTGGTCCTGGAAAACGGGATCTTCATCTTCGGCATCCTGCTGGCCGAGGCGATGCCGATGATGGTCGAGGCCGGCGTGCTGCTCGACCTGCTGGTCGGGGTGTTCGTGATGGGCATCGTCATGAACCAGATCAACCGGGAGTTCTCCACCCTCAATACCGAGCGCCTCTCGGCGCTGAAGGGTTAGGCCATGCTCACGCTCCTGGTCGTGCTCCCCCTGGTGCTGGCCGTTGTGTCGGTCTTCTGCCCCTGGCATCGTTTCCGGTCCTGGCTGCTGCCGACGGCCGGTGCGCTGCATCTGGCGCTGGCCTGCCGGCTGGTCATGGACCAGCATCATGCAGCGAGGCCGGGAGCCTGGATCGGGCTGGACCCGCTGTCGACCCTGGTCCTGCTTGTGACCAGTCTGCTGTTCCTGGGGTGTGCGGTCTACGCGGTCGAATACCTCGAAATCAGGCGTGAACGCGGCAACCGAATCATGGTGCCCTGTCTGCTGGTCTTTCTGTCGGCGATGACGCTCGCGGTGCTGGCGCGGCACCTCGGCCTGCTCTGGTTCGCGGTCGAGTCCACGACCATCGCCAGCGCACCGCTGATCTTCTACAACCGCAATGCCCTCTCGATCGAGGCAACCTGGAAGTACCTGCTCATCTGCTCGGTGGGCATTGCGCTGGCGCTGCTGGGAATCCTTTTCATCGGGTATGCGGCGCTCGGCCGTGGCGGTCCGGTGAGCCTGCAACTCGACGATCTCCTGCGCATGGGCCCGCAGGTTCAGCGGCCATGGCTGCATATGGGCTTCGTTTTCCTGCTTGTCGGCTTCGGTACCAAGGTCGGGCTGGCGCCGCTGCACACCTGGAAGCCGGATGCCTACGGCGAGGCCCCCGGCCTCGTGGGGGCCCTGTTGGCGGGCGGGTTGACCAGCGTGGCCTTCCTGGCAGTCCTGCGCAGCGTGCAGATTATGGGTGCGGCGGGCGATTTGGAGATGGCCAGGCAGGCTCTGCTGGGGATGGGCCTGTTGTCCCTGGTCCTGGCCGCGGTCTGCATGGTCCGGCAGCCCGATTTCAAGCGGATGCTGGCCTACTCCAGCGTTGAACACATGGGCATCCTGGCGATCGGCTTCGGAATCGGAGGCTTGGCCGCGTTCGGCGCCCTGCTGCATCTGGTGAACAACGCCCTGGCCAAGGGCTGTCTGTTCATGACCGCGGGCAATATCCAGCGTGCGTTCGCCAGCAAGAAGATGTCCATGGTACGCGGCGCCATCTCGGTGCTGCCCTTGTCCGGCGGATTGTTCCTGGCCGGGTTCCTGGCCATCACCGGCACGCCTCCCTTCGGGCCGTTTCTCAGCGAGTTCACCATCCTGCGCGGCATCGTCGACGCGGAACGCTTCGGGGTGATGGTCCTGGTGCTCGCGGCTCTGGCCACGGTCTTCATCGGCATGGGCGCCACCGTGCTGTCGGCCACCCAGGGTGAGCCGGCCAACGCGGAAGTTCACTATCGCGACCGCTTCCTGCTGGTTGGACCGCCGCTGTTCCTGATGCTGGTGGTTCTGTTTCTGGGTGTCTATATCCCGCCGCCGTTGCGGCATCTTCTGCAATCGGCGGTCGAACTGTTGGAGGCTACGCCATGAGTGGGGATGTCGGCGCTGGCGTCTTCATCCGGAACGGTGACTGCCTGTCCCTGTCCCTTTTGCAGCCTGTCGGCTGGGAAGACTTCGCCGGTGTGCTGCTGGACGAGGTGAAGGCCGGTGGCCGGGTGGCCGCCTATTTCGCCGCGCCCGCGGCGGGCACGGCCCTGGACCTCTTCGCCGTGATCGTGCAGGACCAGACGGGGAACCTGAGGCTGTTGCGTTCGGAGATCGACGGGATCCTGGTGTCGCTGACGCCGCAATGTCCGCAGCTGCACCTGTTCGAGCGGGAAATCGCCGAACAGTACGGCGTGAAGGTCGAGGGTCACCCCTGGTTCAAGCCGGTCCGCTTCCACCGCGCCTGGCGGCGGGACAGCGACGCCTGGGACCGCGATCCCGGTGCCGCGTTGGTACCCGGCGACATGGAGTTCTACCGGATCGAAGGCGACGAGGTGCACGAGGTCGCCGTCGGCCCGGTCCACGCCGGGATCATCGAGCCCGGACATTTCCGCTTCCAGTGCTACGGCGAAAGGGTGATCCACCTCGAGATCTCGCTCGGCTACCAGCACCGGGGCGTGGAAGCCCGGCTGGTTGGTTCGGCAGGACGCGGGGCGGCGACCCGGCGACGACTGGAAACAGTGGCCGGCGATACGACGATCGGTCACGCCACGGCGTACGGTTTGGTATGCGAGTCTCTCGCGGGCGTGACGGTCCCGCCGCGCGCGGCGGCCCTTCGCGCCGTCGCCCTGGAACTCGAACGGCTCGCCAACCATGTCGGGGATATCGGCGGTCTGGCCACCGACGTGGGTTTCCTGCCGACAGCCTCGTTCTGCGGTCGTATCCGCGGGGACTACCTGAACCTGACGGCCGAGCTCTGCGGCAACCGGTTCGGACGCGGCCTTGTGTGCCCGGGCGGCGTGGCCATGGCTGTCGACGCGGAACTGGTCGACCGCCTGGGGCGGAAGCTGGCGGCGGTCGAACGCGATACCCGTGGAGCGGTGGACCTGTTCTTCGGCGCCCCCTCGGTGCTGGCCCGTACCGAGGGTATCGGCGTGGTATCGAGCGGGACGGCCCGCGAGCTGGGACTAGTCGGAGTGGCTGCACGCGCCTGCGGACTGCCCGTCGACTCGCGACGGCATCAGCGGACGGGGGACGGATTCTTCGGGCCCCCCGAGACCGCCATGATGGAGGACGGCGATGTCCAGGCACGCGGCCGCGTGAGGAAACGGGAGATCCAGGTTTCGTTCGCCTGGGTCGCGCAGGCGCTGGGCGGATTGCCTGACGGCACGGCTCTGCGCGATCTGCCGTCGGCCGCACCCTCGAGCCTGGCGGTGGCACTGGTCGAGGGCTGGCGGGGTGAGATCGTGCATGTCGCCGTGACCGACGCGAACGGCGACTTCTCCCGCTACAAGATCGTCGACCCCTCGTTCCACAACTGGAGCGGGCTGGCGATGGCCCTGCGCGGCGAGCAGATCTCGGACTTCCCGCTGATCAATAAGAGCTTCAATCTTTCCTACTGCGGATTCGATCTATAAGGAGATTCGGCGTCATGCTGAAGATCATACCCGAACGGATACGGCAGGGATTTCGCACCGGCAAATACCCCAAACAGGATCCCGTCATGCCGGAGCGGTTCCGCGGGCTGCCGGTCCTGGATACCGGTCGTTGCCGGAACGGTTGCCAGGACTGCCTCGCTAGCTGTCCCTACGGGGCGCTGGACCTCGCGGGCGGGACGCTCGGGCTCGACCTCGGGCTCTGCGTGTTCTGCGGGGATTGCGTGTCGGCGTGTCCGCAGGACGCCATCTCGTTTTCGCGGGACTGGCGATTGGCTTCCCGCACGCGCGACGGGATGGTGGTCGGCGACCGTGAACACCTGCTGGTCCAGGCGCTCGACGCGAAGATGCGCAAGCTCTTCGGACGTTCGCTGAAGCTGCGCCAGGTCTCGGCCGGCGGCTGCAACGCCTGCGAGGCCGATCTGAACGTGCTGGGCACCCTGACTTACGATCTCGGTCGTTTCGGCATCCAGTTCGTCGCTTCGCCGCGACATGCCGACGGCATCCTGGTGACCGGCCCGGTCACGGCGAACATGAAAAGCGCGTTGCTGGATACCTATGCTGCGGTGCCGGGCCCCAAGCTGGTGATCGCCTCGGGCGCCTGCGCCATCGGCGGCGGACCCTTCCGGGGCGGCGTGGAGGTCAACGACGGCGTGGGCGATCTGTTGCCGGTCGATCTCTATATTCCGGGATGTCCGCCGCATCCCTACACGGTGCTCGACGGGCTGTTGCGGATCCTCGGGCGGCTCCCGGACAGCCGGCGCGAACCCCGGACTGATGGCGGAGGGCGATGACCATCGCCCGGCCGGTGACAATAGGCTGGATCTTTTCGTCTGCATCGATATGCGCTATGATCCGAGGCGTCGCCACAGCCCAATCTGCTGCGTCAGGCCCGAGGCGTAGGAACGCGCCTCGGGCGGCGGTCCGTGGGTGTCCGGTGATCCGCCGCAGGTCCGGGTTTCCCTTGACGCCGATTCTCAAACATTAGGACAGCAGTGTAACGAGATCAAGAATACGGATACGGCCCTCCACCAATTCATGATATACATCCAGGTTATTGAATTGCATTCATCATTTCTAGTCGTCTAGTTCTCGGGCGGATCGAGATTCAGCATCCTGCTGAATCCAGGAAGATAGCCGAGCCGAACTGGGCAGTGAGTTCAGGAGCACCCAGCGGGTACATCGTCGAATCAACCACAACCGAATCGAACCCGGCGTAGAATTGGAATCTCACGCCATCGTAGGGCAAACCCGGACTGACTTCATTCAATTGGACCCTCCAAACCAATCGAGTTGGCTCCCCTGCCTCAAACTGAACAGGGGCAACCACTGTCCCGATCTCCCCGGTCACAGGCGCCAACGCGGTCCCAGCCATGTCCCCGTTCGAGTACCCACCCCAAATAGTAAAAAGGCCAACTCCCGACTCTCGGGGGCGGACGGTGATCGCAATATCAATCGGAGTCTCCGTCGTGAAGTACGGCGGGGTCGCTTCGATTACCCAGGAAAATTCGGTGTCGAAAAGATGGTACCAGTAGTTATCCGGAGGGAGAGAAGCAGGACTACCACAGCCTGCGAAATAAACGGCTGGGGCCAACACGGCTATCACCATGCCAAACAACCGCTTGTGTAGACGGGGATTCATTGAGATTCCTTTCAGAAATATTGGACTACGATTGGGTGACCGTGCGCCCACGGCGTTGGTTTGTCAACACCGGAGCATCACCATAACCCGCCATCAAGACGCCACCAACCTGTCCGGTAGCCGGTCCGAGAGGCATCGCGGCTCGCAGAACTGCCTTCGCCACCCGGTTGAACGGCTTTCTGCTTCCTGCCGATGTGGTCATCGCTCGATCAGGAAGGTGGCGCCCCTGGCCGGTTGACCTGGAGGCAGACCCCTGCCTCCAGCGCTCTCGCATCCACCCCGCACGGTCGATGTCAAATGCCTCGGAATCTCTTACCCAGGCGGCCCTGTCGCCAAGGCCAGGATTCGACTACGTGCAGCCAACAAGGTCTCCAGTCTTTGCCCAAGATCGGCGACCTGGATCCACAACCGATTCCCATGATGGACCACGCGACCGGGAATGTTGAGTAACGAGAAGCGCATGGCCTTCATGCGCTTCTTGACCCAGCTTTTACCGAGCGCCAGACGTTGTAGCGCCGCGTTGAGATTCAGCGCCAGGATCATCATCTGCCACCAGGCGGCGTTCGCCCCGAACAGGCCGGAGGGCAACCGGCCGCCCGCCAGATCATCCTTCATCACCGCATGGGTCTGCTCGCTCTCGCCGCAGCGCTCGCGGCTCCACCAGATCAACTCCTCGGCGGCGATCGTCCGGTTGGTGACCAAGCCGGTCAGCTTGTAACGATCATTCGCCATCGACATCACCGGAAACGGCAACCCCGGCGCCTCCATTCCCGGCAACTCCAGCTGAGGCAACACCTCGCGGATCGCCAGATACCGATAACCAGGACCCCGCTTCTTGAAACCCGCTCCGCCGGGCACGAAACAGACCTCGGTGCCCAGCGACAATTAGATCTCCCCAGTGACGACAATTAGATTTCCCCACTTTCCGGGGGTCTTTGACATGAACATCTCCGTTCCCTGACCTTTTCGCTGGATTTGCTGGGGCCTGCTAGGCGAACCGCGGGATTGGCGGCGGCGACCGGCATCGTTGCCAAAGTTCTTCCAACCGTAGTCGTGTCATCACCGAACCAGACACCTTCAGGACCACCCGACCGCCGTGGGTGACGATCTTGCCCGCCACGTCGATCAACGATCGACGCAATGTGGTTGGGTAGGCGGTGATGGCCACTACCGGTCCGGTGATATCGGACTTGAAGCTCTCGAACAGCGCGAAGGCGATCAATGCCGTGTAGTAAAAGGCGTGCTTCTGCTGGAACCGCTTGAACGGGAGTTGCTCGTCGATGAAGTCCTTCAAGGTGCAATGACCCAACTCGTCACGGCCTCTGCCATGGTAGCAACCGATCAGGGATGAAGGCGACAGGAGGTCCGCTGATCCGGCTTCCGTCAGCATGAGGTCGACCGCCCCGCCGGTGCCCAGGTTGGTGTAGATCAAGGTGTCCGGTCGCGCGAACTCCAGCAAGCGCTGCTGGTCCTCGTATGCCGGTCGGCAATAGATGACCCGCCGGAACCGCTTCCAGTTCTTACGCCGGTCCCCGAACTCGACGTAGCTCCACTCCTGGAGGTCGTTCCGGTGGGTTGCCCACTGGTCAGCGGGCCATTGCGCCACGTATTCCTTGATTTCCTTGTACAGCTTGCCGCCGCTGAGATAGCCGATGTCGAGTTCCTCGTACAGGCCGTAAAGCTTCTGATCGAAGTAGCCGCTGTCCTGGCGGATGATGATCGGAACATCGGCGCGATAGCGCTTCCGGATCAGGTTGACGATGTGCTTGACCATCTCGGCGGTGGATTTCTTGTGGTTGCTGTGGTGGTGCCCGGCCCGGAAAACGCCATCGACAATGATCCGGCCGTAAACCATCTGCAGCGGCGCAAATCCCTTGACCTTCTTGTAGGTGGGTGTGACCCCCTTCCCGCTTCAGGGCCTCGTCGTTGTCCAGGATCATTACGTCCAGGTCGAGAATCACCACCTCGGGCTTCTCCAGACAGAGCCTCTAGATGAAGATCTCCTGCAGCAGTTTGCGCAGCAGCCAGATCCGACACTGGGTGAAGTTGCCGAAGAACCGCTTGACCGCATGGGACGACAACAGATCATCAGGATCACGTTCGACGGTGGCGGCATAGCCGGCATCCTCCTTCAAGGGGTCGAAGTAGGAAAGATGGCGACTGATACCATCGATGAAAAACAGCAGGATCAGGCGGATGCACTCGGTGGCGGACTGGCCCTTCTTGCTTTTGCGGACCGGGCCCAGCCAACGGTCGCTGAACCAACCGAGGCCAATGTTGTCCAGATAGCGGCCAAACAAGGCCAGCCCGGCGCGGCTGGTCAGGGTGTCGGCGGTTGTTTCGATGGCGACGATTTTTGGGTGCTTCAGGGCAGCGGATCTGTTATGCTTGGCCATGAAATCTCAACCTGTTGGGTTACCGGCAGCAACCCTGCCGAAGTATTGTATCCGTTTGCTAGCAAATACCTTACACCAGCAGGTGGAGTATTTCAATACATGGAATCGCTCAATTTAGGTTTAGGAAACTTTCCCGACGGGGATCGGGTACCTTGTAACTTGCGTGGGGATTGCCGGTGGCGGAAACGGTTTTGGGCCGCCCCGAAGTCCATTTTGGTTAACACAGACTGGACCTTGATGTCCGATTCCGGACCGGGTCCGAGGAATTCCCCGACCATCGGGGGATCGGGTTCGGCGATCGATGGGATTGCCGGGCCATTATAAGCGGGAGAGGTTTAGCCGGAAGAAGCCGGCGATCGTGAACGCTTGGTTAAGCCGGTAAGCCGGCACTGGAGAGAATGTCTTGAAGAAACTGTACATTGGTAACCTGCCTTTCACTGCGACCGAAGATGAGATCCGCGAAACGTTCGGCGCCCATGGCACGGTCCACTCGGTGGCCCTGATCATGGACCGCGAGACGGGTCGCCCCCGTGGCTTCGGCTTCATCGAGATGGACGACGACGCGGCGATGGCTGCCCAGCAGGCCCTGGACGGCAAGGAGATGGGCGGTCGCGCTCTGAAGGTGAACGAGGCCCAGGACAAGCCTCGCGGTGGCGGCGGCGGTGGCGGCTACGGTGGTAACCGTGGCGGCGGCGGCGACCGTTGGTAGGTTAGACAGTCAGCCTAAGGGTTGCTGACCGGAACCCCGCCTCCCCTTGGGTGGCGGGGTTTTTGATTCTCCGGACTCAGACGAAAGGTAGGAATAATGGGACGGTCGAACTTTTCGTTCGATAAGCGGCGCCGGGAACTCGACAAGAAGAAGAAGCAAGAGGCCAAGCGGGAGGTTCGTGCCGAGCGGAAGGCCACGGGTGAGCCTTCCGATGTGCCTGTGGTGAGGATCGACGAGTGGGGGAACGCCGTGGAGGATGATGGGAAGTAGGCCTGGGCCGTGGTGCGTACGTACCCGATGACATCTGGTCAACGGACTCCTATACTCCGCTGGATCCGGTCATCGGCCCCAATCCCCCGAGGCGGTATGCGCGTCCCGATTCTCTACAGAATTTCGAGGGTCCTCGTCCGCATCTGCGTGAACGGATATTTCCGTCGGCTTGAGATCACCGGCAAGCAGAATATCCCCACCTCCGGGCCGGTCATCTTCGCTTCCAACCACCCCCACTCGATCACCGACGCCCTCTTGCTGGGCCTCGGCGCCGGTCGGATGCTGCATTTCATCGCCCACAGCGGCCTGTTCCTTTCCCCCTTCAAAGCCTGGTTCCTGCGCAGCAACGGCGTGATCCCCGTCTACCGGCCCACGGATGTGGAGGGCGCCCCGGACAAGAACGCCGCCATGTTCGCCGCCTGTCATCAGGTGTTGTGTGACGGGGGTTCGATCGGGATCTTCCCCGAAGGGACTAGTGCCCAGGAACGCCGAGTACAGAAACTGAAAACCGGCACGGCGCGGATCGCCTTGAGCGCCGAAGAGGCCAGCGATTGGCGACTGGGCCTGACCATCGTGCCGGTCGGTTTGAATTTTGAGAGCCGACAACGTTTCCGCAGCCGGGTGTTGGTGCGGTTCGGCAAACCGATCAAGGTGGCGTCCTTGAAAAACCGGTATGGTGAAGACGAGATCGCAACCGTCAACGAGCTGACGGCCGCACTTCAGGAATCCCTGCGCAACGAAGTCGTCAATGTGGAACGATCCGAATTCGACACCCTGCTGCGCGATGTGACGAAGATCTACAAGGGCGAATTGATGGAGCGCGTGGATCTGGTGATTCCGGGACAGACATCATTCGAACAGGACCAGACGATGAACCGGGAATTCGCCCGCGCCCTGGACTATTTCTACCAGCGCAGTCCGGAAGTGATCTGGGGCCTGGCCCGGCAGATGGAGGAATACCAGAGCCGCCGCCACGCGTTGCGCCTGCGCGACGAGTTGCTGCGCGAAGCGGAGGGCCCTTCGGTGCGGGCCGAGATGGTCCGTTTCCTGATGATGGGGCTTTTCGGCTTGCCGCCGGCCGTTTTCGGTGCGATCGGCAACATGCTGCCCTATGAATTGACCGCTCGCCTGGCCAAGCGTTTCGCCCGGGATCTGACCAAACGGCATCTCTTCCAGTTCACGGTGGGACTGATTCTCTTTGCCGGCTGGTACGGTTTCCTTCTGATGAGAGTCCACAGCCATCTCGGCGGCTGGAGGACTTTTGCCGTCGGCCTGACTCTCCCGCCCACTGGTCTTTTTGCCCGCCAATACGCGGTGCGCATGCAGAAGCGCAGGGCCTGGCTGCGCTTCGCCTGGCTCGAATTCCAGTTGGGGTATCAGGTCCGCGAGTTGAGATATCTGCGGGGGCGGCTGATCGCGGATCTCGACACGGCCCTGGCTGAATACCTGCAAGCCTTGAGGGATCAATCATGAGCCGGAGCCTGTTGGATGTCCCGGCGGTCCGCGACTATCTGGGGCGGCGCCTGTTGTGTTCGATCAAAACCGAACAGAAGATTCTGGCGCTGACCTTCGACGATGGACCGAATCCCCGTCATACACCCCAGTTGTTGTCCTTGCTGGCGAGCAAGGGGATCCACGCCACTTTTTTCGCGGTCGGCAAGCGGGTGCGTCGGTTCCCCGAGATCCTGAAGGCAACCCACGAGGCGGGCCATGAGGTCGGGAATCATGGCGATCATCACGTGGCCCTGTCCCTGTTGCCCCCGGCCTTGCTGCGACGCGAGATCACCAGGTGCGGCGAAGCGATCGAGCAGACCATCGGCGAAAAACCAAGGTTCCTGAGACCGCCGATGGGCTGGATCAACGGTTTCGTACTCAAGACGGTACGGGAACTGGGCTACGAGCCGGTGATCGGCAGCATTCATCCCCGCGATTCCCGTCGGCCGGGGCGCGAAGCGATCATCGAACGGGTGCAGAGCCGGGTGGAGCCCGGCGCGGTGATCATCCTGCATGATGGCGGCTGGTGGCTGGGAGTCGATCGCAGCCAGACCCTGGAAGCGGTGGATGTCCTGACTGATCAGTGCCTGGAGGCCGGGTATCGTTTTCTGACGCTGAGCGCCCTGTCGGCGGCGGGCGACCGTTGGTAGGTTGGACAGTCAGCCCACGGGTTGATGGCCGAAACCCCGCTGCCCCGGTTTTCCGGATGGTGGCGGGGTTTTTGTTTCCTAAACGACGGGCTGCCGGGATCTCCGGAAATTGGGAGAGGCTAGATTTTCTGACCAATCCGCGGCAGAAAGGTGTATTCTCCCCGTTGCGGAGTTGGCCGGCGACCGCCGGATTCGGCAGTCCCAAGAAAGGAATGACGAGATGAAGAATGTCACATTTGGGGCTTTCGCCGTCCTCCTCATGGTTCTCGTCGTTGGCGCATTTGGCTGCAGTTCGAGTGACCCTACGGATTCCTCTCCAAGCTCCAGGGCAAAGATTTTCAACCCGCCTACGAGGGAGTTCGCCATTGCCCTCGGCAATTCCGCCGGACCGGTTACCCAGGAACAGGCGGTGGCCATCACCGAGAACGCGACCGGCGGCATCATGGAGTCGGTTGAGCAGGAAGACCAGGATGGGGCTCAGGTGTTCGGCGTGCATGTGGATGCGGCGGGGACACTTCTGGATGTGAAAGTACGCATCAGTGACGGGGCGGTCACGCAGATCGACGACGATGGCTCCGGCACGGGTGAAGGGGATGGCGAACACGAGGACTAGCAGGACCCTGGTATCCGATTCGGCCTGGTAGAACGGCTTCCTGCGTAAGGAATGCGCAGGCCATGAGATTCTCCCGATCGTCGGGAGATGGGGTTCGGCGGTCAACGGACCGTCGGACCGATTTGAAGCGGGAGGGGTTTGCCGGAAGTAGCCGGCGATCCTGAACGCTTGGTTAAGCCGGTAAGCCGGCACTGGAGAGAAAGTCTTGAAGAAACTGTACATTGGTAACCTGCCTTTCACTGCGAGCGAAGACGAGATCCGGGAAGAGTTCGGCGCCTATGGCACGGTCCACTCCGTGGCCCTGATCATGGACCGCGAGACGGGTCGTCCCCGTGGCTTCGGCTTCATCGAGATGGACGACGATGCGGCGATGGCTGCCCAGCAGGCCCTCGACGGCAAGGAGATGGGCGGTCGCGCTCTGAAGGTGAACGAGGCGCAGGACAAGCCTCGTGGCGGTGGCGGCGGCGGCGGCGGTCGTGGCGGCTACGGCGGTGGCCGTGGCGGCGGCGGCGGCGACCGTTGGTAGGTTAGACAGTCAGCCTGAAGGTTGATGACCGGAACCCCGTTGCCTTTGGGTGACGGGGTTTCGTTGTACGCCCGGCATGGGCATCGTCCTGGAGGGGCAAGTCCTTCCCCGGGCAGGTCACAGCGAGGGAAGGGAAGCGCAAGGGCGGAAGGGCGACCGACCGTCTG
>PFVX01000020.1 GCA_002790835.1 bacterium CG_4_9_14_3_um_filter_65_15 | reverse complement strand
AGGGGAGGCCGAGCGATTGCCCGGCCCCCCAATCCCGATTAAAAAAACGAAGGAGATTCGGTGTTTGCAATCATGGGGAAAACTCAAAGAAGCCGGCCATGGGGCGGGGGCAGGGTGTAGATCGAGCGTCCGTGGCGCTCCCTGGCTGACCCAGGCGGGTCACTCCCCGAATCCCAGCTTCCTTTTCAATTCGACGAACCCCGCTGCCCCGGTTTTCCGGATGGGTAGCGGGGTTTTCATGGGCCACGGTCTGTAGGTCTCTGCGGAATGGGGGGATGCCCAGTCACCTACGGGAATTTACTTGTTCTTCTTTTCCTTTTTTATTTTTCGTTTTTCCTTGGGAGTATGCTGGGCGGTTTTCTGCTGTTCCTTCTTGCCCTTATCTTTGCTTCCCTTGTCACCCATGTCTGTTCCTCCTTGCCTGATAAAGCGTTACCGATCTGCCTATACCGATAGTACCACATCCAGAGTAGCGGCCTGCCCCTTTTCCGACCTGACCGCCGGACTCAGTAGGTCAATCCCGCCAGGTAGTTCGGCGCGCTGAGCGTGACAGCCCGGTCCGACTCGGAGAGATCCACCGTGAAGAACGCGTCGTGGCACTTGTTGTCGGTCTCCAGCTTGGCTCCATCACAGACGAGGCGGAAGGATGCGTTGTCGAGCCTCAGCACCTTGTAGAGTTCCGTGACCCGCGCCCAGTCATCTTCCCGGCCGGAAATCACGTCGACCATGATCGTCCAGTCGGTCGTGCCGCGGAACCAGCCGTGGCAGTTCACCCTGAGCGTCTGCTCCTTCTGGAAGACCAGCTCGAACGAGATCATCTGGAAGAGGTACGACTTCTTGTCCAGTCTGACAAAGACCGCCTGCTCGGGGATGGCCTGGTCCGGCGCCTCGGGTTCCTTGATCTCGATCAGATCCGCCAGCGCGACGTTGGCCAGCGCCCGGATGGAGTCATCTTCGAGCTTGAAGCCGAGGTTCTGCCGGACGAGCCTGACGCTTTTATCGTCCACTTTCACGGGACCGGGTTTGGGTTTCTGTTCGGCCCCGACGGGCTGCGCAAGCACGGATGAGGCCAGCAGGCAAATGATCAGTGTGCGGATCTTCATCGGAAAATCCTTTCGAAGAGTGGGACGTTACCGAGAGCATCATGAAAACCGGAAAACATGATCCCAATACACTTGATATAGCTCAATCAAAATGGACCTGGCCGCCTATTTCCGACGTCTCGAAGGTGCGACAAGTGGATAGTTGTCCCTCCTTCGTTTTGGATAACCCTGCCTCAAAATGATGGACAACGCCAACCGCCGCGCCACCTAACATCTACGCCGGCAGTCGGTTAGTTCGTGCACGATAGTGGCTATCGGGCTGTGTGGCCACGTCTCGCTAATGCCGGGCAATTCCCCCCCCCGGGGATGGGGTCCTATGGGGCCACCGGCTTCAGGGAGACAAGGAGCAAATGATGGTTTGCCAAAAATCGGAGGAAGTTCATGAGGAAAACATTGGGGACGATCATGGTCTTGATCGTGCTGGCGCTCGGCATGACAGCGTGCGGGGACAAGACGCCGTCCGAGAATGCCAGGGCCGCAGGCGAAGCCGTTGGCGATGCAGCAAAGACAACCGGTGATATCGTCAGCGACGCAGCAACAACCACCGGCGATGCCGTCGGCGACGCCGTGCAGGCTACGGGGGAGTTCCTGAATCAGCCGAAGGAAGCGGACGTCAAGATCGCCCAGGAGAGGCTCGCTGGGATCGAGCAGAACTGGCGGACCTTGCTGGCTAAGGCCGCGCCGACCACCGACAAGGCGAAGGTTGAACTCCAGGACGCTGACAAGCAAATGGCCGAGACCCTCGCCACGGCCAAAGCGAAACTTGCAGAAGCCAAATACGCCAACGACAAGGATTGGCGGCAGAACGTCAAGCCCGCGCTCGACGCCGCTCTGCAGAAGTCACAGAAACTCTATGAGGATGTCAACGCCCTGTTCGGTGGCCAATAATCAGCACGGGGCCGCGCCAGGATTGGCCGACGACATCTGTCGAGTCAGACCTGCGTATTCCCGGGAAACTCTCGGGATCCCGGGACAATCGACACCAGACGATAGCTGCCGCGCCGATCGATGGCGACCCGCGTCTGACGCCCGCCCGCATCGGCCCCCAGCAGGTCGGCCAGCTCGCGCCCGCGGAATCCGACCCGCACGCTGACTCGGCCATCGTGCCAGGAGACATCGTGCAGCCCGAACGGGCGCAGGGCGGCGAGCCCGGCCAAGGCGAGGCGGGAGCGGTGCGGTTCGCAAAGGATCCAGACGGGGATCTCGGCGATGGCACGGCCGAGACGGGCAAGATCGGTATCGGTGAACTGATGCAACAGGAAGTTGGCGATCAGGACGTCCGGTTTCTGTTCGAACTCGTGGTCGAGCAGGTCATGGCGACGCCAGGCCCAGGTGTCCGGCCAGTCCGCGGGCCGCGTGTGGCTCCGGTCCAGGCCGGTGTAGCGGCAGCGTTGCAGGTCCGGCAGACGACCCCGCAGGTAGCGGCCCAGTTCACCGTCGCCGGCACCGACCTCGAGGATGTGGTCGCCCTGGACGAACCACTTCTCGACCATGGACGCGATCCATGACGAGGTGCCCATGATGCGGTTGATTCTCCGCAGGTCACGGCGGTTGGCGACAGCGGCCGGGTGGTCGGGCGGGAGCGAGTCGAGGATCTCGGGCCGGACGACGCGATTCTTCACGGCCCTTCGTCCCTTCGCTTCAGCTCGGCGAGCAGATCGTCGCGAAAGCCTGCGCCGGGTGCCACGAAGCTGCCCAGCAGGGCCCGTCGATGCGCCGGACCGACGTCGACCTGATCGATGACGACCTCGCCGTCCCGCCGCGTGAAGACGGTCCGCAGCGTGTCGTCCATGATCGCGTACGTGAACCGATCGCCCGATGCGATCCCTCGCTCGTGGAGCGGGGCCAGCCAGCGGGGCAGGCCCGTCGAGACCTTGGCGTAACCCGCCTCGTCGAGCAATCCCGCCTGAACGGCTCGCTGCATGTCCTCGGTGACGCCGGCGAGGAACCGGTCGAGACCCACGTCGCGCTGGAAGACGAGCCGGGCCCAGGCGTCGCGGCTGTCGGCGACCGCCGCATCCAGCGAGCCGGTGCCGGCAGCGAGATGCCGCCGGACATCAACCGTCGTTGCGGGGCCCAGCCACAGCTCCAGCGTGACGACGTCCACCTTGAAGACCGTCTTTTCCAGCAGCACGGCCGCCACGAGCGACGGCGCGACCTCGGGGCGCGCGGGCTCGCCGCCCGGAAGCCCGTTTCCGATCGCGGTCTTGCCGAGCGGATGGGCGATGGCCAGGATGGCGAGGGCGAAGCCGGCTGCCAGGTTCCAGTTCATGGACACAATATAGGGGGATCGCAGGGGCTCCGGGTAATTCGCGACAATCGCCCATTTTGGGTTATGATGAAACCGGTCGGATACCTCCCCGAATCAGGCAGGAAATCACACAGGAGAAACGGCATGAGCCCCGCGCATGATATTGACCAGTTGAGCATTACCACCCTCCGCACCCTGGCGATCGACGCGATCCAGAAGGCGAATTCCGGTCATCCCGGAACACCCATGGATGCCGCCCCGTTCGCCTACACCTTGTGGCAGGAATTCCTGAAGTATGATCCGGCCGAACCGGATTGGTTCAACCGCGACCGGTTCGTGCTGTCCGCCGGACACGCCTCCATGCTCCTTTACGGCCTGATTCATCTGGCGGGAGTCAAGGCCGCGGTGCCGGCCTACGGCGACAGGGTCGGCGGTCCCGCCGTCACCCTCGACGACCTCAAGGCGTTCCGCCAGCTGCACAGCCGCTGCCCGGGACATCCCGAATACGGCTGGACCTCCGGCGTCGAGGCGACCACGGGTCCCCTGGGGCAAGGTGTCGCCATGAGCGTGGGCATGGCCATAACCCAGCGCTACCTGGCGGCCCGCTACAACCGCCCGGGTTTCGACCTGGTCGACTTCGATGTCTACGCGCTGGCGGGCGACGGCTGCATGATGGAAGGAATCAGCAGCGAGGCGGCCTCGTTGGCCGGCCACCTCCGGCTCGGCAATCTGTGTTGGATCTACGACCGCAATCAGGTGACGATCGAGGGACACACCGACCTTGCCTTCACCGAGGATGTGGGAGCCCGCTTTTTGGCCTACGGCTGGAAGACGGTCCACTTGAACGACGCCAACGACCTGGAGCAGATCAAGCAGGCCCTGCGGGAGGCCCGGGAGACGACCGATCGGCCGACGCTGATCATCAGCGACAGTCACATCGGCTATGGTTCCCCCAACAAACACGACACCGCCTCCGCGCACGGCGAACCCCTGGGCGAGGAAGAGGTGCGGCTGACCAAGGAATTCTACGGCTGGGATCCGGACGCCGAGTTCCTGGTGCCTCCCGAGGTCAGGGAGAATTTCCAGGCCCGGATGGGTCGGCGCGGCCAGGCGGCCAAGGCCGAATGGGACACCCTGTTCGACGCATATCGCGGGGAATATCCCGAACTGGGTGCGGAGTTCCAGACGCTGCTGGACGGGGAACTGCCCGGCGGGTGGGAGAAGGACCTTCCGGTCTTCGCGCCCAGCCCGAAGGGACAGGCTTCGCGCAACGCGTCCGGCGCCGTGCTCAATGCTTTGGCGCCCCGCATACCCTGGCTGATCGGCGGCTCGGCCGACCTGGCGCCCTCCACCAAGACCATGCTGGAATTCGACGGTGCGGGGACCTTCCAGACCGAGAATCATTCCGGCCGCAACTTTCATTTCGGCGTGCGCGAACAGGCCATGGTCGCCGTCGCCAACGGGATGGCGCTGTCGCGGGTGCGCCCGTTCGTCGCCGGGTTCTTCATCTTCACCGATTATTGCCGCGCCGCCATGCGCCTCAGCGCGCTGATGGAACTGCCGGTCCTCTTCGTTTGGACCCACGATTCCATCGGGGTCGGGGAAGACGGGCCGACCCACCAGCCCGTCGAACATCTGGCCTCGTTCCGGGCCATGCCGGGCATGCGGGTCATCCGCCCGGCCGACGCCAACGAAGTGACCGAGGCCTACCGGTTAGCGCTGAAGCACCGGGACAAGCCGACCTGCCTGGTCCTCTCACGGCAGGCCCTGCCCACCCTCGACCGCGCCCGCTACGGCGCGGCGGCAGGGATTGCCAAAGGGGCCTATATTGTGGCCGAAGAGGCCGCCGGACCGCCGGAAATCATCCTCATCGGCACCGGCAGCGAGGTGTCCCTCTGTGTGGCCGCCTACGAAAAACTGACCCAAGAAGGGGTCAAGGCACGGGTGGTGAGCATGCCCTCCTGGGACCTGTTCGAGTCGCAGGATCAGGCGTACCGGGACCGGGTCCTGCCGCCCCAGGTCACCGCGCGCGTATCCGTCGAGATGGGGGTCACTCTCGGCTGGGAGCGATATGTTGGGCGGACCGGCGCCATGCTGGGGATGCACGGTTTCGGCGCCTCGGCCCCCGGCCAGGCCCTGCAGGATTTCTTTGGTTTCACCGAGGAACACGTGATGGAAGCCGCCCGGGCCCAGTTGAAGCTCGCCGGCAAGCGGGAGGGGTCGTGATGCAAATCGGGATGATCGGTCTGGGAAGAATGGGCGCGAACATGGTCCGGCGTCTGGTGGGGCAGGGGCATGAGTGCGTCGTCTACGACCACGACGCCGAGGCCGTGAAGAAGCTGGCTGACGAGGGCGCCCGGGGGTTCACCGAGCTCGCCGAGTTCGTGGCCGGATTGGCCGCCCCGAGGGCGGTCTGGCTCATGGTTCCGGCCGCCGTCGTGGATTCGGTGCTGGATGATCTGGCCGGACGCCTGGCCCCAGGCGATATCGTGATCGACGGGGGCAATTCCTATTACATCGACGACATCCGCCGCGCCGCCGAGCTGGCGGCCAAGGGAATCAACTACCTGGATGTGGGCACCAGCGGCGGCGTCTGGGGCCTGGAGCGAGGCTATTGCATGATGATCGGGGGCGCGCAGGAGTCGGTGCGGCACCTCGACCCCATATTCAAATCGCTGGCGCCGGGAATCGGTGATATTGCGCGTACGCCGGGCCGGGAAAAGGGCAGCGGAACCGCGGAAGAGGGCTACCTGCACTGCGGGGCCAGCGGTGCCGGCCATTTCGTCAAGATGGTCCACAACGGTATCGAATACGGCCTGATGGCCGCCTACGCGGAGGGTTTGAACATCCTCAAGCACGCGGACGTGGGCAAGCAGGGGCGCGAGGCCAACGCGGAAACCGCCCCCCTGCGCAATCCCGCGGCCCACCAGTACGATCTGAACCTGGCGGATGTGGCGGAGGTGTGGCGGCGCGGCAGCGTGATCGCGTCATGGTTGCTGGACTTGACCGCCATCGCGCTGAAGGACGACCCGCAGCTCGAGAATTTTTCCGGCCGGGTATCGGACTCCGGCGAGGGGCGTTGGACGCTTGTGGCCGCCATCGAACAGGGGACGCCCGCGCCGGTCCTGAGTTCGGCGCTCTATGAGCGATTCAGCTCGCGCGACGAGGGCGACTTCGCCAACAAGCTGCTCTCGGCGATGCGCTTCCAGTTCGGCGGCCACCACGAATTGAAGGACAATTAATGCCGGCGGTCGCCGCCTCTGCATGCGGCCGACCGCCACGGACGACAAACCAGGGACGCGGAAATGAGTAGGATCGATTCGGATGCGTTCGTGTTCTTCGGGGCTACGGGCGATCTCGCGTACAAGAAGATCTTTCCCGCGCTGCAGGCCATGGCCCATTGCGGAAGCCTGACCGTACCGGTCATCGGGGTAGCGCGGGGCGAGGGCGGAATCGAACAATTGCGCGAGCGGGCCCACGCGAGCATAGCGGAGAAGGGTCCCGTGGATGAGGAAGCCTTCGCCAGGTTGATGTCACTGCTGCAGTACGTCAACGGCGACTACAACGACCCCGACACCTTTCGGCGCTTGCGCCAGAAGCTCGGCGCCGCCCAGCATCCACTGCACTACCTGGCCATTCCTCCCGGCCTGTTCGGTGAAGTGGTCGGCCACCTCGGCGATTCGGGTTGCGCGGCCGGTGGCCGGGTCGTGAACGAAAAGCCCTTCGGCCGCGATCTGTCCGGGGCCAAGGAGCTGAACGAGAAGCTGCACACGGTGTTTTCCGAGGATTCCATCTTCCGTATCGACCACTTTCTGGGCAAGAGCGCGGTGCAGAACATCCTGCACTTCCGCTTCGCCAACACCTTCCTGGAACCGATCTGGAACCGCAACTACGTGGAAAGCGTCCAGATCACCATGGCCGAAAGTTTCGGCGTGCAGGGTCGCGGCAAGCTTTACGAAGAGGTCGGGGCCATCCGTGACGTGCTGCAAAACCACCTGCTTCAGGTGGTGGCCTATCTGGCCATGGAACCGTCGGTGTTGAAGTACTCCGAGGGGATCCGCGACGAAACGGCCAAGGTGCTGCGGGCCATCGAACCGCTCGATCCGCATAGCCTGGTCCGCGGCCAATTCCAGGGATACCGTGACGAGCCGGGGGTGGACCCGGATTCGGATGTGGAAACCTTCGCGGCCGTGCGACTGAATGTCGACTCCTGGCGCTGGGCGGGTGTCCCCTTCCTGATCCGCACCGGCAAGCATCTTCCGGTCACGGTGACCGAGGTGCAGGTGACGCTCAAGCGGCCGCCGATCGCCAACCTGGGCCTCGGCAAGGGCAACCGGATCCGCTTTCGGCTCACGACGCCCATCCTGCTCGGACTCGAAGCAAGGGTAAAGGCCGGAGGCGAGGGAACCGCTTCCCAGATACAGGAACTCCTCGCCGAATATCATCCCGACGCGGCCGCCCTCGGCGATTACGAACGGCTGCTCACCGATGCGATGCGGGGGGATGCCATGTTGTTCGCCCGGCAGGATGCGGTGGAACTCTCGTGGGCCATCGTCGACCCCATCCTGGGCGCCGTCGCGCCGATCCACACCTATGAGCAGGGTTCCTGGGGCCCCGCCGCCGCCGCGGATATTGCGGCGTCCGTGGGTGGCTGGCATCAGCCGGGCAGCGCCGCAAAAGTTTGTCCATAAGGGCGCTGGTGGTCACCGCGAACGAACGGTAACTCCGGAAACGGAAAGGGAAGACAATGACCCGAACGACGGACGCGCTTCATCAGCTGGGGCAGAGCCTCTGGCTCGACAACATCACCCGCGATCTCCTCGACAGCGGCACCCTGAGGCGGTACATCGACGAACTGTCGGTGACCGGATTGACGTCGAATCCCTCCATTTTCGATAAGGCCATCAGGAACGCATCCTACGACCAGGCCATCACCACGAAGGTCAAGGAGGGCAAGGGCGGCGAGGATCTCTTCTATGAACTGGCGATCGAGGACCTGAGGCGGGCAGCCGACCTGTTTCGCCCCGTTCATGACCGCACCAACGGGGTCGACGGCTGGGTCTCCCTGGAGGTCACGCCCACGCTGGCCTACGATACGGAAGCCACCCTGGCCGCGACCAAGAAACTGCACGCGCAGGCCGACCGGCCCAACCTCTTCATCAAGATTCCCGGTACCCGCGAGGGTCGACCGGCCATCGAAGAGGCGATTTTTGCCGGGGTACCCGTCAACGTGACGCTGCTGTTTTCCCGGGAGGATTATCTGGGCGCCGCCGAAGCATACCTGCGGGGAATCGAGCGGCGGCTTGAGGCCGGCCTGAATCCGCGGGTGGAATCGGTGGCTTCCCTGTTCATCAGCCGCTGGGACGTGGCGGCCCAGGAGAAGCTCCCGGAGGAACTCCACAATCGTCTCGGTATCGCGGTGGCCCAGCAGGCCTACCGGGCCTATCGGGATCTCCTCGATTCCGACCGCTGGCACCGTTTGGCCAACTGGGGGGCCATGCCCCAGCGTATCCTGTGGGCCAGCACGGGCACCAAGGACCCCGCGGCATCGGACTTCCTCTACGTTGCGGCGATGGCGTCCCCGCACACGGTCAACACGATTCCCGAAAAGACGCTGCTGGCCTTTGCCGAACACGGCGTGCTGAACGGAATCGTCTCCGCGGGCGGCGGCGACGCCGACGAGGTGATCTTCCGGATCGAGCGTTCGGGGGTTGATGTGGAGGCTCTGGGCCGGCAGTTGCAGAAGGACGGGGCTGCCGCGTTCGTCAAGTCCTGGCAGGACATGATGGGTGTCCTGGAAACCAAGATCAAGGCCGGCAAGTAGACCGGTAAATCAAGGAGCTGATCCCGTGGCGCGAACCGGAATCGTCACCCATAGCCCGGCATGGCGGGCGCTGGCCGAGCACTACCAGAAGATGAAGGATGTGCACCTGCGGACGCTGTTCGCCGAGGATGCCGGGCGGGGGGATCGTTTCACCGTCGAAGCGGACGGGTTGATCCTCGACTATGCCAAGAACCGCATCACCGACGTGACGCTGCAACTGCTGCTGGACCTGGCCCGGGAGAGCGGTCTGGCCGAACGCCGGGACGCCATGTTCCGCGGGGACAAGATCAACCTGACCGAGGACCGGTCCGTGCTGCACGTGGCCCTGCGTGCGCCACGCGATCAGCGGATCATGGTCGACGGTCGCGACGTCGTGTCCGCTGTCCATGCGGTTCTGGACCGGATGTCCGCTTTTGCCGAACAGATCCGCAGCGGAGATTGGCGGGGGTACACCGGTCAACGGGTGCGGAACGTCGTCAATATCGGCATCGGCGGCTCCGACCTCGGACCGGTGATGGCGTACGAGGCCCTGCGCCACTACGCTTCCCCCGACCGGACCTTCCGTTTCGTCTCCAACGTCGACGGCACCGATTTCACCGAGGCGGTCCGGGGTCTGGACCCGGCCGAAACCCTGTTCATCATTTCCTCCAAGACCTTTACAACCCTCGAAACCATGACCAACGCGCATTCGGCCCGGCAGTGGTCGTTGGCCTCGCTGCGGGATGAGGCGGCGATCGCCCGTCATTTCGTGGCGGTCTCGACCAACACGGCGGGTGTCGGCAATTTCGGCATCGACACGGACAACATGTTCGGCTTCTGGGACTGGGTGGGTGGCCGCTATTCGCTGGATTCGGCCATCGGTCTGTCCACGATGATCGCGGTGGGGCCCGAGCACTTCCGGGACATGCTGGCGGGTTTCCACACCATGGACGAGCATTTTTGCACCGCGCCGCTGGAGAAGAACCTGCCGGTGCTGATGGGCCTGCTGGCCCTGTGGTACAACGATTTCTTCGGAGCCCAGACCATCGCGGTGCTGCCCTACGATCAGTATCTCAAGCGCTTTCCCGCCTATCTGCAGCAGCTGACCATGGAAAGCAACGGCAAGCACGTGACGCTCGACGGGGAGGCCATCGAGGATTACCAGACCGGGCCGATCATCTGGGGCGAGCCGGGCACCAACGGGCAGCACTCGTTCTACCAGCTGATCCACCAGGGCACGAAGCTGATCCCCTGTGACTTCATCGGGTTCGCCCATTCCCTGAACCCGCTGGGGGACCACCACGACATTCTCATGTCCAACGTTTTCGCCCAGGCCGAGGCGCTGGCCTTCGGCAAGACCGCTGCTCAGGTGAAAGCCGAGGGCACTCCCGACTGGCTCGTGCCGCACCGCTCGTTCGCCGGCAACCGGCCGAGCAACGTGTTGCTGGCCGAGCGGTTGACGCCGCGGGTGCTCGGACAGCTGGTGGCCCTGTATGAACACAGTGTTTTTACCCAGGGTGTGATCTGGAACATCGATTCATTCGATCAGTGGGGGGTGGAACTGGGCAAGGTCCTGGCCAAACAGATCATTCCCGAGCTGGAAAGCGAAGCCGGCCCGGAGTTGAAGCATGACAGTTCCACCAACGCATTGATCCGGCGATACCGGAAAATGAGGGGCCGGACGACGCGCTGAAGTTCCAGGAGGGCGGTCTCGGCATCGCCGCGGCCATGGAGCAGTTCGTCCTCCCCCCGGCCTGAACCTGGAGTGGAAAATGCCGAATATTACCGTTTTTCCGGACCCCGATGCGTTTGTTCACGGCGCGGCCGAATTCGTTTGCGGGCTGGCCCAGGCGGCGCTTGCGGAATCAGGTCGCTTCGCTGTCGCTCTCGCCGGCGGCGGCACGCCTCGTCCCGTATACGCCCTGCTGGCCACGCCCGCGTTTGCCGACCGGATCGCGTGGGACAAGGTGCATGTCTTTTTCGGCGACGAGCGCTGCGTGCCGCCCGATGACGAACGCAGCAATTTTCGCATGGCGCGGGAAGCCCTGTTCGATCACGTGCCGTTGCCTCCGGCCAATGTTCACCGTATCGGCGGCGAAGACGACCCGGCCCAGGCCGCCCGGGCCTACGAGCAGGACATGAAGCTCTTATTCCGGACGCAGGCCCCCCCGGCTTTCGATTTGATCTGTTTGGGCCTGGGCGAGGACGGACACACGGCATCGCTGTTTCCCGGCACGGCGGGTTTACGCGAACAGGAACGCTGGGTGGTATCGCAGTATGTGAAAACGATGAAGACCTGGCGGGTGACGGTTACCCCGGTGCTGATCAATGCCGCCCGCAACGTGGTCTTCATGGTCAAGGGTTCGGGCAAGGCCGAGATTCTCAAACGAGTCCTGGCCGGACCCTACGAACCGGATGTGCTGCCGGCGCAACTCGTCCGGCCGACAAGCGGCCGGACGAGTTGGCTGGTGGATGCGGCGGCCGGCGCTGCGGTGCGTTAGAGCGTGACGCGTCGTAGGCGCAGTGCGTTGGAAATGACCGACACGGAACTGAACGTCATCGCCCCCGCTGCGATCATCGGGCTCAATAGCAGGCCGAAGACGGGGTACAGCACGCCGGCGGCGACCGGCACACCGACGATGTTGTAGACCAGGGCGAAAAAGAGGTTCTGACGGATATTGCGCATCGTCGCCCGGGACAGCCTGCGGGCCTTGGCGATGCCGCGCAGGTCGCCTTTTACCAACGTGATCCCGGCGCTCTCCATGGCGACGTCGGTTCCGGTGCCCATTGCAATGCCGACCTCAGCCTGGGCCAAGGCCGGGGCGTCGTTGACTCCGTCGCCGGCCATGGCTACGCGGCGGCCCTGCTCTTGCAGTTGCCTGACGATCTCACTCTTCTGTTCCGGTAAGACCTCGGCTTCGACCCGATCCAGGCCCAGTTTGCCGGCCACGGCTTCGGCGGTGGTGCGGTTGTCGCCGGTGAGCATCACGATCTCGATACCCTCGGCCCGGAGCAGTTCGACCGCCTCGGCGGTCGATTCCTTGATGGGATCGGCGACCCCCAACAGTCCGATCAACTTGCCGTCGGCGGCCAGGAACATCACGGTCTGGCCTTCGCCACGCATCTCCTCAGCCCGCGCCGCGAGAGCGTCCACATCGACACCGGCGTCTTCCATGAGTTTGCGATTGCCCAACTGGGCCGACCGGCCGTCGACTTTTCCGCTGACGCCTTTCCCGGTAACCGAGTTGAAGTCCTGCGCGGGCGCCGATTCGACGCCACGCTCCTTTGCGCCCGAGACGATGGCCTCGGCAAGGGGATGCTCGCTTCCGCGCTCAAGGGCCGCGGCCAGGCGTAGCAGGTCCGCCTCGTCGCCCCCTTCCATGGTTTCCATCTGGACCAGGCGCGGCTTGCCTTCGGTCAGGGTGCCGGTCTTGTCGACCACGAGGGTGTCGATCTTCTCGAGCACCTCCAACGCCTCGGCATCGCGGATAAGCACACCGGCCTGGGCGCCTCGGCCCACGCCGACCATGATCGATATCGGAGTCGCCAGACCCAGCGCGCAGGGGCAGGCGATGATCAGCACGGCGACCGCGTTGACAATGGCGTAGGCCATGGCAGGTTCCGGGCCCACAAGCGCCCAGATGATGAAGGTGATGACCGATGAGGCGATCACCGCCGGCACAAAATATCCCGCGACCACGTCGGCGATACGCTGAATCGGCGCGCGGCTGCGTTGGGCAGCGCCCACCATTGCGACGATCCGCGCCAGCAACGTCTCGCTGCCGACCTTGCGGGCCTCCATGACGAAGCTTCCGGTGGCGTTGACCGTCGCTCCGATGACGGTGTCCCCGGTTTCCTTGGCCACGGGGATGGGCTCGCCGGTGATCATCGACTCATCCACGTTGCTGTGGCCTTCGACCACCTCGCCGTCGACGGGCACTTTCTCACCCGGGCGGACCCGCAGACGGTCGCCGATGACGACCTGCTCCAGCGGAACATCCTCTTCGGTACCGCCGGGTCGGATCACCCGCGCCGTCTTGGCCGCCAGGCCGAGTAGCGCCTTGATCGCCGTACCGGTGCGACGTCTGGCCCGCAGTTCGAGCACCTGCCCAAGCAACACCAGGGCAGTGATCACCGCCGCCGCCTCGAAGTAGACGGCCACGCCACCATTGTGATGGAAGGAGGCGGGGAAGATGCCGGGAACGATGGTGGCGACGATGCTGTAGCCCCAGGCCGAGGCCACACCGATGCCGATGAGGGTGAACATGTTGAGGTTGCGAGTGACCAGGGACCGCCAACCGCGCTCCAGCAGCGGCCAGCCGCACCACAGGACCACGGGAGTGCTCAGGGCGAATTCCACCCACGGTTGGACGCGCTCGGACAGCAGGCGCAAGCCGACCATCGGCGCCATTGCCAGGATCAGCAGGGGGAAAGACAGAGCGGCCCCAGCCCAGAAGCGGCGGGTCATGTCGCGCAGTTCGGTGTCTTCCTCGTCCCCCTCGGCCGATGGAACCAGGGGCTCGAGTGCCATGCCGCACTTGGGGCAGGCTCCGGGACCTTCCTGGATGATTTCGGGGTGCATCGGGCAGGTGTACTTCACGTGCTTTCCGTTGTCGGGAGAATCCGCAGGCGCGCCCTTCGCGGTCGGGGCCGACTCTCCCAGATAAGCCGATGGGTTGCCCTGGAATTTCTGGAGGCAGGATCCAGAACAGAGCCGGTAGTTGCGGCCCTCATGCTCGTGGCTGTAGGGGCTGTCCGGCGATGTTTCCATTCCGCAGACTGGGTCCTTCAGGACGATATTTTCTGTAGGCGAAGACGCATCGGAACCACAGCAGGCTCCTGCGTTCGTGTCATGTGTTGTCACATGGTCTCTCATGACATCTATCCTTCCTATCTGCCGACGTTCTTCTCGAAGATCTTCACGAGCTCTTCGATCTTCGCGGCGCGTTCATTCTGGTCGTCCGTGCCGAAAGCACCCACGACGCAGGTCTGGATATGCGATTCGAGCAGGATCTTGCTGACCTTGCCCAGAGCGGCCCGGACCGCGGCGATCTGCATCAAGACGTCCACGCAGTAGCGGTCCGTATCGACCATCCGCTGGATCCCGGACACTTGGCCGGCAATGCGGCCAAGGCGCGCCTCGACGTTTACCTTCTTCTCTTGGTCCATCATCGACTTCTCCGTTCGTGACATATACCTATACCCAGGTAGGGGTATAAAAGTCAAGGTTGGGGAGATGTCAAGAGAGGGCGCGACAGGTGCCGGAATCTGCCCACTGCTGCTAAACGGTAAAGTCGGCGGACTTGTTGTATACTTGTACCTTGCCGCGCTTCCCCAGGCTTCGCAGGGTCCTCATTTTCTCGAGATCTTCTTCATTCTGGAGCGACCGCCAGTCGCAGGCCTCTTCCGCCGGGCAATCGTCAGGATCTCACCCGGGTATCCACCCGTTCCCATTTCTCTCGAATCTCGCAGGCCACCTGAACGAGATCCGGGTTGGCGATCGCCTGCATTGACGCGATCGGATCAATGGCCGAGACCTCGACTTCCATGTCGCCCAGGCACACGTCGGATCGCTAATGATTGTGTCCGGGTTCGTTCTCCTCCGCGTCTTCCGCCATTGCACGATATTGGTCGGGCGTCATGGTCGGGAGCCGTTTGACAAATGCCGTGAGGTCCCAGAGTTTCTCGTCGTCATGCGTCGGTCCGAAGGCCGGCATGCCCGTCATTTTGATGCCGTACTTGAGGATCCAAAAGATTTCTTGCGGCGAAAGATCCGATACGCTGGCGGCTAGATCAGGTGGCGGCGGATTCAACCCCTCGCCAATCTCGCTCTTTTCCATACCCGGGGCTCCGTGACAGGCCACGCACATCATTTGGTAGTGCTCGAAACCCTCGCCGAGATCCGGATCGTTGAAAGCCGGGCTCAATTCGATGTCCGACGCATGATGTCGAACCGAGTTTTCCATCATCGTCGAAAGTACCGACTCCGTCATGGCCTGGTGGGGCTTCGTTGCCGCCACGTTGTATGCGCCGGTCTTGACAACCACGATACCGACCAGTGTAGCGACCCCGACAACGGCGACGAGCGTCAGGGCGATGGTTTTGAGCGTCCCGGGTTTCATGGCGAGTTCCTCTCTGCGCAGCCGCGGGTCGCGGTGCGCTATAGCGTGATGCGCCGTAGGCGAAGTGCGATCATGACGACAAAAACGGAGTTAAACGTCATCGCCGCCGCGGCGATCCCCGCCGTTCGAGACGGGTGTCCATGGTGTTCGATTTCAGTAGTCGTTTCGGTACGACCTTCCGCATCGATATCCACCATATTGCCATTCCCTTCCTGCGGCTCAGATCTCTCGCGTCATAGCCTCAGGTTTACGACTGCAGTCAAGCCTCGTCCCGGACTTCCGGTGTTCGTCCCGTGCGAATAGAGTGCGAGAAGACTGACCCATCGGCTAATGGAGGTGCCGAGTCCCGCAGACCATTCCCCGTAGTCCGGGATTCCATCTACGATCGGGCTGGCAGTGACGAACGAAGCGACCGGGTAGACCGGGAGATTACGGCGGTGCCAGCTTGCCGAAAAGGCGACCGAGAACTGGCTGTTGTAGTTCACGCCGACAGGATCACCCGGATTCAGGTAGCCCAACTCAGCAAAGACAAAGAAGTCACCGATGCGGTTGGTCCCGAGGAGGCTGAAACCCCAGTCGAATCTCCCGCTACTCACCGGCGTGGGTGTGTCGCCCAGAGGAATTGCGCCCTTGATCTGCACCCATCCACGGGTCGAGGCCTTGGTCCCGTAAGAACTCCAGAGGTTGCGGCCGAGAGTGAGATTGAGAGTTCCGACGCCCGAATCCGAGTCCAGCCCGCTTCCGCTATCCGGTTGCCATTGCCACCAGTTCAAGGCTCCGCGCCAACGCCAATGGCGGCCAGATGCCCCCAGGGCCGTATAGCCGACCGTGGTTTCGCTAGCGACACTGTCTCCGCTTCCCTGGCGGTAAAGGCTCACGGACTGGGAGGCCTGGATCGGAGCGCTGTGTGCCGGATGGGCCAGCAGACACAGCGCCACAATCATGAGGCCCGGAGGCATTCCGGATAACATCACCCGCCAAGCACAATGGGATTTTCGAGAACTCAATGACCGTGCCCTTCATGTTCGCTTGCCGAAGTCTGGTCCGTGCCGCTATGCATGCCGTGCATGGTCGACATCACATTCCGGGATGCCTCCAACATCTGGTCCATGTTGGACATCATGTCCTGCATGTCCGACTGGTGCCCTTCCATCGAGGGGTCGTTGCTTTCCAGGTAGTTGAGCATGTTCTTCAGCATCGAGTCCATGTAGGGCATCATTTTCTCCATCCCGCCAGACATGTCCTGCATCCAGGAGGAGAACCGGTCATCGGTCATTTGCCCGTGGTGCACCGCGGGTTCCTGGGACATCTCGTCCTGGAACTGGTGCATCTGCTGCATCATCTGCGACATCTGATCCATCATGGTGTCCAAATGCTCAATCATGCCCGAGTGATCCGCCATCATATGGCCCCCGTGCATGTCCCCTGGATTGCCGTTGTGGTCGCCCATGCCTCCGTGCTGGGCCAGGACGGGAGCCGCCACCAGGAGCACAGAGGCGACCATCGTGTTGAGCATCATCTTCTTCATGACTCACTCCTTCTCGTATGCCAGGATTAATTGCCGGACGGTGTGGTCTCTGGCTGCGCCACAAAATTCCCACAACGAAGCATCCGCGACCCGTAATACGGATTCGAAATCTGGTCACCGGTCTGCAGCCAGTGTCTCTTGGCCATCGGGCAATAGGCGACCTTCAGGCCGTCAACCAGGACCAGGTCGCCCGATTCCACGAGGGCGTCGCTGAGTTCGCCGAACGCGCGGCGGGCCTGCTCCAGATTCGTCGCCTTGGCCAGTTGGTCTGTCGCGGCGGCGGCGGCGGAAGCGGAACCATGGTCGGATGGATCGCCCTGGTTGTCCTTTTCCTTCAGGGCCGCTCCGGCGAGATTCTTGAGAGCAGCGGCGTGTTCGGACACCTGATCGAGGGAATCGCCGGCCAGGGCGGTTTGGATGGCGAGATAGTGGGTGATCAGATCGGATGTGACGGCCTGATTGTCGTGGTTGTCGTTGCTCGCGGAGGCCATAGCCGTTCCCACGATCAGGGACACACCGACAAACAGGATTCCTCTTCCCAGTCGTTTCCCGTTCATTTTCGACTCCTTTACCAAGCGGGTTCGCGTGATCGGTTTACGGTCTGATCAAAGCATTTGCCGTGCCGCGAGATAAAGTGTTGTTAAAAAGGAAGTTACAATTCTATGGCGTTGGGTTTTGGAGAATATTCTCCAATAAACCACGCGCCTCTGAAGAATATTCAGAACCGGCGCCGCTGATGCTGGAACGGAAGAGAGAGCCGGATCGCCAAGGGTGGATCCATTGATTGGGCCACGCGTTTCCGGCACTCCTGCAATATCAGGTCAAAGTTCCCGATCCATGCGCATATCCGCGCGGTGGCAACCGCTGCTCCTCGTTGGAGCCAACGAGACGGTGACCGAGAAAGTGCGCTCCTTGATGTCCTGGTAGTTGTTGTTGCCGCTGATCTCGTCGAAGGCGTCGTCGAGGATGTCGCCCAGCGGGCGATCGGAGAGTGTCCTAAAGTTAGTTGAAAGTTGAAGCGGCCTCCGGCCTCTGGTAAAACTTTGAGTAGCAAAAACTTAAA
>PFVX01000017.1 GCA_002790835.1 bacterium CG_4_9_14_3_um_filter_65_15 | reverse complement strand
CGCCAAACGACAGCAGGCCCTGGCGAAGTCGGTTAATTGCCTGGATGACCCGGCAAGTGCGGTGTTCTACGCGGCAACATAGCCAAACACGAGAGGGTCCCGGCAAAGCCGGGACCCTGGCATCCAAAGAAAGCAAAAACCGGTCAGTTGCGGAACAGGGCCTTGACCGAACCGAAAGCCGAGGCTTCGTCGGCCACGATCGGTTCCTGGGGCTCAACCTTGCCGTCCCAGACTTCGTCATAGCCGGGTTCCAGAAGCCCGCTGTCGGGGCTGGATCCGCTCAGGAAGGCCCAGTCGCTCTGATCGCCGGGCGCAATATCGTCCAGGCGAGATCCCCCGGTCCAATCCACTAACCCGCTCACCGAACCGGGTCCGGCAGGGGGCAGGAACTGGCTGAAATTTTTCAAATTTCCCAACAGGATGGCCGTGCCGTCGGAAAACGTGGCCGGATTCGTGTAGTCGGCCGCGGTTCCCGCATCCTCGTAAATGGTGATGGTGCCGCCCGAGAAGGACCGCGAAAACGGGCTGATGCCCGCGATGGTGGCAAGGACCACCACGGTGTACTGGTTGTGGGCAAAATCCAGCGGGATGGGAGTCGTGGCGGGCGCGGGATCGAAAACTTCGCCGAACATGCCAGCCGATCCACCCACGTAATTGGAAATCAGAGCCTGGCCGGTAAAGTCGAATAACTGCTGGGCCCCTGCCGCCAGGGGCAGGGCGACAAGCACCCCAGCCATCAGTGTTCCCGTAAGCAATTTCCTCATGATGCAACCTCCGGATGCCAGTATGTCCTCACTGGTCTAGTGAAAAAGCGCCTTGACCGAACCCCAGCTCGTCGGCTCGTTGTCCACGGCGGAATCGATCTCGAACACGCCGTCAATCTGCAGGTCATAGCCCACGGGAATCTGTGCGCTGGCCCCCATGGTAAAGGCCCCTCCCCAGGTGTACACACAGCTGGTGCACATCTGGTCGATGATGGAGCCACCCACACCGTCAAGGGTACCACTGAAGGAACCGCTGGACCCGGAGCCGTCGAAGTACATGGTGAAGCTGGTAAACTGGCCGCTGAAAAACAGGGAACCGTCGGCGAACGTGCTCGGCGAAACCCCGTTGGGCGGATTCGTGCCCCAATCCGCATTCATCACTTGGTCCTCATAGACGTCCATCATGCCGCCGGTGAAATTGATGGCATAATAGCCGCCCATGTCCACCTGACCCGCGCTGATCAGGTCATGGATGTGGAGGGTCAGTTCTGCGGTGCCCAGGTCCACCCCGAAGGCCGGGTCCACGTTATCGGCGGAACAGGTGATCACCAACTCATCGCCCATAACGCTGGGCAAGATGCCACCGGTTTCCCAGCCGAACCCGTAGTAGTCAACGGTGTAGACCTGACCCAAAACGGGTGCGGCACAGAACACCAATCCGATGGCCAGAAGACGAACAGTAACAGATTTCCACATGGTCAAACCCCCGGAACTTCCAATCCCAGTATTATCGTCCCCCGGCCCGCGCTTCGTTGACACGGGCGACAGTTGCAGGGACCGTGAGGTCTTTTCAGGCGAGATTCCTTTCCAGATTAGCATCATACCCGACGATAATCAACATCATTTAAGAATAATTCCCAAATAATCAGGACAATGACCCAGAATATCCGACGAAACATGGTGAAGGGTCCAAAAAGAGAGGGGTTCCTGTTTCGAACCCCTCTCCGTTGCATCCGTGCAGATTGTTCAGTCGCGGAACAAAGCCTTGACCGAGCCGAACGAAGAGGCCGTGTCGGCCACGATCGGCTCCTTGGGTTCGACCTTGCCATCCCACATCTCGTCGTAACCGGGCTCGGCCTGGTCGACACCGTTGTGGGTGCCGCTCAGGAACGTCCAGTTCGGCTGGTCTTCCGGCGCGATGTCGTCAAAGTGCGTGCCGCCGGTCCAGTCTACCGTTCCGGCAACCGAACCGATCCCGCCGGGGAAAACCGTCCGGCTCAGGGTCGGGAAGGTCCCGATCAGGATGGCCGTACCATCGGTAAACGTCGCCGGACTGCCGAAGTCGGCCACCGTGCCGGCGTCCTCGTACAGGGTGATGGTGCCGCCGCTGTAAGCCTGCGTGAAACCATCGACGTCCAGGGTCAGGCCTTGGACCACCAGGGTGTACTGGTAGTTGGCGAAGTCCAGGGGAATCGGCGTCACGGCGGGCGAGGCGTCGAACACCTCGCTGTACATGGTCAAGCTACCACCCACACTGGCGGGCAAAAGGGCCTGGCCATTGAAGTCGAACAGTTGCTGGGCACCCGCGGACACGGACATCGCCGCGACCGAGACAACCAGCAGGATCATCAACAAGTTCTTCATGAGTCTATCCCTTCCCGGGCGCATCGCAACGAGGCGCCCAACCGGTTGTCAGTCATTGAACAAAGCCTTCACGGAACCCCAGCTGGTCACTTCATCGTCGACGGTGGAATCGATCTGAAACACGCCGTCGATCTGAAGATTGTAACCGGTAGGAATCTGGGCGCCCGACTCGGGACTGAACGCACCGGACCAGGTGTAGACGCAATTGCTGCAGCTGCCGTCGATCATGTCCCCGCCGAGACCGTTGAGGTCGCCCACGAAGGAACCGTAGCCGCCGGAGGCGAAGTACAGGGTGAAATTGGTGAACTCACCCTGGAAGAACAGGGTCCCGTCGGTGAAGGTTGAAGGCGCCGAAGGGTTGGGGGGATTGATTCCCCAATCGGCGTTCTTGGCCCCGTCCCGATAAATCTCCAGCATGCCCCCGGTGTAGTTGATGCTGGTGACGCCACCACTGACCACCTGGCCCGCGCTGACCAGACCGCTGACGTGGAAGGTCAACTCGGTCACACCGAGATCAACCGCGAATTTCGTGTCCGCATTGCCGGCGACCGCTTCGATCACCAGTTCGTCCCCCGGGTTACTGGGGAGGATTCCTCCGGTCTCGAAACCGAATCCGACATAGTCGATCTGGGCGGTCTGGGCAACCACCGGCAAGGCCAAAAGGCCGGCCAGCAGCCCCGTGAGCACCACAGATGTCATTTTCCATTTGGTCATGTTCGCCCCCGTCTTTCCTCTGGTTGCGGATTTGTGTGGTGGGGCCACAGCAACCGACTGATGGGCAGAGAGGGAATTCTCCGCCACTATTGCACTTTTCTTGTTGATCCAGAAGTGGTTGGGTATATCCCCCAATGAACCCAACCATGGCGATTGACGAATCCCATCGGGATCTCAATCAGGATGGATTATACTCGTTTTTGTGGGAAACATCAAGTGATTCATCAAAATTAATCTTATAATCTGGGGTTTTTATACGATTTCAATAGCAGCAGGGGGCATCATTTCACGAGAGCCAGTTCGGTGTTATCCAGATCGAGTTCCTCACCCCGGAAATTGACGGCTCCGTTGTGGGCGATCTGCCACTCGGAAAATTCCAGGCGGGGTACGGGGTGCCGGCACTCGGCGCATTTGGAAAGGCCCGGGTGTTCGGAAGTGGGACGATTACCAGACAACGCGTTGCGGGGCAACACGATCTTGCCTTGTGCATGGAGTTCCTGGAAGGCTGTCCTCAGCGTGCGGGTTTCCCGCTGCCAATCCTCCAGAGCCTTATCCAGGGCCCGCTTCAGTTCGGCGGTGTCCTCCTCGGATACCGCCCGGTCCACCATGGCGTTGAACGCCTCGTAGGCGGCTTCGGCCCGGGTGAACAGGACCCCGTACTCTTCCAGATGGTGGCAAAATCTTTGCGGCATGACGGCACCTTTCCCGCCAATCTATCGGCCGCAACCCCGCCGGGTTAATACCCGATTATAAGGTGAAGCTCTCCTTGAGAACCGGGACCGTGACCGCGGCTCCTGTGGCCTGCTCCAGAAGTCCGGCCAGGTGAGTCGCCTGCTCCGGCTCCCCGTGCACCACGAAGATCCGGCGCGGGGGCTCGGGCGCCGACGCAACCCAGCGCATCAACTCGTCCCGGTCCGCGTGGCTGCTCAGTCCCTGGATGGTCCCGACCTGAGCCTTCACGGGAACATCCTGCCCGTGGATGCGCAGGTGGTCGGCCCCGTCCTGCAGACTCCGCCCGCGCGTCCCGACGGCCTGGTATCCCGAGAGGAGCACGAGGTTGTGGGGGTCCGAAAGCCGGCGCACCAGGTGGTGCAGGATGCGCCCACCGGTCATCATCCCGCTGGCCGCGATGATCACGCGCGGACCCGGCAGATGATTGAGCTGCTTGGACTCGTGGACCGTGCGGTGCAGGTGGACCTTGCGGGGGAACAGACGGTTGCGGCCGTCGGCGGTGATGTCCTCGTCCAGGTTCTGGTCGTAGAGGTGGCGCGAGTAGATCAGCGTCGCGTCGATGGCCATGGGGCTGTCGATGTGGATGGGCACTTCGGCCAGTTCCCCGTCGGACATCAGGTGCCGCAGGATCAAGCCCACCAGCTGGGTGCGACCGACCGCGAAGCTGGGGATCAGGACCACCCCGCGCTTGTGCACCGTGCGCCGGAAATCCTCGCCGATCTGCTCCTGGACCGGTTCGTGATCGTGCAGCCGGTTGCCGTAGGTCGACTCGATGACCAGGACGTCGCACGCCGGCATCGGCTCGGGATCCACATGCAAGGGCACGGCGTAGCGGCCTACGTCGCCGCTGAAGACAATAGTCTTTTCGCCGGGGTTGACCCCTGCGGCCCCGTCTTCGCGCACGCGGAACTCCACGAAGGCCGCCCCCAGGATGTGTCCCGAGTTATGGTACTTCATGCGCAGCCCCGGACCCAGGTCCAGCCATTTGCGATAGGGTTCCGGGCGCACCAGCTTCAAGGCATGCAGGGCATCCAACGAGGTGTAGAGCGGTTCGGCGGGGTGGTGTTTCGAAAACCCCTTCTTGTTGGCCCAGGCCGCATCTTCCTCCTGCAGGTGGGCCGAATCCATGAGCATGAGCTCCAGCAATTCCGCCGTGGGTTCGGTGCAATGGATCGGCCCCCGAAAACCGTATTGCATCAGACGCGGCACAAAGCCGGTGTGATCAATATGGGCATGGGTCAGGACCACTCGGTCCAGGAAACCGGGCTCGAAGCCGGGCGTCTCCCAGTTCAGGCGTCGCAATGATTTCAAACCCTGGAAGAGCCCGCAATCGACCAGGACGCGCTGGTCGCCGGTTTCCAGGAGATGCCGTGAGCCGGTCACCGTGCCGGCCGCGCCGTGGAATGTCAGTCGCATCTTCGCCCTCCAGCTGTTGGAATCCCGTCCCCCGGCGGAGTATCAAGGACTTTTGGCCTGTCGGGTACAAAAAAGGTCCCGGCCCAGTGAGCCGGGACCCTGGTCTGACCGAATGGCTGCGACTACTTGGCGTCGGCGGAAGCCACTTCCTTGGAAGCCGAGGTCACCTTCTTGTCGAAGGCGGCCTTGGTGGCGGCGGCGTCCTTGCCGCAGCAACCCTTGCCGTCGACGGCGGCGGTGGCGCAGCACTTGCCCATGCCGGCCTTGACGGCCATGCCGACCTTGGCCTCATCGACCTTCTTGCCGAAATCGGCCTTCAGGGCGGCGGCATCCTTGCCACCGCAACCCTTGCCGTCCTTGAGGGCGGCGGCGCAGCATTTGTCCATGCCGGCCATGGCGGTCTTACAGGCGGCCTGGTCGGCCGCGGAGCAGGATTCCTTGTCCTTGCAGGCGGAAGAGGCGGAGCAAGCCGCCTTGTCTTTGCAGGATGCGGCGCATGCCGCTTTGTCGCCGGCGGAAGCGGCGCAAGCCGACTTGTCGCCGGCGACCTTGGTACAGTGGCCGTCACCGGCCAGGACGGAAGTCGAGGCCAGGCTCAGGGCTGCCAGCAGGGCCAGCATGATCAGGGAGAAGCGCTTCATGGCGGTTTCCTTTCCTCCTGGGGACAAAACCCACAGGTTCAACTCGTTGATGACAAGGCAGCAGCCCCGAATTTGTTCAATTTCGGGGGACCAGACTTATTCCTACCATTTCACAATACGTTTAGTTCCCTGATCGGCAAGAGTCTCGCTCTTTTTATTGTAATAACCTCCCTCCCGCGGCCACTCACACTCGAGACCCGACGTGCATATATCCCCTGAAAGGGATGGACACCGGGGCCCGGATTATCGGGCCAGGCCAAGTGAGGAACGAACCATGTTTGAAACCGAACTCAACCACGACCGCCGCCAGGATCCCGCGCTCAAGCACTATCTGCACACCATCGGGCACTACGACCTGCTGGCTCCGCAGGAGGAATGGGAACTGGCTCGCCTCATCCGGGGTGGAGACCAGGATGCCCTCGACCGGTTGATCAACGCCAACCTGCGCTTCGTCGTCAGCGTGGCCAAACGGTTCCGGGGCCGCGGGTTGTCCATGATGGACCTCATCGCCGAAGGCAATGTGGGGCTGATCACCGCCGCCAAACGCTTCGATGAGCGCCGGGAGTTCCGCTTCGTGACCTATGCCGTCTGGTGGATCAGGCAGTCCATCCAGACCGCCCTGCAGGACAAGACCCGGACCGTGCGCCTGCCCGCCAATCGCGTCCGGGAGGCTTCCCGCATGGCCCGCCTCGAGCGCGAACTGGCGCAGGAGCGTCAGGGGCCGGTGCCGACCGAGGAACTGGCCCGGCTGATGGATATCGAGCCGGAAATTGTGGAAAGCATTCGCGCGACCGATCGCCCCTGCCTGGATCTGCACCATGACGGCAGCGATGATCAACCTTCACTGGTGGAAATCCTGGCCGATCCCCGGGCCATCAACCAAGCTGAAGGCTTCGATCAAAAGACCCTGGGTGAATACCTGAGGCGGGCCCTCCGGGATCTCGACCCCCGGGAGCGGAACATCATCGAGCGCTACTATGGCCTGGGCCCGGGCGAAAGCCTGTCCCTGGAGGGCATCGGCGCCCGAATCGGCCTGTCGCGGGAAAGGGTTCGCCAGATCCGCAACCGCGCCTTCGCCAAAATCAGGGCCGGGGCCGAAGGGGCCGTTCTCGCCGAATACCTGGGAGGGTGAAGGGGAGGAAATCCTGCCGGTCGGAATCGCTGGCCGAGGGGGATCGGAAACGCGATTTCACCCGAGCCGGCAGGAAGAGGGCATGGTCCACCGGAGGTCGGGCGGTCTGTCCGAATTTTCCTCAAGGATCCAGGGGGGCATGTTTCCCGGAATTCTCTCGGTCCATTCGGACCGGATCCAGCATCGGGATTCTCTTGGCGACCAGGTGGATGGAACCCCGGGTTTGCCGAAACCGAAACCAGACCGCTACCGACCTCCAGCTTCTTGGGCTTGCCGGCGGGTAAACCGGCTGCTCGTCGAAGGCAGGTAAGGGTTTTGCATGGATCGGGGGCCTGAGGAATACCTTGGGAAAACCTTAAGATTACCGCGATATAAGTAACTGTAATTAATTCAATAACTTAATTTATTGGTTTTTCTTGTCTGAAGCCGCCATGAACATGATATCCGCCGCCGCAATCCGCTCGCGGGGATAGAGAATGGCGGCGCCACCGGGTGCCACGGCCAATCCGCCGACCCCCAGGCCCGGCAAATCCGCCACAATCGACTCCCCACCCCCTTCCATATTTTTCCAGACCAGGAAGGGACGGCCCGCAATCCTTTGCACCCAGGCCACATGGTCCCCCACCAGACGCCAATGTCCCTGGTCCAGCAAAGAAAGGTCGGGAATCACCAGCTCGGGATCCCCCTCGGGCAGATGGGTCTTCCAGAGGCCCGGCTGTTCGGGCCGGGTGAAGTAGAGAATGTGGCCCCCTCCCCCGATCGCTCCTGAAGTGGCCGGAAGCGTGAGCAGGGAGACCGCTTTGGATCCATGGTGATTTTCCGCGGAAAGCGGGATCCGCTGAAGCCGCCAATCGGACCCGGTCCGCACGGCCACGATCAAGGCCTCGCCTCCCGGCATCCATCCCGACAGGGCCGCCCGCGGACCGGGCAAGGGTACCGAACGAGGCCTTCCTCCCGCTGTGGAGATGGTCAGAACCGAATCCTGTCCCTGCCCGGCTACCTGAAAGGCGATTCTGTCTCCGGCGGGCGACCATCGCAGCCGACTCACCGCCGCCCCCTGCAAATCCGTCAGACGCATCAGATCCGACCCGTCCGCGCCGGCCAACCAGATTTCCGGGTGGCCGGAGCGCGCCGAAACCAGGGCGATGCGGGTTCCGTCCGGGCTGAATTCCCCGGTCAGTTCCCCGCGGGTGGAAGGAGCCAGGGATCGAGTTTCCAGTTTCCAGGGATCCCGGCTCACCACCTGAATCCGGACCAGGTCCCGGTCCATCCTCACCTGGGCGAAAGCCAGATCCCCGGTAAGACGGGCCACCGATGGGGTCATGGCGTACTCGGGACCCGTATCCAGGGGTCTCAGGTCTTGCCCTTCCGATGCGACCGTCCACAAACGAGCCGGACCACCGGCGGCGCCGAACACCAGATGCCCGCCGTCGGGCAGCCAGGCCAACCCGCTCAATGGGCCCAAACCGGACGCGAGCTCCACCGAGGAACGGCCATCCGGTTTGCCGCGGCGCAGGGAAAACCCCCCGCCGGGATCCCGGTGGATCCAGGCCAGATCCGCTCCCACCGGGTCGAAACGGGGCTGGAGATCCTCCCCTTCGATTTCCCGGGAAACCTGTAATTCCGCTATGGTCATGGCTTGATAGTCCAGGCTCATGAGTTTGTGGGTGCCGGATTCCTCCTCCCGGGCGGAAAAAACCAACGTGGCACCATCGGGAGACCAATCCACCCCTTCGATCAAATCCCGGCTCCGATACAGGATCCTCACTGCGCCCCCCAGGGCGGCCACGCTGCACAGGGCGATGCCGTCCTCGCCGCCCTGGACGTAGGCCAACATCTGGCCGTCGGGAGACCAGACGGGCCAGGCGCACCAACCGGACTCCCCCGTCAAACGCAGGGATGCTTCGGCGTCGCGCTGCTTGATGGACAAGGCGCTGATGCAGCCGGGTGGCATATCCGCGCCGACCCACACGAACGCCACTCGGCGACCGTCGGGCGACAGGGCGGGGTGTCGCTCCCCTCCGGGAAACGATGTCAAGGGCACCGCGGGACCGGACCAGAACTCCCGTCCTCCCTGCTCCGGCGCCTGGGGCGATCGCACCCTCCAGAACAGGACCACAGCCAGCATGACCGCCACGGCGGGGATCAACCACTTGCCGCGACCCGGGCCCCGGGATGTCCTGGACGCCGGTTCACCGCCGCCCGGCATTTCCGGCGGCGCGTCGCGTTCGGCTTCTCCCGCGCTTGGGTCGGCCACTGGTTCGATGTCCGCGATGATGCGATAGCCGTGGTTGCGGATGGTTTCGATGACGCGAGACCGCCGGGGATCGTCACCAAAGATCCGACGCAACTCCGAGATGGCCCGCGTCAGATTCTCCTCGCCCACGATCTGGTCCGACCAGACCCTCTCGAGGATCACCTCGCGGGGAATCACTTTCCCCGGCTGCTGCACCAGCACCAGAAGCACCTGCATGATTCGCGGCTCCATCCGCACCGGCCCCTCGGGTCCGTCGATCCGGTTCAGATCCGGCTGCACGAGCCGTCCGTCCAGGCGGAACGGCGGCGGGTAGGGAGCAAAATCTTCCATGAGACCTTTCGGCACGCGGGCGGATCCCGGCTGGGGTGAGCCTTCAGGCTTGATTCTAAGGAGCCCGGCGAGCCACGGCAACCTCGGGGTTGAGCCGCGGCAGGCCATCGACCATACTGCAGCCCGGCAACAAGGAGGCCACCATGAACGACGATCTGGTGAATCGAGCCCGTACGGAACTGATCACCTTGTTCCGCACCGCGCACCCATGAGTACGCCCCTGTCGCTGATCCTGTATCGCGACCGATCTTGGTTGGTGGTGGACAAACCCACCGGAATGGCCACTCACGCCGGCAACCCGGGCGAACTGGGCGTCGTCGAGTGGCTGGATCTTCATCTGGGCATCAAGGCCCACGTGGTCTCGCGACTGGACCGCGCCACCAGCGGCGCCCTGCTGCTGGCTGCGGATCCCGCGGCCTCCGCCCGCGCCCAGGACATCCATGAAAACGCCGGAGCCCTGAAGACCTACACCTTCGTGGCCACATGCGGCGGCGACGCTCCCGCACCGGGCGCCACCTGGACCAGGACCGACGACATCGACGGCAAGACCGCCCACACCGAATTCCGCTGCCTGGGGCACGTGGACGCGCCGGGCCTGCCCCTGCTGGTGCACGGACAGGCCGAGATCACCCATGGGCGGCGCCATCAGATCCGGCGGCACGCCTCCCTGTCCGGCCTGCCCATCCTGGGGGACGACGTGTATGGGGGCGCTCTCTGGGGGCGCCTCTGCCTACACTGCCACAGCGTGCGCTGGCCGGAGATTCCCACACCCGTGACCGCTCCCCTGCCGGCCTCCCTGGGAGCCCTGTCGGCGGGAGACCCCAACCCGGGTTTCGCCCTCTGCCGGGACCGTCGCGGCCTCTGGCCGGCCGCCGTTTGCGACGCTTTTCGCGCCGTCCACCGCGACGAAATCAACGGCTTGCCCGCGTCCCTGGACGTCTACGGGCCCTGGTTCAACCTGGTCTGGTACGATGAGGATGTTCCTCTCCCGGAAGCCCTGCCCATCCTGGAACCGGTTCTGGAAGCGGCCGGCCAGGCCTGGGGCTTGCGCGGCGGCGTGCTGCGCGACCACCGGCGCAACCCTCATGAACAGCAACTGGTGGGGGAACGAATCGTGCGCGGAGAGCGCCCCCCGCGCACCTTCGTGGTGCAGGAACACGACCTGCGCTACCGCATCAATCTGCTGACGACCCAGCATACCGGACTCTTCACCGACCAGCGGGATGTGCGGCGCCGGGTCGCCCAGATCGCAGCGGGGCGACGCATGGCCAATCTCTTCGCCTACACGTGCTCGTTCTCCGTGGCCGCGGCCGCCGAACGCGCCGAAGTGGTTTTCTCGGTGGATACCGCCCGCCCCTGCCTGAACACCGGCAAGGAGAACTTCGAACTCAATCACCTCACCCAAACCGGGATCGGAAAATTCATCCAATCGGATGTTCGCAAGTGGCTGGCAAGACAAGTGCGCAAACGCGACCGGGATTCCGATGAATGGCAGGGCCTGGACCTGATCATCTGCGATCCGCCGGTCTTCGCCTCGGCGCGCGACGGGGGGAGTTTTGCCGTGGAGCGGGAATGGGGCCCGTTGGCCAGAATCTGCGCCGGCTTGTTGGCTCCGGGAGGAGTGGCGGTGTTCGCGAACAACCATCGAACCGGGGACCATGTGGACTACCGCAAGGCCCTGGAGGGAGAATTCGCGCAGGTGACCCATCTGCGGGCCCCCCTGGATTTCCCCGTCCTGCCCGGCTGTCCTCCTCACGTCAGGACGTTTTGGTGTGAGAAGACCTGAGGCGCGCCCGTCGCGCCTAATCCTCTTCCGCCAGACCCATCTCCACGATGCTCGTTTCCGGATCGTAACTCGCGTCCAGGCGATCCCGGTACGGTTCCAGAGAAGCCCGTATCGGGTCCGGCAACTCGTCCGGCCAGGGAATGCGGCGCGGGTCAGTCCGCATGGCGGCGAGTTCGGCGGCGAGCTGCACGCCCCAGGGATCGGCTTCGGGATCCGAATCGCCGGGTAGGGTCGCCGTGAAGGCCTGCCACTGGTTGGCCAGGATCGGTGTCTGCATCTGGTTGACGAAACTGCGCACCCGCCGGGAGCGTCCACGGCGCACATCCTTGGTGTCGCCATGGCCGCCCCAGTTCATGTGGACCGCCCCCCCATCGTCGTCGTGGTCATCGCCGGCCAGGACGAAGCCCGGCCCGTCGCCAGGATCCTTGGCCAGAAACACATAATAGGAGAGGGTGTAGATGTACTGATACTCGCCGACACCCATGCCGAGGTTGAGCAGCACCCGGTTGCGCTGCCCGGCGAATCCCAGCACCGACGGCACCAGATTGAGGCCGGCCTTGGCCTTGTCGATGAAGCCGGCATCCCCATCCAGGGTGGTCAGGAGCTCGCCGAGCTCGCGGCGCGGCAAGGCCAAGCTGTCGCGCACGGCCAGGAAGACCTCCATGCGCCCGGGGTCGATGGCCCCGTCGGGATCGGGAACGAATTCAGTGGCCTCTCCGAACTGATCCTGGAGGTTGGCCTGAACGACTTCCAGATCGTCCGCCTGGGTCTTGAACTTCTTAACGGTGAAGTAGGAACACGTTCCGAGACCACCGAGGATGATCAGGATCAAGCCGCAACCGATGCCGCAACCCATCGCCCATTTCCTGCCCGCTCCCGACATGACATGACTCCTCTGCTGGGGATTACAAGCCGCGAATGCCGTCAGTACACGGTCGGCGACGTCCTTATTCCCGACGATTCCGGTTGCCGAATCATTCCCATCGCATGACTATATCCGGTATCAAAGGGGACGGTAACCCCCAATCCAGCCACCGAACGACCTCTCCGCGCCGGCGAAAGGCTCCAGGTAACTCCATGGCCGAGAACTATATCTACACCATGCAAGGCTTGCAGAAGGTCGTCCCCCCGGGGCGGAAGATCCTCGATGGGATCTGGTTGAGCTTCTTCCACGGGGTCAAGATCGGCGTGATCGGCCTGAACGGGTCGGGAAAATCCACCCTGCTGAAGATCATGGCCGGGCTGGATGACGACATCATCGGCGAAGCCCGCCTCGACCCCTCCAAGACGGTCGGCTACCTGCCCCAGGAACCCGAGCTCGACCCCGCCAAGGACGTCAAGGGCAACATCGAGGAAGCCGTCGCCGATCTGAAGGCCAAGGTCGACCGCTTCAACGAGATCTCCATGCTGATGTGCGAGCCCCTGGAGGACGACGCCATGGACAAGCTCATGGCCGAGATGGGCAAACTGCAGGACGAGATCGACTCCGCCGAGGCATGGGACCTGGATCGCCATTTGGAAATCGCCATGGACGCCCTGCGCTGCCCGCCGGGCGACGCCGACGTGACCGTGCTGTCGGGCGGCGAGAAGCGCCGCGTGGCCCTGTGCCGGCTGCTGTTGCAGAAGCCGGACCTGCTGCTGCTCGACGAGCCCACCAACCACCTGGACGCCGAATCGGTGGCCTGGCTCGAACGCCACCTGCGCGAGTACGTCGGCACCGTCGTCCTGGTCACCCACGACCGCTACTTCCTGGACAACGTGACCGGCTGGATCCTCGAACTGGAGAGCGGCAAGGGCATTCCCTGGGAAGGCAATTATTCCAGCTGGCTGGACCAGAAGCAGAAGAAGCTGATCGAGCAGGACAAGGCGGACAGCAAGCGCGTCAAGGTGCTGCAGCGGGAGCTTGAATGGGTGAACGCCTCGCAGAAGGCGCGCCAGAAAAAATCCAAGGCCCGCGTTTCGGCCTACGAGGATCTGGTCAGCCAGGATCGCCAGATGCAGCAGAAGACGGCCCAGATCCGCATCCCCGCGGGCGGGCGCCTAGGCAACATCGTCGTCAACGCCGACCACGTGAAGAAGGCGTACGGCGAAAAGCTGCTCTTCGACGACCTGAACTTCCACCTGCCCCGGGGCGGGATCGTGGGCGTGGTCGGCCCCAACGGCGCCGGCAAGACCACCCTGATGAATCTGATCACCGGCAAGGAGCAGGCCGACGGCGGCGAACTGATCGTCGGCGAGACCGTACAGATGGCCTACGTCGATCAGGGACGCGACGACCTCGACCCCGACAAGTCGGTGTGGGAGAACATCTCCGAAGGCGCCGAGGAGTTGGATCTCGGCGGTGTGCCGGTCAACAGCCGCGCCTATTGCTCGGGCTTCAACTTCAAGGGACACGAACAGCAACGCAAGGTGGGCACCCTTTCGGGCGGCGAGCGCAACCGCGTGCACCTGGCCCGGCTGCTGAAGAGCGGCGCCAACCTGATCATCCTCGATGAGCCCACCAACGACCTGGATGTGGATACCCTCCGCGCCCTTGAGGACGCGCTGGTCGAGTTTGGCGGATGCCTGGTCGTGGTCAGCCACGACCGTTGGTTCCTCGACCGCATCTGCACCCACATCCTTGCCTTCGAGGGCAATTCCGAGGTCTTCTGGTACGAAGGCAACTACACCGAGTACGAGGCCGACCGCAAGCAGCGCCTCGGCGTCGATGCCGACCAACCGCACCGTATCAAGTATCGGCCGCTGACCAGGTAGGGATTTAGCCCGGTGAATCCGAAACCATCGGCAGCCTTTCCCTGGCTGCCGATTCATCCACCAGACCCACCGGATAAACCAGATACCGGCTGTCGAAGTAGGGCGTGCGGCGGTAGAACCAGTCGCGGATGGCGCCCGGGTTGGCGGCGAATTGCGGGTCAGCCGCCTTGGCCGCGGCCAGGGAATCGGCCAGCGCCGGGTCGGCGGCCAGCAAGTCCGGAATCATCTGCTCGATGACGTAGGACTCCGCGTACTCCACACGCGCGAAGACGGCGTCGAAGAACCCCCACCGCACCAGGCTGTCCGGCCCCAGGGGCTCCAGCAGGTGGGCGATGGCCCGCGCAGCCGGTTGGTCCACGGCAACCACGACCGAACCGGCGGGAAAGGTGCGCTCCTCCACGTCCGTCCGCAGCTGGAACTCCACCGGGTGATGCCCCTCGTAAGGCTGCTGTTGCCACTTCGCATCGGCGAAGCGATAGGTGCGGACCGGCAGGGTCGCCGCCGCGTCGAGCCGCGAAAGCGCGGTGCCGTGGCGCTTCAGCAGGGCGATGACCTCCTGCCACTGGGGCGGGACGATGTACGCGGCCGGCAGCTCGACCAACTGATCGGGAACCAGCGTGTCGTAGTACTCGACCTGCATGGTCTGCGGCTCCCCGGTGAAGCGGCTCCAGCCGCCACCGGTCACCGCGCTCTTTTCGGTGGTGTAGGCGATGCCCGCGAAATCCACCGGATGGTGCCGATCGTTCACCTTGAAGGACAGGGCCAGGGGTAGATCGCGAAAGGCGGGTGCTGCCGTGCGTGAATCTGCGGCCGCGTTCTCGGCCAGCAGTTCGTCGGCGTGATCACCCAACCAGCCCAGCGTGAGGCGCCAGAGCTGCCCCGCGCCGTTTACCCTGGTGGCATAGTCCTTGAGCATGTGGGTTTCGATGAGCAGCCCCGGGCGGTTGCGCACCGCCGCATAGCCCTGGCTGAAACGGGGCACCGCAGCCCAGGCCACCAGCCCGCTGCGGGGGTCATGCCACTCGCGAAAGGCCACGTAACGGATCATGGGTTCCCCGGCCGCCACCATCCGGTCGTTCATGTCCTTTTCGTACTCCCGCACCAGGTCGGTCAGTCCGGCGTCGAGATTGCCACCCGTCTCCAGGCTGTAGGTCACGGCATACTGGTAGTCCGCGCCGTCGGTGGAATGGATGTCGATGAAGAAGTCCGGGGACCAGGCATTCCAAAGCCGCAACCAGGCCCGCATCTCGGGGGTGTCCGCCTTGAGGTAGTCCCGATTGAGGTTCAGGTTCTGCGCCGTGGCCCGCCATCCCATGTTTTCGGGGCCGTTCTGGTTGATGCGGTTGTTGGGCCCGAACCGTTCGTGACCATCCACGTTGAAGATGGGAATGAACAGCAGGGTCACCCGGCCGAGCAGGCGAGCGGCAAGATCGGGGTCTTCGGCCAGGTCCCGCAACAGGAGCATCCCCGCGTCCTTGCCACAGGATTCGCCGGCGTGGATGCAGGCCTGGACCAGCAGCACCGGACCCGCGCCATGGGCGGTCTCGGGCGTGAAGGCGCCCCGGGTCGAGGCCGCCACCAGCGGCAGGTCCCGGCCCTGTGGGCTGGTCCCGAAGGTCCCGTATTCCAGGATGGGCGAGGTCGCCGCCAGGTCGCGGCACCAGGCCACGGTCTCGTCGTAGGTCGGCGTGACCCGACCCTGGCCGTCCTCGAAGGGGGTGGTGACGGCGGACGACGGCAGGGAGGTGGTCAACACCGTGGTCAGGGTGGCCAGCAGGATGATACGGGAAGCAGGCATGGCCCGGTCCTTTCAGTCGAATAGTGCTCGCGGGAAGAAATCAGATTACCAATTCCCATCCCCTGAGGCCAGCGTTGCCCGTTATATTGTCTTCGGAAGCTCGTCTCCTCGAATCCCGGAGGCCACCTTGGCTCGCATTCTCCATGTCCTGTCCCAGCGCCCCATGCTGACCGGCAGCGGCGTCTCCCTGGACGCCCTGGTGCGGGAATCCCATGGCGCAGGTTGGGATCAGGCCGCCCTGGTGGGGGTGCCCGCCGGCACCGACCCACAGGTCGGAGGACTGGACGCGGATAAGATCCACGCGATCCGCTTCGCTTCGGTCGAGACCGGCTCGATCCCTGACCTCGACTTCCCCGTACCGGGCATGAGCGATGTCATGCCCTATTCCAGTTCCGTGTGGGCAAGCTTGACTCCGCGGCAGCTGGCTGATTACCGCCGGGTCTGGACCGCCGGGCTCGAGGTCCTGGCGCGGACTTTCCGGCCGGACCTGGTGCACACCAATCATCTGTGGTTGGTCAGCACCCTGGCGCGACGGGTCTTTCCCGACATTCCGGTCGTGATGACCTGCCACGCCACCGGCCTGCGACAACTCGAACTCTGCCCCCACCTCGCCGAGGAAGTGATCGACGGGTGCCGCGGCATCGACCACTTCTGCGTGTTGTACGGGGAACATCGGGAGCGGCTGGCCGCTACCCTGGGCATCTCGCCGGATCGGATCACGGTGACCGGAGCCGGATTCCGGGACGATGTCTTCCGGCCGGGCCCGTCCTCCCAGCGGAATCCCCATAGCGTCGTGTACGTGGGAAAATACAGCGCCGCCAAGGGCGTTCCCTGGTTGCTGGATGCGGTGCAGGAGCTGGCCCGTTTGCGACCGGGGTTGCGATTGCACGTCGCCGGAAGCGGCGCCGGGCCCGAGGCCGAAGCCCTGGCCAAACGGATGGACGACCTGGGCCCACTGGTCGTGCGGCACGGGCAACTGTCCCAGCCGGAACTCGCCGACCTTTTGCGCCGCTGCGCCGTGTGCGTGTTGCCGTCTTTTTACGAGGGTGTGCCGCTGGTGCTGGCCGAAGCCGCGGCGTGCGGCTGTCGCATCGTGGCCACCGACCTGCCCGGCGTGCGGCAGCAGCTGGCTCCCGTGCTCGGGCCCATCCTCGAATCGGTTCCCCTGCCACGCCTGGAAAACGTGGACAGGCCGGCTCTCGCCGACCTGCCCCGTTTCGTCTCTGATCTGCGCGCCGCCCTGGCCCGGAGCCTGGATGGAAATCCCGCCGGCGCGCCCGATCTTTCCCGTTTCACCTGGTCCGGTGTCGCGGGCCGGATCCAGGACATCTGGAGCCGGTTGTTGAACCCCTAATCGCGCTGTTGCCGCGCTTTGGCCATGAGCCAGACCCCTCCGGCCACCAGCGCCAGGGGCCACCAATCCTCGAGCCATGCCAAAGACATGTCGAACTTGGAATTCAGGAACAGCAAGAGGCCCACCACGACGAGTAGGGCGCCGCCGGCGAGGGAACCGCCGGTGCCGGGAATGGCAAATCCGTCCGGGATTTCCTCGCCGCCGAGCCCCGCGGCCACCCGGTTGAAATGCATGGCGCGCCGGTTGGCGTCGATCATGTTGAACAACCAGAAAAAGGCCAGGAAAACCCCGAAAAAGGCCTCGAGACCATTGCCGGCGCTCGAACTGAGGATCGCAATGATCGAGGCGGCGATCATGATATTGATGAACCCCTGCTGGTAGTAGCCCACGTAGATCTGGCCCAGCCCGGGCAGACTCGAGAGCACCGTGGCCAAAGCCGGGGACTTGCGATTGACGCTCAAGGGGGCCATTGCCGGCTGCGGCGGTGCCGGACCGACCTGGGGGTGGGGGTTGTTGGGATAGGACGGATATTCCTGATTGACGTCGTTCATGACGAACTCCTTTCGGCGGTTGACGATTGATTGATCGAATTGCTGCGCCACCAGAGGCGCCAGATCTCCTGAAAATCCGAACCGGCCGCGGATAGACGCATCAGGGCGGGTCCGGTTCGCTTGTGTCGAATTTCACGCCAGGCGCCCTGGACATCCCGGCCCAGATGGTCGCGGGCCAGCTCGGTGCTTTGGACCCGACGCCCCACATCGGAGCGGATCCCGCCCCACACGGAATCCTTCAAGAACCCCGCGCCCTGTGCCACGCCCTGGTCCACGGTCGTGAAAGCCCCCCCCAGCACCGAAAGTCGGGCCGGACCGGCCTCGACGCCGGCCAGGATTTGGCGGGGCACCCCGTGCAGGGGCGCGCCGGGCGCGATCGTCAGCACCGTCAAAAGCACGGTCAGGGCGTAGGCGACTTGCCAGGCGAACAGCGGCCGCTGAATCCGCTCTTCCCACCAGTTGCCCAGCCGGTCCACAAGCCCGGCCGCGCCGGTCAAATGGCCGGCCGCAGCAGCGCGTGACGGCAGGCGGGCGGTGCGGGCCAGGACCGCGGCGGTGAATTCCTCTCCCGGATCGATTTCCGCCATGGCGGGCAGCTCCGTACCCATCCAGCCGAGCACCACGGCCACGGACCGGCACCCGGGGCAGTTCTCCAGATGGGCCTGGACCAGGACGCGGTCTCCGGAATCCAGATTGTTGTCCACCAGGCCGGGCAGGTGCTCCAGGGCCCTGCTGCAGGCCGGTCCGCTGGTGCGGTCCAGGATGCTGCGCACCAGATCCTCGTTACGGTCGTCCTTGTCGTCGAAGCGTCTCATGAGACCGCCTCCGTGGCGGAGGGGAAGCCCCCGTCGGGCCCCTTCTCCAGCGCCGTGATGGCCTGCGCCAGTTCCAGGCGGGCCCGCGAAGCCCGAGACTTCACGGTGCCCAGGGGAACCTGCAAAACGTCGGATACCTGCTCCAGGGACAAACCCTGGATATCCTTGAGCAGGATGACCTCCCTGTTGATCTCGCTCAGATCCTGCAGGGCACGGTGCACCAGGCGCCGCCGAGCGGTGCGATACCATTGCTCCTCAGGGTTGGGGCTGGAGGAAGCCAGGGAGGTCATTTCCGCGGCGGGTATGTCCTGACGGGGGGGGCGCGCCTTGCGCCGACGCAGGTGATCCAGACAGGCGTTGCGCACGATGCTGATCAACCAGGAGGGGAATTTGTCGGCGTCGGTGCACTGGTCCAGCTTGCGATACAACCGGACGAATATGTCCTGGGCGACATCGAGGGTCTCCTCGCGGTCACCGAGGTATCCGAAGACCATTGCGCAGACTCGTCCCTGTTGCCGTCTCACCAGCATCTCCCAGGCTAGCTCGTCACCTTTGCGGCAACGGTTCAGAAGTTCGGTCTGGTCCATCACCATCCCGTTCGCTTCAAGGTTCTTTCTTCCTGTCGCATCATAGACGCACCCGGCCGGATTGGGTTCGGTGGAGTTGAAAAAAATATCCGGATACCGGCGTTGTCCCCTTTCCCTGACCGATTTCCTGCTGGGGAGTCTCGTCCGGGACCGCTATGATGGGAATCGTGAACCGATCGGTGCGAATTTTCTGCAAGGGACGGTATGTGCGGATGTGGCGCTGGATCAAGGAGTTCCTGAAACGGCGGGACCCCCGCAGCGGCCTGCGGCTGGTCATCCACCGCGGTTATCAGGTGGACATTCCCTTCCCCCAATACGACGCCCGTCGGCCGTTTCGAATCCTCCAGTACCTCCGCGGACAAAAGCTGTTGCACCGGGGCATGCTGGTTCGGCCACGACCGATCTCCCTGCGGCGCATGGAACTGGTCCACGATCGCCAGTACCTGAAATCGCTCGATGAGCCCGGGGCGATGGAAGAGGTCCTGGGAATCAGGTTGGACGCTTCCGCCCAGGATCGTTTCCTGTGCTTCCAGCGCCTGATGTGCGGCGGCACCCTGCGGGCCGCCCGCGGGGCCGTTCGGCGCGGCTCGGTGATGGTGAATCTGGGCGGCGGATTGCATCACGCGAACCGCAACCACGGATCAGGGTTCTGTGCCTTCAACGACGTTGCGGTGGCGATCGCATCCTTGCGGAAGCGGGACTTCGACCAGCCCATCCTGGTGGTCGACCTGGATCTGCACGACGGTGACGGCACCCGCGCAATTTTCGCCGACGACCCTTCGGTCCATACCTTCTCCATTCACAACCGGGATCTGGGTTCCACCGAAGCGGTCGCCTCGACGGCCATCGCCATGGGCACGGATGTGGACGATGCAGCCTACCTCGCCGCCATCCGCCAACACCTGCCTGACGCATTCGCGCAGACCAAGCCCGGATTGGTGTTCTACCTGGCCGGCAGCGACCCCTGCGTGGATGACCGGCTGGGCGATTGGCGGGTGTCCCTGGAGGGCCTCCTCGAGCGGGACCAGTTCGTCATGAATCTGGCGCGACCGCACCATAGCGCCGACGCACTGCCCGTCGTCATCCTGCTGGCGGGTGGCTACGGACCCAACGCCTGGCGCCACGGGGCCGCGTTCATGTCCTGGCTGACCGGAAAGTCTTCCGGTCTGGAGATTCCCCCCGAAATGGAGTTGCCGGTGGACCACTATCGTCGCCTGGGGCGCTTCATGCAGAACCCCCGCCTGATCGGCGAGACCGGTTCCGATTCCGCCGACCAGGACTGGGGCCTGCAGGAAGAAGAATTCAGCGGCACCCTGCCCATTGGGAATGAGCGGTTCCTGGGGTTGTTCAGCCGGCACGGCCTCGAAATGTCCCTGGAAGAGATCGGGCTCCTGGACCGCTTGCGGGGAATGGGATTCGCAAGGCTGGCTGTCGATACGGACCTGGACGATCCCCTGGGGCACACCCTGCGCATCACCACCCGCGATGAGCCGCCCCTGACGGTCATGGAAATCCGCCTGCGCATCGACCGCAGCGCCCTGCCGGGTCGCAGCCTGCTGATGGTCGAATGGCTGCTGATCCAGGACGCCCGGGCCAGTTTCGAAATCTCGCACCCGCTCCTGCCCGGCCAGGAATATCCCGGATTGGGTTTGCTGCGGGATACCGCCGCGGTGTTGATCGTGCTCTGCGAGCATCTGGAACTGGACGGTCTGGCCTTCACCCCCAGCCACTTCCACCTGGCTTGTCTGTCCGATCCCCAATCCTCATTTTTGGACCCGGCGCTGCAGGCCCGTTTCAAATCCCTCTTGCTGGCCACTACAAACCTGCGCCCGGCCGAAGCCGCTGCAGCCCTGGCCGCAGGCCTGATCCGCGAGCACCCGGGCGGCGAGGCCGTACCCTGGGTCCCGGGCGTCATGGTTCTGCCCGTCAGCCAGGACCTGAAGGAATACTTCGTTGGTGATGAATACCTGAGCCGCGTCTCCGCAGCGGGCGTCCCGACCTTCAGCCTGGAACAGTAAGGGGCGGAGCCCTTCGGCTCCGCCCCTCGACCACAGGCATGGCCGCTTCCCGAATGGTTCAGATGACCAGATTTCCCGCGAGGTAGAGCCCGCCGACGACCCCGACAAACAACAGCGCAAGGGCTCGCGGGTTGCGCTTGATGTTGCGCACCTCGTTCAGCACCTGGTTGACCGGGTGCTTGCGCGACATCCCGGAAAGGACCGGAGGCCTCTCGCGGTCATACAGGGCAAAGCCCCGGTGTAGGCGGGGGTCCCGAGGGGCCAGATGCTTGGCCTTCATCAGATGCTTGAACCCCTCATCGATGCGACCACCCAGCAGGTAGATGTAGCCCAGTCCGATGTAGCCCGCCGCCGAAGTCTTGTCCAGCCGGACCGCCTGTTTGGCCAACTTCTCTGCGGTCAGGAACCGGCCTCCTTCTTCGGCCAGACAGATTGCCAACCCCGCCAGGGACTCGTTGTCCTTGGGATCGTCCTTGAGAATCCGACGGAACCGATTCTCGGCGCCTTCGTGGTCCCCATCGAGCAACAGCTTGTAGGCCGCGCAAACCGAAGGGCAAGCCCCCAGGGTGGTGAAAATGTGCTCTCCCCGGTACTCCAAAAGATGGCGAAGTTCACTCATGGCGTTTCCTCGGTGGGCAAAAATCCTTGTGCAGTCGACGCTGATTTCATTTTGCCCGGCCCCCTGTGTCCTATCGTTCCTTGTGCTTTCCCCCGTGACCTCTACGGAAATATCCTGCAGGGACAGTGCCGGAGGGACCTGCACGATCCCTCCGGCACCAAAACGCAGGATTTTCGCCAGGGAATCAGCGCCAACGATCCTCCCAGGCCTGCGGACGTTGTCGCAGCCACCGGTCGAACCACTCCAACATCATGGTGCGATGCGCGACGCGGTTGTCCCAGGACCCGCTGATGCCGTGGTCCTCGCCGGGGAACAGGACCATCTCCACGGGCTTGTCCAGCGTCGAAAGTTCGGTGAACAGCTGGATAGATTCGCCGGTGGTCACATTGCCGTCGGCCAGGCCGTGCAGCAGCAAAAGCGGGGTGGTGACCTTGTCGGCCTGGAAAACCGGGGAATGCTGGATGAAATAATCCGCATCGGACCAGGGGTTGCGACCGCCCAGGGCCATGTCGCCGTAGGTCACACCCCAGGCGCCCTGCCCGAAGTAGGTCACCAGATCGCTGATGCCGTACATGGAAACGGCGGCGGCGTACATGTCGGTGTGGGTAACGAGGTAGTCGGTCATGAAACCGCCGTAGGAACCCCCGTATATGCCCATGGCCTCCCGGTCCAGGTAAGGCACCACCGATAGGGCGTGTTCGGTCGCCGCCATGATGTCGCCCGCAGCCGCAGGGCCCCAGTCGCCGGCGTGATGATCGGCAAACGCCTCGCCATAGCCCACCGCACCCCGCGAATTGACCACCAGCAATCCGTAGCCGGCGGCGGCGAAGAACTGGAAGGTGGTATTGAAGGATCTCATGGTGGGACTGGAGCCCCCGTAGTAGTAGGCGATCAGCGGCGCCCGGCCGGCGGCCGGTGCGGCGAAAGTCCCGCTGCCGTCGGCAGCCATCTGCAAGGGCGGATAATACCAGGCGTCGATGGTCTCGCCCCCCGGCCCGGAAAAACTCATGTCCCGGGCCTCGGCCCAGATGGTGCGGGACATGAGATCCGCGTTGGGATCCTCCAGCAGATGGCCGGCCTGGCCGGTTTCGGCCAGATAGAGGCGGGCCGGCAGCGCGGGATCCGAAGCGGTGCAGACCACATACTCGCCGTTGGTGCTGAGAGCGACCGAGCCCAGGGTGGTGCCGGTCTGCGGCAGGGCCTGGGGCCTCCAGTTCGAGCGGTAATGGACCAGACTGGCCAACCGGTCGGAGGAACCGTCGGTGATCCGGATCAACAGATTTCCATCGCTCGAGAAAGCCGGAAAACCGCCGCCACCCTCGAAGGCGAAGCTTCCTCCCTGGGAGGCGCGCTCGTATTTTCCGCTCTGCAGATCCAGCATCCAGACCTGCTTGTGGTAGACGTTGTGCTGGGGGGCTGCCCGGCGGTCGGGACCGATCTCGTCGGGCGGGCCGATGAAAGCCAGTATGCGGCCGTTGGCGCCGGCGGCGAAAGCCTGGGGACGAACCTCCCAGCCGGAGGTGAAGGAAGCGAGAAACTCGTCGGCGCCGGTGGTCAGGTCGATGCGCCGGATCTCACTGCTGAACCAGGGTCGGTCCGCAGTGGGCAGGGTGCGCCCGTAGACGACCGTCTTGCCCTTGGCGCCGAAGACCGCGTCGTCCAGCACGAAATCGCCAGGACGGGTGAGCAGCCGGCGCACACCCGATTCGAGGTCCAGAAAGTGCAGGTGGGCGGAGGGAGCATAGTCGCTGATACGCTCCCGGAAGCGGGTGTAGCGGCGACCCGGGCCGTCGGCGGGATCCTTGTCCTCGAAACCGCGATCGGAAGCGAACAGGAGGGTCCGGCCCCGGCGACCGATGCGGATAAAGCCCAGGCCGGGTTCATCGTCCAGGATCTTCCGCTGGGTGCCGTCATCAACATCATACAGCACCAGGTCCTTGCCGAGCCGCAGCAGCAGCCGGTGGCTGTCCGGCAAAAAGCCCACCGGCCGGGCCTTGCCTCCGGCGAGGTCGGCGGCCACGATGTTGCCCTGATCGTCCAGGAGGTCCAGGCGTCCGGTGCCATCGCTGCGGCGGGAAAGGTAGCGGGCCACCAGGCGGCCATCGTCCGCCACGGCCAGGGAACTGATGGAAGCCACCTGGTCCGTGTCGGCAAACCGGGTCACCGCCACGCGGGGCGTCAGGGTCCAAACCGCCGCGGCCACCGAATCGGCGGCGGCGCTCAACCCGAACGCCAGGTCATCATCCGACACCTCGACCCGTCCCCAGAACAACACCCAGCCGCGGGTCACGGTCGTCGAAGCCGTCAGGGGGTCGGCGACCTCCCCCGGTTTCTGCGCGGCCAGTTCATCCCCAGCGCGAAAAAGAGCCGTGCCGTGATCCAGGCTCAAACCCACAGCGGAGCCCTCCGCGGTGCGCAGTCGCGCGGCGACCCAGTAGATCCCCGGCTCCGCTACCGTGAATCGCCCTTGCCCATTGGCCTTGCTCTTTCTCCACCCGCCCCGGTCGGCGGAGGGCAGGTTCCCGTCCGGCGCGATTTCCGGGACCATTTGTTGGGATCCGCGCAGGACACCCTGGTCGGAGGGAACCTCCGGCCCGGAGGGCAAAGGGCCCAGCAGGAACGCCTGCCGGCAAGAAACGGTATCCCGGGCCGCGTCGGCCGCCATGGCGACGCCGGACAACGAAATCAGGATGGGCAGCAAGACGAACGGAAGGATGCGCTTGAACATGATCGCGATCTCCAGGTTCGGGACGGAGGCGGGGGTTGGCCCATTATGCCCCACATCCGGCGGGGCGGGAACCCCCGGCGGACAAAACTTTGGGGTTCCGGTTGCGCTTCCGAGCGGTATGATGATATTCCCAGCGGCGAACAAGATCGAGGATGCGGCCGCTTCTCCGCGGCCAGCCAAGGAGGAAAAATCATGAGTCTGCAGAAGAAACCTTTGAAAACCCGTCCTGTCAGCAAGGTCACCTTCCGCCTACCTCCGGAAGCCGCCGGCGAGGCCGACAAGGTCACCCTGGTGGGTGATTTCAACAACTGGGACCCCCAGGCCACTCCCATGCAGCGTCTCTCCAGCGGTGAATTCAAGGCCACCCTGGATCTCGAGCGCGGCCGGAAGTACCAGTTTCGCTACCTCATCGAGGACATGGTCTGGGAAAACGATTGGGAAGCCGACGATTACGTGGCCAGCGATGTCGGAAATTGCGAAAATTGCGTCGTTATGGTTTGAGCCAAACAGGGAATACCATGCTGCACCGCCACCCTTTGCGTGACCAGGTCGACAAGGAAATCCGAGCCCGCCTGTCCGACGGCCGCCTGGCCGCCGGGACCCGCGTCAACGAGACCCACCTGTCGGCCGACCTGGGCATCAGCCGCACCCCTTTGCGGGAAGCCCTGCTTCAGCTCGAAGCAACCGGATTCCTGGACAGCGACATGGGGCGGGGTTTCCTGATACCCGACCTGCTGCCGGGTCGCTTCCAGGACATCCAGGCGGTCCTGGCGCGCTTGGAGCCCTTCGCCCTGGGCCTGACCATGCCCTACCCCGGTCAGCGGGTGATGGAATTGAACAATCTGTTGGTGCGCAGCAAATTGAGGCTTGGCGGCCCGGGCCCTCAAACCGCTCCGACCCTCTGCGAATTGATCGACGGCTGGGCCGGGCTGCTGCTGGAATCCTGCCCCAACACCCTCGTGCGCCAGGACATCCTGCGATTGGAAGCCCTCAGCCGGCGGTACTGGTTCCGGGTGGCGATCGGCGGCTTTGACCCCAGCGCCCTGGTCACCTCGCTGGAAGGAATGTACGAACTGGTGCGGACCGGGCAATCCGCGCGCGCAGCATCCCATTGGAGCGAGCACACCCTGCGGTTCAGCCCCGAAGCGGCCCCCTGTCTGACATCTCCCCTGCCCCATGCCGCACCTGGCCGATAGGGCTCCCCGACCCGATAGTCTGGGCCGTGCCGTGGCTTGGATGATCCTGTCCGGGGCGAGTTTCGCCCTCATGGGCGCCATGGTGAAGCTTGCCACCGAGGCTTCCGTGCCGGCCAAGGTCTTCTTTCGCAACCTCGTGACCCTGGTCATCACCACCGCAGTGGCCTGGCGGAGCGGGCACAACCCCCTGGCCCGAACGCCCCACCGCGGGCTCTTGCTCCTGCGGGCCTTCTGTGGACTGGCGGGGGTCTTCCTCTATTTCGTGGCCCTCAGCCGCCTGACCCTCGCCGATGCCTCGTTGCTGAACAAGACCTCGCCCTTCTTCGTGGTGGCCTTCGCCGTGTTGATCCTGCATGAGCCCTGGCATCGGACCATGGCCCCTATTCTCCTGCTGGCCTTCGGGGGCGCCCTGCTGATCATCAAGCCGGGTTTCAATTATCAGATGTTACCGGCTCTGGCCGGCCTGGGCTCGGGGGCCTTTGCGGGCTTGGCCTACACCCTGGTGCGCAAGCTCAAGGGAAGGGCCGACCCCAACCAGATCATCTTCCATTTCTCCCTGGTCAGCACCCTGGTGACCCTGCCCTTCGTCCTGTGGCACCCGCTCCATGTCGATGCCGGCCAATGGCTGGCCTTGATCGGCACCGGGGTCTTCGCGGCCGGTGGTCAGTACGGGCTGACCTTCGCCTACCATCACGCGCCGGCCTCCCGCATCTCCATCTACACCTACCTGCACGTGCTGTTTGCTGTGGCCGGCGGATTTGCCCTGTTCGGGGAAAGGCCCGACCTCGCCAGCATCTTCGGTGGTCTCTTGATCATCGCCGCGGCGGTGGGGTCACAACGGATCAACCGGGAACGGAGACAGACATGAACGGGCTGCCGCACCGATCCACCTACCGGTCCAAGCGCGCCGTCGCTGCGGTCCTGATGCTGCTTTGCCTCGCCGGGTGCGCCGACCACGGGCAGCGGATCTCCTCCTCCGATCACACAGCGGTCTACCATCAGCGGGCCGTGGCCTGTGACCACGCGATCGCCTCCCAGGCCGGGGACCGGATGCTGGCGATGGGCGGCAACGCGGTGGACGCCGCCGTGGCCGCATCGTTCTGTCTCTCTGTGGTCCGACCCTTCAGCTGCGGGATCGGTGGCGGCGGTTTCATGGTCATCAGCCTGCCGCCGTCTCCCGGGCATCCCGAGCCATGCGCCGTTGCCCTCGACTATCGCGAAACCTCCCCCGGGGCCGTGGGCCCGGACTATTACGACGGCCTTCCCGAGGACGCCAGCGAGCGCGGCGCCCATGCCGTAGCCGTGCCGGGCACGGTGGCCGGGCTGCTCTACGCCCTGGAGAAATACGGCACGCTGGATCGGGCCACGGTCCTGGCACCGGCCATCGAGGCCGCCCGCAAGGGTTTCCCGGTCGATGCGGCGTACCTGGCCGCCAACGCCACCATGCTCGAGGTCTGGCTCCGGCATCCCGAGCTCCGCTCCTCCGGGGCGATCTTCGGGTCCCTTTTCCATGGAGGTTCCCTCGGCCCCCTCGACGAGGTCCGCAACGAAGCCCACGCCCGAGCCCTGGAACTCATCGCCCGCGACGGGGCCGACGCCTTCTACCGCGGCCCCATCGCCGAGGCCATCGTCCAGGCCGTGACCGCGGGCGGAGGCGTCCTGACCGCCGAGGATCTGGCGGCCTTTACCGTGAGGGAAACTCCCGCCCTGACGGGCGATGTCGGACCTTGGCGCATCATCACCATGCCGCCGCCCTCCAGTGGCGGGGTGGCGACGCAGCAGGTCTTCGGCATCCTGGAACGGCTGGGCGGACTGAAGCCCGGCCTGGACATGGATTCGCCCACATGGCGCCACATGCAGATCGAAGCCTTCAAGCACGCCTTTGCCGACCGGGCCCGCTGGCTGGCCGACGACGCCTTTGTTCCGGTGCCCGTGGCGGCCTTGACCGCGCCCGGCTATCTCGATTCCCTGGCTGCGCGTTTCGATCCCCTGCACACCTTCGGCCCTGAGGCCTACGGCACGGCTTCTTCCCCGGCAGACGATTCCGGCACCAGCCACATCTCGGTTCTGGACCAGGACGGCATGGCTGTCGGCTGCACCGAGACCATCAACCTGGAATGGGGTTCGGCGGTGGATGTGCCGGGTTGGGGCTTCTTCCTCAATGACGAGATGGACGATTTTACCACCAGCGAGGGTGCGAACGCGTACGGGCTCGTCCAGTCGAACCGCAACCGACCAGAACCCGGCAAGCGCCCCTTGTCGTCCATGAGCCCCACCATCGTGCTGGAAAACGGCCGGGTGGCGGCCGTGGCCGGGGCTTCGGGCGGACCGCGCATCATCAGCGGTACCCTGCAGGTCCTGCTGGCGGCGCTGGTGTTCGGGAACGATGCCGGCCAGGCGGTCGACCGGCCGCGCCTGCATCACCAATGGCTGCCGGACGAGGTGCGGGTCGAAAGCGGGTGGACCGACCTGCAAGCGCTGAAGGGTTTGCAGGCGCGAGGCCACCATGTGGTGGATTATCCCAAGTCCGTGGGGGTGGTTCAGGCCATCGTGGTCCAAGGCGGGCGCATCACCGCCGCCAGCGACCCCCGCAAGGGGGGCCGGCCGGCGGGCAAGTAATGGTCAGCGGCTACTTCAGGACAACCTGGTCCTTCAACGACACCAGAATGCAGACCATTTCGTCGATCTCGTTCTGGCCATGGCCCTTGTTCTTCATCGCTGTCATGATATCCCCGCCTGCGGACAGGAAATCGGCATCGGTCAGGCGGAGCAGCGAATGGGACGCGGGTAGGCTGCGGCCGCTGTAGGTGGCGTCGCCACCGGTGCCGGCCGAAATGAAGTCGGCCACTTCGTGGGCCAGTTTATCCCCGTCGACGTGCCGGAACATCACCTCGAAGTCGGGATTGATCCGGTGCAAGCGGACGATCTCGTTGCAAAATTCGAGGATCTTGTCGTATCCCCCCAGCCGCTCGTAGAGAGAGGATTCGGACTGCCGAGCCATGCGGGCATCCGCGGACTGGGTGCACATGTTCTGCAGGCCGGTCATCTGTTCGGCAACCGTCTGGGCCATGGCCCCCGGGACAACGATCATGCCGAGGGCCAGAGACAGGGTTATGGTCATGGTGAGCTTCTTCATCTCTTCTCCAGGTCTTTTGAGGGGAAATCCGCACAGGAAGATGCGGGTGTCAGGGATTCTTCAGATGAGCAGGTGATTCTGGACTAATTCCCACCAATTTACAATGATTGAATGGGCCGGTCGTCCCCGGGCTCGGGCATGGCTGGCGAAACCCGATGATTTGCCCGAAATTTGGCCCATCACCCCCATCGCTCGTCATTCGGAACGGGAGATTTCATGAAAACCGTCCTCCATCAGGCCGCAACCCGCGGCCGGGCCGACCACGGCTGGCTGCAGACCCGCCACACCTTCAGCTTCGCGGATTACTACGACCCCAAGCGGATGGGTTTCGGTGCGTTGCGCGTCCTCAACAACGACGTCATCGCGCCGTCGGGGGTCTTCGGCACCCATCCCCATCGGGATATGGAGATCGTTACCATCCCCCTGGCCGGGGCGTTGCGCCACGCAGACAGCATGGGCCACCGCCAGGTCATCACCGCAGGCGAAGTGCAGGCGATGACCGCGGGCACGGGCATCACCCACTCCGAACACAACGATTCGGACCAGCATGAGGTCAGCCTGTTGCAGATCTGGATCATGCCGCGGGAAAAGGGACTCACGCCGCGCTACGACCAGGCCGTCTTCCCCGAGGTCGAGCGCCGGGACCGGTGGCAACTGCTCGTCTCACCGGACGGTGCCGACGGGAGCCTGATCATCAACCAGGATGCCCGGTTCTTCCGCGCAAACCTTTCCCCGGGCTCCGAGCTCTCCTTCGCAGCGGCCTCGGCGAACCACGGCCTCTACCTCTTCGTCATCGCAGGCGAAGCGGAGACCGCGGGTGTGGAGCTCCGCTCGCGGGACGGCCTCGCGATCACGGGAGTCGCTTCGGGAAACGTGACAGCGGGAGCCCCGGGAGCCGACGTGCTGCTCATCGAGACACCCATGAGTTGACGGGCCGTTTTCCCCTTGGACCCTGAACGATCATTAATTAGCTTATTTCGATCCTTGTTAACTGTTCCTTGGGAGCTGCAGCATGTCTCTGCCATCGGGTCGCTATCTGCCGGGGCTCTTCCCGTGCCTCGCCATTGGGGCGGCCGCGGTCTGGCTTTCCGGTTGGATCCCCATCGGATCGGTGGCCATCGCCATCGTCCTGGGCATCGCCTTGGGCAACCTCGCTCGGCCCGGCGTGAGATTCGAACCCGGCATCGTCATCAGCGAAAAGCACCTGCTGTCCGTGGCCATCGCCCTGATGGGCCTCAATATGGACTTCTCCATCCTGCGTTCCCTGGGCCTGCGTTCCCTGTTGCTGGTGATGGCCGGAGTGATGGTGACCATCTGCGCGGCCCTGGTGTTCGGCTCGCTCATGCGGTTGAACCGGAGGTTCGCCTGGTTGCTGGGAATCGGCAACGGAGTCTGTGGCAGTTCGGCCATCGCGGCCACCGAGCAGATCATCGGCGCCGACAAGGAAGAGGTGGGTCTGTCGGTGGCCATCGTCAACGGCCTGGGCACCCTCGGCATCTTCCTGCTTCCCCTGCTGGCCCACACCCTGCTCCGGCTGACCGACCTGGAAGCGGGCCTGGTGATCGGCAACACGTTGCAGGCGGTGGGTCAGGTGGTCGCGGCGGGCTTCTCGGTCAGCGAGGCGGCCGGTCAGACCGCCACCATCATCAAGATGTCCCGCATCCTCATGCTCTTTCCCCTGGTGTTCATCCTGCTGCTGGCCTTCGCGAACCGGAAGCGGGAGGGCGCCGGCGCCAAAAGCAACCGGCCCCGGATGCCGCTGTTCATCGTCGGGTTCGTCCTGTTTTCCCTGGTGCCGACGTTCGGCCTGCTGCCCGGCGCCTGGGTTGCGGCCCTTAAGATCCTCAGCCACGACGCCCTGATCGTGGCCATGGCCGGGATCGGCCTGCGCATCACCCTCGACAGCATTCTGCGCCAGGGACGATCGGCCCTGGCCGCCGGCTCCCTTGTGTTCGTCGTGCAGATCCTGTTCAGCACCCTGATGGTCAGGCTGTTCTTCTGAATCGGCGAGGAGTTTCGCTACTCCTGCCGGGTGGAGACGAGCCGGATGGCCGGGAATAAAGTCAGGGCGCCCCTTGTGGGGCGCCCCGTTTTCGATTGTCGGCCGGGCCTCAGTCCAGCAAGGCCGCCGACGCCTTCGGGTTCATCAGCAGGATCTCCGGATGTTCCGCGTGCGGGTCCGCGCCCTTTTCGATCAGGCCGATGACTTCCGGCGGTGTCAGGCCCGGCTTGAGGGCCACGAGCTTGGCGGCCAGGTTGCACACGTTGGGCGAAGACATGGACGTGCCGCTCATCTTCATGCTGCGGCCGCCCGGTACCGTGCTCTCGACCTGGAAACCGTCGGCGTAGACCTTCACGTTGCGGCCCCCGCTGGTGAAACTGGTGGGGTCGCCCGCCTGATCCACCGCGCCGACCACCATCAGGTTGGTCAGGTCGAAGCTCGAGGGGATCACCACGTTGAATTCGACGTCGTTGTCGTCGTTGCCGGCTGCGGCCACATAGAGGATGCCCGGGGTGGCGGCCATGGATTCCCGCAGGCCGTCGCTCAGGATCCCGATCATTTCCCTGGCCATGGCGGCGCGGTCCTCGGCGTCCTTACCCACGCCGTTGGCCTCCAGGCCGCCTTCGATCTCCTTGAAGGTCCAGCCCCAGCTCATGTTCACCACACGCACCCCGTGGTCGGCGAAGTACCGTGTCGTGCGCCGGTAGTCGTCGGCCAGGCGCTTGGCCGTCTCCACGGTCATGGCCTGGGGTGTGGAGTGGTAATCGAAGGTGATGCGGGCCACGAGCAGGCGCGCAAAGGGGTTGCCGTGCGAGGCGATACCCGCCACGTGGCTGCCGTGGCTGTACAGCCCGCCGAAACTCAGGGTGGTCAGATAGTCACCCACCTGTTCGGGGGCCATTTCGCCCAGCTTCTTGCGCACCGCGGCAGCCTCGGGGCTGTCGATGGCCGCGGTCAGATCCTGGAAGCCCTGCATGGACTCGAACATCAGATCCAGCTTGCCCGCCTGGTCGCCCAGCGGATGCAGCAGATCGGTGTTGTAGCGGCCGTCCAGGTCGAAGGCGATGCCGTGCACGTCGTCGACGAAACCGTTGCCGTCGTCATCCTTGCCGTCCATCTTCTCGCCGGGGTTGGTGAACATGAAATCCTTGTACACGTCCACGTCCACGCCCGAATCCCAGATTCCGATCATCACCGGCTGCAGGCCGGCGTCCGCAGCGAGGGTGACCTCACGCTCCGGCCAGATGTTTGTCTTCTCCTGCTTGTGCCCATCGATATACGCGCCGTAGACCTCGGCGGCGATGGGGTTCAGAGGCAGGATGTGGTCCAGGGCGAACCGGATCCCGATGACCTGGCCCGCCAGATCGGCGCTCAGGGCTCCCATGGCCGCGGCGGCCGGTTCCATGCGCGACTGGACCATTCCCATCAGCAGGTTCTCGGTCATGAACCCGGCCCGGCCCTTGTTGCTCTTGACCATGTCCTGGCAGATGTCCCAGGGCAGCTTCTCCACCCGCGCGGCCAAGGCCATGCGAAAGGCGTCCTGGAAGGCGGGTGTGGATTCATCCCCGCCGGCCACAACACGGGCCTCGATGAGCGAGCGGGTGGTCAAGCCGTTCATGAGGCGGGCGGCTTCCTTGTCCTCCAACGCCTTGATGCGATCGAGATATTCCAGGGCTGCGGTTTCGTTCCCGTCCAGCAGATCCAAGGTGACCAGCCTGCCGTACTTGGCCTTCAGGGTGGCTTGGTCGGTAATCTCATAGGTCGCCAGGTCCGATTCCAGGTCCCGACGGTAGTCTTCCCGCAGGGAACCCATGGCGGCCGGGTCCTGCATGAGGTCGGCAATGGTTCCGTTGAGCGGGTAGCTGTGGGTGGGCAGGTCGTCGAGACTGTCGATGGCGACCTTCGCCGGCATGGCGGGAGCGGGAGCGACAGGCGGCTCGGGAGCAGGCTGGGGTCCGGACGCACATCCGGCCAGCAGGAACAGGGCAATCGCCAGGGTCGAAACGCGCAACATGGTTCTCCTCTTTCGTGGACCGTCCAGGGAATTCTCCGGCCGGGATTCTAACACCCCAAATACCCCAATACCCCGTAAAAACCTAAACCCAGACACCTTTTTGCCGAACAGGGGGCATGGATCCGGGGAAATCCGTCCCCCATCGTGGTCGTCATCGGAGGAATCGCATGTCAACACGGCAGTTGTTGAATCTCGCCTTGGGCGCCGTGGCCCTGTTGCTGATCGCTTCGGGAACCCTGGTCTGGAACCAGGGCCAAAGCAGCGCCAGCGCCGAGCAACAGATCGATCTGGCCCAGAAGCAGCAGGTCATCATCCAGGATCTGGGCCGGCAGGTCGCATCCCTGCAGCAGGCCGAACTGCGCGAAGAGGTGGCCGCAGCCCGCCGGCAGGTGGGACGTGCCGTACTCGCATTCGACCGCAACCTCGCCGTCATGGCCCAAGGGGGAATGCTGACCGGGGAAGACGGAAGCGAAACCGCCATTGTGAAGGTCAAAGGGGGGAAGGCCCGGCAGACCATCGAGGACGCCCTGCAGACCTGGCGCTTGACCGGCGCACCCCTGGCCGACCTGTCGGCAGGAGAATATTCCGTCTACAGCGCCGCCGGGCAAGATGCTGTGCAAGGACTCGAAGACAATACCATCGTACTCATGGAGCAAATGGGCGCCATCGCCAACGCCCTGAGCGCCGGAGTCGTGGCTCGACAGGCCCTGGCCGGTCTGGCCAGGTGGGCCACCGGCATTTTCGTGCTGCTTCTGGTCGTGCTGGCCTGGTTCCGGGCCAAGGTCAGTCGCTTTGAACAAAATGAGATCGCCGAACCCGTCGCCCCTGAGCAGGATTCGCGGGATCAGGCCGCCCAGATCGCCGATGCCCTGACCACACCCGGACTGCAAAGGGATGCCCGTCCCCGCTCGCTGACTCCACCGGCGGCCGCCACGCGAAAACCCGGCCGGCAACAGGCCACGCCCGGCAGTGCCTACACCCCTGCGGTGGATTTCGAGTCCATCAACGCCACCGTGGACCGCATGACCGTGGACATGGACACCATCGCCAGCAGCACGGACAAGATGCGCTCGGCCATCGACTCGGTGGGACACGCCCTGCAGGGCATGCTCTCCAGCTTGAACGAGATGGCCCAGGATAGCGATGAGGGACACAAGATCGTGCGTGGGGCCAACAACGCCGCCAGTTTCACCGCCGAAGCCGCTTCCGACCTGGTCGCCACCGCCCGGGAAATGAGTGGGGTCGTGGGCCGGGTCACCCAGCTGGCCATGAAGACCCGCCAGGTCGCCGGCCAGATCGACGCCGAGGCCGTGGCCACAGGACAGACCGGAAAGGCTTTCACCTCGGTGGTCGCGGCCGAGGTCAAGGCTCTGGCCACCCAGACCTCCCGGGCCACCCGGGAAATCGAGGACACGGTGGCCGAGATCCTGGCGATCTCCCGACAGTACGAGGAATCCATCGGGCAGATCATCAAGAACATCAGCGCCATCAACCGGGTCAGCCAACACCTGGGCGAGTTGATGCTCGCACCGCCTCCCGTGGTGGTGCCTGCGGAACTCCCCAACAACGCCCTGACCCCGCCGGCGGCAGATCCGGAACCGGAGATGACGGACACCGGAGAAGCTGAAGATCGGAATCTCCCCGAGCCTCCGGTCCAGGCGCCCGATCCATTTTCCCTCGCAGCCGACGAGGAGCCGGTTCCCGCGGCCGCGGACCCGGTGATGGAGGAAGAACCGGCGCCTCAACCCGAAGCGACCCGGCATGTCTTCTCCCTGGATGACGAGGATCCCCCACTCCCGGATCTGGAAGAGGTAACGGACGAGACCCGGAAGGTGATCGAGGAATTGGGGCTGGCTGATCCGGAACCCGAACCGACGCCCGAGCCGGAATTGAACACCTCTGCTGCGGTCGGACGCGCCGTCGATTCACTCCTGGCCGGCTCCGCAGAGGATGCCGCGACCCCGACCAGCGAGCAGGACGACCCGGCTGATGAAGAGGAAGCCCCGCCGCCGACGGTCGAGGGGAAGACCGACGCGGAGGCCGATGCAATCGCCGACCCGGCGGACGCGACGGCGGCGGAACCGGCTCCCGCCCCGGAGGTCGAGGCGGCACTGCAGCCCGCCCCCGAAGCGACGCTCAAGGCACCGCAACTGAAATCGCCGATCGGCAGCAACGGCAATGTGTTCATGCTCAACAAGCCGAAAAATATCCTAGGCACTTCGGTGGGTGAAGACGCCACGAACGACTTGCCTGTTGAGGGAAAACCCGAACCCATCCTGGAATCGGTTCCTTTCGAGGGAGGGAACGACGGGCCCAAACCGACGGTTATCCGGCTGGACAAGTCGAAGAAAACCGACTGAGGCCGTTGACACTAGGGGAAAAACGGGCCAGGCTTGCTTGGCCCGTTTTCTTTTTCCCTTCACCCGGGTTGGGGAGCCGCCATGGACAGCAAGACCTTCCGCAACGAGGGCTACAACCTCATCGACTGGATCGCCGACTACCTCGATCATGCCGAAGACTTCCCCGTGCTGTCCCGATCCCAGCCCGGAACGATCCACGACGCCCTTCCTGCGGCGGCCCCGGCGCACGCGGAGCCGTTTGACCAGGTCATGGCCGACTTCGAGAAACTGATCCTGCCCGGGGTGACGCACTGGAACCATCCCCGGTTCTTCGCCTACTTTCCGGCCAACAACAGCGCTCCCTCCATCCTGGGTGAATTGCTCTCGGCCGGCCTGGGCGTCAACGCCATGCTGTGGCAGACAAGTCCCGCGGCCACCGAACTCGAGCAGCGCATGATGGAATGGCTGGACGACCTCATCGACCTGCCGGCGGGATTCCACGGCGTCATCCAGGACACAGCCAGCACCGCCACCCTGTGCGCCCTGCTCTGCGCGCGGGAAAAATCCACCGGGTACGAATTCAACGCCAAAGGATCGGCCTCCCTGGAAGTCGGGCGCCCGTTGCGCATCTACTGTTCCAGCGAAGCCCACTCCTCGGTGATCAAGGGGGCGCGCATCGCCGGTTTCGGCGACGAGAACATCGTCCAGGTTGCCGTGGACAAGGACCGCGCCATGGCGCCCGACGCCCTGGCCCAAGCCATCGAGACCGATCTGGCCGCCGGCCGCCTCCCGTGCTGCATCGTGGCGACGGTGGGCACCACCAGCACCACCGCCATCGATCCGTTGCAAAAGATCGGTCCTCTCGCGCGAAAGTTCGATCTGTGGCTCCACGTGGATGCCGCACTGGCCGGTTCGGCCGCCATCCTGCCGGAGAAGCGCTGGATTCTCGACGGGGTCGAACACGCCGATTCGCTGGTCTTCAACCCCCACAAATGGCTGTTCGTCAACTTCGACTGCTCGGCCTTCTTCGTTCGCGACCCCGGCCACCTGGAGCGGGTCATGGCCATCGACCCGGCCTACCTGCAAACCGACCGCGACAGCCAGGTCACCAACTACCGCGATTGGGGCATCCAACTGGGCCGCCGTTTCCGAGCCTTGAAGGTGTGGTTCGTTTTGCGCAGCTACGGCGCCGACAGGTTGCGGGCCATGCTGGCCGAACACATCGCCATGGCCGTGGAGTTCCGGGACTGGATCGAGGGGGATGCGGATTGGGAATTGTTGGCGCCGGTGCCGCTGAACACCGTCTGCTTCCGTTTCCACCCGACGGGCTTCGCCGGGGCGGACGAGGAGCTGAACCGCCTGAACAAGGACCTCATGGACCGGGTCAACGCAGCCGGGCGCACCTACCTGACCCACACGGTCCTGGACGGATGCTTCGCCCTGCGGCTGGCCGTCGGCCAGACCGGGACCCAGAGAAGGCACGTTGCGGAGGCGTGGGAAGAACTGCGGGAAAAAGCCGGGGAGGCGTCCTGACCGGTCGACGGGTTTATTGCCCCGAGACCGCGTTCTCGAGTTCCCGAAGCCGCTGCCGCGCCATGGCGTCACCGGGGTTCAGGGACAGCACCTTGCGCCACAATTCCTGCGCGTCCCCGCTACGACCGGCCTGCTCGCTGCAGATGGCCAGATTGCCCCAGGCCTGCCAGTTCTCGGGTTGACTGCGGACGATTTCCCGGAAGATCGGGGCGGCCTCCTGCCAGCGTCCCAGCTGCACCAGACACATCCCCACACCGAACTTCGCCCCCCCATCGCCGGACAGTTTCTCGGCGGCGCGGTATTCGGGCAGCGCTTCCCGGGGTTTTCCCTCACCGAGATAGAGCCCGCCCAGGCGCATGTGCAGAGCCGGGATGATCCGCTTGTAGCGCGGGTACGGGTAGCGCTCATAGGTGTCCAGGGCCCGGCGATAGGACGTGCGGGCCCGATCCAGATCGCCGGCCTTCTCGTAGCCGTCGCCCAACAGGCGCCAGCTCTCGAGATCCCTTCCCGGGTCGCGACGGTGGTTCACTAGGTCGGGGATCCACACCACCAGCAACACCGTGCAGGCCAGAGCGAAGTTGCGCCACAACCGACGATCCCTGCTCCGTTCGCGAATCGCGCATACCAGTTGGTCGGCGCCCGCTCCGGCGGGGACAACCAACCAAACCAAAAGGGGAAGGCGAAAGCGGGCGTTGATGAAGAAAAACGACAGGCCGGCCGCGTACAGCAGGAGCGATCCGATCAGCAGCAGCCGGTGGTTGGGATCCATATCCCGCCGCCACAATCCCACCAGGGCCAACGCCAGCACCGGCGCCCACCCCAGCCAGATCGGCCGGCGCAACAATGGAGATCGGGACCGCCAGAACTCCAGGTTCTTGTTGTTGGATCGCTCGTCCGCGGCGACCAGAAGCCACAGCTTGCGCCCGAAAAGAGATAGGGCCGAACCCGTGTCGTGAGCCCAGAAATCCAGGCCCTTGCCCAGGAAATATCGATCCGCTCCCAAGGCACTCTGGGGCCGGCCCGATTCCTGAGCCGCCAGCTTGCGCACTTCCGACATCTCTCCCTGCCAATCCACCGGCGCGCCGGGCAGGAAGGCCATGTTTCCATCGGCGTATGCGTTGTTCCCGATGAAGAAGTTCACCCCGCCCGAAGCGGCCACCAGCACCGGTTCCCCGCCGACCAGCAGGTTGCGCGCCGTGACCGGCAGGATGGCGATGCCAAGCCCCACTGCCAGCAACAACCCCCCGCGACCACGCAAACGGACGCCTTGACGCACGAGATACCACCCCACCACCGGGGTGATGACCAACACCAAGGGCCGGCAGATGATGGACAGACCAAAGGCCAGTCCCGCGGCGAACAGGCTGCGGCCGGAAAGTTTCCCCACCAGGAGCCACCACAACAGCAGGTTGAGGGTGACGCCCAGGGTGACGTCCAGCAGTTCCCCCGCGTAGAAGATGCTGGGCCACAGCAGGGCGAAGCCCATCCCGGCCCACCATCCCGCGGCCCGGCCCCAGATGCGGCGGGCGCACAACCCGGCCAGCCCGGCCCCCAGAGCCGAGACCAGCCCGTGAGCCAACTGGACAACCAAGGCGTTGTCGGCCCCGAAGATCCGGTAAAGCAAGGCGAGAAAGTAGGGATACAGGGGGGCGCGAAAGAACGGTTCGGACGGAGGCCAGGTCCCGTCCAGGATCCCCAACGCCCAGCGCCGATGCAGGGCGGCATCGAGGATGGGGTGGGCGAAAAGGGAGTTTTGGGTCGGGTCGGCCAGTTGCCAGATATACACTGACCGCACGGCGAGTGCGGTCAGTGTCACGCCCGCGAAAAGGGCCCAAGGCCGGCGAAGGGTCGGGCTCAGGCCCGCCACGGCCGCCGCCGGTTGACCAGGCCCGAAGCGACGACCAGCAACAGCATCCCCGCGGCGAAGATGTAAACCCAATCGGGAACCCGTGCGGCGTCACCCTGGGCGTAACTGTGCAGGCCGCTCAGGAAGTAGTTCACCCCGAAGTAGGTCATGACCACCGAACTGATGGCGACCATGCTGGCGGCGCTGTTGAGCCAGATGGAACGCAGGGCGGGAATCCAGCGGAAGTGCAGCACCACGGCGTAAACCATGATGGTGATGAACGCCCAGGTCTCCTTGGGGTCCCAACCCCAGTAGCGGCCCCAGGACTCGTTGGCCCACACGCCACCCAGCAGGGTACCCACCGTGAGCAGGCCCAGACCACAGATCAGCACGAAGCGGTTGATCCGGTCCAGGATCTCCACGGCCGCATGCACGTTGGGGTTTCGTGAGCCCTTGGCCAGGAACAGGATCAGGATCAAGGAGCCGAGCAAGGCCGACAACCCCAGAAATCCGTAGCTCGCGGTGATGATGCTCACATGGATGTTCAGCCAGTACGAGACCAGCACCGGGACCAGGGGCCCGATGGCCGGATCAAAGGTCGAGAGCATGGAGACTCCCAGGATCACCACCGTCAGCAGGGACCCCAGGCTTCCCGGCGCAGCCATGCGGAAGCTGAACTCGCAGATCAATCCGGCCAGCGCGATGGCCAGGCTGATGAACAGCAGCGACTCGTGGCCGTTGCTCAGGGGCGCGCGGCCCGAGGCGATCCAGCGCAGCACGTAGGCGTAGATCATCCCGACGAAGGCCGCCGAGTACAGGAACATCCCCAGGCTGAAGAAGGGGTTGCGGTAGCTCGAACGCAGCTTGTTGCCCCGGAACAGGTTCCAGAAGAACACCGCCATGAGAATCAGCGAGGCCAGCAACAGGGGGACCATCATCCACGAGAAGATGTGGCCCCGATTGTAGATCAGTTCGGCGTTGATGCGCGCCTCGGAAGGAAAAACCTCATGGCCGTACTGCTCCTGGATGGCGGCGATCTGCCTCACCCCGTCGGCGATCTGGGTCTGGTTGCCGCTCTGAAATCCGCCGACCAGGGCGGTGTAGGCCGCGGAGTAGGCCGCGTGCTGGGCCTCGTCGAGCTGGGATTCCACCTTCTGATAGGAATTCCAGGAGTGGTTGGGATCGCCCGGCACGGGGAACAGGCGCAGCTCCGTGCCCTGGAAGGTCATGTACAGAATCTGGAAACGTTCGTCGAAGCTGATGAGCTTGCGCTGGGTCTTGGTCCGCTCGGGATCCGGGGTGCGGTGGGCCTCCGCGGCCGGGTCGGCCAGCCGGTAACTCCCGGAGGCATCGAACAGGCTGGCGGCCGAGACGTGGGTCGTGGCCTTGTCTACGCCCAGCAGATCCTTCAGTCCGGGAAACCGCACGCCGACCAGGTCCTTGTCCCACCAGAAGTTCGCGTTGGTGGTCCAGCTCAGGTACTGGTCCACGGGTTCCCGACCCTCGTACTTCGATCGCTTGGCCACCTTCATCACCGTCTCACGGGCCAGGGTGTCCAGAGGCTTCATGCGCCCCCGGAAATCCTGGATGATGAGACGCGAGGCCGCCTCGCGCACGGGGTCGGACAGGGTCACGAATCCGCTCTGGACCGGATGGTTGTGACCGTCGGAAGGATCCTGAGCCCGGGCGGGCTGAAATAACCCCAGAACGCCGGAGGCGCCCAGGGCGAACAGGGCCACCAGACCGGCGCGCGTGGCCTTGTTGCTCTTGTTCGGCACGCTCTTGTCCTCCTTGTCGACGGCTACCAGATCCTTCAGCAGCCGGGAAAGTTCCTTACCCAGGATCAACAGGAATCCCATCGAGATCAGGGCGTAGCCGATGTAGGTCGGGGTCTTGCCCGGATCGTGGTTCACCGAAAGGATGGTCCCGTGCCGGTCCTGGTCGTACGAGGACTGGAAGTGTTTGGATCCGCGGTGAACCATGGGGTGGTTCATGTAGACATGGACCTTCTCCCCCGAGATCCCCTGGCCGGGATCCTCCAGGGAGACGTAGCTTTCGTAAGTGGCGGGATTGTTGCTGCCGGGATAGGTCTGCAGCACGAAATCGTCAAGCCGCACCTTGTACGGGAGCTTCTTGACCACGGATCCGAATTCCAGCTTCACCGGCGTTCCCGCCAGGTCGACCGACACGCCCGGATCCTCCTTGAGGCAGATCGCCTCGGCCTGGTTGCCGCCGGAGTCGCGGATGACCAGGCGCGCGGCGGCGCGGGCGTTGTCGTCATCGACCGTGGACGGCTGCAGCGAGGCGGAAGCCATGATGCTCACGATGGCCAGCGAAAAGTCGACATCGTCACCGACGTAGAGGGAGGATTCGAGGAGGGGAAACACCTCTCCGGCGGGGATGGAGGTTTCCTCCTGGGTGTTCGTGTTCATGTCCATGACCGACAGCGGGAAGGACGCCCGTCCCTGCACGCCGGACTCGCCGCCGCGGGTGAATTCCACCCCGCGATTGACCTGGTAGATCATGTCCAGGCTCTCGAACTGCGCTTCGCCGCCGCCGTGCCCCATGGAGAAGTCGGGGTGGAAGGCGAAGAGGATGCGATCGCCGGATTTTCCGTCGGGGGCGGTGATGGCTACCCGGATCATCGGATTGGTCATGGGACCGGTGGCCGAGGATTCCGCACCCACCTTGAAATCGGTCTGGAATTCGGTGATCTCAAACGTATACCCGCCGCAGGAATGCGGCTTCCCGTCGGGCAGGCCCACCGGGATGTCGCAAAGCTCTTCGGCGATGTGCAACCGCAGATCGCCGTAGGGGGAGTCACTCATCTCACCGCTGAAAGGACTCTCCAGGAACCGGACTCCGGTGCCCTTGATGGTGGTCTTGTCACCCAGGGCCAGGGTGTGCGACTGGATCTCGCCACCCATGCTCACGCCATACTGGATGACCGGGACACCGTCCGGCCCCTCCTGCCAGGACTGGCCGAAGTGGGGCCAGTATTCGGTAGCGGACAGCTGATAGTCCTTGCCGCCGATGGTGACCTTGTGTCCCACGTTGTTTTTTCCTGGTTTCCACAGGCGCACCGGGAAAGATCCGGTCTCGTCGCCGATGGTGGCCTGCATGAAGGTCTTGCCGGAAAAGATGTAGTCGACCGTGCTTCCCTCACGGATGTGCATGGTGCCCTCGTAACCCAGGTAGCGGGTCATGCCCGCTCCCACCAGAATCACCACCATGGACATGTGGACCAGGGCAAACCCGAAATGGCGGGGTTTGTAGGGCCAGCGTTTGATGAACAACAGGATCAGGCTGATGGTCAACAGGATCAGCAGGCCCTCGAACCACCGCGAACCGTAGACCAGGTCGTAGGACGCCTCCCGACCATACGACGATTCGATGAAGGTCGCCTTGCCGGCGGAGATGGCCACCAGGGCCATGATCGTCGCGCTGAGCTTCAGGGAAGAAAAAAAAGCGATGACGGGATTTTTCCAGAAGGATTTCACGGTGACCACCCGGGGGTTGCTGTGTGGTTGTCGGGCCGGAGTCGTCGCACGTTTAGGCGAGCAATTCAGTGGGACAAATATAACCACGTCGCCGGGGAACGCCCAATTAATGTTCCCGAATTCCAGGTTTCCTCGAACCCTGCCGGAAGTGACCGGGTCGATCCGATCTTCATTTTCCCGCCGCGATTTCCCGATATTCAAGCTTCAGCGAGAATTTCCCTATTGTCAGACTCGCCACCCTTCCCTGCCCCGCGGGCGCTCAATTTTGCCTCTGCCGGCGCGCAATAAGACTCCGCACCATACAGGATTATTCAGGACCAGGAAATTCTTTCCCCCCTGTCCCAGTGTGCCAATGTTACACCTGGGGTGTTACATATTTATAATAATTCATCAAATCAACACCACACAACACCTGTTCCTTTTGGCATAAATATTCAGCATAAATAGTAAAAAGAAAAAATTCTTGACGGGATCGTCAGGGACTTGCTAGGATGGATCCTCTAATGATTTCATCACTGCTTCATCCTCCCAGGAGCGGAAATGAACCACCGAGCCTACCCTCCTCGCCGGGGCCTGGCCCTGATGCTGACGGCCTTTCTGATCTTCACTTTCCTGACCAGTCCCGCGTGGGCCTTCAGGCAAAAGTTGTCCGCAACCGCGGGCGACCCAGGGGATGGCAACCTGAGCCCCCGCGAAGATGCCGCCGCCGCCCATCCCGGCTTGCCTTCGGACAGTGCCGACACGGCCGCCAAGACCGCCGATGTGTCATTCGGAATAAGCACGCGTGTGATTTTCTGGGCGATGCCCCTGGCCGGATCCTATCCGGGAAGCGGCCTGCCACCTTTCTGGTTTACCCGCGACTCCCTAAGCATGGTCCAACACATCCTGCGGTGGGAAGGGGGGTCCAGGCATGTGCGCTAAGGAATACCTGTCCCCCAAGCCCAGGGAAACCGGACGCGTTCGGTTGCCGCTGCACGACCCTCTGGCCGAGGCCCGGCGGGAGGCCACCCAAGGTCGGCCCGACCAGGCCCTGGCGATTCTCGATGCCCTTTTGGCGGAAGATGCCGCCGGCCCCGAGGCACCCACGGGTGGCAAGCTGGAGATGGCCGTCGCCCTGAAATGTCGCTGCCTGATTGATCAGAAGCGCCACGTCGCCTGCCGTCGGTTCCTCGACGGTGTCATCGGCCGCGGATGGATAGCCTCCGACCGACCCGCCGTGCAGATCGCGGACATGCATCTGTTGCTTTTTGCCGAGGAGTACGCCGCCGTCCAAAACGGGACGACCTCACTTCTGGCGGAAATCACCGACCAGGCCGATCCCCGGCATGCCGAGCTGCGGCTCCTGCTGGGCGCGGCCCTGCGCTGGCAGGGCGAACTGTCCGAAGCCCTGGTCCAGGTCGAGTTCGCCCACGCAGCCTTCACGGTACTGGGAGATCCCGCCCGTGCCGCCGTGGCAGCCAACTTCATGGGCTGGACCCAGCTTTCGGCCGGACGGCTGGACGAAGCGCGACGCTGGTTCGAGAAGAGCCTGGCGGTCCACGAGGAACTGGGGTGCGAACTGCGCATGGCCCAGACTTACCAGAATCTGGCCATCGTCTGCTACAAGCAGGGTGACTACGCCCTTTCCGAAGAACTCCTGAGGCGCGAGCTGAAACTGGTGACCGATCACCCGGACATGATCTGCCGCGCCCACATCGCCCTGGGCAACGTGTTGCGCCTCCAGGGCGCCCCCCTACCCGCCCGCAGCAGCCTGCTGGAGGCCTACTCCCTGGCCACCGAGAGGGATCTGGTTCGCGAGCAGGTCCTGAGCCTGGAATTCCTGGGTGATGTCCTGCGTGACGAAGGCAATCCCGCCGAAGCGCGTCGTTACTACCAACGAGCCATGGGGCTGGCCCGCACCCTGGCCCCGCGTGGTGACCTGGTCATGGAACTCAAACGCCGACAGGGCGAGTGCCTGGACCGGGAAGGCAGTCACGTGGAAGCCCAAGCGGTGCTGACCGAGGCGTTGGAGATCGGCAACGCCGTCAACGATCGCTTCGAGATTGCCGCCATCCGACGCTGCCTGGGCGTCAACGCCGCCCACCTGGGCCGTTGGCAACTGGCGTGCGACCACCTGGGTGCGTCACTTGCCGAATTGCGGGAAATGCGCGCCCGCCACGAGGCCCTGCTGAGCGCCTACCACCTGGCGACCATCCTGGTGCGACGGATCGACGCCGGACAGGCCGGATCGACGGCCGCCGCACAACTGCTGGAAACAGCTTGGTTGACGGCCCTGCAGGCCCAGCAGTGGGGTCAGGAATTATCCGCCACCGACGTCGGCGTGAACATCGGCGAGCTCATCGAAGACATCGTCCGGCGACGAAGCAGGCGAAAGGATATCCTTCCCTGCCCTCCGGCCTTCACCTCGCGCAGTGTGCCGGCCACACGGGTCGTTGCGGTTTCGGACGCCTTCCGGCGGATCCTTCAGCGGTGCGACGGGTTCTCCCGCTACAAGAACCCCGTCATGCTGGAAGGAGAAAGCGGAACCGGCAAACACCTGCTGGCCCGGCGCATCCACGAGACCAGTCCCCGCGGATCCCGCCCTCTGGTGCAAGTCAACTGCGCCTCGTCGTCGCCGGAAGCCCTGGCACGAGAGATATTCGGCACCGCACCCGGCGGGGCGCCCCACGTGCGCCGCAATATGCCCGGCCTGTTGGTCCAGGCCGAAGGCGGCGCAATTCTCCTGCATGGCGTGGAAGATCTGCCCCGTGAGTTGCAGGGCCGCCTCCTGCGGTTGATCCAGGAAGGCGTTTACCGGCCCGTGGGCGACGGGCGGGAGCACATGGCGAATGTCCGCATCCTGGCCACTTGCGAAACGGACCTGGCCCGACAGACCGACCAGGGATTCTTCCGCCAGGATCTCTATTTCCGCCTCAAGCAGATGCACGTGGTCGTCCCGCCTCTGCGTGACCGGAGTGAGGCCATCGTTCTATTGCTCGACCATTTCCTGGCCCGGCTGGGCGGCGCCGTTCACCATGCGCGGGAGGTCCTGGACCTGCAGGGCCTGGAGGCCTTGGTGGAGCACCGGTGGCCCGGCAACGCCGCCGAACTGGAGACCGTTGCCCAGCAGATCTGGCTGTACCGCGAACAGGGACGGCCCTTCCGGTTGCGCCTGCGGCACACGGCTCTGGGCGGAACCCTGGAGTTGATCGGGGCCGAAGCTCGCGCCGCCTCTGCCGAAGGCGATCACCACTCCGGGATGACCTGGACCTCCATCAACGCCCTCATCCGGCGGGCCGGTGGGAACAAGGCCCAGGTGGCGCGCAACCTCGGCATCTCCCGGGTCACCCTGTACCGGTGGCTGGAGCAGTTGAGTCCGGAGTGAAGCGTTTCTTCGGCCGGCCTCGCTGGAAATCCCAGCGAGGCCGGACCCGACGGGCTCAGGAAACGGAGTGATCGAGATAATGGGCGGCGATGGTCCCGTCGGCGAAAACCCTGGCGTAGACAGTCCGGCCGGATAGGCGGACGCCGTTGACCGCCACCTCCCGCTCGCTGACCGTACCGATCTGCGTGAACAAGGCATCCCCGTTCGCCAAGGTCACCGTCATCCAGTTGTGGCCGCTTTCAACTTTTCCCACAAACGACGCCAGATCTTCGGGAGTCTCCCCGTTCAGGCAACCGCGGACCAGGGAAACCAGCAGGATTTGGCGGTGGTTTCCCAGGCGAAGACCCACACCCGGGGTTGCCGAATGTGGAGCCAAGAGATGGGCATCTCCATCGCCATCCGGGACGGAGGCCGGACGACCATGGTCGAAACCGACCAAGCGCCGGATGAAGGAGCCCCGTTTGCCGTCGCCGACGAATTCCCAGTCCGGACCGCTTTGCGCCGATGGGGCTCCCTGGTCATAGCCCAGGGCGTACCCGCCCTCGATGACGGAGAAGGGGGCCGTCGATACGATCTGGTGGATGCGAAGCTGGAAGTGGTCGCAAAAAATGGTGTTGGTGAACACCACGGTCTTGTCTCCGCCGAAGGGGAGAAAAAAGGAGCTGCCGAATCCCGGGGAAGCCTGCAGATGGAACGGCTTGTCCCGACCGGAATAGGATTTCCCGTCACGGGAAACCAGCAGGGAAGAATCGGGCGGGTGCCCACTTTGCTCCGTGGCAACCCTGTATCCGAAGTGTGAACTGTAGGTGAATTGGCCGTACTTCTCCTGCCGGCCATCCACCAAACTGGTGGATTTGTGGTTCACCAGTTGGACGTGGCCGCCCTGTTTTTCCCCATCCAGGATCAGCCCCGCCACGGACACAGCAAGCGAGTAATCTCCTCGCTCGACGGGCAACGGCTCTTCGGTCGCCGACCAGAACGGGTGCTCCGCCGGCATCAACAAGGCGCTGAACGCCCGCCCCAGCAGGTACGGCGAACCACCGCACGAATAACCCTCGATCAACGGCAACAGGGGGCGTGTGAAACCGAGGGTCAGGTTTCCCCGCTTCGCCAGCATTCCGCCATCCAGGAAAAATTTCAGGTTGCCGCTGGCCAGACGCCTCGCCAGACCCGGCTCCAATCCCAGGCCACCCGCCATGGCGCCCATCACCACCGGCCCCAAGGCAGCGGAACGGTAGGTCTGCGATCGGCCGAAGGAGACTTGGCTCCCGTTGGCGGCGAAGAAATGACGGTAATCCTCGAGGAAGCGTGCAGATCGCTTCCGGATGTAGGCATTGCGTTTGGAACCCAGGGCGCCATCGATCAGGGTGAACTTCAGCAGGTAGTCGTGGAACATCCAGGCATTGTAATAGTCGTAACCCTCAGTCAGCCCGTCCTGATACCAACCGTCCCCCACGTAGAACTCGTCGACCAGAGCGAGCCCATCCCCGATCTCCTCCTCGGAATGCGGCTGGTCCAGCGCACGCAGGACGACATTGATCATGACCTTGGCCAGAACCCAGTTGTTGATCTTCACGGATTTGCCGTTGGCACCGGTCAGCCAAGCGGTCAAGCTCTCCTTCTCGTCATTCGACAGGGGATCCCACAGATGTTTCCGCGCCACGAAGAGCGACCAGGCGATATCCGCAGCTTCCAGGATGCGCTGGTCGAAATCCCCCGCGCTGCCCCAGAATTCCGGGTGCTGGGGATTCGTTCCGTTCCGCAGCCCGGTCCGATAGAATTCAAGCAGGTCGACCGATTCCCCCTCAGGGGAAACATGGGTGCCGCCTTCCCGGTGAAACCAAGGAGCGGCGATGGTCAGGCTCCGCGCAAACCCCTCCAAGCCGTCGATGCGCGGATCCCGCAATGTGTCGTGGCCCGGGACTTTCACATAGGCGCGACCGGGCGAGAAGAAGCCGGCCGCCCCGGCCAAGATGATACCGGCCAACTCATCCCAATGTTGCCGCGTCCAACCGGTGTGAGGGGAAAGGTCGTGGTCCAGGGGACTAGTGAGCTTCGCCCGGACGGGGGTCAAAAGGTCCGGGTCGAGCGGCCTGCGGAATTGTTTCTTCAGGCGTCGCTTGATTCTCGCGAGCATGGCCAACCTGTACCCCTTCCGGTGGGATTTCCGCCCCCTGCAATCTATGCTCGTTTCCGCCTGGAGCCCAGGAAGTGTCGCCAATATTTCGGAGTCAAAAAAATCCTGCTCGACAGGTATCGCTGCACGTCCTCAGCCAGGATATCGGCTTCGGCGGAATTTGCGGGGCCCAGGTTTTCCGCGAGGAAATCCCGGATCCCCCTCTGCAGGTGTCGCGCATCGCCCACCCCCAGGTAGACCAGTTTCCTCAATTGATGGAGGCAGTGTCGCAACAACAACTCGTTCCAGTCGCCTTCCAGGCTCTCATAAAGGCCGGTATTTTTGGCCCGGGCAATCAGGATTCCCAATGATCGGGTGATATCCAGCAGCGTGTCCGTCCGGAAAGTCTGGGAAATCGAACCCCGGTAGACCCGGTAATGGTACACATCGTGATCCACCATGATGGATTTCCTCGAGGCCATGGCCGCCTGCAGGGAAAGGGCCAGATCCTGTCCGATCCGCACCGGCGAAAAGTCGACCCCCGTGAACAATCCGCGCCGGAAGACCTTGTTCCACAGCTGCGGGGCATTCAGGCGCAGAATCTGCGCGAAGGACACCTCGCCCTTGGCGGATTGCCTGGGGTAGACGTTCTCCGAGAACACCGCTCCGTCGGCGTCGATCTTGGCGTAGTTTCCGATGGCGATATCCGCCCCCGCCTCGACCAGGGAGGTGTGGAGCGCCGCAAGACTGCTCGCCGGGATAACGTCATCCGAATCGACGAACCACACGTACTCCGACCGGGCGAGGCCCAGGCCCACCTCCCGGGCCCTCGTCCCGCCCAAGTTTTCTTGGTCGATGACGACAACCCGGGGGTCCTTGGCTGCATACTCCCTGAGGATTTCCGCACTGCCGTCCGTGGACCCGTCGTTGACACAGACGACCTCGAATTCGCCGAAAGTCTGGGCGAGGATGGACTCCAGGGTCTCCGGCAGGAACTCCGCCGTATTGTATACGGCCATGATGATGCTGACGTTGGGCTCGCCCATGGTGGAATCAATTCCTCTATTGGGGTCCGGCGATCCGGGGATCCGGGCAATCGCCTGGCGAATCTATCCGAATCCCCCGGGAATTTCCAGCAGGCAGCCGGTGCAACCCCGGGGAGCCTGTGGGTCCGGCGTATGGCGGAATGGAAAACGGCCCCCGACTCTCGCCGGGGGCCGCCTTCATCTGGACGCGACGACGCCTACTTCTCCTGTCCCGCACTCATGTGCGGGCGAGCCTTCACCGGATAGGCCGGCGGGCCCGGGATGTCCCACTTGTGCGGATTTTCCTCGAGCTGCTGCAGCAGGTACTGCACCGCGAAGTCGAGCTGGGCATCCTTACCGGCCACGACGTCGTTGGGCACGTTGACCACCACGATATCCGGCACCACGCCCCAACCCTCGATGGGCCAGGTGCCGTCCAGGGCGTAGAGACCGAACTGGGGCGGAGTGACGCCGCCGCCGTCGACCAGGTCCTCGTGGGCCTCGATACCCGTCGAACCACCCCAGGTCCGCTCGCCGATGAGCGTCGCCAAGCCCTTGCGTTTGATGGTCTCGGCGAAGAACTCGCCGTTGCTGTAGGTGTAGCCGTTGATGAGCACCACCAGCGGCCCGTTGAACACACGCTCGGGGTTGAGGCCGTTGCCGCCCTCGCGGGGTTGGGTGACCGCCCACAACGTGCGCTCGAGTCGATCGATGATCATGTCCCCCACGAACCCGCCGCCGTTGTAGCGGTCATCGATGATCATGGCCTTCTTGCCGGTCTGGGGATAGTAGGAGCGCCCGAATTCCACCAGGCCGGTTTCGCCCATGTTGGGCAGGTGGAGGTAGGCCACCTTCCCGTCGCTCAGGCCGGTCACGTGGGCCAGGTTGGCATCGACCCAGGCGCGATAGCGCAGGCCGCCCTCGCCCCGCAGGGTCTCCAGACGCACCTCGCGGGGCTCCTTGCCGTCGTCGCGGCTGCTAACGGTCAAGGTCACCATCTTGCCGGCGCGATCCTGCAGGTGAGCAAAGACGTTGCCGGCGACGGTCACGTCCTCACCGTCGATGGCCAGCAGGTAGTCACCCTCCTTCACATCCACTCCGGGTTCCTGCAAAGGCGAGCGGTAACGGGAATCCCAGGGCACCCCCGGGATGATGTCGGTGATCCGGTAGTGCTCGCGGCCCTTTTCGGACTTGAAACCACAGCCGAGCATCCCCGTGGGAACATTCGGGCCGTCATTCCCCATATCCCCGCCGTACACGTAGGTGTGCCCGATGTTCAGCTCGGAGATCATCTCCCCGATCAGGTAGTTCAGGTCGCCGCGCGTACCGCAGCCGGCCACGAACGGCGCATACTTCTCGTACATGCCCGGCCAGTCCACTCCGTGCATGTTCTTGTCGTAGAACCAGCTGCGCTGGATCCGCCAGGCCTGGCGGAAGATCTGGGGGAATTCCTGCATGCGGTCCACGGTCAACTTGACGGCACCGGGATCGATCTTGCCGTCACCGGCCTTGGCCGCCTTGCCGGCGTCCACCATACCGTACTGCGATCCGGCCCGGTAGATCAGTTTCTTCCCGTCGGCGCTGAGGTGGTAGTTGGCGATTCCCGTCATCAGGTCGGAGATCTCGTGGTCCTCGAGCTTGTAGCCCACCAGGTCCAGTTCGTCCCTGGTTCCGTCGTTCACGTCCTGGTACTTGAGAAACTCGTAGTCGTTCTTGCGCAGCATGACGAAGCCGTCATCGACGGCCTCCAGACGGAAGTAGTTGCCCGCCGACACGTCCTCACAGGCCAGGATGCGTCCCTGGATACCGGCCAGGTCGATGCGGGTCGCGACCTTATCCTTGCCGGAATCCTTGTCCTTCTTGCCGTCTTCCTTCTTGTCCTTCTTTGCCGAGTCGTCCGCCTTGACCTCGGCCGCCGTGTCTTCGGTGTAGAAGGGAGAACGCACGCCGTCCTGCAGCAGCACCATGTAGGGCCTGCCTAGCTTCAGGAAGATGTGGTTCTGATCCTGCCGGCCCATGGTGGGCTGGAAGGTGCGGTTGGAGAGGAAGTACAGATACTTTCCGTCGCGGGAAAAAGCTGGCGACCAGTCCTCGGTCATATCGTCGGTCAGCTTGGTGTTCTTGCCCGCGGCGGTATCATACAGCCAGATGGCCTCGTTCATGTTCTCGGTCTGGGACGAGTAGGCCACCCAGCGACTGTCGGGCGACCAGACATATTCCGTGATACCCCAGCGTTCCCACGCGTCGTCGTAGCCGCTCTGCGCGATCATGCGCGTCTTGCCGGAGGCGGCATCGACGAGGTTCAGCTTCAGGCACTTGTCGGAGAACAGCAGGGATTTGCTGTCCGGGGACCAGACCAGTTCCCGGATGAACCCGAATTCCCCGTCGGTCAGCTGCTTCCATTCGCGGCGACCGTGCTGGTCCACCAGGTAGACCTGCTCCTCGCCGGTGCGATCCGACACCAGAGCGACCCAACGGCCGTCCGGGCTCCAGACGGCATTCTTCTCGCGGCTGCCGGGGGTGCGGGTCAGCACCAGGGGGTCCCCCTCGTCGGTGGGCAGGTTGAGGATCTCGCCGCGCGCCTCGATCAGGGCGCGCTTGCCCTCCGGCGAAAGGTTGAACGATCCGGTCCGGGGCGAAGGCGTGACGAGTTCGGTCCGCAGCAGGCGGCGGTCCGAGGGAATGGTGATGGGTACCTGGGCCGCCTTACCCGTGGCCAGATCCAAAACGCTCAGCCCCGGGCCCTGCTGGTATACGATCTTGCCTTCACCCAGACTGGGGAACTTCACGTCGTAATCCGTGAAGAAGGTCAGGCGGCGAGTGGCCTTGGTGGCCGTGTCGTAGGCGTAGATGTTCAGGGTGCCGTCCTGGCGGTCACTGTTGAAATAAATTTGGCCGTCGGCTCCCCACATGGGGAACTGATCGCTGCCGGACCAGTCGGTGATCCGGGTGATGTCGCCGCTGGTGAAATCCTTGACCCAGATGTCCTGGGCGTTTCCGCCCTGGTAACGCTTCCAGGTGCGCGTGTGACGCCCGTAGCGGTTGTAGGCCATACCCTTGCCGTCCGGAGACATGGAGGCCAACGAACCGCGATCCACCGGCAGCTTGACGGGCATGCCGCCGTCCAGGGAAACGCGATAGAGTTCGTTGGAGTAGCGGGGAGCTTCGCGGTTGGACGAAAAAACCACCGCTTTGCCGTCCGGAGTCCATCCGGTCACCAGATCGGCCGAGGGGTGGTAAGTCAGACGCTGGGGCACACCGCCGTCGATGTCCATGACGTACACGTCGAAGCCGCCGTCGTAATCACCCGAGAAGGCGATCTTGGTTCCGTCGGGAGAGATTTTTGCCTCCGCTTCAAACCCCGGGTTGGTGGTGATGCGGTGGGCCTGGCCACCCTGATCAAAGACCAGCCACAGGTCGTCTTCGTAGGTGAACACGATCCGACCCTGGCCGATGTCCGCGTATCGCATGACGTAGCCAGGTGTCTGGTCTCCGGTGGAAGCAACAGCGGCAAGGGCCGGTCCAGCCAACAGGACCGTCAAGACAAGGGCAACGCGCAAGCGATTCACGACACGACCTCCCAGGATCAGGTTTTGGGGAAACAAGCTGATAACGAAAATCCAGGCGAAATGTTGCACGGAAGCGGGTTTGGGGGCAAGGTTAACCCCAACCAGGAGTGGAACATGGTCCCCACGTACCCCGCACCGGCGATCTTCGATGTCCTCAACAGCCCTGGGACAGGCCGGGAAGTGGATATCCTGGAACGAATTGCCGGACTCCACGGCTGCCTGGACGCCGACGGCCCCGCACTCTGGTTGGAGCCGGCCTGCGGCACCGGCCGCTACCTTCGCTCACTCTTGAGGCGGGGGCATCGTGTGGCCGGGTTCGACCTCGACAGCGCCATGCTGGACTACGCCCGCCGGCGGCGCGACATGGACGGCGCGGTCCTGTTCCAGGCGGATATGACCGATTTTCTCGGGCAAGCCCGCAAGGCCGGCATTGCCCCCCGCAGCGTGGACGTCGCCTTCAACCCCGTCAATTCCCTCCGACACCTGGCCGGCGACGACGCGGTGATTTCCCACCTGGACGGAATGGCCCGACTCCTGAAGCCACGAGGCATTTCGATCGTGGGGCTCAGCCTGGCCGACTACCGGTGGCTGGAAGCGGAAGAGGATCTGTGGACAGGGGCACGCGGAAGAATCCGGGTCAGCCAGCTGGTCAACTACCTGCCACCGGAGCCGGGCACCGAGCGCGCCCGCAGCGAAACCGTGATCAGCCACCTGACCATCGAGCGACCGCGCGGGACCAAGCACCTGGATCACCGATACGACCTGCGAACCTACGACGCGCGCCAGTGGGCCGACCTGATCGACGGCACATCCCTGCGCATCGTGGCCTCCTACGACGCAGCCGGCCGTCCCCTGGACGGCCGGCTGTTGCCCTATCAACTCGAGGTTCTCACGCGGCGTTGATGGCTCGGTCACTCGATGATGATGGAGCCGCTGCCGGCGTCCAGGATGACCTCGGCATCGCCGCTGCCGGTGTCGAGATCGAGTTTCCCGTTGATACCTTTAGTTGTGCCTCGTAAATTGTGTCTACGAGTTCCGCCTCACCTTTTCGCCGCGTTTTCAGCTAGGAGCCTGCGCCGTAGAACATCAGGACAAGCTTGTCAGTTTTGCCGGCGCAGCGGTCTTTCGCCCGCCGGCGATCATGTTG
>PFVX01000027.1 GCA_002790835.1 bacterium CG_4_9_14_3_um_filter_65_15 | reverse complement strand
GTAATTTGGGTAATATAGTCCCAATGTGGCCAATCATTGGATATCGATCGTATCTACATAATGCCTTCGTTAACCAATAGAATCTGAAGTGATGAAAGAGATTGGGTGGCTTTTGGGGCCAAATAGGTGGTCAAGTCAGGGTTACCTGCTGCAGTACTGGGGAGCGCGTCTGGGGAGCTTCCGCATCCTGCTGGGGGTGGGGGTCATGAACATGTCCCCCATCGTGGGCTTTGCCCGGCGCCCCGGCAGCAACGACATGACCATCTTCATCCTGGTGGCCCTGCTGGCGGCTGCGGTATTCGTGGGTCTGGCCTTTCTTGCCCGCCATTTCCCGCGCGTGGCGGGTTGGGTACTGCTCATGCTCTGTCTGGCCGCCTGCGGCTTCATGGGCTACCAGGCCCGGGATCCCCGCGTCACCTGGGGCGGCCTGGCGGTCATGGTCCAGGTGCTGCTCATCCTGGGCGTGACGGGGGTGGCCCTGGTGCGTGATCCCAGCGAAACTGATCCAGCCGAAACTTGACAAGCCGCCATCGCGCGCCTAACCTGGCAACGGTCCTTTAATCGCGGCCTGCGAGCCCGAAAGGAATGTCCCATGCGCGCTTTTCTTGCCCTCGAGACGGGCAGAGTCTTTTCCGGACGCCTGCTCGGCCCCCTGCCCACCACCGGCGGCGAAGTCGTCTTCCACACGGGGATGACCGGCTACCAGGAAATCCTCACCGATCCCAGCTACGCCGGCCAGATCGTGGTCTTCACCACGGCCCATCTCGGCAATACCGGCTGGCAGGCCGGCGAGGATGAATCCGACCGCATCCATCCGGCGGGCGTCGTCGTGCGCGACCTGTGCCGCCGTTCCTACCACGCCCGCAGCGGGGGTGACCTGGCCGACGCCCTGGCCGACGCCGGGGTTCCGCTCCTGACCGATGTGGACACGCGGGCGCTGACCATGGCCATCCGCGAGGAGGGAACCTGCCGCGGGGTGATCGGGGTCGGTGAACCCGCGGAACTGATCGTGCGGGCGCGCAGCCTGGCGCCCATGGCCCAGTGCGATTGGATCGGCACCGTGACCGGGAATCGCCCCGGCCGCCTGCCCGCAAGTGCGGCGGGCGGCTGTCCCTACACGGTGTCGGTTCTCGATTGCGGAGCCAAGGGCAGCATCCTGAAGCGGTTGGCCGCTCTGGGTTGCGACCTGCGGATCCATGCGGCCGACACGCTGGCGGCGGAGGTGGCCGACGGCGTCGACGGTGTCGTTGTCAGCAACGGCCCCGGCGACCCCGCATCGCGCCCCGATCTGGTCGAGACCGTACGCCAGTTGCTGGACCGTGGCGTCCCCCTGTTCGGCATCTGCCTGGGGCACCAGCTCCTGGCCCGGGCCCTGGGCGGCCAAACCGAGCGCCTGCCCTTCGGTCACCATGGGGCCAATCACCCGGTGCAGGATCTGACCACCGGCCGGGTTCTCATCACCAGCCAGAACCACAACTACCACGTGCCTCCCGATAGCCTGGACCCGACGCGGGCCAGAGTGACCCACCTCAGCCTCAACGACGGCTCGGTCGAGGGGCTGGCTTCCGTCCGCTTGGGTGCCTTCTCGGTGCAGTTCCATCCCGAGGCCGCGCCCGGACCCCACGACGGGGCCGGGGAGTTCGACCGCTTCATCGCGCTGATGGCCGGCCGGCGGGCGGCCCGCAAGGAGGTGGCCCGTGAAGCCACAGGGTAAACGCACGGACATCGGCAGCATCCTGGTGCTGGGCAGCGGGCCCATCGTCATCGGGCAAGCCTGCGAATTCGACTACTCGGGCACCCAGGCGGTCAAGGCCCTGCGCCGCGAGGGCTACCGCGTCATCCTGGTCAACAGCAACCCGGCCACCGTGATGACGGATCCGGGGCTGGCCGACGTGACTTACATCGAGCCGTTGGACGTGCCCACCCTCGAGGACATCATCGCCCGCGAGCGACCCGACGCCCTGTTGCCCACCGTGGGCGGGCAGACCGGCTTGAACCTGGCCGTCGACCTGGCGGAGGCGGGGGTGCTGGAGCGGTACGGCGTGGAATTGATCGGAGCCAGCGTGGAGTGCGTGCGCCTGGCCGAGGACCGCCTGCTCTTCAAGGAGACCATGGCGGGCATCGGCCTGGAAACGCCGCGCAGCCTGCTGGTCAGATCCATGGCGATGGTGGAGGAGGTCCTGGAGACGATCCCCTTTCCCATGATCCTGCGCGCGAGCTTCACCCTGGGCGGGGCCGGCAGCGGGGTCGCCCATGATCGCCGGGAGCTGGAATCCATCCTGCGCTCGGGTCTGGCCGTGTCCCCGGTGGGAAGCGTGTTGGTCGAGGAGTCGGTGCTGGGCTGGCAGGAGTTCGAACTGGAGGTCATCCGCGACCGGGTGGGCAACGGCATCGTGGTCTGCAGCATCGAGAACGTCGATCCCATGGGCGTCCACACCGGCGACAGCATCACCGTGGCGCCGGCCCAGACCCTGACCGACCGCCAGTACCAGGAGTTGCGCAACATGGCCCTGCGGGTGCTGGACGCCGTGGGGGTGGTGACCGGCGGCAGCAACGTCCAGTTCGCCGTGGACCCGCTCAGCGGCCGCGTGCTGGTCATCGAGATGAATCCCCGCGTCAGCCGCAGCAGCGCCCTGGCCAGCAAGGCCACCGGCTATCCCATCGCCAAGGTCGCCGCCATGCTGGCGGTGGGCTACACCCTGCCGGAACTGCCCAACGAGATCACCGGGACCGGCAGCGCCTGTTTCGAACCCAGCATCGACTACGTGGTGGTCAAGATCCCCCGCTGGAGCTTCGAGAAGTTCCCGGGCACGCCGCCGACCCTGGGCACGGCCATGCAGTCGGTGGGAGAGGCCATGGCCCTGGGGCGGACTTTCCGCGATGCCCTGCAGAAGGCCCTGCGGTCGCTGGATACGGGCCTTTTGGGTTGGTCATCGCGACCCGGCGAACGCAGCGACGCGGATCTGGAGGCGGATCTCCGGATTCCCGGTCCCGAGCGCCTGCTGGACGTGCACGAGGCCATGAGCCGGGGCTGGCCCCTGGAACGGTTGCACGAGGTGACGAACATCAACCCATGGTTCCTGGACAACCTGCGGCGGCTGCACGAACTGGAACGGCGCCTGGAAGGTCAGAGCCTGCAGGATCTGCCGGCCGACCTGCTCCGGGAGGCCAAGCGCGAGGGATTCGGCGATGCGCAACTCGCAACGTTGCTGAAAACGGATGCCGCCGCGGTGCGGACCCGGCGTCGGGAGCTGGCTCTGCAGCCGGTGTTCCGCCGGGTCGACACCTGCGCCGCGGAGTTCCGCAGCGGGACGCCCTACCTCTACTCCGTGTGGGAGGAGGGCCCCTGTGAGGCCGAGCCGTCGGACCGCGCCAAGGTGATCGTCCTGGGTGGGGGACCCAACCGCATCGGCCAGGGTATCGAGTTCGACACCTGCTGCTGCCACGCCGTGCAGACCCTGCGCGCCGAGGGCCGCGAAGCCATCCTGATCAACTGCAACCCCGAGACCGTCAGCACGGACTACGACCTCAGCGACCGCCTCTACTTCGAGCCCCTGGATCTGGAAGAGGTGCTGCACGTCGTGCAGACCGAACGGCCGGACGGAGTCATCGTGACCCTGGGTGGGCAAACGCCCCTGAATCTGGCCCAGAAACTGGAGGACGCGGGTGTGGCCTTGCTGGGAACCGGCACGACGGCCATCGCGCGGGCCGAGGACCGCGAGCTGTGCCGGCGGATGCTCGACGCATTGGGGGTGCGGTATCCCCGGGCCGGGTGCGCCGAGACCGCCGATCAGGCCGGGCGCATCGCCGCCGGGATCGGTTACCCGGTGATGGTGCGGCCGAGCTTCGTCCTGGGGGGGCGCGCCATGCAGGTGGCCTACGCGCCGGAAGATCTCGAGGCGGTGTTCACGACGGCAGCCGCCTCGGGCGCCGGCGGTCCTGTACTCATCGACGCTTTTCTGGAAGGCGCCGTGGAGTTCGACGTCGACGCGGTGAGCGATGGCCGGGACGTTCTCATCGGCGGGATCCTGCAACACATCGAGGCGGCGGGCATCCACAGCGGGGACAGCTATGCGGTGTTGCCGCCCCACGATACCGCCCCGGAGGTACTGGCCGAAATGCGGTCCGTGACGCGGGCGGTGGCTTGCGAATTGGGCGTTATCGGATTGCTGAACATCCAGTTCGCCCTGCACGAAGGCGACCTCTTCGTCCTGGAGATCAACCCGCGGGCGTCGCGCACCGTGCCGTTCCTGGAAAAGGCCAGCGGAGCGGATCTGACCGCCACCGCGGTGCGCTGCATGCTCGGCCGATCGCTGGCGGAGCAGAAGGTGTTGGAGGCGGACACGGCGGGTCTGGTGTGCGTCAAGGCTCCGGTGTTCCCCTTTCGGCGCTTTCCCCGCACCGATCACCTGCTGGGACCGGAGATGAAGAGCACCGGCGAGGTCATGGGACGAGGCGCCGGATTCGGCGAGGCGTTCGCCCGCGCCCAGGCCGCCTGTGGCCAGGCGCTTCCCCGGCGCGGTACGGTGTTCGTCAGCGTGCGGGACCAGGACAAGCCGGCAGCGGCGCGGGTGGCCGCGGACCTGGCGGATCTGGGCTTTCGGATCCTGGCCACCGGAGGCACGCGGGACTACCTGGCAGCTCGGGGGATCGACGCGGTGGGCGTGGAAAAGGTGGGCCAAGGCGAACCCCACATCGGCGAGGTCATCGCCACCGGCGGGGTGCAGATGGTCATCAACACGCCCCTGGGTCGGCGCAGCCGATACGACGAAGGCGCCATCCGGCGTGAGGCCCGAGCCCTGGACATCCCCTGCATCACGACCATGCCGGGGGCGCGGGCTGCCGTGGAGGGAATCCGGGCCCTGGGCGGCGGAGAGACGGCGACGAGGCCGCTGGTCCAGCGCTCCGGCGCCCAATAACAAGGCCGGCCCCGAAAGGCCGGCCTTGCTGTGTCGGGGACAGGATTGCTAGCCCAGGGAATCCATCAGGTCCAGCAGATCGACCACCCGGTTGGAGTAGCCCCACTCGTTGTCGTACCAGGACAGGGTCTTGAGCATGTTGCCGCCGATCACCGAGGTGTACTCGCTGTCGAAGATGCTCGAGTGGGGGTCGCCCACGATGTCCGAACTGACCAGGGGCTCCTCGCTGTAGAGCATGATCGAGCGCAAGCGGTCGCTGGCGGCATGATCGCGCACCGCGTCGCGCACCTGCTGGACCGTGACATCCTGGGAGAGGATCGTCACGAGATCCACCACCGAACCGTCGGGCACCGGGACGCGCATGGCCATGCCGTCGAGCTTGCCCGCCAGCTGCGGCAGGACCTTGCCCACCGCGCGGGCCGCCCCGGTGGTGGTGGGAATGGTGTTCTCGGCCGCGGCGCGGCTGCGACGCCAGTCGGTGTGCGGGACGTCGGCCAGGCGCTGGTCGTTGGTGTAGGCGTGGACGGTGGTCATCAGCCCGTACTCGATGCCGAATTCCTTGTCCAGCACGTAGGCCAGCGGCGCCAGGCAGTTGGTGGTGCACGAAGCGTTGGAGACGATCAGGTGTTCCGGCTTGAGGTCCTCGTGGTTCACGCCCAGGACGATGGTCGCGTCGATCTCGTCCTTGGCCGGCACCGTCAGCAGGACTTTTCTCGCGCCGGCCTCGATATGCTGGGCGATCTCGGCCCGCTTGCGGAAGCGGCCCGTGGCCTCGACCACGAAGTCGATGCCCATCTCGCCCCAGGGCAGCTCGGTGGGCTGGGAAACCTCGGTCATCTTCACCTTCTGGTGCTTGGTGACCATGACGTCGCCCTCGAGGTTCGCCACGCCCTGGAAGTTGCCCATGACCGTGTCGTGGCGCAGCAGGTAGACCAGAGCGGCCGAATCGGCCAGGTCGTTGATGGCGACGACCTCGACGCCTTCCTTGTCGTTCAGCAGGCGGAAGACCGACCGCCCGATCCGTCCAAATCCGTTGATTGCGATTCTCATGCCGTCACCTCCTTGCCGGCCAGAAGGCCCGCGACACGGCGTGCGGTTTCCAACAGGCGGTAGGCGTAGGCCCAGCCGTTGTCGTACCAGATCAGGCTCTTGACCATGCCGTTGTCGAGGGACAGCGTGGCCTGGGCGTCCAGGACACCGGAGCAGGAATTGCCGATCACGTCGCTGGAAACGATGGGTTCATCGGTGTATCCCAGCAGTCCGTTGTATTCCCCGTCTGCGGCCTCGGCGAAGATGGCGTTGTATTCCTTGGCGGTCAGGGGCTTATCCAGTTCGACGACCAGGTCGATGTTCGAACCGGCGGCCACCGGGACGTTCAGGGCCATGCCGTTGACCTTGCCCTTGAGCTCGGGCAGAAGTTCCATGACCGCGCCGGCGGCCCAGCTGCTGTTGGGGATGATGTTCTGGGCGGCCGAGCGGCTCCAGCGCAGGCTGTCGCTGGCGGTGTCGCTCAGCTGCTGGTCGCTGGTGTAGGCGTGGACCGTGGTCATGGTCGCCCGTTTCACGCCGACCTTCTCGTTCAGGAGCTTGAGGACCAGGGCCAGGGCGTGGCAACTGCTGCTGCCGTTGGAGATGATGCGGTCGTCGGCGGTCAGTTCGTCGTCGTTGACCCCGTTGATGATCAGCTTGTCGACCATGCCGACCGGCGGCGTGGACAGGATGACGGCCTTTGCTCCCGCGTCGATGTGTTTTTGCAGCTGTTCGCGGGTGCGGAAGACGCCGGTGGCCTCGATGACGATGTCGACGCCCAGCACGTCCCAGGGCACGTGGCCGGGGGCGGTGCCCTGGACCATCCGCATGCGCTGATTATCGGTGACGATGAAATGGCTCTCCGTGTGGACCGGGCTATCGAACGGTCCTTCCACGGTGGAGCTCCTCAGCAGGTAAGCCATCGTCTTGACGTCGGCCAGATCACTGGCGGCGGCAAAGACGATGTCGGGCTGGTCGTGGGCGATGCGGAACATGTTCCGGCCCAGCTTGCCGAAGCCCATGATTCCCAATCTGACGGACATTTCGACCTTCCTTGGTTTCCGGCAGACTTGCGCCGGATGATGATGTTAATCGGATGTCAGCTCGGTCCCAAGTTACACCGATTCGCCCTTAGGGCCAACCTCGGAGCTGCGCCTGGACGAAAAAGATCAAATCAGGGTGCTGCCGCGGCGCAAAGGATCCTCGCCGCGGGCCAACCGTTCCACGCAGACCCGCAGGGCGAACATCTCGTCCTGGGTCAGGCCCTGGCCGATGAGGGAGGCGCCGTAGACGAAGGCGCCCGGCGCCAGGCAGGCCGGTGCAGCCAGCATGGGCCACGGTGTCTCGTCCACGGTCAGCTGGGCGAATCCGTAGACGAGCCCCGCCAGGCTGATCATGATCAAAACCCCGTAGACGGCCATGAAACCGGTCCAGACGGCCGGATGGGGGGGGAACGCCCCCGAACGCGGTCCTGCCCGTCGACTTCCACGGTCTGCAGGTTGAGGTAGGGAGAGAGCAGGGATCGTCGCCTGCGGGGTGATTGGAGGAAGGCATGGCGGTCGAGCACCTGACCGACATCGGGCACGTCGGGATCCTGGCAGGTCCGGCGCAGGGCGGCGAAGAACTCCGCCGGGGGCAGGTCGTCCGGCAGGATGAAATGGGGCCGCATGGTCAGACGAGATGGCATGGGTGCTCCTTTCGGGTAGACTATACCAATTCGATGGGAAATTTCCATCGGAGACGCGCCGCTGGTTTTGCCTGAGCGTCATGGGGAGCCTCCACAGTCGGCAAAGGAACGTCATTTGAACCACAAGACCCCCTCCCATGGCCACGACCTGGTGAATGGCGCCATCCCCGCCCTGGTGCGCCAGCTGGCCGTGCCGGCGGCCGTGGGATTCTTTTTCAACACCATGTACAACGTGGTGGACACCTATTTCGCCGGCCGCTGGTCCACCGAGGGTCTGGCCGCCCTGTCCCTGACCTTTCCGGTGTTCTTCACCCTGCTGGCCATGAGTTCGGGGTTCTCGACCGGAGCCACCGCCATGATCGGGCACGCCCTGGGGCGGGACGATCGCTCCGAAGCCGCCTGCATCGCCGCCCAGGGGCTGGTGCTGGGGGTGCTGCTGACGGGTGTGACCATCGCCGTCGGTTTTGCGGCCGCGCCGTCTCTGTACCGCATTCTGGGCGCCGAGGGCGCCTACCTCGAGCTGTGCCTGGAGTATCTGCACGTCATCCTGCTGGGCTCCGGTTTCATCCTGGCTTTCTACATGCTCAACGGTGTGCTCAACGCCCTGGGCGACACGGCGGCGTTCCGGGACTACCTGATGGCCGCGACGGTGGTCAACATGGCCCTGGATCCCTGGTTCATGTACGGCGGCCTGGGTGTGCCGGCGCTGGGGGTGCGCGGGATCGCCCTGGCGACCATCATGGCCCAGTGTGGCGGGACGATTTTTCTGGCCCGGCGGGTGTGGAAGACCGGCATGCTGTGGCGCTCGACCGGTGCGGTGTGGCGGCCGAACCGGAGGGTCCTGCGGGAAATCATGGAGCAGGGCGTGCCGGCGAGTCTGAACATGATGACCGTGGCGGTGGGTGTGTTCATCATCACCTATTTCCTGGGCCGCTTCGGTCAGCAGACGGTGGCCGCCTACGGGGCGGCGACGCGCATCGAACAGATCATCCTGCTGCCGGCTTTGGGCCTGAACGTGGCGGCCCTGACTCTGGTGGCCCGCAACGCCGGAGCGGGAAAACTGCACCGGGTCACGCGTACGGTCCGCACTTGCCTGACCTACGGCGCCGCGGTGGTCGCGGTGGGTTCGCTGCTGATGTACCTGGGGGCCAACCTGATCATGAGGACCTTTTCCCCGGACCCCGAGGTGGTGGCCATCGGCGCCCACTATCTGCGCATTGCCGCCTTCGCCGAATATGCCTACGTGGTCCTGTTCGTGAACACGGCCCTGCTGCAGGGGCTGAAGAAACCGGCCTGGTCCCTGGTCATCGGGCTGGTGCGACAGATCGTGGCCCCGGTGCTCGTCTTCTGGTTGACGACCGGTGTGCTGGGCTGGGGGCGCGACGGCGTTTGGTACGGAGTGCTCATCATCGCCTGGGTGGCGGCCGCCGCCTCGGTGGTGATCGCCCGGGGGCGCGTGCACGCGGTGAGGAAGTCCGGCAAGCCTGGTGCGCCGGTTCCCTTCGCGGCGCCCGGTGAGGAAATCGCGTGACGGGACGCTGGGCAGCGACGGGAGCGGGCCTGGTTCTGGGCACCGCTGGGCTGGTGTGGTGGGGGCCTCCGGGGGGATCCCTGTGGCCGCCGCTGGTGGCCTTGGTGGTCATCCTGACCACCCGCCGGGCACTGGTCGGGCTGCTGGCCGGCGGGGTTGCCGGGGCGGTGTTGCTGCACGGGGGAGATCCGGTGCAGGCAGGCGGCACCATCGCGGGTCTGCTCGCAGACAGCTTCCATTCGCCGTGGAAGGTTGGTGCCCTGGTCTTCACCCTCCTGCTGGGCGGTTTCGCGGCCGTACTGGAATCGGCCGGCGGTCTGGAGACCCTGCTCCGGCGCTGGGCCCGCGACGAAGCGGACACCGCCCGCGGAGTGGAGACGGCGGCCGGGTTGCTGGGGATCGTGTGTTTTTTCGACGGTCTGGCCAACAGCCTGGTGGTGGGCCGGGTGTCGCGCTCGCTGGCCGACCGGCACGGGGTGGCGCGCGTCAAGCTGGCCTACATCGTCGATTCGACCTCCTCGGCCGTGGCCTGCGTGGCGGTCATCTCCACCTGGATCGCCTTTCAGCTGAGCATGATCGACCAGGCTTTCGCCGCGGCGGGCCGACCGGCGAACCCCTACCTGGTGTTCCTGTCCTCTTTGCCCGCGAATTTCTACTGCTGGTTCACCTTCGCCATGCTGGCCGCCGCGGTGCGCTTCCGTTTCCATCCCGGTCCCATGGGGCCGGCCTGCGCCCTGGCGGCGAGGGATGCGACCGCAGAAAAACCGGGAGGTGGGGTGGACGGACGCGCGGGCCCATGGCGCACCGCTGCGTTGCCGCTGGTGGTGTTGATGGTGGGCTTCCTGGCGGGATTCATCCTGCTGGGCGCTCCGCGACCGCTGTGGCCGCTGACGCGCGAGGGCATCGTGGCCGCCTTCGGTTCGGACGCCGGTCCCCGGGTGCTGGTGCTGTCCAGCCTGGTGGCCCTGGCCGTCTCGGTCGCCGTGCATCCGGGAGGCCTGCTTGGGCGCAGGAAGGCCGTGGGCGCGGCGGGCCGGGGCATGGCGGCCATGGCGCCGCCCCTGCTGATCCTGCTGGCGGCCTGGATCATGGGTGGGGTGATGGACCGACTGGGAACCGCCGATCTCATCGCCGGCCTGACGTCGGGCAGCGATCTGCTCTGGGTGATGCCGACGGTGACCTTCATCACCGGATCCTTGATCTCCTTCAGCACCGGCACGTCGTGGGGCACCATGGGGATCATGTTCCCCTTGGCCGTGCCCGCCGCAGCCGTCCTGGGGGCGGACGCCGCCTTCCTGAATCTCATGGTGGCCGCGGTGTTCAGCGGGGCGGTGTTCGGCGATCACTGCTCGCCGTTCAGCGACACCACCATCGTGACTTCGCTCTCCTGTGGGGTGACCCCGCATGACCACGTGCGCACGCAGCTGCCCTACGCCCTGCTGACCGCTGGTGTGGCCATCGCGTGCGGGTTCGTGCCTGCGGGTTTGGGGGTGCCGGCGTGGGTTTGCCTGCTGATGGGAGGCGGCCTCATCCTGGGCCTGGGGCGCCGGTTTGGCCGGCGCCCGCATCCGGCCATCTGAAAATTCCTCGACTCAGGGAGCCTCGCTGCGCGGCAGGGAGTGCGCCGCATCGAACACCGTCTCCGACAGCGTCGGATGGGGGTGGATGGTCTGGCGCAGATCCTCCACCGTGGCGGCCATCTCCATGGCCAGCACGCCCTCGGCGATGAGCTCGCCGGCGCCGGGACCGACCACCGCCAGCCCCAGCACCGCTTCGGTATCGGGGTCGGCGATGATCTTGGTCATGCCGTCGTCGCGACCGAGGGTCAGGGTGCGGCCGTTGCCGCGCCAGGGCAGCTTGGCGGTTTTGACCTTGCGGCCCTGGTCCCGGGCTTCGGTCTCGGTCAGGCCGCACCAGGCGATTTCGGGGTCGGTGAAGACCACCGCGGGGATGGCGCGGGGGTCGTAGACGTCCTTGCCGTCGGCCGCCGCCGCCGCCGCGACATCGGCTTCACGGTAGGCCTTGTGGGCCAGCATGGGTTGGCCGGCCATGTCGCCGATGGCGAAGATGTGGGGCGCGGCGGTGCGCCGCTGGGCGTCCACGACCACGAACCCGTGGTCGTCCAGGGTGATGCCGGCGGCCTCGAGACCCAGGTCCTCGGTGTTGGGCCGGCGCCCGATGGCGATCAGCACCTTGGCGAAGGTCTCGCTGCGGGACCCCTGCTTGTCGGCGAAGGTCACCGTGACCCCATCGGGTCCCTCGTCCATGCCCTCGACCCGGGTGTTCAGCATGATGGCGGCGAATTTCTTGTCCAGCCGGCGCTTGAGCACCGAGACCAGGTCCCGGTCGCATCCGGGCAGCAGCCCCGCCGTCATTTCCACCACCGACACCGTGCTGCCCAGGGCGGCGTAGGCCGACCCCAGTTCCAGACCGATGTAACCGCCGCCGACCACCAGCAGGGAATCGGGCACCTCGGCCAGGTCCAGGGCGCCGCTGGAATTCATCACGCGGGCGGACGGCTTGGTCCCCGGCAGCATGATGGGACGCGAGCCGGTGGCCAGGATCGCCTGCTCGAATTTCAATTCGCTCAGGGTGCCGTCGGCCGTCGTGATCTGGAGGGTGTGGGGGCCGGTCAGCCGGGCGGTGCCGTGCACATGGGGAACATTCTTCTGCTGGGCCTTCTGGCTCAACCCGCGGGTGAGCTTGGCGATGACCTCGTCCTTCCAGGAGCGCACGCGGTCGAGGTCGATCTGCGGAGCGCCGAAATCGATGCCGACGGTCGATGATTCGGCGGCCTCGCCGATCACCTTGGCCACGTGCAGCAGGGCCTTGCTGGGAATGCAGCCACGGTAGACGCAGACGCCGCCGGGATTCTCCGCGGGATCGACGAGCATCACCGAAAGGCCGCGGTCGGCCGCGGCGAAAGCCGCGTGATAGCCGCCGGGTCCGCCGCCCACGACGACCAGTTGCGCCTGGTCGGGAACATCCACCTTGCCGGGCATCTTGTTATCCCTTCATCACGAGGTTCAGGGGTTGCTCCACGGCGGCGCAGATCCAGCGCAGAAAGCGCGCTCCGTCTGCGCCGTCGATGACGCGGTGATCGTAGGTCAGCGACAGGGGCATGACCATACGCGGCGCGAACGCCGTCCCGTCCCACACCGGACGCATCTGCGCGCGCGAAACGCCGAGGATGGCCACCTGCGGCGCGTAGACGATGGGGGAGAACGCCGTGCCGCCGATGCCGCCCAGGTTGCTGATGGTGAAGGTGCCGCCTTCCATCTCCGCGGGGCTGAGCTTGCGTTCGCGCGTGCGGCCGGCCAGTTCGTTCAGCGCGACGGCCAGGGTCTCGATGCCCTTGGCGTCGGCGTCGCGGATCACCGGGACCAGCAGCCCCCCGGGAGTGTCCACGGCCACCCCGATGTGGATGTGGTCCTTGAAGATCAGCTCCATTTGCGCCAGATCAAGGCTGGAATTGAACCGGGGGAACGCCTGCAGGGCGGCGGCGCAGACCTTGATCAGGATCGCGGTCATGGTGAGCTTGGCCTCGGCCGCGGCGGCGCGGTTGAAATCCCGCCGGAACTCCTCCAGGTCGGTGATGTCGGCCTTGTCCTCCTGGGTCACCATGGGAATGGTGGACCAGGCGTAGCCCATGGCGTCGGCGGTGATCTGGCGGACCCTGGACAGGGGCTCGGTGTGGACCGGACCCCACTGGGTGAAGTCGGCCAGGGGACGCTGGGCGTGCAGGCCGGGGAACTCGCCCGTCACCGCAGGCGCGGGGCCGCCGCCGGTGATGCGCTGCATGGTTTCGCGCACGAAGCGGCGCACGTCGTCCTCGCTGATGCGTCCGGCCGGGCCGGAACCCTGGACCTGGTAGATGTCCACACCCAGCTCCCGCGCCAGGCGCCGGACCGAGGGCGCTGCGGGGGCGACCAGATCACCGGTGCGGTTGGTGTGCAGGTCGACGGCCGCAGCGGGGGCCGGCTCCTTCGCCGGTGCGGGAGCGGACGCAGGCTCAGCGGGAGCCGGCTCGCTCTTCTGCTCGACCACGGGGGCCGGCTCCGGATCCGGTTCCGGCGCCGCAGGTTCGGGGGACGCGGCCTCTTCAGCCCCTTCGGCGGTCATGATCACGTCTCCGACGGCGACCTCGTCACCTTCGGCGATGCGGATCTCGGTGATGGTGCAGGCCTGGGGAGCCGGAATGGCCACCACGGCCTTATCGGTCTCCATCTCCAGCAGGGTCTGGTCGGCCTCGACCCGATCTCCCGGGGCCACGGTCATCGAGATGACCGTGCCCTTGCTGACGCCGTCACTGACTTCGGGAACGATGATATCCATGCTCGTCCTCTCGGTTCGGTCCCGCGGCCGCAGCGGCGGGACGACCGGTTCAATCGGTGTGGGGGTTCGGCTTGTCGGCGTCGATCCCCATTTTCTTCAAGGCCTTGGCGGGTATCGAGGCGTCGATGTCGCCACGCAGCGCCAGTTCCTCGAGGGCGGCCAGGGCGATGTAACGGGCGTCGACCTCGAAGAAGTCGCGCAGCTGATCGCGGCCGTCGCTGCGGCCGAACCCGTCGGTGCCCAGGCAGTGCAGGGGGCCGGGGATCCACTTGGCAACACTCGCCGGCAGGACCTTCATGTAATCGCTGGCCGCCACGTACACCCCGTTCTCATCGGCCAGGAGCTCGGCAAGGTAGGGGATGCGGGATTCTTCGCCCGGATGCAGGAGATTCCAACGTTCGCATTCGACGGCGTCGCGGTACAGCTCCTTGTAGCTGGTCACGCTCCACACGTCGGTGGCCACCTTGTAGTCCTTCTCAAGGATCTGGGCCGCCTTGAGGGCCTCGTTCAGGATGGGGCCGCTGCCCAACAGATGCGCCCGGGGCGCGGCCTTGGCCTTGGTCCCCTTGAGGGCGCTCTTGAGGAAGCGGTACATCCCCTTGAGGATGCCTTCGCGAACCCCGGGCCCGCGCGGCATTGCGGGCATGCGGTACTGCTCGTTGCCCACCGTCAGGTAGTAGATCCAGTCTTCCTGGTGGCAGAACATGCGGGTGACGCCGTCCTGGATGATCACCGCCAGTTCGTAGGCGAAGGCCGGGTCGTACGCCTTGACGGGAGTGGGGGTCATGGCCAGCACGTGACTGTGGCCGTCCTGGTGCTGCAGACCCTCACCGGCCAGGGTGGTGCGGCCGGCGGTGGCGCCGACGAGGAATCCGCGGGCCCGGCTGTCGCAGGCCTGCCAGATCATGTCGCCCACGCGCTGGAAGCCGAACATGGAGTAGAAGGTGTAGAAGGGAATGGTGCTGACGGCGTTGCCGGTGTGGGCGGTGCCGGCGGCGATGAAGCTGGCCATGGAGCCGGCCTCGCTCAATCCCTCCTCCAGAATGGCTCCCGTCTTCTTCTCGTTGTAGAACAGGAGGCTGCCCTTGTCCGCCGGCTCGTAGAGCTGCCCGATGTGGCTGTAGATCCCCACCTGGCGGAACAGGGCCTCCATGCCGAACGTGCGGGCCTCGTCGGGCACGATGGGCACGATGAACTTGCCGAATTCCGGATCCCGCAGGAGCTTGGCCAGCATGTGGACGTAGGCCATGGTGGTGGCCAGTTCGCGTTCTCCGGAACCGTCGTAATACTCCCGGAAAACCTCGTCGGTGTGGCAGGCCACCGGCACGGTCTCACCGCCGCGGGCGGGCAGGTTGCCGCCGAGAACCTTGCGCCGTTCGCGCAGGTAGACCATCTCGGGGCTGTCGTCGTCCGGCTTGTAGAATGGGGCGTCGGCGATCTGGTCGTCGCTGATGGGAATGGAAAACCGCGTGCGGAATTCCTTCAACTCGTCCTCGTTGAGTTTCTTCTGGGAGTGGGTGATGTTCTTGCCCTCGCCGGCCTCGCCAAGCCCGTAGCCCTTGATCGTGTGGGCCAGCACGACCGTGGGCGCTCCCTTGTGCTCGACGGCTTCCTTGTAGGCCGCGAAAACCTTCTCCGGATCGTGGCCGCCGCGCTTGAACCGGGCGATCTGCTCGTCGGTGTATTGGGCGGCCAGTTCCTCCAGCTCGGGATACTTGTTGAAGAAGTGCTCGCGCACGTAGTCGCCGCCGCTGACGGTGTAGCGCTGCATCTCGCCGTCGAGGATTTCCTCCATGCGCTGCAGGAGCTTGCCCGAGTCGTCCTTCTCCAGCAACGGATCCCAGTCGCCGCCCCAGATCACCTTGATGACGTTCCAGCCCGCACCGCGGAAGGCCGCTTCCAGTTCCTGGATGATCTTGCCGTTGCCCCGCACCGGTCCGTCCAGCCGCTGCAGGTTGCAGTTGACCACGAAGATCAGGTTGTCCAGGCGTTCCCGGCTGGCCAGGGTGATGGCGCCGAGGCTCTCGGGCTCGTCCATCTCACCGTCGCCCAGCATGGCCCACACCTTGCGGCCGCTGGCGGCGCGAAGGCCGCGGTCCACGAGGTAGTGGTTGAAGCGGGCCTGGTAAATGGCCGAGATGGCGGTCAGCCCCATGCTCACGGTGGGAAATTCCCAAAACTCGGGCATCAAGAAGGGGTGCGGATAGCTGGATAGGCCGCCTCCGGGCGAAAGTTCGCGGCGGAAGTTCTTCAGGTCCTGCTCGGTCAGGCGCCCCTCGAGAAACGCCCGGGCGTAGACGCCGGGGGAGGCGTGGCCCTGGAAATAGACCTGGTCGCCCAGGAATTCCTTGGTCCGACCGCGCCAGAAATGGTTGAAGCCGACTTCCCACAGGTTGGCCGCCGAAGCGTAGGTGGAAATGTGTCCGCCGATGCCCGGAAGTTCGCGGTTGGCGCGCACCACCATGGCCATGGCGTTCCAGCGGATGATGGACTTGATGCGTCGTTCCAGGTCGCGGTTGCCGGGAAAGACCGGCTGCCAGCTGCGCGGGATCGTGTTGATGTACGGCGTGTTGGCCGTAAAGGGAATGCTCACCCCGTGTTCCTGGGCCCGCGTCTGCAGCAACCTGAGGATCTGCAGAACCCGTTCGGATCCCTGCTGCTGCAGCACGTAATCCAGGGATTCGCGCCACTCGGCATTCTCGATCTGCTGGGTCTGGGAGTCGATCGCGGAATGCTTGTCCGCCATGCCAAAGCCTCGCTTGAAGATGAATGTTGTTTTCTTTATCGCCCCAAAGGATAAGAGATTTTCGGAGGAGGTCAATGACCGGAGCGAATCACCGCCGCGCCGCGCCCTCTTTCCGTTTGCCTGGCCCCGCTGCGCCGGGCTATCTTGGCCCCGATCCAGCGCGGGCGCTTTTCCGCGCCCGAGGTTCGACCTGAGCAAGGGAAATAGCAATCATGCCGAGTTTGACCCGTCAAATGGCCGATTTCGTGCTGAACCTGCGTTACGAGGATATTCCCGCCTTGTCCGTCAAGGAAGCCAAACGCTTCCTGCTCGATAGCCTGGGTTGCGCCCTGGCCGCCGTCGGCAACGACGACGTGAAGGCCATGGAACGTTTCACCGCCAAGCTCGGCGGTACACCCGAGGCCACGGTCATCGGCAGCGGCCTGCGCACCAACGCGCCGAACGCCGCCCTGATGAACAGCCTGCTGGTCCGGGCCCTGGACTACAACGACATCTTCTGGGAGCAGGACCCGAGTCACCCTTCGGACATCATCTTCGGCGCCCTGTCGCCGGCCGAGGCCGAAGGCAGGGACGGTCGGGAGGCCTTGGCTGCGATCATCATCGCCTACGAACTGGAGCTGCGCTGGTGTCTGGCCTGTTTCCCCGGCGTGCGCGAGGTGGGGTGGCACCACGCCACCTTGACCCAGCTGGTCAGCCCCTTCGTGGCCGGACGGATCTACGGCCTGGACGCGGACCAGCTCGTGGCCGCCGCCGGCATCAGCGGCAGCAGCCACTACACGCTGGGGGGCGTGGTGGCCGGGCACCTGACCAACATGAAGAACACCGCCGACCCCCTCGCCACCCAGGCGGGTGTGCTGGCCGCGCTCATGGCGCGCGAAGGCTACGAAGGACCGGTCGAGGTGATCGAGGGCAAGGAGGGTTTCCGGCACGTCCTGCACAACGTGGAGCTCAAGCCCGAGATCCTGCTGCAGGGGCTGGGCGAGGATTTCCTCATCACCCGCTGCGCCTACAAGCCGTTCCCCACCGAGGCGCTCACCCACCAGCCGCTGAGCGCGGTGCAGATGGCCATGCAGCAGAACGGCCTGGTGGCCGAGGACCTCGCCGGGATCCACGTCCAGACCACCACCCGCGGGGCCGACATCCTGAGCGACCCCAGCAAGTACGACCCGCAGACCAAGGAAACGGCCGACCACAGCCTGCCGTACTGCGTGGCCGCCGTGGCCGCCGACGGCGGCGTGTATCCCCACAGCTTCGACCAGGAAAAGCTGTTCAATCCGCGCATCCGCGCCCTTTTGCCGAAGATCAAGGTGGTGGCCAATGCCGAGATCGACGCCTTGTTCCCCGGCACCAAGCGCGCCATCGCCACCTTGACCACCACCGACGGCCGGACCTTCACCGAGACCGTGGACCACGCCAAGGGCAGCCCCGCCAATCCCATGAGCGACGATGAACTCGTGGCCAAGTTCCGGGCCAACGCCCACGGCAAGGTGGACGGCGCGCGGCAGGACGCCATCATCGAGGCGGTCTGGGGCTTCGATCGCTGCGGTGACCTGCGGGAGTTCATGCAGCTTCTGGTGGTCTGATCGATTGAAACTTCTTGGACCAATGGTAACGGTATTCACCCTCAAAGTATTCGAAATGGTAATTTAAAGGCCATAATGGCATATCAATGGCCGAAATGGCGAATATTTTGAAAATATTCAAAGGAACTCGTCGTGATCCGGCATCAAAGAAAAAGAAAAACCTCGTTGGCCCTGGAAAACCAGGAAGTTAAGCTGCGTTTGCCAAAACAATAGCTT
>PFVX01000073.1 GCA_002790835.1 bacterium CG_4_9_14_3_um_filter_65_15 | reverse complement strand
CGCGGCTACATGCAAACGGGAGAGCTGCCGCCGCTGCCGGGCGCCGTGGCCGTTGCAGAAGGCTGAACTGTTACCCTGATCCATGCAATAAAGATAGCGAAGTTCATCTTACATTGCACCACTTATTTTGTCGCAGGTCCTAAGTCGGGTCACCGGCATTGATGCTGACCGACACGCCCGCATCGCTTTCCGGATCACCATGTAACGAATAGGCATTCACCTTGAATGTGTAAACACCTTCATAGGCGCCGGCGATGGTAATTGAGGAACATGATCACGATGTCGGAGTCATAAGACGTCCGCGATCCGTTGGCATATTCCATTTCGACTCGGCCGGACACGGTCACGACATGACCGCCGAAGTGGGAGCCGTTCGTAGGAGACACCTCAAGGAATACCGGAATCGGGGGTTCAGGTAGGGTGAGGTTGGCGTTGATCGCGTAAGAATTCCCATCGAAGTTGAATGTCTCCACGTAGTCATTGTAGCCCGGCAGGGACAGGTTAACCATGACCATGGGGGTTCTGCTCACCCGGCCCAGCAGAATGCGGCCGTCCTCGAATATGCCTAAATTCTTCCTGAACGGACGGGAGGAAATCTGCATGATCACGGAAAAGGAAATCAGGGAAGCCTTGGCTACGGTCAAGGACCCCGAACTCGGCGTCAACATCGTCGAACTGGGCCTCATCTACGGGATCGAGATCGAACCGGGCGAGGTGCAGATCGAGAGGACCGCCACCAGCATGGCCTGTCCCATCCAGGAGGTGCTGGCGTGCGAGGCCGGCCAGGCCGTCTACTTGAAGGCTGGCCAGGAAGGCCTGAAGGTCCACGTCGAGCTGGTCTACGATCCGCCCTGGAGCCCCGAAATCGCCTCGCCCGAGGCCCGCAAGTTCCTGGGAATCTTCTGATTGAGGTGACCCCGCCGTCCCGGCCGCTGCCGGAGGTTGCTCCGCTCGGCTTTTTCCCCGCCAAAAGGAAAGACTCCCTCCGAAGAGGGAGTCTTTCTTGGTGCATTCGAACTGCTCAAAGCGGATCGACCGTCTTGGTCCCGGGCTTTACCGGAACAGACTCTTCACGCCGCCCCAGGTCGAGGCCTCGTCGGCCACGGGCGTTTCGTTATACACGTGGACTTCGATGTGCGTGCGGGCAACCTCGGTCCCCGATGAGAACGCCGCGAGGTAGATATCATAGACCCCGGTGTCGTTGGGGTTGAAGGTGCTGAAGCCGTCGAACCAGCTGTAGCGCCAGGAATTCTGGGCCACGTTGTAGGTCTGTAGGTAGGAAGTGTAGGTGGGCGCGTCCCCGGCCTCCACGCCGGCACCGTTGGCCGTCGAATTGTCACCCATGGAGTGGTCCCAGTAGGGTGCCGACATGGGCAGGGTGTTCGGGGTGATCGGATCGAAGACCAGGTAGTTGGTCGCCGGACTGGGATCGTAGTCCAGGCCCAGCTCATATGCGAAGTCTCCCACGAGGCCGTTGCCTGCTCCGGCAAAGTCGGTATTCACGGACCACTCGAAGGCCCAGGTCGGCGTAATGTCCGATTGGCCGGTGCCGACTCCGGCTAGGAAGTAGTACTCGCCCGGGGCGAGTTCGTTGAAGGTGTTCTCGGGCAAACCGCTTGCGTTGAAGCGGACCTTGCCGCGCAGGCCGAGTTCCACGCCGTTGGCCTGGTCGACGGTGAAGTGACCGTTGGCGTTGCCGGAGCCGAAGATCACGTCCGGGGTGACGTTCTGGTCGTAGGTCAGGCCGAAGGCCGGAACGGCGAGAAGAAGCATGCAGAGCATTAGCATCACGTTTTTCATAGGTGAACTCCTGTTGTGGGTTCATGGGTAAGGATGATCCTTACCAAGGGTCTCGGAAGCCAAACTGTATCGGAAAAATTCTTATAATTCAAGCGATTTCCTGAATATTTTCCATCAATATTGAGCCATGGGCATATTGGAGTAGCGACTGGACCGGGATTGACGGGAAGCCCCACTGAGATAGTAGGCCATGGGCGCACAGGGGTCATTTTGCGGACCTTGAGATGGAGTCCCCTTGGGCAGCTTTGAGGGCGCGGGCAAGCTGCAGGTAGTCCTCCAGGTCGTCTCGCTGGGGGAGGTCCAATCCCGCCAGCGGGGCCATGCGGTCCATGATCGTCGGCCAGCGCAGCGGATCATATTGATCCAGCCGGACGTTCCCGTGGCAATTCGTGCAGCGGGTCAGGTACAACCGGCGTCCGTTTTCCAGCGCTTGCGGTTCCACTCCCCGCTCGACGGCCAGGTCCAGCATGGCCTGGTCAACCGGAGGCGGAGGAGGAACCGAGGCGCAACCGGCGCCCAGGATCGACATGAACAGCAGAAAGCGCTTCATTGCCCGCTCCTAGAAGGGAAATCCCACGAGGGTACGCCACAGCAGGTCCGGTTCCGAATCTTCATCGGTGAGCTGGAAAAGCGGTGAGGTGACGAGCCACACCGATGGCGCACGCACCGCCAGGCTCGGACCCAGGTGCAGCAGGGAGGGGCCGGCATCCGACATGTCGGCGAATTCCACCTCGTACACACCTTCAAGCCCCAGCATCAGGCGGGGGGATAGCTCCAGATTCAGTCCCAGGGTCTGTGCGAACTTGGCCACGTTCTCGACCCAATCGGTATCTTCCCACTCGCCTTCGAACACGGTGTTGCCCACCAGCAGCATGCGCCCCAGGGGCTTTTCGAGCAGGAGCTTGGCTTCGACGGCGAATTTCTCCTGGCCCAGGGCCACCTCGCCGTAGAGTGCCGCCCCGACCGCCGAGGTGGCGGGATGGGCGAGGTTGTAGATCACTTCCACACTGGTGGTGCGCAACTGGGTGTCCGAACCCGCTGCCGTGCGGGTGTAGCGCCAGTCGGCGAGGTAGAGGCCGACCTGCAGCCGGTCGGTCAAGCCGTACTCGAACTCGTGCCGGAATTCCAGGCGGTCGTACGTGTGGTCGTTTTGTTCGTCGGTCTTCCAGGTGACCCACTGCTCGTACTCGGCCAGACCCTGCGGAGTGGTGGTGCTTTCGTAATTCCAGGCGAAGCGCCGGGCGCCGGCTTGGGCCAGAGTCGCCGTCAGCAGAGTCGTGCTGACGGCCAAGGCGAGAAGAACCAGGGCGCGTTTCATTTCGGGACCTCCCTTGGGAATGATAATCCAAATCAACAACTCCGGTAATCAAAATAGGTCCCCAATGGGGGGAGTCAAGAAAAAACGTTTATGGGTTAACAATGAAAAGATCTTGTACAATTCATTACCTAATAGGAAGTTATGGCGATTGGGTTTCGGCTTGCGTATCTTCTTTCCCGGACGCACCTTCGGAACGGGCGGGGGGGAATTTTCCAGCGGAAGGCCGGGGTTTGGGTAAGCGCACCATCTTGATTTTCGTGGATGGAATCGGCTGGGGAGAGGCCGATTCGGATGCCAATCCTTGCTCCCGTTATCCGGGGGAACTGTTCCGCTTGCCTGCCCTCCCGTCGAAAAAGGGGGTTGTCGACCTAGCGCTGAACGGGCTGGCCAGGCCCATCGACGCCTTGCTGGGAGTGGACGGTGTGCCACAGAGTGCAACCGGCCAGGCGACCCTGCTCAGTGGCGTCAACGCCCAGGGTAAGCTGGGCAAGCACCTGACCGGCTTCCCCAACCCCGTCCTGAGGGAGATTCTGCGGGAGCATTCCCTCCTCAAGATCCTGACCGACCGGGGCCGAAGGGCCTGTTTCCTGAACGCGTTCCGGCCCCTGTTCTGGGAGATATCGTCCGAGCAACAGTGGAGATTGTCGGCCACCACGGTCGCCAACCTGGCGGCGGGTCTGCCCTTCTTCACCCTCGATGATGTTGCGGCCGGCCAGTCGGTCTACCAGGAATTCACCAATGAGGATCTGCGGCAGCGCGGGTTCGATGTCCCGCTCCGGACGCCGCAGGAAGCGGGGCGGATCCTGGCACGCCAGGCCCGGGAATACGACTTCACCCTGTTCGAATATTTTCAGACCGACAAGGCGGGTCACAGTGGAGAAGTGGGCCGGTGCGCCGAGGAACTCGCGCGGCTGGATGTCTTCGTCGGTGCGGCTTTGCGGGAGCTTGAGCGCGACCTGGGGCAGGACACCTTGGTGGTTCTGACCAGCGACCACGGCAACCTGGAGGACTGCTCAACCCGGCGACATACCGTCAATCCGGTCCCGCTGATGGCCTGGGGAGACGGCGCGCGCGCTTTGGTTGCGGCAGTCGGCCGATTGGATGAAGTGACCCCGGCGATCCTCGCGAGGCATCCTGCCTAATCCGGGCTAGGAGCCTGCGCCGTAGAACATCAGGACAAGCTTGTCAGTTTTGCCGGCGCAGCGGTCTTTCGCCCGCCGGCGATCATGTTGCCCTGATCT
>PFVX01000015.1 GCA_002790835.1 bacterium CG_4_9_14_3_um_filter_65_15 | reverse complement strand
TTTGATCAGATTTTTCTAGTCAAAGGCCAAACACGAGAAGGGCCCGGCGTCAGCCGGGCCCTTTCCATTATCCCAAGAAAGTCTGCGGGGCTCAATCGCGCCGATAGACCGCGAAGAAGTGGGGCACCGGCGGGTCCTGGTCGTCGTCGTAGGCCAGGAAGGTCTCCTCGCCCAGACCGGCCCGCGTGAAGCCATCGATCTCGTCGCGGTCCAGGGCCAAGGGAAAGGCATCGAGGTTCGCCCCGGATTCCCGGCTCCGGCAGGATACCAAAACGCACCCCTGCGGAGCCACCAGGCCGGCGATGGCCTGCAGGGCCCGCCCGCGATCATCTCCGGTGAGGATCTGGATCGTGTTGCACTCGTAGACCAGGTCGAATCCGCGCCTCCAGGTCGGCGGCAAGGCGAAAAGGTCGGCCACCTGGTAATCCACCGGGCTGTCGGGAAAACGTTCCCGGCACATGGCGATGGCCGATGCGGAGATATCGAACGCCGTCACGCGGCAGCCGTGGGCGGCCAGGGCCTCGGCATCGTCTCCCAATCCGCAACCGATGGTCACCGCCGTCGCCCCGGCCCTTTGCGGATTCTCCCGCAACCAGTCCGCCAGCAGGGGATTGGTCTTCAAGTCGGCCCAGTAGATCTCGTTGATGTCGCCGTCGGCCCGCGCGTAGAACTCCTCGAACCAACCGTTGGGATCCCCCTTGGCGGCGAAACTCCGGGCCAGCCGGATGGTCGCATCCTTGTCGAAGGTCATGCCCCATCCCCCTTGCAGCGTCGGATAGCGACCAGGGTGATGTCGTCTCCGATGGGAGCGTTGCCGCGGAAGGCGCCCAACTCTCCCCGCAGGTCGTCGAACAACAGGGCGAGGTCGGCGGTTCGCTCGCGGGCCAGGAAGCCGGCCAGGCGGTCTTCGCCGAAATCCTCGTCCGCTTCATTCTGGGTCTCGGTGATCCCATCGCTGAACATCGCGATCATGTCGCCCGGGCCCAGGGTCGTCTCGCCCGTGCCGTATTCCATGCCTTCCAGCATACCGACCGGCAGGCCGGTGGGGGCGCATTCCTCCGTGGCGCCGTCGGACCGGACCACCATGGGCGGGTTATGGCCGGCGTTGACATACACGATGTGGCCGCTCTCCGGAACCAGAAAGCCCAGAAACAGGGTCGTGAAACGGACGTGGTCCGTGCAACGGAAGATTTCGTCGTTCAGGCGCGCGACGAGTGCGGAGGGTTCCCAGCCCTCGCGCAGCATGAAGTGCGTCAGCGAAAGCACGCGGCTGACCAGCAGGGCCGCTCCCACGCCTTTTCCGGTCACGTCGCCGACCAGGAAGGCGTAGCGACCGTCTTCCAGCGTGGTGGCCTCGTAGAGGTCGCCTCCCACCTCGTAGCACGATTCCAATCGGGCCAAGACCTCGTAACCCGCCACCTCCGGCAGCTCGGCCGGCAGCATGTGTTCCAGGATGTCCACGGCCGTGGCCAACTCGGCGTCCTGGCGGTGTTTTTCCTGTTCCAGTTCGTGGTAGCGGGCGTGAGTCAGGGCCACGGCGATGATGTTTGCCAGCAGGGTGAAGGCCGCCAGCTGGTCGCGGGTAAAGACGCGGCCGGGCCGGGAATCGTCGGCATAGAGAATGCCGATGACGTCCTCGTTGTCGAACATCGGCACGGCGATGGCCGAGCGAATCCCCTGGCTGACCATGCTCCTCATGCCCCCCAGGTCCGGATGGTTGAGGGGATCGGAGGTCAGGAACGATTTCTTCTCCCGCAGGACCTGGTCGACCATGGTCGAACTGAGCACCAGGGCATCCGCACCGCGTCCCAGGACCCGGGAGGCCGTCTCCACCGGTTCGTCCCCCTCGTGTTCCCATTGCAGCACAAAGATCCGCTCGGGCTTCAACAGGGCGGTCTCCACCATATCCAGGATCGGCCCATACATTTCCCGCGGCGCCCGGGGAATGGTGAGCAGGTTGCCGGCCTCGGCCAGAACGCGGAACAGGAGGGACTGCAGATCCCTGTCCCTTTCCCGCCGGTTGCTGACCTCGTCCCAGCTGATCTCCACGCTGGGCTCGAAAGGGCGGCCGAGCATGGTCACCGGCCGGCTGAACTCGGCCGTGGCGGTTCCGTCATCCACGCGGAAACCCAGATTCGCGAATTCCACCTTGTCGCCGGGATTCAGGGTGATGGTGCCGGTGACCTTGGCCCCGTTGACGGAGGTTCCGTTGTGGCTGCCCAAGTCGCACACCTGGACCTTTCCTTCTTCAACCGTGATTTCCGCGTGGCGGCGCGACACCTGGGGTTTATCCAACCTGAGGTCGGCCTCATCGGTGCGCCCCACCAGGTACCGGCCCTCCTTGAGGGGAAAATCCAGCCCCAGACATTCCGCATGCCCCTTGAGCTTGACCTCGGTCATCGGCGATCCTCCAGCAGTTGCGGCCAGGACGTGACCAGTTGCAAGTTGGTGTTTCCGGAGGACCGCACCGAGCGTTCCAGGATGATCCGGCCGGTGCGGGATCCGACGGTGAACGGCGGATAGACCCCGAATTCCACACCCCTGGCGATTTCACGGACTTCGCCGAATTGCAGGCTGCCCTCGGCGGGGGACACCACGTCCGTCGCCATGATGAAGCCTCGGGGGTCCAGGTAGAAGATCTGGCGGCCCGCCGGTCCCCAGCTGCCGAAGCTGCCTCCACTGCGAGAGACCCGGTACCGGCCGTTTCCGTCCAGGGACTCCACGAAGACCTCCAGCTTGCCGGTCTCGAACGATGTGTAGCACAACCAGTTGCCATCCGGGGAAAATCTGCCCCCATTCTCGAAATGGTTCGCCTTCGGGTGGAGCAGGTGGAGGGAATCCGCTTCCAGGTCATACAACCCGATATGCGTCAGGCCCGCACTGTCGTCCAGGGCAATGGCCAGCGTGCGGCCGTCTCCCGACCGGGGATCGAAGGGCCTGGCCATGAGCAGCCCGTCGTCGTGGACGAACAGGATCCGGCCGCTTGCGTAGATGGCACTGTTGTTGCAGGACAGGATGTCCTTCTGCTCGGAGCCGTCCACCCGGGCATAGCGAATCACGGCGTTGGCGCCCTGGTTGCGGTCGGCGTTGCGGACGATGGCCAGGTAGAGGAATGAATCGCCCCCGGGCAACCAGCACGGGAAGCGGTGGGACCGGAACCCCTTGTCCTGGTCCAGATGCGTCAGGTCGACCGGATCGCCCCCCTCGGCGGATATCATGGAGATGGGAGAGGCATGGCTTTCAGCGAACAGGATCATGCCGTTCTCGTTCCACGAACCGCCTTTGGCGTTGCCGGCTTCACAGACCCTGAAGATGGGACCGCCGAGGATGTCCGCCCGGGCCAGCCCGTTGGACGAAAAGAAGGCCACCGTGCGGCTGTCGGGTGACCAGAAGGGGTAATGGGCTCCTTCGGTGCCCGGCAAGGCGCGGGCCTTGGGGTCATCGAGATCCCGGATGTAGAGGAGCGTGCGCCCGGCGGAATCGGAGGCCGAAAACGCGAGGTGCAGGCCGTCGGGGCTGACGGTCACCGGTCCGGGTTGCGCCGGGTTCAGGTCGAATTGCAGACCCTTGGGAAGAGCCACGGTCGCCTGCACGAGGGGCGCCATGGGAGGCTTGGGGCCGATGGCCCCGGACCAGCCCAGATACCCCACCGTGACCAGGGCCGCCGCCAGGACTACCGCCACAATCGGCCAACGACGGCTTGGGCGGCCGGATTCGAGCCCGCCGACCGCAGGCGGAAGTTTGCCGACGTCGGACAGCCCGATCACCGTCGATGTGTTGCCTTCGAGAGCCACCCGCACCTCGCCGATGTCCCGCAGGCGCCGCTTGGCATCCTTCTCCAGGCAGCGCCGGCAAATCTGGATCAGCAGGGGGTTGGCGTCGGCGGGGATCTTCTCCCACTCCGGTTCCTTGCGCAGGATGGCCGCCATGGTGTCGGTGGCGGTTTCCCCTTCGAACAGCCGATCCCCCGTGAGCATCTCGAACAGGATCACTCCGAAGGCCCAGATGTCGCTGCGCCGGTCCACGTCGTAGCCGCGAGCTTGCTCGGGGCTCATGTAGGCCGCCGTACCCAGAACCGTCCCCGCGATGGTCAGGCCCTGGGTGGCGGTGGGCATATCGGGGGCGCTGCCGGAAATCTCGCTCGCCTGGTTTCCCGCCAGGGCGCGAGCCAGTCCGAAGTCCAGGATCTTGACCAGGCCGTCGCCGTGGACCTTGATGTTGGCGGGTTTGAGATCACGGTGCACGATTCCGTTCTCGTGGGCGAACTCCAGGCCCCGCGCCAGTTGCCGCGAGATCTTCTCGATCTCACCACCGGTCAATGATCTCGCCTCGATCCGGGCGGAAAGATCATCGCCATCGGCCAGTTCCATGACCAGCACGGGGCGGCCGTCCAGCTCCTCGAGGCCGTAGATGGACGCGATGTTCTGGTGCTGGAGGGAGGCCAGGACCTTGGCCTCGCGCTCGAAGCGGGCCATGCGGTCCTGCTCGTCCCGCAACAGATCGGGAAGGACCTTCAAGGCCACCCGGCGGTCCAACCGCGTGTCTTCCGCGGCGTAGACTTCCCCCATCCCCCCCTTACCCAGCAGGGAGGTGATCCGATAGGGACCGATCCTCTTTCCGATCATGGAAAATGCCGCTTTCGTCCGGGTTCAAGAAAATGATAATCAATAGCATAGCGGATTCGTCTGGTTTTGCCATGGGGATTTCACTATTCCGGGATAACCAACTGCTACCAGTGAGATTTCTTATTTCTTGATCGCCATCAGGTCGTCCACCCGGTCATAGATCTGCCCCGTCTCGGTGATGAATTCCAGGGACATGCCTTCGTCGCCCGCCCGCAGCAGGACATAGCCGCTCTGCGAGGTGAAGACATCGGGCTGCCAGGGAGTCTCCTCGCGACTGTAATAGGGCGCGCCGGCGGTCCCGGCCGTCACGGCCCAGGTCGGATGGCCGAAGCGCGGGTTGGGCGAAGCGCGGTCCAGTTTGCCGTCGCCGTCGAGGTCGTCGCCCGGGTACATCCCCACCGGAGTCTGGTCGTCCATCCGCAGGCGATAGTACTCGTGTTCATGGCTGCCCAGAACCACGGCGACCTTGTCGTGGCGGGCCACCGCCTCCCACAGCCGGTTGCGCACCTCGATGATGCCCGGCCCGATGGGCTCGACCCGATCGGTCCCGGACGGGCGGGCGTAGGCGCGGACGTTGTTGTCTCCCTCCCACCACATGGCGTCGCTGATGTGCCCGCCGCAGGGGAACACCGGCTCCTGGGCGAACATCACGATGTAGCGGACCGTGGTGTCGGCCTGGGCGCGATCGAGCTGCTCCTCGATCCATGCGAGCTGTTCCGGCAGGATGTAGCCTTCGGGGCATCCTCCGAATTCGGGGACTTTGTCGTCCGTCGTCCACCAGTAGTTGTTGTTGAAGGCGATGACCGCCACCGGCCCGTACTGCAGGGTGTAGACGTTCTCGCTGTAGGACGGCCGCCGCAGGTCCGCCGGTTGTGGCCCGTTGGTCGGGTTGTGGAACATGCCCGCGAACACGGCCTCGCAGCTGGCGGTGGCATAGGGCCACTTGTCGAAGGTGATTCCATAGCGGGAATCGTCGTCGAAGCCGTGGAGCAGGGAGTCGTGGTTGCCCATGCCCGTGTAGATGGGATGGGTGCGCCAGAATCCGGAAATGGCCAGCTTCCAACCGGTGAGCTGGACGGCGAAATCCTCGGTGTCGGTGGTGTAGCCGTTGGCCAGGTCGCCCCCGAAGAGCAGGAACTCGGCGCCGCGATGGTGGGCGTCCTGACCCAGCCAGCCCAGCACGCGGGCGTTGGATCCCGTGCATGCGCGCTCCCCGCCACCGGTTCCCTCGCGGCTGTCCCCCACGAAAGCCAGAACGACCTCTCCCTCGCCCCTGGACGGCGCCGTCCGCAGCTCGTACCGGTTGGAGATGGTGGTGTCGCCCCGGTCGGTCACGCAGGCGACGTGGTAGAGGTAGCGGGAGTCGGGTTCCAGGCCGGTCACCCGGACCTCGTGTGCGGTGGCCGGGCCGGGGTCGGCCACGGCCACGGTCCTGCCGGCGGTGTCTTCGAGAGCCACCGCGCCTCTGCAGGGGTCGCTGGTGAGCCAGGCGATGACCAGGGACGTGGGGTCGTCGCTGGAAACCCCCGAGACGAACGGCCCCTCGGTGATGGTGTTCAGCCGCCGCAGGATGCCGTCCCGGTAGGAGAAGCTCACCAGGCCGTGATAGAAACCCAGCCGATCGATGCGATCACCGCTACCGCGCCACAGGTCCAGCCGGTAGGCGATCGTCGGCGTCATTTGCCAGCCCTGACCCTGCGGCCAGTTGTTGGCGTTGCGGAACGGATCCATCAGGTCCGTGATGCGCAGCACCCCCCGGCCCTTTTCCAGGCGACTGCTGCGCCGGAAGCGCATGTAGTCGATGTCGGCGTCGCCGGCCTCGAACGGATACGGACCGGTAGAGATGGTCCCCGACAAGGTCGTGTCCTGCAGGTCGATGACCAGACCCCGGCCGCCGTCATCCGGCCCCAGCACGTTGCCGATCTGCTCACGCGTGACCTGGTTGCGCGGATGGCCGTGTCGCGCCGGCAGATCGGGAACCCGGACGGGGAGATCCAAACGGGTTTCTTCCCCCGCAGCGGAGGTGGCGGCAGGGATCACCCCGGCCGTCACGCACAGGAACAGGACAATCCCCAAGGCGGCGGATATGCGGTGCTTCATGCCGGACTACCTCGAATCGATTTCGTGGAGCGGTGATCGCCCGCAAGGGTCAGGGCGCGGGCCGCGGGATTTTCCTGCGCACGTAAAGGGTCTTGACGACCCGAGCCACAGTCTCTCCATCCTCGTCCCGGATTTCCACCGGAAACTGCGGCAGGAACTTCTCTCCATCGGCGGTGTGCCGGCGGACGGCATCGAGATCGGCGGCGGAAATCTCCAGGACCGACGTGACCTGCCGCCGCGTGGCCTTGACGAATTCGATCTCGGCCCCCTTGTCCCACACCACATACTCCGGGCCCAGGAGTCGCATCATCATCAGCATGAGGTGGGGGTCGATCATGGCGTAGAGACTGCCGCCGAAGTGCGTGCCCACGGCGTTGCGGTTGTACCAGCGCCGGGTCAGGGAGACGCGGGACCGGCGCCAGTCGGCGCTGATGGCCTCGACCCGGATGCCCGCGCCGAGATACGGCGGGTAGATGTTGAGCAGGAATCTCAAACGTCCGGGAGTCATCTTCATGGCGGCTTGCCCTCCTCGGATCACCCCTGGAGATAGTCCTCGCGCACCGGGGAGAACACCTCGACCACGACGGTGTCGGCCAGGGCCTCCGCCCCGTGGGGCGCGCCGCCCGGCCACACCCAACTGTCGCCCGCGGAAACGACCTTTTCCTCGTCGCCCCAGAAGAACCGCAGGGCGCCCGTGACCAGGTATCCGATCTGCTCGTGCGGGTGCCGGTGCTCGGGGATGAGTGCGCCGGCGGCGAGCTTCACCTCGGTCATGTGGGTCAACTCCCCGTGGAGCAGGGTCTTGAGCAGGACCCCGTCGACCACTTCCCGATATCCATGTGGACCTGTCTTTTCGATCATGTCGACCTCCCGTCGTGATGCGGTCGGAATCTCGATCCCATGCAACCGGATCCTTCGGATTGCGTCTTACCTTCGGAAACCCAGGATGTCGAGACGAAACCCCGGGAGAATCCGTGCCCAAAGCCGAACACCTGCCCCTGGCCGGGGTAGCGATGGCCATCGCCGTTGCCGCGACCATGGACACCGCGGGCCTGACTATGTTCAGCGCCCTGCCCCTTTTGCCGTTGACCCTGATCCTGTGGAAGATGCAGGGTTTGGATCGCGGGGAAATGGGGCTTTCATGGGGACGGTTATCCGGGTACATCCCCGCCGTTGTGGCGCCGATTGTCGCGGTGTCGGGCTTGGCAATGATCCCTTACCTGGCTGGGGCGGTCCACATGGGCCAACCCGATTGGGACCATATCACACGCAACGCGATCCTGGGGAGTGTCTTCGGCATCCCGGGGACCCTGCTGACGGAGGAGAGATTCTTTCGCGGATGGCTGTGGGGGTCGCTGCGCCGGTCGGGCCGCCACCCCTTCCCCACTCTCCTGATCAGCAGCTTCCTGTTCATGCTCTGGCACATCTCGGCCGTGACCCTGGCCGGGGATTTCGCCCTGCCTCCACTTTGGATCCCGGTTTTCCTGTGCAATGCATTTCTCTTGGGCATGATCTGGGGAGCCCTGCGCCTGCGAACCGGATCGGTGGTCGCACCCGCAGTCTGCCACTCCCTGTGGAACGGATTGGTGTATCCCCTTTTCGGCTTCGGCAGTCACCAGGGCGCATTGGCGGTGGATCCCGGCTGGCTGTACGGGCCCGAGAGCGGGTTGGCCGGTCTGGTGACAAACATCCTGGTCCTGAGGATCCTGCTGGGTCGAGGCGATACTACTTCGTGGTGGGGAGCCCCTCGGACTTCCACCGCGTGATGCCGCCGAGCATGTTGGCGGCGTCCTTGAAGCCGAGCTCGCCCATGGTGCCCAGGGCGATCCCGCTGCGGTGACCGGTGCGGCAGTAGATGAGGTAGGACTTGTCCTTATCCAGCTTGGCCAGGTCCTGTTTGAAGGTCGGCGCGTAGAAGTCCAGGATCGTCGCTCCGGCAAGGTGTTCGCCGGCGAATTCCTGCGGGGTGCGGATGTCCAGCAGGACGAAATCGGGGTCGCCCTGGTCGGCCCGGATAAGGGAATCGGCCTGGGCCGGTGACACGTTGCGCAGAGACGCGCCGGCCACAGCCGCCTGTTCCTGCGACTTGTCGCCGCAACCGCCCAGAAGAACCAGGGCCGTCGTGAATCCCACCGTTCGCATACCTGCACGTTTCCATTTCTGCATGATTCCCCACACTCCATCTCGCGCCGGAGGCCGAATGATCGCACACCAGGTGCACCCAATTGAGGCCGTCGATCAGCAGATGATTACGCCTCCGGGCAAGGTGCGCCATCGGACGCCCGTCGAGACGAATCCCGAGTTGGAACAAGGCCAGACAAACAAATAGCCGTCCCCTGTGGGACGGCTATTGGTTTGGGGGTGGGGAGATGGGCCCAGAACCGAATGGCCTATCTCCCCCTACGCTTGCCCTATGGCTTTACGACGATGTTCTGGTCCAAGGAAACCTGTCCAGCCGTCGCGCCCTGGATCAACGCTCTGCCGTCGAGCCTGGCGCCGGTCAGCAACGAAATCGAGGTCCCTGCTATCAGGGTTCCCTTCATCTTGGAGTTCGTTCCGAGGGTTATCGCGCTTCCTGCCGTCCAGTAGATGTTACCGGCCTGGGCGTTTCCCTGCAGGACGACCTCGCTGGTGGATTCCGTCGTGATCGTGGTCGCGCTCCGGATGATGAAGACGGCATTGGCGTCGCCTCCGGCATCCAGATAGAGGAAACCATTCGGAGAAATCTCGATCGAGGTTCCCGACTCATAGAGACCCGGAGCCAGGGTCAGCCCGTTGAGATTGCCCGATATGGCCGCAGGCGTTCCCCGCACGGCGTCCCGTGCGTTGTCGAACGCGATTTTCGCGTCGGCTTTCGCCGCGATCAACATCGCGGGAACGGGATCTGCATCATCGGCTGCATAAATGGCATACCCGGACACCACCTGTCCGTCCCCGGCGAGCATTCCGGTTATCGCGGATCTCACGCCCGGAGTCACCCCGACGTCTCCGGTGATGGACGAAGTCGGAATGTCGGTGATCGCCGTGCTGGACAGAATCGCGAATCGCGCAGCCGTTCCGAGAGGCACCGTCAGCTGACCTGCGCTCGTACCCGTCGTGAAGGTCCACACCTTGTTGGCCAGCAGGGTATTGCCCGCCAGGTCCCTGGCCGCCGTCGTGATCGTGGCGGTGTACAGAGTGCTCGGCAGGAGATCCGGCGCCGTGAAGGTCGCCGTTGCGCCGACATAGGTCACCTCGCCGGTAACGAACGTCGACCCGTGCTGCAGGGTGAAGGCCGCGGTCCTCGTGGGATCCATCTCCTCGCTGAAGGCCGCCGTGGGATTGATGTTGATCGCAACACCCGTGGCCCCGGCCAGCGGAACCGTGGATACCACCGTGGGTCTGACCGCATCAGCGGCGGCACCCGTCGTGAAGGTCCACGAAAAGCCGGACTCCAGGTGATTGCCCGCCTCGTCCGTGACCCCGGTGGTGATCGCGGCCGTGTACACGGTGCTTGCCAGGAGATTGCTCGTCGGGTTGAAGACCGCCGATAGGCCGGCATAGGTCACCGAGCCGGCAACAGTCGTCGATCCGCGCTTCAAGGTAAAGGTCGACTGGGTAATGGTCGACGAGTCCATCGTTTCGCTGAAACGGGCGGTGAGGTTGCTGTTGAGCGCCACACCGACGGCATCATCGACGGGAATCGTGGACAGCACCGTGGGCGCGGTGGTGTCCAGGGGACCCAAGAAGGGGTCCGTGACTTCATTCCATTTTCCGCACCCGGTCATCAAACCGACCAGGAGCGCCGTTATCATAAACCCTTTGAAGAGCTTCTTCATTTTCGGTAACTCCCTACTTCACTACGATTTCAAAGAGAACTCTCATGTTGGCCTTTGCTGCTTTCGAGTAAAGGTCCTTGGGCGCCGATTCGTACTCGGCCGGGCTCGTCTCGCCGAATCCGATGGTGACGAGCTTGCCCGCCGGAATGAGACCTTCTTCAACCAGGTACGCCTTGACGGCGCTTGCCCGTCTTTCGCTCAATGCCTGGTTGTATTTCCCGGCGCCCGCAGCGGAGGTATATCCCGCAATGCGGATATCGGCTTTGGGGTTCTCCTTCAGGATCTGGGTGGTCCGCTTCAGTATTGCTTTCGCCTCAGGCGTCAGGGTCGACTTATCGAAATCAAAGTGCACGTCCTCGAACGCGAGAATGACCACTTTGGGCTCGGCCGCGAGGACTTTTACCTTCTCCACGACCTTCGGCTCCTCGGCCACAACGACCACGACTTTCTCCGGGGCCTTCTCTTTCACCACAACGATCTCTTCCTTGTCCCCGCCGCCGAACGAGAAGACGATCCCTCCGGTGGCGCTGAAATTGTTGTAGGTCTCATCGAAAACCAGGTTATCCCTCACATCGATTCGGAGTGCGAATCGCTCCGCCAACCAGTATTTTGCTCCCACGCCCAATCCGACAAAGGACATGTCCTTGTCCGATATCTTCGGCGAGTAGTGGACGGCGCCGATGCCGGCGAGGACGAAAGGGTTTAACCTGCCCTCGGGCATAAAGTGGTGCACCGCATCGATCTGATAAAAGGTAAGGTCCACATCGGTCATGGGGCTTCTGTACTGCCCTTGGGCGGCGCCAACCAGCGACGGGTCATCGACGCTGGTGTTCATGAAACCCACGGCGGCTTCGAGGGCGAAACTCCCGGTCAGGTTATAGCCAAGCCGCCCGCCATAGATAAACTCGTTCTTAAGATTCTGTTTCTCCTCGAACATACCCTTGCCCGCGAAAGGGTTGATTTCGAAGCTCCCCTTCTTAATCTCGGAACGGGCGGACAGAGGAACGAGAAGAACAAGGGCGATCAATACCGTCGTCAGTGCTCTTGCGGCCGGAACCGCTAGAAGTGTCTTTTTCATCTGAAACCTCCTTTTTTCCTTATCGATTGAATTCATGGCGCCAAACTTTCTTCGCGGGTGTTTCTTCGGTGGCGAGACCCGCCGCACGGCGCACGATCTGGAATTCGCGAACCATTCAGGCCTCCATCTTTTGGGTCGACAGAGTCATGTTGTCCCCAATTTCCATTGGCTGGTGTTGCGGGTCTGGATCCCTGATGAAAATCGTTCATCATGTCATGAGGGGAGCTTTTGCAAAGAGTGTTCCCTGTTTTAAACTATTTATTTCCAATATTTTATACAGCCTCTGCGGTTTGGTCCGTCATCAAAATGATGAGCAGTCTCTCATAATGGGGTGGGATTGATGTGCGTATTGAAGACCTGATATGGGAGACAGGGCGGGCTCCCATCGGTGGAACCCGCCCTGCATGAATCCGGCGAGAGAGGGGAGAATTGTCCCCCTACTTCATCAATTCCTTGTGCCCCTCGATCAGCTTCTCCACCACCGAGGGGTCGGCCAGCGTGCTCACGTCGCCCAGGCCGGTGTACTCGCCGGCGGCGATCTTGCGCAGGATGCGGCGCATGATCTTGCCGCTGCGGGTCTTGGGCAGACCGGGGCAGACCAGGATCCGGTCGGGCGTGGCCACCGGGCCGATGACGTGGCGGACCTGCTCCTTGAGGGCGCCCTTCAGCTCGCCGTCGGTCTCGTCGCCGTCGGGGCCGAGGATCACGTAGGCGAAGATCCCCTGGCCCTTGATCTCGTGGGGGAAGCCAACCACCGCAGCCTCGGCCACGGCCTCGTGGGCCACCAGCGCGGATTCGACCTCGGCCGTGCCCAGCCGGTGCCCCGAGACGTTGATCACGTCGTCAACGCGACCGGTGATCCAGTAATAGCCGTCCTCGTCGCGGCGGCAGCCGTCGCCGGTGAAGTAGTAGCCCGGGTACTGGGTGAAGTAGGTCTCCCCGAAGCGGCTATGGTCGCCCCACACCGTCCGCGCCTGGCCGGGCCAGGTCTGGGCGATGCACAGGTTGCCGCTCACGCCGTTGCCCTCGAGGGGTTTGCCGTCGTCGTCCATGAGCAGCGGCTTGACGCCGAAGAACGGCAACGTCGCCGACCCGGGCTTCAGCGGCGTCACGCCAGGCAGCGGCGTGATCATGATGCCGCCGGTCTCGGTCTGCCACCAGGTGTCGACGATGCAGCAGCGCTGCTTGCCCACCTTGTTCCAAAACCACTTCCAGGTCTCCGGGTTGATGGGCTCGCCCACGGTGCCCAGCACCTTCAGCGATTCGCGCGACGACTTCTCCAGCACCGCATCCCCCGCGCGCGCGATGGCGCGAATGGCCGTGGGCGCGGTGTAGAAGATGTTCACCTTCAGGTCGTCCACGATCTGCCAGTAGCGGCCGCAGTCGGGGTAGGTCGGAATCGACTCGAACATCACCGAGGTGGCCCCGTTGGCCAGCGGCCCGTAGATGATGTACGAATGCCCGGTTATCCAGCCGATGTCCGCGGCGCAGAAGTACACGTCTTTCGGCTGGTAGTTGAAGACCACCCGGTGGGTCATCGCGGCGTAGACCATGTACCCGCCGGTGGTGTGCATGACTCCCTTGGGTTTTCCCGTCGAGCCGGACGTGTAGAGGATGAACAGGGGATCCTCGGACCCCATCCACTCCACGGTGCAGGTCGAGCGCTGCTTGGCGCACTCCTCGTCGAGCCAGGAATCACGGCCGGGCTTCATGACCGTCTCGGCATCGGTGCGCCGGGCCACCAGCACCTTCTGCACCAGGTCCAGCCCGTCCACCGCGCGATCCACCGTCTCCTTCAGCTTCAGGTGCTTGCCCCCGCGCAAGCCCTCGTTCGCGGTGACCACCAGGCGGCACTCGGCGTCCAGAATGCGGTCGCGAATCGCCTCGCTGCTGAATCCGCCGAAGATGATCGAGTGGATGGCCCCGATGCGTGCGCAGGCCAGCATGGTGTAGGCCAGCTCGGGAATCATGGGCATGTAGATGGCCACCCGGTCGCCCTTGCGTACCCCGTGGGCCTTCAGCACGTTGGCCACCCGCGCCACGCTGTGCTTCAACTGCCGGTAGGTGATGTGCTCGTACTCGCCCGGCTCGTCCTTGACCCAGATCAGCGCGTCCTGGTCGGCCTTGTCACCCAGGTGCCGGTCCACGCAGTTGTAGCAGGCGTTCAGGCGCCCGCCCAGGAACCAGCTGAAATCCACGTTACCGTAGTCGTTGTCGAACACCTGCCGGAAGGGATGGAACCAGGTCAGCCCCTCGGCCTGCTTGGCCCAGAAGGTCTCCGGATCGTCCAGGGACAAGCGGTACAGGCGCTGGTACTCCTCCATGGTGCCGATGTGGCTGGTGGCGGCGACGTCGGGATTGGGTCCATAGACTTCGGAAGAGGCGTTGTCGGCCATGATGGAGTTCTCCTTCGTACGGCTGGGTGGCGCAGGCTAATAGAGGAGTAGTCTATACCATTTTGGTGGGATTCGGCAAGTTCCCCACCCAGGATCAAGAACCGGTCGACCTCGGTGCGCACGGAACGGATCCAACGATTGAGGAATAACCCCCTAAAAAACCCCGTCCACAACCGCCTTGAACCGACGCTTGAACTCGTCGCGGCTGAAGCGCGCGGCGTTGGCCCGCAAGGCGTCGGCAGAAAACCCGCCCTCGCGCTCCATGAAGGTCCGCACGGCCGCAGCCACCGCTTCGGGCGTCTGCTCGTCGAAGAACACGGCCGTCTCGTCGGTCTGGGTGTCGAGGATGCCACCGGCCCGGTAGGCGATCACCGGGGTGCCGCTGGCGTTGGCCTCCAGCGGCGTGATCCCGAAGTCCTCCTTGCCGGGAAAGATGAACGCCCGCGCTTCGGCGTACAGGGTGCGCAGTCGGTCGTCGTCCACCCGGCCGAGGAACTCCACGTTGGGCGGCGCCATGGCCCGCAGCTTGCCCAGATCGGGTCCGCTGCCGGCCATTTTCAATTTCGCGTCCAGCCCCCGGAACGCCTGCACCGCCAGATCCATGCGCTTGTAGGGCACCATCTCCGCGATGGCGAAGAAGTAGTCCCCATTCTTCCCGCTCGGGGCGAACATATCCATGTCCACCGGGGGATGGACCACCGTCGAATCGCGATGATAACACCGGTGCACGCGCTTGGCGACGAAGGACGAGTTGGCCACGAAATGATCCACGCCCATGGACGTGGAGCGGTCCCAGCGGCGCAGGTAGTGGGCCAGCGGCGTGAAGAACATCCGCTGCAGCCAGCCCATGCTTTGCCGGTACTCGTGGTACATGTCCCAGATGTAGCGCATGGGCGAGTTGATGTAGCAGATGTGCACGGCTTCGGGGTCGGCCAGCACGGCCTTGGCGGGTCCGCTCTCGCTGGAGATCACCAGGTCGTAGCCCCGCACGTCGAGCTGCTCCAGAGCCAGGGGCATCAGCGGCAGGGCCAGACGGTGGTTGCGCTTGAAGATGGAGAATCGGTTCAGGAACGAGGTCGTGACCTTGCGCCGGCGGAACACCTCCGGCAGCTTGTCCGGCTCCCAAAACAGGGTGAACAGGTCGGCGTCCGGGTACAGCTCGAGCATGTTCTCGATGACCTTCTCGCCGCCGCGGTATCCCACGAACCAGTGATGGACGATCGCCACGCGCATGAAATCCGCTTTCTGCCGGGGTGTCTCAAGCGCCGGCAATAGTGACATAGTTTGCCGGGGCGAACAAGCGCCGGAGGCCTGCCGAACCGGGCTGGACCTGTCTCAACCCGGGCCACCGTCCAGGTAGGGCCGCAACACGTCCACCGCGTGGGCATCGACCCACCAGATCCCCATCTGCCCGCAGCCGGAGGTGTTGTGCAATTCGCGCAACCCCTCTCGTGTCAACGGGTTAAATTCCACCAGCGAGTTGTCCGGCCGATCGCTCATGAAGAAAAAGGCGCTGCCATCGGGCGCCAGCCACGGCGACCATTCCTGCCGCGCCACCGAGTTCACCAAGTCCCCCATGTTGACCGGGTCGTTCCAGGTGTCGTCCGGATTGCGCGCCACCAGGTAGTAGTCCACTCCTCCGCGGGTATCGGCCATGCCGAAAACCGGCACGATGAGGAAGCGCTCGTTGGCATCGACCATGGCGTTGAACCGGGTGCGGCCGGCGTTGACCTGCTCGGGCAGGCGCTCGACTTTCTGGTATTGTCCATCCACCAGCCGGCTGCGGAAGATGGCGCTTTCGCCACCCTCGAGATCCCGGGTCAGGTACAGCGTGCCGTCGTTGGTCAGCGACGGGAAAAAGGTATCCCCTTCATTAACGGCCTCGGGCAGGGGCGTGGGCTCGCCCCAACCGTTGGCGGTGCGGTGGACCACCCAGATGTTGCTGACCTCTTCGGGGGGACCTTCACCCGTCAGAGGTCGATCGGAAACGAAGAACAGGCGGCGACCGTCGCGGGAAAAGGCCGGCTCGAAATTCTTCCACCGGGGGTTCGTGCTGAAAGAGGCGACGCGCGGAGCGCCCCATTTTCCGTCCACCCGCCGGGCCTCGGTGATCACCGCTCGGTGAAAATTCCCCACCAGCTCGCACCAGACCATCAGATCCCCGTCCGATGTCTGGGAGATATCGCGGCAGGGCAAACCCCGGTTGACCACGCCGGGCGCAAAGAGCTGCGCCTCGTCGGTCGGAGGTGCTGCTCCCAGATCCGCAGACCCCGTCTCCAGGTTGTGGCAACCCATCAGGGAGGCCCCGAGCAGCAGGATCACGAACAGGCGCATGGCATCCTCCCGTTTGTTGTACCCTATCCCTCAACGCGTCCGCAACGACTCGAACAGCCCCTTCAATTCCCCGTACCGCTCCTCGTAGTCCCGCATGCTGCGCTCGATGACCTCGTGGGCCTCGTCGCGGCCGTACACGTGGGTGATTTCGGTGTTCCGATGCCGCGCACCGGGGGCGTCCTTGTAGGTCAGGAAGTAGTGCTTGAGCCGGCCGACGAGGGTCGGCGGGCACTCGTAGATGTCCTTCATGTGTCCGTAGATGGCGTCGTCCCGCATGACGGCGATGATCTTGTCGTCGGCCTCGTTGCCGTCGATCATGCGCAGCCCCCCGATGGGCACCACCGGCAACAGGATATCCCCGTGGGTGATGGATTTCTCAGCCAACACGCAGATGTCCAGGGGGTCGCCGTCGCCCACGATATTGCTCCGCGAGGCCTGCGCCATGCAGAACTCGGCGATCTGTGGCCCGCAGTAGGTCTGGGGGATCAGCCCGTACAGGGTGGGATAGACGTTGGAGAATTTCTGCGGCCGGTCGACCTTCAGGTGCCCGCTGGGTTTGTCCAGTTCGTACTTCACCGTATCGGAGGGCACGATCTCGATGTAGGCCGTGACCTTCTCGGGAGCCTGATCCCCGATGGGCACCCCGTGCCAGGGGTGGGCGCGGAACAGGCGATGCAGCAGATTCAGATCGATATCCACGCGATAGCCTCCTGCAACGGGAATCGAAAAAGCTTCGGGGCACAGGAGGTTACCACGATTCAAGCTTGTTTTCTACGGACCACCACCGTGTTGGAGATGCGATCGTGGACGGCCTGGCGATTGGGATGCCAGATCGCCTCGAAATAGCCCAACAGCAGGGTACCCGCGCTGGCCCCGTTCCCGGCGCTGCGGCTGAAGGCGTCCCACCACGACAGTGGTTTACCGTCCAGCTTCACCGCCTCCAGACCGAACACCGCCTTGCCCGGCGTCCGTCCCTGCAACAGGCGTGACCAGAGGGTGAACCAAGCCACGAAAAACGCCCCCCAACCCAGAAAACTCCCGTAGCGGCCCAAAAGGAAATCTGACCCCAGCAGGATCTGTTCCGTGTCGACCCGGGTTGCTCCGGAGGTCAAACTCACCATCAGGTTGTTGTCCAAGGATTCCCGGCTCAATCCCTCCAGGTCCCGGGCTGCGACCAACTCCGACAGGTCGCAGTCCAGGGCCAGGGGCACGCGCTCCTCGACCAAGGTCAGGATGTCCAGCGCCAGTTTCCCGAACGCGCTGGAATCGGCGGGAGCGGCCCCGGACATCCGGGCCCGGATCCGCGGGATCAAGGTAGGGTCGCCCTCGTTGATGTTCATCAGGGTCAGGCTCGTGAAAATCGTTCCGAACACCAGGCTGAGCAGGAGCAGATCCAACAGGAAGGCGCAGGTCTGACGCCGGAAAGTCGCCAGGGGATGCCCCAACAGATGGGTGGCGATGTTCGCCGGTTCCTGGCTGACGTAGCGACCGCATTCGGGAATGCGCAGCATAGTCTCTCCGGAAGGATTGGGTGAGGGTGACGAGCAAGTTTTGAAGCCGGATTGCTCGTAATCAATACCGGAAAATTTGGGCTAAATCCACCCATCTCGGTATTTCGCACATGATTTGCTCCAGGGTTGACCTGCTTGTATATTCGGTTTCGAGGCTGGTTCAAAAAGGAAGCCGGGCTATTTGATGGTCCCGGGTCTTCGCTTCTCAAATGTCAATTTCCAGAATCATTCCCCAGGTATTTCCAGAATCATTCCCCAGTTGAAGTGGTGATATTTTCACAATCATTCCCCACTTTCAGCCCGGT
>PFVX01000050.1 GCA_002790835.1 bacterium CG_4_9_14_3_um_filter_65_15 | reverse complement strand
CGCCAAACGACAGCAGGCCCTGGCGAAGTCGGTTAATTGCCTGGATGACCCGGCAAGTGCGGTGTTCTACGCGGCAACATAGCCAAACACGAGGGGCCCGGGGAAACCCCGGGCCCTTTTTTCTGGTTGGAAAACAGTCGGCTCAACCGTTGGTGGATTCCTCCAACCTCAGCAGCCGCTTCCACTGCAGATCCACCCATTGCTGGCTGGCCTCGAGCAGATGTTCGTTGCCGGGTCGGAACAGGTGCTTGAAGCGGCCCTGCTTTTCCATCCACACGGTCATCGGAGTGGGGTCCTTCGGCTTGTGGTTGACCTTGTAGACTCCGTCTTCAACCTCGAACAGCGGCCAGAAGTTGCTCTCCACCGCCTCGCGCGCCAGATCCTGGCCGATGGCGGTGTCGAAGTGCCAACCCACCGGACACGGCATGAGGATGTTGATGAAGGCCGGACCGTCGACCGCCAGAGCCTTCTCCACCTTGGTCGCCAGGTCGCGCCAGTGGTAGGGCGTGGTCTGCGCCACGTAGGGAATGTTGTGGGCCACCATGATGGAGGTCAGGTCCTTGCGGTTCTGCTCCTTGCCCTGCTTGACCGTGCCGGCCGGAGCGGTCGAAGTGTGAGCCCCCAGAGGGGTGGCACCCGACCGCTGGATCCCGGTGTTCATGTACGCCTCGTTGTCGTAGCAGACGTACAGCATATTGTGACCGCGCTCCATGGCGCCGGACAGGGACTGCAGACCGATGTCGTAGGTCCCGCCGTCGCCGCCGATGGCGATGAAGTTGATCTTCTCCCGCTCCACCGGCAGCTCACCACGCTTCTTAAGCGCGCGGTACGCCGTCTCCACCCCGCTGACCGTGGCGGCGGAGTTCTCGAAGGCGCTGTGGATGAACGAGGTCTTCCACGCCGTGTAGGGGAAAATGGTCGTGACCACTTCCATGCACCCGGTCGCGCTGCCGACCACGGTGTCGGGGCCTGCGGTGAGCATGAGCTGGCGCAGGATATTGGCGCCGGTGCAACCGGCACACGCGCGATGGCCTCCGGTCAGGAGGTTCTCGTTGTGGGCCAATGTCTTGAGATTGACGGCCATGATTCTGCCTCCTTTCCTAGGACCTGACGCCCAGTAGGTTGATGTCCTCGAATGCGCCGCCGGATGCGACTTTCTGCAGATCCTCGATGACGGTGGCGACCTGTTTCAGATCGAAGTCGCGACCGCCCAGACCGTAGATGTAACCGTGGACCGGGACCTGCTGGCCGTACATGGCCGAACGGATCTCCGTGAAAACCGGCCCGCCGAATCCGCCGAAGCTGGCCGAACGGTCCAGGACCGCGACGGCCTTGCGGCCGGCAAGCTTGGCGGCGATGTAGGAGGCGGGGAAGGGCCGGAACATGCGCACCTTCAACAAGCCGACCTTGACGCCCTTGTTGCGGTATTCGTCGATGACGTCCTTGGCCGTGCCCGCGCTGGAGCCCAGGATGACCATGACCAGGTCGGCGTCATCCAGCTTGTACTCCTCGCAGAACCCGTAGTGACGGCCGGTCAGTTCGCCGTACTCCTCGCTGACCTTGCCGACGATCTCGGCGGCCTTGTCATAGGCGGCGAGCTGGTCGGCCTTGTGCTCGAAGTAGTAGTCGGTCAAATCCAGCGGTCCCACCGTGATGGGGTTTTCCACGTCCAGCAGCGTATAACCGGGCTTGTAGGGGCCGATGAACTTGTAGGCGGCGTCATCCGGCAGCATGTGCAGGCTGTCGGCGGTGTGGCTGATGATGAAACCGTCGTAGGTGGTCATCACCGGCAACCGCACGTCCTTGTGCTCACCGATCCGCCAGGACATGACCGCGTTGTCGTAGGCCTCCTGGGCGTTCTCGCTGAAGAGCTGGATCCAGCCGGCGTCGCGGCCGCCCATGCTGTCGCTGTGGTCGCAGTGGATGTTGATGTTGCCGCTGAGGGCCCGGTTGACCAGGGCCATGCAGATGGGCAAGCGGAGCGAGGCGGTGATGTAGACGATCTCCCACATCAGGGCGAAGCCCGCGCTGCTGGTCGCGGTGAAGGTCCGCGCGCCGGCGGCGGCCGAACCCACGGCCGCGCTCATGGCCGAGTGCTCGCTCTCGACCAGGATCATCTCCGTGTCGATTTCGCCGTTGGCCACGAACTCGGCGTATTTGTGCATCATTTCGGTCTGGGGCGTGATCGGGAACGCCGAAGCGACGTGGGGCCGGGCCTGCTTGAAGGCGTAGGCCACCGCTTCGTTTCCCGACAGCGCCATGAGTTTCTGTTCCATGACTCCATCCTTTCCGGCGCAGGGCCTATTTCTCTTCGCGGACCATGACCAGGGCCGATTTGCCCTTCTTGGCCGGGGGACATTCGTGGGCACAGATGCCGCAGCCCTTGCAATGGCCGTCGATGATGCCCTTCATGACGGGCTTGGGCCCGGAGGTATCGATGGCGATCGCATCGTCGGGACAGTAGATCCAGCAGAACATGCAGTGGATGCAGTTGTCCTCGATGAATTCCGGCACGAAGGTGCGCCAGTCGCCCGTCTTGTAATCGAAGGCGTTGCCCGCCTCGCGGATGATTCCGCCGGTGTGCAGCTGGGAATTCGGCAGGAAACTCATTCGGACACCAACTCCTTGAAGGCCCGGTCGACCGCAGCCAGGTTGCCGTCAATGATCGCCTGGGAGAACTTGCTGCTCAGACGGTTCACCAGGGCGTTCTTGAGGTCATCGACACTCATCACGTCCTTGACCGCCAGCAAGGCGCCGATCATGGGCATGTTGGGAATGGGGCGACCGATCGTGTCCAGGGCGATCCCCATGGCGTCGACCGTATGAACCGTGGCCCCCTTGACACCCAGCTTCTCCCGGATGGTCGCGGGCGATTCCGAGGTGTTGATGACGAACACCGTGTCCTTGTCGGTGCCGGCGGTCACGCCCGCGGCGGGGGAATCCAGCAGGGTGGGATCCAGGACGACAACGAAGCCCGGTCGTTCGATCATGCAGTGCCGGCGGATGGGCTCGCCGGAGATGCGGGTGAAACCCCGCATGGGAGCGCCACGGCGTTCGGGCCCGTACTCGGGAAATCCCTGTCCGAACATGCCGATATCCAGCACCGCTTCGGCGAGGAACATGGCGGCCGTCTTGGCACCCTGTCCACCCCGCGCGTGCCACCGGATTTCAACCATCCGGTCTACTGTGGCGGCGGTATTCTCGGAACTCATGGAGATCACTCCTTTGATGGAAATTCGGGTGGCCGAAGCGTAGATTCACATCCTTCGGCCAGTCAAAAGTAGCCATCGGCCAGAGGCGAAACAAGGGAAACCCCTGCTCAATTTGCCGCTTGCGATAATGATGGCGACTATCAATTGGATCGGGTTAAAATAAGATCCGTACGCAGACAAAGGACCGACTCTTGCGCGAAGCCAACGTCAAAATCGTCATGCACCTGGGATCCGGCTCCAGCAAATACATCCTGGGCCCCTTGGCGCCCCTGGAACTGGGGCGCTACGTCCCCCATCCCCCCCCCGTCTACGTACTCGATCGGGCGGTTGCCGACCACCACGCAACCTGGCTCGAGCAGATGCAGGCCGCCTGCGACGCACAGGATGCACCCGTGCTGATCCTGCCCGGCGGTGAGCAGGTCAAATCTTTTGCCCGCCTGGAGGCCATCGTCGAGTGGCTGGCCGAAATGAGTGTGGCCCGTGATCGGACTCTGGTGGCGGTGGGCGGAGGCGCCGTGCTGGACATCGCCGGCCTCGCCGCGGCCATCTGGCGCCGCGGCCTGGGCTTCGTGGCCATCCCCACCACACTGCTGGCCATGGTGGATGCGGCCATCGGCGGCAAGACCGCCCTCAACGCGGCGGGATTGAAGAATCCCGTGGGCTGTTTCCATCCCGCCGCGGGCATTCTCGCGGACCCGGGTTTCCTCGCCACCCTGCCGCGCGCCGAGTGGCGCAACGGTATGGCCGAGCTGGTCAAAACCGCGGTCATCGGCGACCCCGAACTGTTCGCTCGGCTTCATGCGGCCCGACCCAGGCTGGACAACCTGCTGGCCGGAGGCGACGGGCAGGACCCGGTGCCCGGCATCCTGGGCGGTGTCGACTGGAAGGACTGGATCGGACGCGCGGCCAAGGTCAAGGCCCGAATCGTCCAGCGGGATTTCCGGGAGCAGGGCATGCGCCGCTGCCTGAATCTGGGCCACACCCTGGGCCACGCCCTCGAAGCCCTGTCCCAGGTGGAGCCGGCGCCGCTGAGCCACGGGCAAGCCGTGGCCATCGGCATGGCGGTGGTGTTCCGCATCGCGGCCGAGCGCAACATCTGCCGACTGGAGGACGCGGTGCGAACGATCGAGATCCTCGAGGCCTGCGGACTGCCGACCCGGTGTCCCGCCCCCGATCACGAAACCCTGGACCGGGCGTTGCTGGGCGACAAGAAACACCTGTCTCGCGGCGGGCTGTACTGGGTGCTGCCCCGCGGCATCGGCCGCATGGACATCCACGGGCAGATCGCCACCGCGGAACTGCTCAAGTGGTTGGATTGAGCTAGAACACCGCGACCGGGTCGATATCCAGGTAGGCATCCAAACCCTTGTAGGCCGCCTTCAGCTCGCGCAGGCATTGCGCGGTCCAGCTTTTCTGCTTTCGGGTCAGGTCGCCCTTGAGCAGGATCTGGAACCGGTAGCGATCCTGCAAACGCTCGAACACCCCCGGAGCCGGACCCAGGATCTGCATGCTGCGGCTAGGAAGCTGGGCGCGCAGGGCCTCGGCCAGGGCCTCGGCGGCCTCCCGGGTCGCCGCCATGCGCCGTCCCAGCAGACCGATCCGCGCCAACCTGCGATAAGGCGGGTATCCCAGGGCCTCGCGCACCGGCAATTCCAGGGCCAGGAAACGTTCCGGATCATGGGCGGCGGCGGCCAGGATCACCGGATCTTCCGGACGCCAGGTCTGGAAGATCACCGACCCGGGGCCGGTGCGGCCGGCGCGGCCGGCAACCTGGGTCAGGAGTTGGAAGGTGCGTTCGCTGGCGCGAAAATCCGGCATGGCCAGACCGTCGTCCGCCGCCAGCACCCCCACCAGTCCCACCTGGGGAAAGTGATGACCCTTGGCCACCATTTGCGTCCCCACCAGGATGTCGGCTTCGTGGTTGGCAAACGCGGTCAGGATGCGATGGTAGCTGCCCCGGCGACGGGTGGTGTCGTGATCCAGACGCATGATCCGCGCCGAGGGGAACTGGGCCAGAAGATTGAGCTCGACCTTTTCGGTGCCCCCTCCCGACGGCAGGAAGGCGTTGCTGCCGCAATCGGGGCAGGACTGTCCGGCCGGCTGGGTGTGACCGCAGTAGTGGCAGAGCAGGCGTCGCGGCCGCAGGTGCAGGGTCATGGCGATGTCGCAATTGGGGCAGGTCACGGCTTCCCCGCAGTCCGAACACTGCATCACGCGGGCAAAACCCCGGCGGTTATAGAACAGGAGACTCTGGCGACCCGCCTCCAGCTGGGAAGCCATGGCGGTCAGCAGCTCGTCCGTGAAACCCTCGCGCACCGTGGTGCCGCGCATGTCCACCACCTGGACCCCCGGCAACCCGGCGCCCTGCCGCTCGGGTAACGAACACAGATCGAAGCGGCCCTCACGGGCCCCGACCACGGTCTCCAGGTCGGGAGTGGCCGAGCCCAGGATCACCACCGCCCCGCAGCTGCGCCCGCGCACCAGGGCCACGTGCCGGGCGTGATAGCGCGGCTTCTCATCCTGCTTGTAGGATGAGTCGTGTTCCTCGTCCACCACGATGACCCCGAGTTCCCGCACCGGCGCGAACAGGGCCGAGCGCGGACCCACCACCACCTTGATCTCTCCCCGGGCAGCGCCCTCGTGCACGCGGCAACGCTCGCCCGCGGACAGCCCGCTGTGGATGGCCGCGACCTCATCCCCGAACCGGGCCTTGATGCGGGCAAGGGTCTGCGGGGTCAGAGCGATTTCCGGCAGCAGGTAAATGGCGCCCAGGCCGCGGGCCAGGGCTGCGGCGATCACCGCCAGGTAGACCTCGGTTTTCCCGCTGCCGGTCACGCCGTGCAGGAGGATGGCCCCGTATTCACGCTGGGACAGCAGCCGCACCGCCCGGTCGATGGGCAGTTTCTGTTGAGGGGTGGGCCGGATGTCGGCCGGATCCAGGTCCGGATACGCGCGCTCGGTGCGGCTCCGACGAGGCCGGGCTCGCGTGCCCGGGGCCGGGGGATGGAACAGGGGCGCGACTTCCCCCAAGGGCAGGGCGTAGTAGTCGGCCATCCAGCGGGCCACGTCCATGCGCACCGGCCCGAGCCGGTAGGCCGGATCCAGAATCTCCGCCACATCCTTCAGGGCGACCCCGTCCACCGTGGTCACCCCGGGGGCCAGGGGCTGCACCGAAACCACCAGACCGATGACCCGGCGGCGGCGCCCGAAGGGCACCACGACCAGGTCACCCACGACCGGCGGCACCGCTTCCGACCCGTCGGGGGTAAACCGGTAGCTGAAGTCGCGCGCCAGGGGCACGGGCAAGGCGATTTCCAGAAGGAGGGATTCCGTGGGCATGGACTGGCCACCGTGGTCCAGGCGAAAGACGCCGGCCCGGGCGCATGCCCGGACCCGTGAACCGACGGATACTAGCTTGAAACGGTCGCGCTGGCTAGCGGGCGACGCCCAGCAGTTCTGCGACCACCGATACCACCTTGTGGGGGCTGAAGGGTTTGGTGATATAACGCTCGGCCCCTGCGGCGAGTCCTGCCCTGCGGTCCTCGCTCTGGGTGCGGGCCGTCAGCAGCACCACCGGGATCCGTGCGGTGCGCGGGTCGGCCTTGAGCAGGCGACAGACCTCCACGCCACCCATCCCCGGCATCATCACGTCGAGGATCACCAGGTCCGGAAGCTCCGCCGTGGCCAGCTTCAGGGCCTCGTCACCCGAGGCGGCCTCGATGACGTCGAGGCCCTCGGCCTGGAGGCTGAACTCCAGCACGTTGCGGATGTTGGATTCGTCGTCGGCGATCAGGATCCGGTGCAATGCGTTTCTCCTCGGTAGTGCGAGGCCCAATTCGGCTCAGACCTTGACCGTGACCATGCCTCGTTGATCCAGACCGGGCCGGGCCAGGTCGAGGTGATCACCGGGCAGATCCTGCAACGCCTCGATACGCTGCCGGCGGCGCAGGGTCTCGCTGAAGAATACATCGGCCATCCGCGGGCAGAATTCAGTCCCGATTCCCTTGCGCATCTCCGCCAGCGCCGCATCCAGCGAAAAGGACGGACGGTACGGCCGCGGGCTGAGCAGGGCCGCCAGGGTGTCGGTCAGACGGATCAGACGCGCGCCCAGGGGAATGGCCTCCCCGGCCAGACCGTCGGGATACCCGCTGCCGTCGAAATTTTCGTGATGGTGAAGGACGAGTTGGCGGATCCTGGATTCCGGCATCAGGGGATCCAGGATTTCCAGACCGACCTGCACGTGCCGCCGCACGAACAGCATCTCATCGTCGCTCAGGGGGCCGGGATGATTCAACAGCTGGGGAGGCACACAGCTCATCCCCACGTCGTAGAAGCACAGGGTGAAGGCCAGGTGTTGCAGGTCCTCGGCGCTCATGTGGATGCGGCGACCGGCGGACAGGCAGATCTCCCGGCAGACATCCAGAACGCTCTCGGCAGGCAGGTTGCCCACGGGGGTCAACGAGCGCAGGGAGTCCCGGACCATCTCGTACTCGCAGGCCCGGCGATGCAACCGGGTGAATTCGTGCAACATTTTGCCCAAGCGCGGAGCCAGGGCCTCCAGCAGCAGGCGGTCGTCGTCGCCCAGGGGGCGTCCGTCGTGCCGGTTGTTGACGGCCAGGACGCCGAACACCTGCCCGTCGCGCTTCAGCGGCACACACAGCAGGGACGGCGTCTGGAAACTGCTGGCGTCGTGTCCGCCCCGGAACCCCTTGTCCAGGCCGACGTCCTGCACCAGCAGGGATTTGCCCGAAGCCCAGACCCGGCCGGCCACGCCCATTCCCCTGCGGATTCGCGCACTCTGGACCACCGATTCGGGCATCCCGATCGCCGCCCGGATGCCCAGCTGGTCCAGGCCCGGAATCGGCATCATCAAAGTCGCGTTGCGCACGCCCATGCTCTCGGCCACCCAGTGCATGACCCTGGCCACGAATTCCCCCGGCTCCACCGTCAACTGCAGACCCGGCGCAGAAGTGACCGACTGGTGCACCGCCGGGCGCCGCGGCAGCAGCACCGTGAAGCGGGCGCCGTGGGGCTTGATGTTCTCGGCCCAGATCCGTCCATCGTGATGGGTAACGATGTCGTGGCAAATCGCCAGACCCAACCCCTGGCCGTTGTGCTCCCGCGTGGGAGAACTGTCGACCTGGTAGAAACGCTCGAATATGCGGCCCAGTTCGGCCTCGGGAATGCCGATGCCCGTATCTTCCACCTTGATCCGCACGGCCGTCCCGGTCTCCTCGACCGTGATCTCCACCTTTCCGCCGTCGCGGTTGAACTTGAAGGCGTTGCCGACCAGTTTGCTCAGCATCTGGTTCAACATGGCCGGGTCGGCGGTCAGGGGGATGCGGTCGGAACTCGTGACGACCACGAATTCGATGTCGCGCTCCCGGGCCCGCGTGCGCCAGCTGTCCTCCAGGTGCCTGATCAGGGACACGAGATCGGTCTCGGCCTGGGTCAGCTCCGGCCGACCGCTGTCCATCTCGTTGACTTCCAGGATATCGTCGATGATTTCCGAGAGCTTGACGCTCTCGTGGTGGATGACGTTGAGGAACTCCCGGCTCTCGGTTTCGGTCATGTGGTCCATGCGGGTCTGCAGCAACTCGGCGTAGGCGGATATGGAAGTCAGGGGTGTGCGGAGTTCGTGGCTCACGTTGGCCACGAAGTTGGCCTTCATCTGGGCCAGACTGCCCAGCTTGTCCGAAGCGTGTGACAGTTCGGCGTTGTTGCGGGCCAGGAGGTCGAAGGCCCGGGCGGATTCGAGGGCGATGGCGCCTTGGTAGACCAGGAATTCCAGCTGCCGGATCTCCCACGCGGCCGGCATCCTGCCGTTTCGCGGGTCGTCCATGGTCATGTAACCCAGGGTTTCTCCGGACGGCGTCATCAGGGGAATCAGCAACAACCGGTCCGCGGACCAGCGCCCCTCAGCGGTTTCGCCCGTCGCCCAGAGGGTCGGGTCGCCGGGTTGCCGGTCCACGATGTAGCAACCCCCGCGGGCGCGGGCGCCGCGGCAAGTCGATTCGAACTCTTCACGGGAGACCTGCAGATCGGTCAACCGCACGACGCTCTGTTCGCTGAGGCCGGCGAAGCCCCGGGCCTGGAATGCTCCGGTGCCGTCGGACCACAGGTACAGGACCACCTTGTCGAATCCGGTCGATTCGCGGACCGCGGCGGTCAGTCTTTCCGGCAAATCGACCAGGCTGCGGGTGGCGTTCAGACGGGCGGCGTCGGCGAGGATCCGCTCCAGGGCCTTGACCCGACCCTGCAACTCCTCGGCCTCGCGATCCCGGGATCGGACCTCCCCCTGCGCTTCCCGCAGGCCCTTGTCCGCCTCCATCCCGGCCGCCCGGATCGAGCCCAATTCCGCTGCGAGTTCGCGATTGCGCCGACGCAGGCGACCCAGATGCACAGCCAGACGCCGGGCCGACATGAAGGCCCACACCGACAGTCCGGTGAAGACCACCAGGCCCGCCACCACCGTCAGGGGCACCGAAACGGTCCCCGGTACTCCCAGCATGGTGCCCCGGGTGCCGAGCCCCCCCCCCGTCACCGCTGCCAGAATCACCAAGACCACTGTCGGTTTCATGCCTATACGATCCCCGGATCGGGGGCCAGCATGCGCCCGACCCTTTCCACGAGTTTCATCACCGAGAAGGGCTTGCGCATGAACAGGGCCGCGCCCGCTTCCTTCATCTTGGCGCGGGTCTCCTCGTCGCTCTTGGCCGACAGGGCGATGATGGTCGTGCCCGCATAGCTGCGGTTGCGCCGAATCAACCGTGTGGTGTCGATTCCATCCAGCTTGGGCATCATGATGTCCATGATCACCACATCCGGGCGGAAGGAGGCCATGCGGTTCATGCAATCGATCCCGTTGCTGGCCGTCATGGTCCGGTGGCCTTCCTGGCGGAAGGCCTGGGTCAGCAGATTGACCAGGGGTTGTTCATCATCCACGATGAGAATGCGGGCCTGAACCGTCATCAAAGCTCCTGGAGGGGTGTGGGTTCTTCCGCACGTCCCGTGGCCTGCGGCGACAGTCCCGCAGCGGCCAGTTGCAGGGCGGTCACCACCCGGGGATCGAATTGGGTTCCGCCGTGGGCCTTGATCTCGGCCATGGCGGCGCGGGGATCCAATCCCCTGCGGAAGGGGCGATCCGTGGTCAGGGCGTACCAGGTGTCGACCACCGCCAGGATGCGGGCACCGACCGGGATGGCGCCGGCGACAAGTCCGTCCGGATAGCCATCGCCGTCAAACCGTTCATGGTGATGCCGGACGATCGCCTCCACCGCAGGGTTGGTGATCAAGGGCGCCATGATCTCCAGGCCGTTCCCGACGTGACGCTCCACCTCATCCCGCTGGTCCCAGGACAAGCGACCCTGTTCGTCCAGGACGTCCTCCTGCAGGTTCGTCATTCCCGCATCGTGCAGGGCGGTGGCGTCCAGAACGGCGATGGTCTCGGCTTCGGTCAACCCCAACCTTCCGGACACGTCGCGCACGAGCTGCAAGGCCGCGGCCGTCGCCGTGGGGACTCCCCGCCGCCTGACCTGCATCAAGGTCCGCAAGGCCACCAGGACCCTTTCCGGCTTTCCATCCATGCCGCCCATGCAACTGGTCGCGATCCGGCTCAGGATCTCCACCTGGTGAGCATCGGCAGCCCGGAAGGCCCCCTCTTGCCGGCTCAGGACCAGGCAGCCCAGCGCCCGCCCCTGGCGGACCACGGGGGCCAACAGGCGCAACCGGCCGGACCCCGGGAGCCAACCCAGATCTCCGTTCAATCCTTCCTGTGCCTTTTCGCCGTACAACGGTTCACCGGCGTCCAGGAAGTCGGACCACTCCCGGCACTCGTTCCAGGAAACCGGGTCCGGAGTCAGGGAATCCAGCCCCACCGCGCAGACAGGAGCCAAGCACCCCTGTCCATCGCGCAGAATGAGGGCGGCCTGGACCGAATCGGTCAGTTCCGCCATGAGGCGCAGGATGTTCACCAGCAGCAGCCGCCGGCTGCGCTCCCCGTCTTTCCAGGCCAGATAGCCCGGCAGTTCGCAGGGATAGCGGGCGGCCTTGGGCAGCATGAACGTGAACTCTGTGCCGCCCCCCGCGCGTGGTCCGACGGTGATGTGGCCGCCGTGCAGGTGCACGATATGGCGGGCGATGGTCAGCCCCAGACCCGTGCCGTCCTGGGATTGGCTGGCGCGGTAGAATTCGTTGAAGATGCGCTTCATGTCCCCGTCGGAAATGCCGGGGCCGTTGTCCCCCACCTGCACCGTGACCATGGCCCCCTGTTCGGCCAAGCGCACGGTGATGGCGCCCTCGTTGGGCGTGTACTTCACCGCGTTGCCGATCAGGTTGACCAGCACCTGCCGCACCAGATCCGCGTCGATCTCCACCAGGGCCAGATGGCGCGAAGCATGGAGTTCGAGGGTCAGGCCCTTCTCATGGATGCCCGGCCCCAGGGATCTCACCGTCTCCCGCACCAGCGGCTCCAGATCCACCTGCCGGAGGTCCAGGAGCCGCGAGCCGTATTCCATGCGGCTGAAATCGAGGATGCGGTTGATCATCCGCAGCAGGCGGTCGGCCTCCTGCTTGATGACCCCGAGGAATTCCGTGGCCTGAGGGAAGTGTTCGTCGGTCACCCTGTCCACCAGGACGTCCGCGTATGCGGTGATGGAAGTCAAAGGAGTCTTGAATTCGTGGCTGGCCATGGCCACGAAGCGGCCCTGCATCTGGTTGATGCGACCCAGGGTGCGCGCTTCGGCCTTCATCTGCTGCAATCGTGTGAGCAGTTCGACGGCCTGGCCCCATACGCCGAGGACCGTTTCCAGGGTTGCGGCCATGTCGCGCAGCTGCCGGCCACAGGCGAAAACCTCCTCTTTTTCGCTGTCGTCCGCGAGGGTGACCATCAGCCCCAGCCAGGGGGCATCGCGCAGGGAAACCAAGCGGCCCACCCAGACATCGGCGGTTCCGGCGGGCCACCCGGGGCCCGAAACCAGTGGGCCGACACCCAGCAGGGATTCGACGCCCTCGGCCGCCTCCAGGCCGCTCCAGAAGGCATTCTCCCAGGCGGCGGGCGCATCGGTCCATTGCACACCCGTGTTTTCCGCACTCGCCAGGAGGCAACACCGGCCCCCGCCCGTGCCGGCGGGATCGAACCCGCTGGCCTCCGGATGCACAACCGCGACCACGGAGCGCACCCCGTCCAGGCAAGCCAGGCCCCGGACCAGGCCCGAGACGAGATCGTCGGCGCCGGGCAGGCGGTCCTGACCGCCCCAGCTGTCCAAAGCGACCGCCAGGGGACTTTGTCCCTTCCCGGGCGAAACGCTCCTCAGGCCACCGTCGATCATGGCCACCTTTCCTTCAGGAATGCTTGGGCCCGACGGTCGTGGCGACGACCATCTCCTCGAGGGAATCCGCTGCGGGGTTCCGGCGATCCCGCACCACCACACTGTACGGTTTGGATTTGCCGAATCGCTTGATCTCCACGAGGGAGTCGCTCAGTTCGGCGGGATGCTGGTAGCGGCCGCCCATGCGATCGACAAGGGCCACCGTCAGGGTGATGAGCGGGAAGCGGGCGGTCTTTCCGGTGCGGTCCTTGACCGCCAGGTAGCCGTGCTCCAGGTCGGCGGGGTCGTGCAGGTCCCCCATGCCGTTGTCGAATTCCTCGATGATCCGGCGGGCCAGATCCACCGCACCCTCCGCTTCGGTGACCACGACGAAATCGTCGCCGCCGACGTGGCCCACGAAATCTCCCGTCGCCCCGAATTTCTGGGTGCAACCGACCAGGACGCCGGCCACGAAGGCGATGGCGCGGTCACCGCGCGAATATCCGTAGTAGTCGTTGAAGCTCTTGAAGCGGTCGATGTCGATGTACATCAGACCGAAATCCTTGGCCGTCGCCAGACGCCGGGCGATTTCCCGCTCGATGGCCCGGTTGCCGGGCAGACCGGTCAGGGGGTTGGCCTCGCGCTCCCGGCGGGTCGTCTCCAGCAGGTTCGTCACCCTCAGCAGCAGTTCTTCCTGCTGGAAAGGCTTGATGATGTAGTCGTTGGCGCCGCCGCGCAGACCCTTGACCCGGTCCTCCAACTCGCCCTTGGCCGTCAAAAGGATGACCGGCAGACGTGCCGTTTCGAAGCCGGCACGAATGATCTCCAGGACGGCAAAACCATCCATGGCCGGCATCATTACATCCAGGAGAACAAGATCTGGTTGGAATCCAGCCACGGATTTCCAGGCCGCCTCGCCGTCGGCCGCCGTCTGGACCTCAAACCCCTCTTGTTCCAGCAAAAACCGCAGGATCTTGCGGATATGCGGATCGTCATCCGCCACCAGGATACGCGCTTTTCCGGTCATTATTTCCCTTTTCGTTGGGCGATAGGCTGCAGACAGGTCTCCTGCCCGACCCCTGCTCGGGCTGAGATCGCAAGCTTTATGCCATTAATTGCCCGGGAATGAGGCTATTGAGGGGGAGTTATCGCCAGGAGGTCAAAGGAGCGCGGGCAAAACTGTCCAGGGAAAGGGAATCCCGCCGACCGGCGGCCAGATGGTGGTACCCCGCCAAGGCGATCATGGCGGCGTTGTCGGTGCAATACAAAGGCTTGGGCGGGATGAAGTGCACGCCACGCCGGTCGGCCTCGGCCTGCACGCGGTCTTGCAGCCACCCGTTGGCGGCCACCCCTCCGGCCAGATAGACCGCCGGCACCTGGAGGTCGTCGGCCAGGGCAAAGAGCTTGCCTGCGAGCACATCGACGATGGCATCCTGCAGATCCCGGCAGACGTCGCAGACGTCCTGTTCGCTGAGCGGCTGAGGCAGCCCGTCGATCACGAGGCGCACGGCGGTCTTCAACCCGCTGAAACTGAAGACCGGGCGCTTGTCCTTGAGCAGGGGACGCGGCAGAGCGAAGCGGCCGGGCTTGCCCTGGCGGGCCAGGCGGTCGATGTGGGGGCCGCCCGGATAAGGCAGGCCCAGCAGCTTGGCCGTCTTGTCGAAGGCCTCGCCGGCTGCGTCGTCCAGGGTGCCGCCCAGGCTCTCGTACCGGCCGATGCAGGGCATGTGGATCAGTTCGGTGTGGCCTCCCGAAACCACCAGCACCACCGCCGGCAGGACCAGCTCGCCGGTCAGGGCGTTGGCCAGGATGTGGCCCTCGATGTGGTGGATGCCCACCAGGGGCCGATCCGCCGCCAGGGACAGGGCCTTGCCCGTCGAGAGCCCCACCAGCAAGGCTCCGATGAGACCGGGACCCGACGTCACCGCTACTCCGTCCAGATCCTGCAGGGTCAGGTTCTCCCGCTTCAGCAGCACATCCACGAGAGGCAGCAGGTTCACCAGGTGGGCGCGCGAGGCCAGCTCGGGCACCACCCCGCCGAAATGGTCGTGCAGATCGACCTGCGAGGAGATCAGATTGGCGACGGATCCGGTGTCGCTGTCGTAGACGGCCACGCTGGTGTCGTCGCAGGAGGTCTCGATGCCCAGGACCTTCACGAGGAACTCTCCTCGGAGCCCGGCGTGGGCTTGACCGGCCAGATGGCCTCGCGCAGCGCGGCGTCGGAACTGGCCAGCTTTTCCAGCTCCTCGAAGATCGGCCCCACGGCGTCGGCCACCTCGCGCACCAGCACCGAGCGGGTGCTGCAGTCGGTGGCGGCCAGAGTCCCGGCACGACCGTGGATGTAGGCGCCCAGCAGGGCCGCGCCCAAAGCGCCCAGTCCCTGGGCCAGCAAACCGCCGATCAATCCGGTGAGCACATCCCCCGAGCCGCCGCGGGCCAGGGCGTCGTCGCCGCTGGCGTTGATGAACACGCGGCCGTCGGGCACGGCGATCAGGGACGGGCTGCCCTTGAGCATGACCACGGCGTTCCATTGGGCGGCCGTGCGCGCGACCACACCGAAACGGTCGGCCTCCACCTCGGCGGGAGTCACGCCCAGTAACCGGGCCATCTCCCCCGGGTGCGGAGTCAGGACCACTTCCTGGTGGGCGAACTGAGGTGTCTGCCCGAGCCGGGCCCACGCATTGAGCCCGTCGGCATCCACAACCAGGGGCAATTCGCAAGCGGCCTGCATGCGGATGGACCAGGCGTCGGTGGCCGGATCGGTATCGAGGCCCGGCCCCACGGCCACCGCACTCTGGCCGTCGATGAGCTCGGCCCAGATCGGGGTGGACGGCGGCAGGATGGTCCCGTCTTCGGACTCCTCCAGGGCCCGCACGATGACCTCGGGCAGCGCGGTGCGCACGCCGGTCGCCAGGACGGTCGGCACCGCCAGGGTCACCAGCCCGGTGCCCGAACGCAGGGCGCCCATGGCCGCGAGCTGGGCCGCGCCGCCGAAGCGACGGGATCCGGCCACCAGCAGCACCTTGCCGTGACTGTACTTGTGGGTGTACGAGGGCCGCGCCGGCAGCATGGCCGCGTAATCCATCGCTTCGAGGTAGTGATGGTCCCCTGTGTGCCGGTCGCGGATCTTCGCGGGAAAACCGATGTCCACGGTCACGATCTCTCCGGCGAAATCCCGGCCCGGCGCCAGAAGCATCCCCAGCTTGGGCATCTGCACGGTGATGGTCATGTCGCAGGCGATGGCCACCGGATCGACGGCCCCGGTGTCTCCGCAGACCCCCGAGGGGACGTCCAGCCCCACGCAGGGCAGGCCCAGGTCGTTGACCACACGAAACAGCGCGGCGTGGTGCGGGCGCAACGGCAGCGTGATCCCCGTGCCGAAGACCGCGTCCACCAGCACGGCCGCGTCCTCGGCGGCCTCTTCAATCAGAGTCGTCCAGGCATGGGGAGCGGCCTCGGCCACCAGGTCAACCTCGGGCGGCAGGCCGTCGAACATGGCACGGGCGGTTTCGCTGAGGTCGCTGGGGTCGGCCAGGAGCAGGACCTTCACCGCCACACCCGCCTGTTGCAGGTGGCGGGCGACCACCAGGCCGTCGCCGCCGTTGTTCCCCTTGCCGCAGAGAATCAGGACCCCGCCCTCGGCCTCCTCGTGTTCCAGGAAGTCCAGCAGGACCTCGGCCATGTCCGAGCCGGCGCGCTCCATGAGCACGTCGCCGCCGAGTCCTCCGGCGATGGTCTCGCGGTCGATGGCCGCCATCTGGGTCGCGGTGCAGACTTTCATGCCTGACCTCCCCGGGTCTGGCCCGCATTCAGTTTTTCGAGGATGTCCAGCAGCTGGAGCAGGTCTTCGGCCACGAAATCAGGCTCGGCCGTGGGCGCGTCGGACTTGGTGGCATACTGGGAGTACAAGTCGCCGTAGCGGGCGTAGACCGTGTGCAGACCGGCGTTGCGGCCGCCCAGGATGTCGCGCTCGCGCCAGTCCCCGATGATCAGACCGCGTTCGGCCGGCACCCCGAGCTTTTCCAGGGCCATGCGGAAGGGCTTGGGGTTCGGCTTGTGGGCACCGGTGTCGTCGTAGGTCAGCACCACGTCGAAGGTGTGCTGCAGACCCAGGGCCGTCAGGCGCAGCCAGGCCTCGAAACGCGGGGCATCGCTGACCACGGCCAGCTTGTAGCCTTCCTTGATGAGCCGGTTGAGCACGAGCTGGGCGTGGGGATAGAGCACCAGGGCGCTGTCGCGGGCCCGGCGGTAGGCCACCACCGCCGAAGCCAGGATGCGGTCGTCCATGCGGCCGATGACCTGCTCGATGTAGATGTTGAACACCCGCTGGTATTCGATGCCCTTGTCCCTGTAGATCGCGAAGATGGCGTCGACCGCCTCCTGGCGAGCGACGGGCAGGCCGGCGTCGATCATCGCCTCGACCGCCTCGGTGATGCTGCGCTCCTTGGCGCGCATGAAATCGGTCAGGGTGTTGTCCAAATCGAAGATCACCGCGTCGATCAGCCGTTCGGCCACGATCCACCATCCTTTGACAGGGTCCGTGACCAATATTAACCTCATCGGGTTCCGATTGCACAATCTGTCTGCCCAACCCGACGGCAGGACGCCCATGGAATTCGATCCTTATTCCCCCCGGCCCCGGGCCGAGTCCCTCGGCCTCTGGCAGGGCTGGAGCCCCCTGCGCATCCTGCTGCTCATCCTGGTGCTGGGATTGCTCAACTTTTCCTGCCAGATCCTGGTCTTCCTGGCCGTGGGTGGATTGTTCCTCCCGGTGACCGCCGGCGCGGCGGCCTCACTGCTGGCGATCTTCCTGATCTTCCGCAACCAGGGGTTCAGCCGGGAGGAAGATCTGCGCCTGGGCGCGGTCTCCCCCCTGGCCCTGGGTCTGGCCCTGGTGATGACCCTGGCCGCCCTGCCCCCCAGCTCCCTGCTGGCGGAGCTCTCCCTCCGCCTGCATCCGGCCGATCCCACGTGGATTCGTTTCTACGCGGACAACCTGAAGGACACCCCAGCCCAGATGGCCCTGGCCGCCCTGGGAGGCGTGGTGCTGGCGCCGCTGGTGGAGGAGATCCTGTTTCGCGGGCTGCTGCAGCGACTGGTGAGCCGCGCGTGGGGTCCCTGGGCGGGCATCGTGGTCTCGGCCCTGGTCTTCGGGCTCGTGCACGGCGAGCCGTGGTTCCTGTTCGGACTGATCGCCGTGGGCCTGGTGCTGGGCTTCCTGTACGAGGCCACCGGCTCGCTGATTGCCTGCTGGGCCGCCCACGCCCTGCACAACGCGGTATCGCTGGTGGTCCTGTTCGTCCAGCAGGACGCGTCTCTGCAGCCGTCGGAGCTGCACCTCGGCGACTGGCTGCTGGGGGCGGGTTCGCTGGTGGTGCTGGGGGTCGTGGGGAGATGGATGTGGAGGAATCAGGTTGAGCATTCGTAGGCACATTCCCCTGAGAATAATCGTTCCCTTCAACTTCCGGCTGACCAATTAGTCCCAGCCCCGATTCTGCTTCTCGGATGCAGGCCCCACGGACGGCAACCGGAATCAATCCCGCCGCTCTTCGCATTACCTGCGTGGATGATAATCCTGTATAGTGAGCGTTCGTGATTTGAGCGGTGCCTATGAGGGCTGTGGGCCCCGTTGCAGGAATTCCCCCCACCTCCGGATATCGATTTTCCGACTTACTAACCGTCTCATAATTGTCCCGACCCGTTTACTTGGAAGCATACTGCATCGTCGGGGCGTGGAAGTATGATGCGACTCGAGCGGGAGTCT
>PFVX01000062.1 GCA_002790835.1 bacterium CG_4_9_14_3_um_filter_65_15 | reverse complement strand
CGACTTTGGCGCCGAGGATAGTTTTACACCCTGAGGAGGATGAAAGGAAGACGGTCCAGGTTGATCGCTTACGTGGATTATTGGAGACTGCACTCTTGCCGGGGTCGTTTGCCGCCAATCGGAGCCGAGAGGAAATGAGCGGGATCTGATCTGTAATGGACCCGAGTCCATGTTGAGTTTCCTGCGGAGCTTGGCTGAAGGTAGCGGAGGCTAGGCCCGCAGGCCTTCGGTCCTTCCGAGTCGTAGGTACCGCGGTTTCGTGCCGCCTCTTCAGTCTTCTGGAACAGGTGGAAACTTGTTTCAGAAGCCTGCCACGCGCTAAATGCCGGGGTCGCCGGCACCCGCAGAAGATCCCTGCCGGAAGGAACCCGCGCTGCTTCTGACCGCGCAAGTATGCGTCCGCACGTCGTCTGTTGGTTCTGCTTCCTGCTGACCGCCCTGTCCTGAAGTCCCCAATCCCAGCTTCCAACCCCCCTTTGCCCGATGAAGGCAGAGGGGTTTGTCGTTTCTTCAAGACGGTGCGAACAGGGATTTCGACCCCTCATGGAGGGGCGCCAACGGGCAAGTCCTGACCAGTCTAAATGACATTTAGATTGGTCGCCCCTTTCTGAAACGGCCATAACTCCAACGTGCCTCATCGGGGCCCGCAATCACCACGGCCGAGATGCTACCGCGGCCCGGCAACCGCCCAGAACACGCACAACTGATTGCTGGTAATAGACGTTAGCTTTGAAGCAGGAGAGGGACCGATCCATGAATTCGCCCGTGCATTGCCGCCATTCCCAGCCCCGATCCCCTGAAACCCACGCCTCCGGAATCCCGGTTCGCCCTGCCGTCCGCGCAAAGGACGGTGTGCGATGAACCGCTACGTCGAAGCCGCGGTCGACTCCGAGATCCAGGCCCTCCGCCACACCTCATCCGGCCGAGCCTGCGCGACCTTCAAGGCCGCCGCTGCCATCGGGGGATTCGTGGGTGCGGGGGAGGTCGACCGATCCGTCGCCGAGCGCGCGCTCCTTTCCGCGGCCCTGGAGACCGGGCTTCCCGAGCGCGAGGCGGCCGGCCACATCCGCCGGGGCATCCTCCGCGGGGAGAAGACGCCACGGACTGTTCCAGAAACAGCGTGCCACCCAAACATCAAATTCCGGGCTCCCCACATTGCCAGGCCCGCCTCGCCGACCCGGACCCACGCGGACCCGTCGCCGGCCCGCCCGCCCCAGCACGAGGTCGCCGCGGTCTGGGCCGCGTCCCTCCCCATGAGCGACGCCCCCGAGGCCGCCGCCTGGTTCACCCTCCGCTACGGCCGCGCCGCCTCGTGGTCCGCCCAGCAGGCCGACCTGTGGAACCTCGCCCGCGTGATCCCCGCAGGACTCCGCCTGCCCCGCTGGGCCCGCTCGCAAGGCGGCCCGTGGACCCACACCGGCCACCGCATCATCTTCCGCCTCTGGGACCACACGGGTCAAGCTGTCTCCCTTCGCGCCCGCTCGACAGACGGTAGCACGGCTCCGAAATCCCTGGCCCCCGCCGGCTTCTCGGTCAAGGGCCTCGTCCTCGCCGACCCGCTCGCCCAGCAACTCCTCGGCGGAATCAGCCCCACCTGGTGGCTGCCCCGCCAGGTCATCATCGCCGAAGGCGAACCCGACTGGCTGCTCTGGGCCCTGCGTCAGCGCGAGGCCGACGAGCAGGGCCCCGCCGTCCTCGGCGTCGAGTCGGGCGCGTGGTCCCCGCAGATCGCCGCCCGCATCCCCACCGGCACCTCGGTGGTCATCCGCACCCACCACGATGAGCCTGGCCGTCACTACGCTCAGCAGATCGCCGCCTCCCTCCACGGACGCTGCCGCATCTTCCGCAGCAGTGCGGGAGAGGAGGCTTCCCAATGAACAGTCTCCCGATGCAAGACCCTCGGATGAAGGACGACAACGACCGCCTCCTTGAAGGCACCCTCCCGCAGGACCCTTTCGCGGACGCCGAACCCCTCGATCCCGGCGCGTCCGGCGCGGCAGAAGCGATCACCGCTGACGGCCCCGAGTGGCCCGACCCCTTGCCCATCGGCCCGGTGGCCGACGTGCCCGTCTTCCCCGTCGACACCCTGCCCCTCTGGCTGCGCGACTGGGTCACCGCCCTCGCGACCGCCCTGCAGTGCCCCGTCGACCTGCCGGCCATGCTCGGCCTCGCCGTGCTGGCCCTCTGCGCCGCCAAGCGCTACAAGGCCCACGTGGTCCAAGGCTGGGACGAACCCCTGAACCTCTACGTCGCGGTCGCCCTGAAGCCCGGCGAGTCCAAGAGCCCGGCCTTCGCCGCCGCCATCCGGCCGGTGTCGAATTTCGTGACCGAGGAGCGCAGGCGCACCGACCCCGAGATCCGCGCCGCCATCGCCCGCGCCGACGTGGCCGCCAAGCGGGCTGACCACCTCAAGACCCGCGCGGCCAAGGCCAGCGCGCCCGAGGAGTACGCCAAGTCCCTGGCCCTGGTCGAGGAGGCCGTTCTCGAGCACGCCGCCATCGAGGTCCCGGTGCATCTAAGGCTGGTGCTGGACGACGTGACCTCCGAGTCCCTCGAGGCGGTGCTGCGCCAGCAGGGTGGCCGCATCGCCCTGATGTCCGACGAAGGCGGCCCCTTCGAACTCATGGGCGGTCGCTACTCCAACGGCGTCCCGAACATCGACGTCTACCTGAAGGGCCACAACGGCGGCAATATCACCACCGACCGCATCGGGCGCGAGGGAGGGACCATCCGCGAGCCCGCCATCACCATCGGCCTCGCGATCCAGCCCGACGTCATCACCTCGCTGCGGGACAAGAAGGGCTTCCGCGGCCGAGGCCTTCTGGCCCGCTTCCTGTGGTCGATCCCCGAGAGCCTCGTCGGCCGACGCGCCCCCGATGCGCCGCCCGTCCCGCTTGAAGTCAGCCAGGCCTACGATGACGCGGTCACCTCGCTCCTGCGGCGGCCCACCCTGCGCGACGAGACGGGGGAGATGAAGTCCCAGCCCATGGACTTCAGCGCGGCCGCCTACGATCTGGTGGTGGGGCTCAAGGCGAAGAACGAAGGCAAGTTGGGCCTCGGCGGCGAGTACGAGGAGGTCGCCGACTGGGCGAACAAGCTCGCGGGCGAAACCATCCGCCTCGCCGGGCTGCTGCAGCTGGCCGACCACGCCCTCGCACCCGACGCGACCGCCCCCCTGGCCATCGGCGAGGGCCCGATGCGCCGGGCCCTGCGCATCAGCGACTTCCTCTGCGCCCACGCCCAGATCGCCTTCGACATGATGGGAGCCGACCCGGTCACCAGCCAGGCACGGTATATCCTGGCCTGGATCCACCGCACGGGCACGGCCAGCTTCACCCTGCGCGACGCCTACCAGCTGCTGCGGGCCGGGTTCAAGGCGCCCGCCGAGATGGTTCCGCCCCTGGACCTGCTCGCCGAGCACGAGATCATTCGCCGCCGGCCGGATCCGCCGCGCTCGCGACCCGGGCGGCCGCCCAGCCCAGTGTTCGACGTGAACCCCAAACTCCATACACAGAATGCACAGAATTCACAGAATTCGGTGCTCGTGGCCCCGGCAGGGAATTCTGTGAATTCTGTGCATGATTTCGGGGCCGATGAACCGGCTGCTGCATTCCCCCGGGAGGACGATGACCATGTCTGACAGACCCGACCTGACATCCGGAAAACCCGCATCGCACACCATCACCGAGGTCCGGATCCGGCTGGCCCCCGGCAGCGGCAGCGGCCTGGTCGCCTTCGCCTCCTGTGTCTACGGCGGGGTGCTACTCAACGACATCGCCATCCGCCGGGACCCGGCGGGCCACCTGTACTTGACCTTTCCTCGGAAGCTCGCCGCCTCGGGTCGGCCCCATCCGCTCCATCACCCCATCGACCGTGGGACTGCAGCCCAGTTCGAGGCGGCCGTCATCGGGCAGGTCCGGCAGCTGCTCGGGCCCGGGGAAGGGGCCGCCGGATCGTGAAGGATGGGCTCGGCAGGAAAGACGTCGGCGCCCGTCCGCGCAGCCGCGCGACGACTCGCGTCACCGAGCCGCGCCTCACCGTGGCCGAGGGCACGGAAATGGCCGACCCGGCCGCCCTTGACGAGGTGCTCGAATTGCTCGTCACCTGGGCCATCCGGGCGCACGGAGTCCGTTGCTCAGCGGCGAACGATTCTGTAACTTACGACTTAGAAAGAACTTACGAAGGCAGTAATTGACTTGATGTTTCCGGGCGAGATCGGCTGAATGTCATTATGAACCCACGACCCAACGGCAAAATCCCGGCGGCGATCTATCTCCGCCGCTCCACCGACCGCCAGGAGAAATCCCTCGGCGACCAGCGCAAGGAGATCCTCCGCTACGCCGCCGAGCACGGCTTCGAGGTCCTGGCCGAGTTCGTCGACGACGGCGTCTCCGGCACCTCGGGCGAGACCC
>PFVX01000001.1:18488-29161 GCA_002790835.1 bacterium CG_4_9_14_3_um_filter_65_15 | reverse complement strand
ATTAAGCCGCGTCCGCAATGATTACTTGCGACACTTATATAATCGCAGGCCCTTACATCCTTGCGGCTCCTGTCGTGGGGTGGTGGCCCTGGCATGTTTGCTGGCCATGGCCGTCCCCGCCGCGGGACAGAGGGACGCGGTGGCCGACAGCGCCGTGATCGTCGCCCGTCCGGGTCCCGGTTCACCCCTGGATCTGCAGGCCGCCGCTGCCGAAGTCATTCGCGCCAACCCCGGCCTCAACGCCGAGCGCCTGAAGCGGAAGGAACTGGAAGGGCAGATGGATCAGGCCCTTTCCACCGGTTTGCCGACCCTGGACATCACCGGTGACTGGAGCCGGGGCCGTGACCCGAGTTTCGCCCTCGATTCCACCTTCGGGGGCGGGGATACCTTCACGTCCATCCCCGGCGCCGACCCCTGGTTCAACGATTTCCTCGGCGGTTTCGGGTCGCTGATTCCCGCTCCCGATGCCATCCCTGCGCAGACATTCTGGCACACGAACCTGAATCTGAACTGGACCATCAAGCCGACCAAGGTGCTCGGGGCGGTGGGTGCGGCGCGCTTGGGCATCGAGCGCCAGGAGGCCGGCCTCTCGCACGCGGTAAATCAGACCGCCGAGCAGGCCGTCACCGCCTATTTCACCATCGTCCAGGCTTCCGAACGTGTCGCGGCTCTGCGGGCCCAGATCGCAGACCAGGAGGAATTGCTTTCCACCGTGCGCATGCGTCACGACCTGGGGCTGGCCACGTCGCTGGACACCCTCCAGGCGGCCGTCAGCCTGGCCAACACCATTCCCCGCTTGACGGTGGCGAAGTCGGGGCTGCGCAACGCGGGCAGCCGCCTCAACGTGCTCATGGGACGCCGTCCGGACTCTCCTCTGGCCATCGTGAACCGGGTCGAGGTGGAATGGGATCCGGTTGATGAGACCGCCGCTCTCGGCCTGGCCCCGCAGCGACCCAACCTGGTGGCTGGCGCCCGTTTCGTGGAGATCCTGCGCCGGAATCGTCAGGCCCAACAAGCCGATCACCGGCCCTACCTCTCGGTCTATGGGACCTACGGGTACGTGGGAAGAACCACCGACACCCTGTTCGACCACGGCCACGACACCTGGCGGGCAGCCGTCACCCTGAACATCCCGGTGTTCGACGGGTTGCTCACGCGGGGCCTGGTCAACGAGACCAAGGTGCGCATCCGGCGCACGGAAGCCGAATTGGACGCCCAGCGCAGCGAGGCCGAACTGGAAGTGCTGGAGATCCTGGGGGATCTGCAATCGTCGCGCGAAGTGCTCGAGGCGACGCGCTTGAACCTGGCCCGCAGCCGCGACGTGCTGGACGAAAGCATGTTGCGGTTGAAATTGGGCAAGGCCGGCTATCTGGATGTCCTGGTGGCCCAGACCAATCTGGCCCAGGCCCGCGCTGCCCTCATCGACGCCCGCTACGATGTCCTCAGCCGGACTGCGGCCTTCAAGCGGGCGCTGGGTTTCAGCCCCCTGCAGCCGTTGAATTCCATTCCCGGACTGGTGAACGCCGGGACCAACCCCGAAACAAAGATGAGTGAACAATGACCAGGTTGCGGATGATCCTTATGGGTTTCCTGCTGCTGGCCGTCGGCTGTGCCCAGCAGGAGGGTGACGGAGTTGCTCCCGTGGAGAAGGCGCGCAACGTGCGCGCCCTGGTCCTGAGGGGCGGCGGACAGATCGAACAGTTGATGGAGATCGCCGGCCCCGTGACCCCATTGCGGGGAACCGATCTGGCGGCCGAGGGCGCCGGGACCGTGGTCGCCCTGCCGGTGGCCAAGGGCGCCGCCGTCGCGGCCGGTGAGGCCGTCGTGGTCCAGGACCGCGTGGCCTTGGCGGCGGAGATGGAGGCCGCCAAAGCCGATTTGAAGGTCCGGGAATTCGACCACGAAAAACTGGTTCAGCTCTTTGACGCGGGCAAGATCAGCCGTTTCGAATTGTTGCAGGCCGAGCGCGATCTCGCCCAGGCCCGGTCCCGTCTGAAGACGGCCACCCACCTTCACGCCCGGGCCGCCATCAGCGCACCCTTCGCCGGCCTGCTGGTGGACCGGTACATCGAACTGGGGCAGTACGTCCTGCCCGGCCAGAAAGTGGCGCGAGTCATCGCGCGGGACACCCTGAAGCTCACCGGATACCTCACCGATCTGCAGGTCGCCCAGGCCGAGGTGGGGCGTGCCTGTTTGGTGGTGCTCGGCGAGTCGGGTTTGACAGCTCCCGGGGTGATCGATTTCGTCAGCCCCGAGGCGGACCAGCAGACCGGGAAGTTCAAGACCGAGGTCCTGATTCCCGATCCGCAGCGCCGGCTGCGCAGCGGCGTGATCGGGCGCGCGCGTTTGAGCGGCGGAATCGAGCAGGGGGTCGTGATCCCCCGTGACGCCGTGCTGACCTCGTTGACCGGAACCGAGGTCTTCGTCGTGCGCGACGGCAGAGCCCTCCGCGCTCCCGTTGTCCTGGGTTCGCAGCAGGGCCTCATGGTGGCCGTCCGCAACGGCCTGGCCGTCGGCGACACCCTCGTGGTGCGGGGGCAGCGGGCCCTGCGTGAAGGCGGGAGGGTGCAGGTCATCGAATGGTCCGCTGCGGCCGACGGTTCGTTGCCGGGCGATCCCGTACCCGATGGGGGCGTGAGCCACCCGACAGGGGAGCGGACGAAGCCATGAAACTTACCCGCGGAGCCATCCGGCGTTACCCCATGATTTTCGCCTTCATGACGATCATCGTCGTGATGGGGCTGAAAACCTACCGGGAGCTGCCCCGGGAATTGTCGCCGGACGTGAAGATCCCCTACGTCATGGTCATGACCCCGTATGCCGGCACCAGCCCCGAGGACATGGAAAACCTCGTGACCCGTAAGCTGGAAAAGCAGCTCAAGGGCATGAAGGACCTCAAGCAGATGACCAGCGCCTCGTCCTACGGCATGTCGGTGATCAACCTGGAATTCGAATCCCGGGTCGTGATGAGCGACGCCCTGCAGACGGTCCGTGACCGGGTGGAACTGGCGAAACCCGACCTGCCGGAGGATCCGCGCAACGACCTGATGGTGCAGGAAATCAGCTCCGCCGACGCCTTCCCCGTCATGCAGGTCAACCTGTTTGGCGACATCGACCTTTTTCGCCTCAAGAAGCTGGGCGAAGACCTGCAGGAAAAGCTGGAACAGATCCCGGGTATTCTCGACATCGACCTGGTCGGCGGGGTGGAGAACGAGGTCCGTGTCGACGTCGATCCCCAGAAGCTCGTCTATTTCGGTCTGGGCCTCGACGACGTCAAGGATGCGGTCGGACTGCAGAACATCACAATCCCCGGGGGGCGTTTTTCCCTGGGTTCTCTGGATTACCAGGTCCGGGTTCCGGGCGAGGTTGCGCGGCCGGCGGACCTCCTGGATTTCATCGTGAACCCGGGTGTCCAGCCGCCCGTGCATCTGCGCGATGTGGCCACCGTGTCGTTCGGGATGAAGGACCGCGAGACCATCAGCCGGGCCAACGGTCGGGATGCGGTCACCCTCATCGTCAAGAAGCGCAGCGGGGAGAACATCATCCGCATCGCCGCCGACGTGCGGCAGCTGCTGGACCGGGAACGGCCCGGGCTGCCCGCGGGAGTGGAGATCGGGATCGTGGCGGACCAGTCCGTCGCCATCGAGAACATGGTGCGGGAGCTGGAGAACAACATCCTCAGCGGCCTGATTCTGGTGGTGGTGATCCTGCTGGCCTTCTTCGGGGTGCGCAACGCCCTGTTCGTGGGCATCTCCATCCCGTTCTCCATGCTGATCACCTTCATCGTGCTCTCCTTCATGGGCATCACCTTGAACATGGTGGTCTTGTTCAGCCTCATCCTTGCCCTGGGCATGCTCGTGGACAACGCCATCGTGATCGTGGAGAACATCTACCGGCACCGGGGCAAGGGCCAAGGCGCCGAAGACGCCGCCGACGCGGGCACGGGTCAGGTTGCCGGTGCGGTGATCGCCTCCACCTTGACCACCGTCTGCGCTTTTGCGCCCCTGGTATTCTGGCCGGGCATCATGGGCGAGTTCATGAAATACCTTCCGATCACCGTGATCATCACCCTGAGCGCGTCCTTGCTGGTGGCCATGGTGTTCAATCCCGTCCTGTGCGCCCGATTCATGAAGGATCCGCGCAGGCAGGACCGCAAGCTCCTGGGGGACCGCTTCCTCGAGAGCGGTCTGGCCTGGTACCGCCCCGTGTTGACCCGGGCCCTGAACCATCGCTTCCCCATGATGCTCATGGTCACCCTGGCGCTGGTTGGGGTGGGTTTTCTCTTCCTGAAATTCAACTCCGGAATGGAGCTCTTCCCCGACACCGAACCCGAGTTCGCGACCGTGAACATCGACGCGCCCAGTGGGACCCGCATCGGCGTGACCGACGGATACACCACACGGGTGGAGGGGTTCGTCGCCGATCTGCCCGACCTGAAGGCCTATACCGCATCGGTGGGCGTACCCATCGACCAGATGACCGGAGGGGGGTCCCTGCCCTCGCACCAGGGCCAGGTCACCATGCAGTTCGTGCCCATGCGGGAGCGGGCGGTCTCCTCCCGCGCCTCGCTCGAGCGGTTGCGTGCGGAGCTGGGCGACTTCACCGGCGCGCGCATCACCGTCAAGAAGATGGACGAGGGCCCCCCGACCGGTCCCCCGGTGAATATCGAGATCTCCGGTGACGACTTCGACGTCCTGGGCCGCATCGCAGCCGACGTGCGCGACACCCTGCGCGCCATGGAGGGGGTGGTGGATATCGTGGACAACTACGACCCGTCGTTGCCCGAACTCAAGGTCATCCCGGATGTGGAGAAGGCCGGTCGCTACGGTCTGCGCACCTTCGATGTGGCGGGCACCGTGCGCACGGCCCTGCACGGCACCGACGTGGCGAAGTTCCGCTCCGGCGAGGACGAGTACGACATCACCGTGCGCTACGCCCGTCCCTATCGCAACAGCGTGGAGGACCTGGCCGAGGCCACGGTCTTCTACGAGGGCAAGACGATTCCGCTGTCGGCCTTCACCCGCATGGAATTCGGCTCCGGCCTGGCGGCCGTGCACCGCATCGACGCCCGCAGGGTCGTGACTGTCTCCAGCGACGTGGGTCCCGGATTCAACGCCGACAAGCTGTTGAAGGAGGTGCGCGGGCGCCTGGAACGCTATCCGCTTCCGGCCGGCTACAGCCTGGACTACACCGGCCAGAACGAGGACCAGGAAGAGTCCATCGCGTTCCTCAGCGAAGCGTTCATGATTGCCATCATGTTGATCTTCGTGGTGCTGATCACCCAGTTCAGTTCGGTCACGGTCCCGCTGGTGATCCTGTTCAGCGTGATCCTGTCCCTGATCGGTGTCCTGGCGGGGTTGATGATCACCGGTACGCCCTTCGGCATCATCATGACGGGCGTGGGGGTGATCTCCCTGGCAGGTATCGTGGTGAACAACGCCATCGTCCTGCTGGATTACATCATCCAGTTGCGCGCGCGGGGCCTGGACAAGACCGAGGCCATCATCCGCGCCGGGATGACCCGTTTCCGGCCGGTGATCCTGACGGCGGTGACCACCATCCTGGGCCTGATCCCCCTGACCACGGGATTTTCCTTCGATTTCGGCGCCCTGATGGGCGGTCACCTGAAGGACGTCCTGATCATCGGGGGAGAATCCAGCCAGTGGTGGGGACCCATGGGAGTGGCCGTTATCTGGGGGTTGGCGGTTTCCACCTTCCTGACCCTGGTGGTCGTGCCGGTGATGTACTCGACGCTGGAGCCCCTCAAGCGAGGCTTCCAGTTCGCGCTGGTCGGGTGGTGGCGCAGGAGTTGAACCCGCAGCGGGGGTGAGGAAAGGGGGAGGGCTTTCGCCTTCCCCCTTTTTTGTTCCCCAGCGGACGGGGGGTCAATCCATGGCGTCGAGCAAAGGATCGCGCTTGTATCCCAGCGCCTTCCAGTCCATGCGGCCGCCCTCGCGGTGGCAGTCGAGGCACTGCAGGGCGTTGGCAGCCGGCTGGACCTCGTGGAAGATGCCCATGTACCGCCGGACGTTGATCCATTCGTACTCGGGGTATCCGATGCCGTAGGTCGAGGACGCTCCGCGGGCCACGGCTTCTGCGATGTTGCCGTCGATGAAGAATTCGTCCACGCCGATGGGAATCAGCCTCTGCTCCTTCTTGAGCATGGGCAGCACGCCCTTGTGCAACTTGAAGGCGTAGATCCGGGCGGACTTATCACCCTTGTCGCCAACGGGACCCATCATGGTGTAGACGCCGTTCTTGTCGGTCTCCATGCGCTGGCCCAGAATGGCGGCCTTGCTCTGGCCGTTGTACCACGCGTAGACCGGAACCACATCCTTGCCGAAGGTGATGGTTGCCGAGTACTTCTTGCTGTCCGGGTGGTACTTCGGCTGCGACCAGTCCCGCACCATGTCGGTGGCGTCCTTCTTGGCGAAGGTCGGGATGTGACAGACGGTGCAATAGACCCGGTCGGTGTGGTTGTCCAGGGCCGCGATGTCGTGGGGACGTTCGTCGTGGCAGGACGTGCAGCGCAGGGTGCGGTCGGGCAGGTCGTTGGCGGGCAGGTCAACGCCACGCCCCACGATGCGGTGATCCTCACCCTGGTGACAGTCGATGCACTGCAGGTCGTTGCCTTCTGTGGCCATGTGCACGTCGAATTCCGTTTCGCATTCCTTCAGTTCGTACTCGAGGTCGCCGCGCTTGAAATTCTGGCCTCCGCCGGCGCCGGAATGGCAGCGCAGGCACATGGTCCGTTGCGGCAGCACGATGCGCTTGGAAATGGCATCCAGGCCGGCCTGGTTCTTCCAGAGGATGGGGCGCCACTCCCACTGACCTGCATCGTCCTTGTACAGGTCGCGACGGTAGCCGGAAGCGTGGCAGATCAGGCAGTCGATGTTCTCCAACTGGGCCTGGGTCATTTCGGCCTGCGGTTTGGCACCGAGCCCGGCGTGACATTTGGAGCAGCCCTGGGCGATGATCTTGCCGTCCTCGTTGACGGCATTGCCGATCCAGCTGGGGTTGGGGTTGGTGCAGAAATCGTTCATGGTATTGAGCTTGCCCAATTCCATGCCGTCGGCATTCACCACGTTCGGCGTCTTGCCGCGCCACTGGTAGTGCTGCGAGTGGAAGAAATCCTGGGCTTCCTGCTCGTGACACTCCAGGCAGGTCCGGGTTCCCTCATAGTGCTCGAAGTAGTCGTCCTGGTGCGAGTAGTGCTGCCGCACGGCCGGGGCGGTCCCGGCCAGCGCGGCAACGAACACCAGCGACAGAACAAGAGTCGCGGTGGTCTTCATCATCGAGACCTCCTAGAACTTCGCCGTGAAGCCCAGGGAGAGCTTGGCGGCGTTCTTGTAGGTCGGGAAACCCAGGACCTGGGCGCTGTCCAGATCCTGGGGCGCGCCGACGTGCCAGCCGCTGCCCGAGTAGTCGTAGCTGTAGTCGATATACGCCACCTTGATCATGAACTTGTGATTCACGCGGTGGGTCAGGTAGGCCTCGATCACCGTGCCGCGGGTGCTGGTCTTCGGGGCGATGAGATCGTCCTGGGCGGGGGCGAAGTTGAACCAGTACTGCGAGCCCTTGTTCCACTCCAGCCCGACCTTGGTCTTCTCTTCGTTGAAGTTCATGCGCGCGCCCAGGTAGACCATGGAACCGGTCTGGCTCTCGGCCGTGGCAAGCGGGTCGGCCAGCAGCCCGCCGAAGGGTGTGGTCACACCTTCGTCGGGACGGCTCTTGCTCCAGTTCCCGCAGATGAACCAGTCGATCGGACCGTCCCTGCGCTGCAGGAGGATGCTGGCCAGATCGAAGTCGCCCAGGTTGGCCGAGGGGCTGTACCGGGTGACGATGGGGCCGGGCATGGGATTGCCCGTGACGGGGTCGTTGGGCATGATCACGAAGCCGTTGAAACCGTCGGTGATGTTGAAGGCCCGGGCGATGGTGGTCTGCACCAGCATCTCGGGGGTGTTCCAGGCGTCGATGTTGAAGCCGAAGAACGAGGCGTCCTTCAGGCGATCGGCGGGGCGCTGCAGCAACGAGCCGTTGCCGTACTGGGACTCGTAACCCAGACCGTAGCAGGCCCGCAATTCGGTCTTGTCCGAGAGGCTGTACCCGAAGGTGGCGCCGTCGAACTGGAAGTCGATGATCGAGCCCATGGGAGTGCCGCCGCGCGGTTCGTCCTGCCGCATGTTCAGCGGGGGACCCGCGGTGCTGGGCCGGCGACCGAGGCTCAGGTACATGGGCTGGCCGGCCAGGTTGTTCCAGGAGAAGAACGCCCGTTCGACCTTGAGGTTGGCGTCGCCGGGAGTGCCGGGCCAGTTGGCGTCGGTGTTCATGGTGCCTGCCTGGCCGTTGAACACTCCGGTCTGGGTGGATGCTCCCCAGGGCTTGTACATGGACATGCGGCCGTTGAAGCTGACGTTGCTGGCCACCATGGCGTGCATGTTCAGCCGCAGACGCGTGGTGTAGAGGATGTCGTTGTCGGTCTTGTAGCCGGACTGGAACACCCCGGGCACCATCATCATCTGCATGGCGCCGTTCTGCACCGCGGCCCAATCGGCCTCGGTCATGGTGCCGGGATCCATGCCCTGGGCGACCGCCATGTCCGTGAGCAGGGATTGCATCCCGGCGGGGAAGGTGGTGTTGAAATCGAAGTTGTTCACCCAGAACTGATAGTCGCCATAATTGTCCATGATCTGGTTTTGGACCTGGGAATAGTCGAACGCCCCCAGCTCGGTCATGGGCAGGTTGCCGGTGGCGCTGTGGAAGAACATGGTGTTGACCATGATGTTCTGCAGTATCATGCCGTCGTAGTAGTCGGGCACTTCGCCGGTGATGGTGTGGGCCTCGATGCGCAAGTCCCCGCCGAAATCGATCTTGTTGTGGGCGGCCTTGATTTCCAGCTTCTGCAGGCGCTTTTCCAGGGCCTGGATGCGACTGTCGTTGTCCTTGGCCGCCACGGCCGAACCGGCCAGGGCGATCAACAGGGTGACGGCCAGGAGGATGGCCAGGATTTTCCGCATGAGTGAGCTCCTTGTTGATGTTTCCGTTGGCTGGGGGCCGGCCCCAATGCGCGGCCCCGGGCGCTTGGGATAATGCTCAACCGCAAGTCATGGGTTCTTCGCTGTCCGCAGCGTGGTCCACGCAGAATTTCTTGATCTTCTTGAGCATGTCCTTGTCGAACATGTCGGTGACTTTCTTGGTCTTGTCCTGCGGATGGACGACTTCCTTGTGGGCCTCGGTGAATTCCCCGTCGAAGAACTCCTCCCACTGGTCCATGATCAGGGACATGGGGGTGTACTCTCCGTTGTCGGAATCGGGCATGTGGCAGACCTTGCAGGAGTTCCGGTACAGTTCCTTGCCGGTCATTTCCGAGAATTTGGCCTTGGCCTCGTCGCCTTTGGCGGGGGTGTCTTCATCCGCCAGCACGAGGCCGGCGGTCATGGCGACGAGCAAGGCAGCCAACAGAAGGAAAGCGAAACGGGACAGTTTCATGGTTGTGACCTCCTGGCCGCAGCAGCGGCCTTTTGTGGGGCGGGGCCCCGTGAAATGCGAATCATCGCGGTCCATTGATTGTTACTTTATTAGCAACTAATAAATTGACTAATTTGCTGAGGTCAAGGGCTACCTGGTGGGTGGCCCGGGACGGAACTCGTTATGCTGTTCAAGGTTAAATAAGACCAACCCGGTCCTGAAAATTTGTTATCGTTTAACTGGGGGCAGTCCAAGAAAATAGGAAATTCCGGAACCTGGAGGGCAGGCCTGACACCCCTCAAAGTCGTCTGACCCTGTGGTCCTCTATAATCGAATTCATGCGGGGCAGGGCGTTTCGATCGCTTCCCCACGGGGTAGACCTGGGAAACTCCTTGAATGTCAAAAAGATAGGGGGAGGCGAATGGGACTGGCGATTCAAATGGAAATGAGAGAAAATGCCAACGAGGCAAGGGATCCAATTGTGGGAGGTCAAGGAATCGTGTCGATTCGCTGGGTGCTTTGTGAAGACGACCATTGGTGCTGGATGCGACCCCTGTCCTGGGGCGTTCCGGCCTGGGACATTCCCGTGGGCATGTATTCCTTGCGAGAAAGGGTCGACAACCTAAAGGCGGCGGGACGGGGCCTCTTCCTGACGCGCCCCGGCCTCGGAGCCCTGGCTCGCCAGGAAAACTGGAGCCTCGGCTGGTCGGATCCCCTTCCGGGCGTTGCGGACCTGTGGGTTTCCAGCCGGCTCGGGCCATACAGCGCTGTCCTGGCGGGGTTGCGCAGCGCCGCGGCCAACGGTCGCGAATTCGTGTGGCTTGCGGGTGGGCGCCTGGTGGCCGCCGCCCTTTCGGGTGAATCCACAACCCGCCTTCAGAGTGCCTGGCAAAGCTGGGCCTTGGCCGCGGAGGAAGCAGGCAAGGATCCCGCGCGTCCGCTGGAGGGTTTCGCGGCCGGAACGTTTTGCGAAAGCGGGCAGGAAGTTGCCGCCGTCGGTGACGCCGTCCTGCTGATTCCGGATCCGGATTCTGCGGGCAAGGCCGCAGACTTCGTCCGCACCTGGACCGGCTGGCAGGATCTTCCCTACCTGGTGCTGAATGCGATCTGGGAAGTGGTTCCGGCAACCGAGGCGGTGTTGGCCAAGGATGTGCTGCAGGGGGTGGGCCAAAGTGCAGCGCGCAGGCCGTACGGTCTGACGCCAA
>PFVX01000001.1:0-18470 GCA_002790835.1 bacterium CG_4_9_14_3_um_filter_65_15 | reverse complement strand
GGGGAGGGAGTGGACGTCGAGCCCGGAGTCGTCCTGGATGTGCGCCACGGCCCCGTGGCGCTGGGCAGATGGACCCGCATCCAATCCGGCTCCCGCCTGGAAGGGCCGCTCGCCTTGGGCCCGGGATGCCGGGTCAAGGCAGGAGCCCGCCTTTACGGGGGCACCTCGCTGGGGATCGGATGTCGCGTGGCCGGCGAGATCGGCGAAACCGTCGCCATGCATTTCCTGAACAAGCAACACGACGGATTCATCGGCCATGCGGTGCTGGGATCCTGGATCAACCTGGGCGCCCTCACCACCTGCAGCGACTTGAAGAACAACTACGGATCCATTCGTGTGGATCTTGGCTTTGGGCCCGTGGATACCGGTTCGCGTTTCGTGGGGCTGCTGGCCGCCGACCATGTCAAGACCGCCATCGGCACCTTGCTGAACACCGGCACTTGCCTGGGTTTCGCCGCCAATATCTTCGGTACCGGAATGCCGCCCAAATCCGTGACGGGGTTCAGCTGGGGCTGGGACGGGGCGGTGTACGATACGGACAAGGCTGTGGCCACCGCCGAGGTGGTCATGGGCCGCCGGGATTGTCTGCTGACCGCAGACCACAAGCGCGTGTTCCGGATGGTGGCCGGGGACTGATCCCTTCAGGGGCTGTCGGGATGCAGAATGCCTTGTCGCTCCCGGCAGGGCGTGCGAGTTGCACGTAGTTTCGCGGGGTGGCCCATGGTGGCCCGGGGTCCCGCGAGGGGCGACGCCAACACCGACGCGTGACATTTGGCGACGTAAACGGATCGAGATCGGTCATTTGGGCGGAGGCACGCCAGCAGTGGGCCCGCCCGAGCGGAGAATGGCACGGCTCATGCGATGGGCAGGGAAAATGTTCTCTGCCCGGTGCGGGTTTGCCTGTCGAAATACCTACGCTCTCCGTGTTGTGGGTCTCTGTCGGCGGTCACTCGGCCACGGTGGAGGACATTTTTTTTCTTGGCCCCCCGTGATCCCTGTGGTATTACTTGTTCTGCTAACATTATTCTAATCAACAAGGTATGACCCCTGAGGGGGTGGGAGGACGGAATGACCAAAGCCGAGTTGGTGGAACTCATCGCCCAGGAGACGGGAGTCAGCAAGAAGGACACCGGGATCGTCGTCAACCTGATCATGGAGAACATCGGCAAGGCTCTGGTCGCCGGGGACAAGGTTGAAGTGCGCGGGTTCGGGAGTTTCAAAGTGAAGTCCCGCAATTCCCGTCAGGCCCGGAATCCCCGTACGGGCGAATCGGTGTCCGTTCCGGCCAAACGGGTTCCCTTCTTCAAGGCCTCCAACGAATTGAAGGCGCGCCTGAACGACGGGGATTAGGGGAATTCATTTCCAGGTTGTCCCTGCCCTTGGCATTGGCTATCTTATGCGCTTGTTCGATAAGGATTGTCCGACCGGGCGCACCCGGCGGCGGGTAACGGGAATTGATCTCTGGTGAAAGGCTGGAAGTAATGCCGAATGGGCGTAAGCGTAAGCGCAAGAAGATCGCGACCCACAAGCGCAAGAAGCGGTTGAGGAAGAATCGTCACAAGAAGAAGTAACCTGAGCGGGCTGTCGGCGGCCAATGGTCGGCGACGGCTCGTTGGGGGTCTATCCTCTTGGCACCAGGTCCGAACAGGGAGGAGTCCGGGTGAACGGTGGCTGGGATGAGAAGCGCAGGGCGCGTCGGGTCGATGCCAACCTCAATCTCGAGGTGCAGATCCCGCAGGGTGACGGCTCCCTGGAAACGGCCAATCTCGAGACCATCAACATCAGTTCCTCGGGTGTCTATTTCCGTTCCGACAAGTTTCTGGAGCCCATGACCAAGTTGGCCATGCGACTTGACGTTACCGTACCCGGCACCTCCGGCGAAGGGACGGCAAGGGCTCCCGTGGCGTGCGAGGGGATCGTGGTCAGGACGGATCCCGACGTCGAGCGCTCCGATTGCGAGCAGTACGAAACGGCGGTCTTTTTCACCAACATTTCTCCCGAGGGACTCACCAACCTCGAGCGGCATATTGCCTACCTGCTGGACGGCGATTGATTTCCACGCATCTGCGACTGCGCCGGGCCCGATTTCGGGGCCGGCTTTTTTGTTTTCCGGTCAAGTTCTCCTCCTGGCGGCCGAATATTCCCGGGTAGGCAATGCGTGAACTGGCATGGAGATCGGAGTGTCGTGAGCAGCGAGACCGAAACGCGGACTATCCTGGTGGTGGACGACTCCCCACCGACCCGCATGTTCTTTCGGCGATCCCTTGAGTTGCAGGGCTATTCCGTGCTCACTGCCGAGGACGGCATGGCTGGGGTCAAGACCGCCCTTGAGCGCCTGCCGGACTTGATCCTGCTGGACAAGGAAATGCCGGGCATGGACGGCTTCGAAGTCAGCCGGACGTTGCGCCAGAACCAACTGACGCGCGGCATTCCCATCCTCATGATCAGTTCCGAGAGCGAGACCAGTGAACGGATCCGCGGCCTTGAGATGGGGGCCGACGACTTCATTCCCAAGGGTGTCTCCAGCGGGGAACTCAATTCCAAGATCCGGGCCTTCCTACGCATCAAGGATCTGCAGGACCAGCTGAAGAAGGAATCCGACAAGCTGAACCAGATCTTCCGCTACCTGCATGAACCGGTGGCCATCTGCTCCAACGACGACAGGCTCGTGCTCGCCTCGAAGGTCTTTCTGCGGTTGTTCCGCCTGCCTCCGGACGCCATCCGGTTCAAGTCGATGACCGAGATCTTCCAGACGGTCCGGGTGCCCGACGCGGTGATCACGCAGTTGATGCAGGGTTGCGAGGAAGACGTCCAGTTCAGCATCGCGGTGGACGGGCAGGAGATCCACCTGCGTGGGCGCACTGCACCCATCGCCCTGGAACCGGGCGAGCACGCCATGGCCTTCATTTTCCGGGACATCACCCGGGAGGTCGAGGATGAACGGATGAAGGCCGACTTCCACTCCATGATCGCCCACGATCTGCGGTCGCCCATGTCCGTGATCCAGGGCTACGTTGCCCTGATGGCCTCGGGAAAGACCGGCGAGGTCAACGATACCCAGCAGGAGTTCCTGGGCAACGTCACCCGCAAGATCAAGGAGATGACGACCCTGCTCAACGACTTCCTGGACATGTCCAAGATGGATGCGGGATTCGTGAACCTCAAACGCACCACACTGGATCTGGGCGACCAGTTGCGGGAAGTCGTGGAGGACCTCGGTCCGATGGCGGCCTCCAAGTTCCTAGTCGTGACCCTGGAAGACCTCGCGGGAGATATCCTGGTGGATGCCGATCCCTTGCGGCTGACCCAGATTCTCCGCAACCTCATCTCCAACGCCATCAAGTACAACGTCGAACAGGGGTGGATCCGCATCAGCGTCAATTCCGATGACCATGCCGCTTCGGTGCGCATTGCCGACGGCGGCATCGGCATGTCCCCGACGGAGCTGGCGGTCCTCTTCCAGCCGTACACCCGCGGCAAATCCGAACGGCAGATCAAGGGTGTGGGTCTGGGCGTTGTCATCGTCAAGAAGCTCGTCGAGGCCCACGGTGGCCAGGTCACCGTTTCCAGCGAGCCGGGCGCCGGGTCGGTCTTCACCTTCACCTTGCCGTTGGCCTCGGTGGCCCTGGGCGAGGCCTCAGCCGACGAGAATTCCCCGGAGCCCGTCCCCGTCAATTAATTGGACAGCCATTGGTCCGGAACCGGGCAGAGGCTCGGAAGGCCCGGGGATGCGGATTCCTCGAGGTCCGAGCGAAGCGCCGGTTTCCCTCCGGGAAGATTCTTCCCCTCAGGCGGAAATTACCGCCACCTTCATCCATCACAATTTCAACATTTTTTCCGACAACAGGTTAGGACGCCGGTAGTCCCGGTCGGATCTTGCCGGACGGCGAGTCCTTGCCCGGCAGGATTTGCCCTGGTCGCCGGAGTCTGTGCGGGCGCCACACGACACATGGCGGCATAGGGATTGCGGACGTCGGTCGGACAACCAGGCCTCCGGTGAGGGGCCGGTGAAAGGAATGACCGTGATTCGCAGCTTGAATACGGCCGATAAGGCCATGCAGGTTCTGCAGGTGAAAATCGACGCCCTGGCCAACAATCTGGCCAACGCCGACGCCACCGGCTTCCGCCAGGTCTTGACCCGAGTCTCATCCTCGGGCGCAAATTCCCCGGATGCCGGGGCCGCACCGACGCCGGGGGCGAACGCTGGGGCGATGCCCGCAGCGTCCAGGATGGAAATGTCCGCGGCCCTGGATACCCGCCCCGGTCCCATCCGAGAAACGGGTCGGGATACGGACTTCGCCCTCATGGGGCGGGGTTTCTTCGTGGTGGACTCCGAATCCGGTGAGCGCTACACGCGCAACGGCTCGTTTTCCCTCGACGAATCGCGGCAGTTGATCACCCCCGACGGCCTTCCGGTCATGGGGGAGGGCGGCCCGCTCATCATCGAGGGAGAGCAATTCAGCCTGGAGCCGGACGGGACCATCGTTTCGGGCGGCCACGTCGTCGGCCGGTTGAAGATCGTCGATTTCGACGACCCGTACCGGCTCGAGCACCAGGGGGCCAGCCTCCTGCGGGCTCCGGAAGATATGGCCGCACAGGCCGTACCTCAGCCCGAGGTCACCGTTGCCCAGTCCCACCTCGAAAACAGCAATGTCAATCCCATCGACACGCTTGTGGCCATGATTTCGGCCCAGAGGGCGTTCGAGGTGCAAGCCAAGATCATGACCACCGAGGACGATATGTTGAGCAAGGCAGTCAATAACCTGCCCCGGGCTACCGGGTAGCGCACGAAGGAAGGGTGAAACGCCATGATCCGAGCCATGGGCACCGCTGCATCGGGCATGAAGGCCCAGCAGATGAATATCGATACGATCGCCAACAACCTGGCCAACGTGAACACCACGGGCTACAAACGCAGCCACGCCGAATTCCAGGATCTGTTGTATGAAAAGGTGGCGCCGGGGGATCAGGTGGATTCCCAGGGACGCGCCAACCCCAACCGCGTGGAGGTGGGACACGGCGTCAAGCTGGTGGCGACCAACAAGAATTTCAGCCAGGGCACGGTGGTTTCGACCAACAACCCGCTGGACATCATGATCGAGGGCAACGGGTTCTTCCAGTTGAAGTTACCCGACGGCAGCACGGCCTACACCCGTGACGGAAGCTTCAAGCTCGATGCCGACGGCAGCATTGTCAATTCGACCGGCTATCTGCTGGAACCCGCAGTCCAGATTCCGGAAGACGCAACGGAAATCGGCATTTCCCGCGACGGAGTCGTCAGCGTCCTGACCTCCAGCGATTCCGCGACACCCCAGGAAATCGGTCAGATCGAACTGGCGCGTTTCCCCAACGCCGCCGGCTTGGCGGCGCGCGGCGGGAACATCTTCACGCAGTCACCAGGCAGCGGCGCACCGATCCTGGGGAACCCCGGTCTCGACGGCATCGGGGAGACATCTTCCGGCTTCCTGGAAATGAGCAACGTGGAAACCGTCGATGAATTGGTGAACATGATCTCGGCCCAGCGTGCCTACGAATTGAATTCGAAGACCATCACGATGGCCGACGACATGCTGCAGATCATCAACCGGATGAAACGGTAGGGGTGACGAATTGAGGGCGAAGGCATTCAGCAGCGCAGCTCTCGGCCTGATGGTCTGGTCGGCCGTCGCGTCGGCGTATACCGCTCCCTGGTATTGCACCCTCCCCGACAGTGTGGAACTGGCCGCCGGGCCGGTCACCCTGCAGGATGTGGCAGCCGGACCGGTCCCTGCCCATGCGGGTCAGGTTCCCCTGTTCTCGGCACCGGAGCCGGGAACGGTCGTGACTCTTGAACGGCAGACCATCCTGCGCCGCTTGGTGGAGCAGGGGGCCGCCGGCGGAGTGAAGTTCCGCGGGTCTTCATCGGTCGTCATCACTTTCGGCGGCCAGGTCGTGTCGGCCGCCGACCTTTCCCTCGGCATGAAGCAGGCGCTGCTTCCCTGGCTGCCCGTCGCAGAAGACGGGGCACCGGCCACCTGGCTGGAATTGAATTACCAGGGCGGGGATCTGGGATGCCGGAGCAACTGCCAGCCGGTCCTGCAGGGCGGATCCCTCCTGCGTCCAGGCCGCCAGACCGTCCGGTTCCGCGTCGGGAATGACACCCTGCCGGTGGGGATCGTTGTGCATCACTTCGCCATGGCCGCCCGCACCGCCGTTCGCGTCGCCAAGGGCGCGCCGCTGCGTGACGGGGACCTGGCCTGGGAATGGATCGATTTGGCCACCGTGCACTCCGGACGCTTGACCGGTCGCCGCGAGGTGGGCGGCTTCATCATCTCCCGCACCCTGGATGCCGGGAGCGAATTGCAGGAGCAGGATCTGAATGAACCGCCGGTCATTCTGGCCGGTGATCCCGTCGAATTGCGGATCTCGCGGGGTGGAGTGGAAGTGTCGGTGCGCGCCTACGCGCGTCGGCCCGGGACCCGCGGTCAAACCATTCCCGTGCGCAACGAATTGACGGGCAAACTGATCAACGCCCGGGTCATCGGACCCGGTGTTGTCGAGTGGAGGTACTGAGCTTGAAATCCCAGCAGTCATGTTTCATCCGCTGTCTGTTCACCCTGCCGGCGCTGATGGCGTTGTGGGCGGGCATCGGCGTGGCCGGCACCCCCCTGGTGAATTTCGACACCGGCTCCTCGCTGGTGACGAACCTGAAGGCCCATCACGTGGGCGATCTTCTGACCATCATCATCACGGAGAACGCCACCGCCAACGCGACCAGCAAGACCAAGGCGGACAACAAGAGCGAACACAGCGGTGGTGCGGGACTGGGCTTCCTGGACTTCATCAAGCCCTGGGGCGTGTCGACGGAGAACAAGTACAAGGGTGACGGCAATACCCAGCGCAACGGATCCCTCGAGGCCGAGATCACGGCCCGGATCACCGAAGTGCTGCACAACGGAGACCTGCGGATCGCAGGCACGCGCATGGTCAACATCAACGGCGAAAAGCAGTTGATCGAGATCACGGGCGTGTGCCGGCAGCGCGATATCCGCCCCGACAACACGATCATGAGCACCTACATTTCCGACGCCCAGATCGCCTACAACGGCTCGGGAATCATCAACGACAACGCCAATCCCGGGGTCGTCACCAAGATCATCAACTGGCTTTTCTAGGAGCAACGCATGAACAAGTCCAGGACGAACACGATGTGGCGACGGGTGAAGCTGGCGGCCGTATGGGCCGTGCTGCTGTCGCCGGCCACCGGGGTGCAGGCGGCGGATTCCGGGCGCATCAAGGATGTGGCAATTCTGGATGGGACGACCCTTGAACCCCTGGTGGGGTACGGAATCGTCGTGGGGCTGAACGGGACCGGAGACAGCGCCAACGCTGAAATGACCATGAATTCCCTGGCCACCATGCTGGAGAAAATGGACGTGACAGTCGATGCCTCGGCGTTGAAGCCGAAGAACGTGGCGTCGGTCATGGTCACGGCGAACCTCGACCCCAACGCCAACGTCGGCTCCCGGCTGGACCTGACGGTCAGTTCGGTGAACGACGCATCAAGCCTGGAGGGCGGGATCCTGCTCATGACGCCCCTGCGGGCGGCCAACGGCACCGTGTCGGTGCTGGGGCAGGGCAACATCTCCATCGGCGGCTTCAACATCAAATCCGGGGAAGGCAACAGTTTCCGGAAGAACCATGCCCAGGCTGGCATCATCCCCAACGGCGGAACCGTCAAGGTCGCCCTCCAGGGGTCGTTCGTGCACGACGGCAAGGTGTCCTGGCTCCTGAACAATCCCGATTTCAGCACGGCCGCTTCGGTCGCCTCGGCCATCAACCAGGAACTGGGCGGCCATGTGGCCAAGGCACAGGACGCCCAGCGGGTTGAGGTCACGCTGACCCCGGACGGCCTGGAGGACCCGGTGGGGTTCATCGCGCGCATGGGCGAAATCACCACCCGCACCGATGCGGTGGCGCGTGTGGTGCTCAACGCCCGCACCGGGACCATCATCGTGGGTAAGAACGTCACGCTCAAAGAGGCGGCGGTAGCCCACGGCACCCTGAAGGTGGTGGTGAACACCAACTATGGCGTTTCACAGCCCAACGCCTTCAACAACAGCGGGCGGACGGTGGTTGTGCCGCAGACCAGCACCAACGTATCCGACAAGGTCGCCCGCGTGGTGGAGGTTCCCGAGACCAGTACGGTCGCCGACGTGGTGGCGGTCCTCAACGAGATCGGCGCGAGTCCCCGGGACATCATCGCCATTCTCCAGGCCCTCAAGCAGGCCGGTTCGCTGCAGGCGGATCTGGTGCTGATGTAGGTGCCGTCATGGAAATAGCCGCCCTGCTGTCGCCGAATCTCACCGGTGGGTCACTGCCGGTGCAGGGACCGCCTGCGCCGGTGAACACGGAAGTCGACCAGCAGGCAAAGGCCCGGGAACACGAAGGGCTGGTCAAGGCGGCCCGCGAGTTCGAGACGGTCTTTCTCAACCAACTCATGCAGGCCATGCGCAAGACCGTTCCGGACCACGAGATGTTCAACTCCAAGGGTCCGACCAGGTTCTACCAGCAGATGCAGGACGCGGAGATGGCCAAGGCCCTCGCCACGAGCAATGGCGGCCTGGGCATCGCCGACCTGATCGTGCAGCAACTTTCCCCCCAGTCCCGGGAAGGCATCGTGCCGACCGCGGGCCGGGACGTCCCCCTGCGGCCGGCTCCCCGTGCGCAAACCACGGACAGGGCGGTCGAGTCTTACCGGAAGAATTCACGGCTCGATTTGGTGCGGGACCATTTGAAACGGTTGCAGGCGAAGGCGCAGGCGAACCATCCGGCCGCGGCCGATACCCTGCGACGGTACGAATCCGAATTCCATACCGCCGCGCGTGAGTCGGGCCTGGCGCCGGAGCTCCTGCTGGCGGTGGTCATGGCGGAATCCAGCGGGGATCCCCAGGCGACTTCTCCCAGCGGCGCCCAGGGACTCATGCAGTTGATGCCGGCCACGGCCCAGGAGCTGGGGGTGGTGGATCGGCGCAATCCCGAAGAGAACCTGCGGGGTGGTGCGCGGTACCTGTCCGGCCTGCTGGACCGGTACGACGGTGAACTACCGCTGGCCCTGGCCGCCTACAACGCCGGCCCCGGGCGCGTGGAAAAGGCGGGCCGCAGGATCCCCGACATCGGGGAAACCCGCAATTATGTCGAAAAGGTGACTCGTTTGGTCCGGGAACTGGGGTATGGCACGGATTTGGCGATCGAGGCAGGGAAGACCCAGGCCCGAGGTTCCAGTACGGAGTAGAGCCATGAAGGTTGAAATCCGACAAAACAGTCCCCATGAGGCCGATCTCCAGCGATTGGCCGAGTTGCTGGAAAACGAGGAGTCCCAGTACCGGCGCCTATTGCGCCTGGCCTGGCGGCAGAATTCGTACATGAAGCGGCAAGATGTGGACCGGTTGGAAACCAACGCGCGGGAATGGAATCGCTATCTCCCCCTGGCCAATCAGGCTCGGAGCGCACGGGAAAAGTTCCTGGCTTACATGGGTGGGAACCTGGGACTGGGAGCGGGGCAGCCGGAAATCCAGGATCTCCTGGTGGGGACCAGATCTCCCATCGCCCGGCGCATCGCCCAGCTCCTGGTCGTCATGAAAGGCACGGCCCTGCGCCTGGCCCGACAGAACGAATTGAACCGGGCGCTGGCGGAATTCTGTCTCGACCTGGTGCGCGAGGAAAGTGAGATCTTCAAACGCTGCGTCCTGGACGACCCGTCCGGATGTTACGGCGAGGACGCCCTGAGGGCGGATCGAGGACCCGGCGGGGTCCTGGTCAAGCAAGCTTGAAAGGAATGCGATGTCCGGCCTGAATTCCATCATGGACACCAGTCTGTCGGCCATGTTCGCCGCCCAGGCGGGTTTGGCCACGACCGGTCACAACATCGCCAACGCCAACACCCCGGGTTACAGTCGGCAGTCGGTGATCCTGGCTCCCCGCCGTCCGGATATCCTGTCGTTCGGGGCCATCGGCCGCGGTGTGGAGATCCAGGGCATCCGTCGCCTGCAGGACGAGTTTCTTTTGCAGAACCTGCGTTCCCAGAATGCCCGGTTGTCTTCCTTCACGTCCACCGACACCACCCTGTACGAGATCGAGAACATTCTCGGCTCGGTGGACAACGATCACCTTGGCGACTCCATGACCAATTTCTTCAACGCCTGGGGCGCCCTGGCCCAGCCGCCCATCGATTCCAGCTTGAAGCAGGATGTCGTGACCAACGCCATGAGCCTGGTCAACGACTTCCACGCCGTCAGCGACTCGCTGGACGACCTGGAAGCCGACATCGAGAAGGATATCGGGAACGAGATCAGCAACTTCAACCAGTTGCTCGACCAGGTCGCGGACCTGAACAAGCAGATCATGGTCGCCGAAACCAACGGACAGCCCGCCAACGACCTGCGGGACCAGCGGGACTACATCATTTCCGAGGTCTCCAAGATCGCCGAGGTTTCGTCTCTCGAGCGGGAGGACGGATCCAAGGATATCATCCTCGGTGGACGCACCATGGTGGCACGCGACAGCGTGACCCATTTCCAGTCGACCTACGTGGAGACGGACAGAGGCTACGAACTGTCCATCGTGACCAACGGGAACAAACAGCAGGTGGGCCTGACGACAGGCAAGCTCCAAGGCCTGATGGACAGCCGGGACACACAGATCAACGACGTGCGCGAAAGCCTGGATGCGGTGGCCAAGCAGCTGATCACCGAGGTGAATAACCTTCACGCCCAGGGTCGCACCGGAACCAGCAGCGGATTGCCTTTCTTCACCGGCGACAGCATCCATACCATCGAGGTCAATCCCGCCCTCGTCTCCAATACCGACATGGTGGCCATGGGCCGCAGCGGGTCGGATGGCGACGCGGAACTGGCCCAGGAAATCGCCGACCTGGCCAAGATGGGTTCCGGGGGATCAGGCACAAAATCCGTGACGGACGAATACCGCTCCCTGCTGACGAACATCGCCAGCCAGCGGGCAAGCTACTCGATGAGGGTGGAGAATCAGGCCAACGTGGTGGCATCCCTGGAGAGCCGCAAGGCCAGCGTCACGGGCGTCAGTCTGGACGAAGAGGGCGCCAACATGGTTCGGTACCAGAACAGTTACAACGCCGCGGCGAAGGTGATTTCCACCGTCCAGCAACTCCTGGACACGCTGCTCAACATGGTCTAGCCCGGGGGATGAATTCATGAGCATGCGGGTGACCGACAGCTACCTATCCTCGCTTCTGGTGGGCGACCTGAACCGGAGCCTGAGCTCCCTTCTGCAGAGCCAACGGACAGCCGGCAGCATGCGCAGGGTCAACAGCTACGCGGATGACCCTCGCTCGGTCAGCAAGATCCAGCGCTACAACCAGCTGATCTCCATGAACGAACAGTACCGCAACAACGTTTCCCGCAGCCGAGTCATGGCCGACACCACCGATACCGCTCTGCAGACCATCATGGAGGTCCTGGGAGACGTGCGCGTCATTGCCTTGAGGGAATCCTCGGCGCTGGCCACGGGCCAGACCATGGGCACCGCCACGGTGGAGGTGGACAACGAAGTCAACCGCCTCCTGGATGTCCTGAACTCCTCGGTGGAGGGGTCCTACATTTTCGGCGGGATGGAGACATCCCAGCCGCCCTTCGTGCGGAGCAACGGCACGGTGATCTACCAGGGCGACGGACGGGTCATGATGAGCCGGACCGGACCCAATTCCCTGGTCCCGGTCAACATTCCGGGCAACACCTTCCTGGGCACCCAGAGTTCCGTTCTGGGTGGGCGGCAGGACCTGTCCCCGATCATTAAGGGGACCACCAACCTGGACGATCTGGACCTCGGTGGAGGCTGGGAACCCGGCGCGATCAGTCTCTCCGACGGGCTGGGCAACATCTGGGAAATCGATCTGTCCAGCGCGCTGACCGTGGACGACGTCCTGAACACCATCAATACCGCGACCGGGGGAGCGGTGACCGCATCGCTCACCGCCGACGGCACGGGCTTCGAGTTCATCGGGACCGGACCGTTGGCCGTCACGGACATGGGGGACACCAACACCGCCACCTCCCTGGGCATCAACGTCACCAGTGACGGGGGCATCCTCACGGGCCGGGACATCCGGGCCCAGGCTCTGTCCACGACCCTGCTGGCGGACATCGATTCCATGGCGGGCAAACTGCCCCTCGGTTCGATGCAGGTGGACTACCAGGGATCTTCCTACACGGTTGACCTGAGCACCGCCACGACTCTCGGCGACATCGAGACGCTGTTCGAGGCCGCGGTGCCGGGCATCGAACTCCAGATCGGGGATTCAACCCTGCAGGTGGTGGGCGGGACGCCTGATGTCTTCAAGATCAGCAATGCCGACGGGACCAACACGGCCAGCCTGCTGGGCATCGAGGGCAGCGGGACACCGGTCCGCCTGTTCGGGATGCTCGACGATTTGAAATCCGCCCTGGACATGGGCGACAAGGACGGCGTGCGCAGCATCCTGTCCGAACTCGAATCCCTGCAGAACCTGGTTTCCCGTCAGCTGATCCTCAACGGTGGCCGCCAGAACGATCTGGATTGGGCCGACGAGGTCCTGTTGGAGCGGGACGAGCGTCTGCGCAACAACCTGTCCCTGGAGTACGACGCCGATGCGGCCCAGGTGGCCGCCGACTTGAGCAGGGCGCAGATGAGCTACCAGGCCAGTTTGACCGTTACCAGTCAGATGTTCCAATACAACTTGATCCAGTTCCTGCGGTAGGAACATGAACACGGGGGAACGCCCGTCAGCAAGGAGCCGAAAATGCCGAAATTCAAGACAGTGCGCTTCGGGGAACTCGAGTACAACTTGGAGGACATCGTGATCCTGCCGGACGGCCTCGTGGGCATGCCTCACCTGCGCAACTGGCTGATCATGGACATGGGGGACGATAACGCCATGAAGTGGCTGCAATCCCTTGACCGGGGCGATTTCGGATTCCCTGTGACCCATCCCAACTTCTTCCTGGAAGATTACGGCTTCGAACTGAAAGCCGACAGCCGGTCCCGGATCGGCAACACCAGCAAGGAGAACCTGGCGGTGATGATCATCACCACGGTTCATGCGGGTGGTGACAAGGTGACCGGCAACATGTTGGCCCCCTTGGTGATCGATGCCGGTACGCGGCGCGGCCTGCAGTTGACCCTGGAGGGGGATTTCAGCCTTCGCCAGGAGATCAATTACTTCAAATTTGGGCTTGCCGTTAACGGTGTGGAAGTGGAAAATGGCGCAAACCCCGACTTTGCCTCGTCTACCTCCGTGGGCCGGGCCGAAGAGGGGCTACCCGGCCGTGCCGGGGCCGAAAAGGCAGCCTGCGAGCCGGCGAGCGTTTAGCCACCGTCGGTCGCGCTGTCGGGCGTCCAGACAGGACAGGGAGGTCCCGTGCTCATACTCAGTCGCAAGCGCAACGAAAAGATCATGATTGGTGATGATATTTCCATCATGATCGTGGATATCCGGGGTGACCAGGTCCAGATCGGCATCGACGCCCCGCGAGCCATCCCGGTGCATCGCTTTGAAATCTACGAGGAGATCAAGAGCACGACTCTCAAGGCAGCCGCTTCGGAAGAGGTGGATATGGACGCGATCCGGCGCAAGGCGAATCGACCGGAAAAGGACCCCTCCGCAGACAAGTAGCCCCGTTTCCCTGGGAATACCCCAAATCAAGCCCCCTCTTTGCAGGGGGCTTTGCCGTTCCGGTGTTCTTCTGCGGGTCAGACGAGGCGGTCGACGCAGCTTGTCAGGCAGGGCTGCTTCTCGGGACGGGAGTTTTGGCCTGCGGTGACGGCGTGGAGTTGTCCCGCCGCTTCCTCCAGGCGGGAGCCTGCGTCTTCCTGGAGGGCGGCGTCGAGGCGATGCAGCTCCTGGAACAGTTCCCGGCAGGCGGCGAGCTCGGTGTGCGTGGCGCCGAGGTGGGCGGCCTGGAGGGTTTCCATGGCAGCGCCCCGGACCGGGATCAGCTCAAGAGCCCCGGCCAGGTCGTCCCGGTCCAGGGCTTCCCGGATTTCCCGGGTTCGATTGAGGGCTTGGGTTAGGGCGTTTTCCAGGTGCATATCAAGCCGATACCGACAGCGACCCCATGGGATTATCGATCCCCGCAAATCTCGGATCAGGACCGGTGGGGTGGGGCGAAGCGGCCTCCTTCTCCGATGTGCCAGCAGGTTCCGTGCCGGTTTCCCCGGCCTGGGCACGGTCGGCCGTCCCGGCGGGAATCTGGCGCCAGGATTCGAGCAGCGGAGCCAGCACCTGGATGCTGTCGCGGGCATGGGCGGCGTTTCGGTCCACGATTTGTTCGAGGATGGCCGAGAACACGAAACTGTAGAGGGAGTCGAGGTTGCGGGCGATCTCTCCTCCCACCTCATGGTCCAGGGCCATGCGCAGTTCGCTGACGATGCGGCTGGCGTGGTTCAGGGCCTTGGTCATGCCCACACGGTCGCCCGAGTCGACCGCGGATATGGAATCCTGCAGATCCTCGATGAGCCGTTCATAGAGCAATACGACGATCTTCTCCCGTGGCATGGAGGAGATGTCGTCATGCTTGTACTGCTGCAGGCCGTGTGGGTTGTACATGATCGCCGCCTTGTCAGTAGGATACGCTCGTGAAGCTGCTCAGGTAGTTCCCTTGGGCCTGGAGCTGGGCCACCATTCTCTCCATGGCGGTGAACTTCGCTTCCATCGTGCTCTGATATGTTTCCACGCTCCGCTCGTAGCGGGCGATGGTGTCGTCGGCGTAATCGATCTTCCGGTTCAAGGAGTCCGTGGAGATCTTGAACACGCCGTCGATGCTGTCGGTCAGGTCCTCGATGGCGGTGTCGAGAAGGTACATTTTGCCGAGGTTTCCCTCGCGTTCGATGAAGAGGTCCCGGACCCCGCTGTAGTCGTCGGCCAGGGCCGTGTTGAAATCGTCCTGGGAAAAGACCAGTTGCCGGTCGCTTCCGCGGGTGATCCCGACCTGGAAGAAGTTGGTGATGTCGCCGAGGCCGTCCGACAGTCCGCTGACGAACATGTTTTCGATCCGGCTGGACACCGTGCTGAGGGTGGTGTTGCCGTGGAGGGTCCCGGTCGAACCCGACTGCTCCTTAATGAAGCTGAACAGGTCGTTGTAGGCGCCGACCATCGACTCGACCTTGTCCGCGATTCCTTCGGTGTCGCGGGTCACATCGATGTGGACGGTGGTGGCCTCGTCGGCACCGATGAGATTCAGGGTCAGGCCGCTGATCACGTCGGTGGGGTCGTTGCTCGTGGCCACAACGTCCACCCCGTTGACCGTCAAGGACGCGTCCGTGGCGGTTTGCTGGTTGGTAAGGAGGGGGGTCGTACCGCCCGATAGCCCGCTCATGTCCACGGTGTACGCGCCGGAAGAACCCGCCGTGTCGCTGCTGAGCATCAGCTTGTAGCCACCGCTCGCGGAGCCGTCGTTGATGATGGAGGCGTTGACCCCGGCCACGTCGTTGTTGATCAGGTTCTTCAGGGATTCCAGGCTGTTGTAACCGGTAAGGTCCAGGGTGGTCATCTCGCCGTCCACGGTGAACGAGATCGACCCCGAACCCACGCTGTCCGAGAGGCTGTCGAAGCCCTGGGAAATGTCCCGCTGGGACTGGGCCAGCGCATGGACCACGATGTCGTAGGAGCCCGCCGCTGCCTTGGTGCCGGCCGTTGCCGTCAGCAGGGACTTGGAGCTGGTCGAGGCGGTCAGGGAAGCGAACTCATTGGCTGAGTCCAGTTCCTGGGCCGCGGTCTGCAGGGCCAGCAACTTGGTCTTCAGGGTATCCAGCGCGCTGATCTGGCTGCGGTAGTCCATCTGATTCGACTGGAGTCGATAGATGGGCTGCCGCTTGATCTCCACCAGCTGGGATACGATGCTGGCGGTGTCCAAGCCGGTGGCCAGACCGGAAAATGTAATGGCGCTCATTTTTGGCTCCCGCGGTCAGGTGATTGTCGATCCTTCGACTCCCCGGCGCTCCGTCAGGTCATCCGGTTGATGACCACACCCGAGAGATCGGCCAAAACCTTGCGCAGGTTGAGGATTTTTTCCGGGGGAAACTGATTCAGGACTTCGCCGTTGCGATCCCGGATCTCCACGATGTCCGCCCCGGTCTCCTCGTCCTCCCTGAAGGCCACGGTGTGTCCCTGTCCCAGGGATTCGAGGTTCTGGGCCAATTCCTTGGCCAGGGCTGCCATGTCTTCCTGGTCCGTGGGGACCGCTTTGGGTGCCGGAGCAGCTGTTGAGGTCTCCACAGGCTTGGCCTGCCGGGAGGTCGTATGAGGAGGGCTGACATTTCCGTTAATGGTGTCGATAGCCAACATGGTTCCACCTCCGGTCGGATGCGGGGATCCCGCAGGATCCCCGCCGAATGCCAAAGATTACTGGAACAGGGCCAGAGCCAAGCCCGAGACCGATTTGGCCTGGGCCAGCATGGAAACACCGGCCTGTTGCAGAATCTGGTAGCTGGTCAAGGACGAGGTTTCCTTGGCCACGTCCACGTCCCGGATGCGGCTGTTGGCTGCTGCCAGGTTCTCGGACTGGAGGTTGATGTTCCGGATGGAACTCTCCAGACGATTCTGGATGGCGCCGAAGGTCGACCGGTTGCTGGTCACCGTGGCGATGGCGGCATCGATCTGCCCCATGGCCGTGGTGGCGTTGGAAGAGGTATCGACGGTTCCGCTGACGCCGATGCCGGTGGCGTCGAGGTCGGTGGACAGGTCGATGCTGACCGAATCGGAGGCAGCGGTGCCGATTCCCACCTGGATTCCCACCGAACCGCCGGTGCCGTCCAGCAGCTTGACGCCGTTGAACTCGGTGGAATCGCTGATGCGGTTGATTTCGCTCTTGAGGTTTCCGAATTCGGAATTCAGGTAGCCACGTTCGGTATTGCTCAGGGTGCCGTTGAGGGACTGCTCGGCCAGTTCCTTCATCCGCAACAGGATGTTGGAGACCTCGTCGAGGCTGCCTTCACCGATCTGCACGAGGGAAATGCCGTCGGCGGCATTGCGGGATGCCTGATCAAGGGCACGCAGGTCGGATTTGAGGCCTTCACTGATGGCCAGGCCGGCGGCGTCATCGCCGGCGCGGTTGATGCGCAGACCCGAGCTGAGCTTCTCCATGCTCTTGGCGAACATGTTGGTTGAGTTCAGCAGGTGGCGCTGGGTGTTGATGGAACTGATGTTGGTGTTGATGCGGATTCCCATTTCATTCCTCCTTGAAATGAATGGCATTTCGATGCCGCCTGGTAGCCATCCTGGCTTGGCGGTGAAGGGGTGAACCCTTCGGGACATCAAAAAATATCGGCAAAAGAAAAATAACCTTGAGGAAATAAATGCGGGCGGAGGTCAAAGACCTCCGCCCGCCGTGCCTGCCGGTAGGGCTTACTGGAACAAGGCCAGGGCCAGACCCTGGGACTGCTTGGCCTGGGCGAGCATGGACACGCCGGCCTGCTGGAGGATCTGATAGCTGGTCAAGGTGGAGGTCTCCTTGGCCACATCCACGTCGCGGATGCGGCTGTTGGCGGCCGCGAGGTTCTCGACCTGCAGGTTGATGTTTCGAATCGAACTTTCCAGACGATTCTGGATCGCACCGAAGGTGGAACGGTTGCTGGTCACCGTTGAGATGGCGGTGTCGATTTGGCCCATTGCCGTCGTGGCGTTGGCTGACGTGTCGATCGTTCCGCTGACCCCGATGCCCGCTGAGTCCAGGTCTGAGGACAGGCTGATGGAGACCTGGTCGGCCGCAGCCGTCCCGATGCCCACCTGGATGCCCACGGAACCGCCGGTGCCGTCCAGCAGCTTGACGCCGTTGAACTCGGTGGAGTCGCTGATGCGATTGATCTCGCTCTTGAGGTTGCCGAACTCCGAGTTCAGATAGGTCCGCTCGGTGTTGCTCAGGGTGCCGTTGAGGGACTGCTCGGCCAGTTCCTTCATCCGCAACAGGATGTTGGAAACCTCGTCGAGGCTACCCTCGCCGACCTGGACCAGGGAGATGCCGTCGGCGGCGTTACGGGATGCCTGGCCGAGGGCGCGCAGGTCGGACTTCAAGCCTTCGCTGATGGCCAGGCCGGCGGCGTCGTCGCCGGCGCGGTTGATGCGCAGACCCGAGCTGAGCTTCTCCATGCTCTTGGCGAACATATTGGTGGAGTTCAGCAGGTGGCGCTGGGTGTTGATGGAACTGATGTTGGTATTGATCCTGATGCCCATGGTTTTCCTCCTTGAAAACACTTCGGGTTGTCACGTGGCCCGGGGTGGGACCGTTTTGGCCTGTCCGACAAGCCGGTATCTGGGGAGTCCTTTCCCCAAACCACTTGCTCGGCACGGCAGGGTTATCGGACCCGGAGGAAGGGGCTTGAGCATTTTTTTGCAGGTAATATAGAGCCTGTCCCAAAAAGCTGATTTCTGGCGAGACGGCCGTCTGGCAGGCGCCATGGCGCCGAGCCGTGCACGGCCATTT
>PFVX01000032.1 GCA_002790835.1 bacterium CG_4_9_14_3_um_filter_65_15 | reverse complement strand
GCCTCGCTTGAAGTTCGGAAGGTGTTCTCATGCACTGCAGCATACGAACATTAGGGTCTATATGCAACCTTTATTTGTTTACACAGCCTAATACCATGACCGGCAAACCCACGATTTCCATCTTGCTGACCCTCGTCCTGGTGACCGCTTTTGGCTCGGGGTGCTCCGGCAACGGCACTCGGCCCGATACCGGAACCGTCGAAGGGAACGGAAGCTTCGAAGTCGTCGACACCGGCCAGGCCCAGGCGGCCGTGGCGACTCTCGATCTGGCCGGATATTCGGACTGGCGCATCCCCACCATCAAGGAACTGTACTCCTTGATCCAGTTCACCGGCACAGACCCCAGCGGTCTGATCGGGGACGACACATTCACGCTGACGCCGTTCATCGACCCGGTTTTCGCCTTCCGATACGGGAATCCCGCTAGCGGTGAGCGGATCATCGACTCCCAGTATCTCACCAGCACGTTGTACGTGGGCACGACCATGGGCGGGGATGAAACCGTATTCGGCGTGAATTTTGCCGATGGACGCATCAAGGGTTATCCCGTCGTCGACCCCATGAGCAAAAGCGGCAAGACCTTCTTCGTCCTGTTCGTGCGCGCGGGAGACGGCTACGGGGTGAACGATTTCGTGGACAACGGCGACGGCACCGGCACCAGCCACGTCAATCACACCGGCACCAGCCACGTCAATCACACCGGCACCAGCCACGTCAATCACCCGGCGGCAGCAGCGGCGTCTATGTGGCCTTCGGGACCGGCTTCGGCTGGATGGAAGCGCCGCCCGGATCCGGTCTCTTCAACTGCTGGGACGTTCACGGCGCAGGCTGCCAGCGCAGCGACCCCAAGGACGGCGACCCCGCGGATTGGCCCCTCGGACACGGCCCGCAGGGCGATGTGATCCGCATCCTCAACTTCGTGCGGTGTGTGCGGAGCGCGGCACCCGAGGCCGGCTGATACCGTGAGATACGCCCCGGCGACATCCTCGCCGGCGATCAGGCCGTCGCGCCGAACCGGGGATTGGTTTACATTCTTCTGATTCGTGTCCGATGCCCCTAAGGCCCCGTAAAGATATAACTTGACTATTGGCCCGCCGTCTGGGACCGTGGGGCCATGAACGCCGAAAGGGAGATCCGCGCAAAGTACCGCGCTCTGTTACCCTCGATGGACGAGCGTCACCGTCGTTTGTGGGCCGGCACCGAGGCGCGGGCACTGGGGCGAGGCGGCATTGCGGTCGTCGCCCGAGCGACTGGCCTTGCGCGCAATACGATAGCTCGTGGCCTGGAAGAACTGGAGCAGAAGAAGCCGTTGTCCGTTAATCGGGTGCGTCGTCCTGGGGCGGGGCGAAAGCGAATGACCCTCTTGGTGCCCGGACTGGCGGCGGCGCTTGAGGAGCTTGTCGAACCCGTAACGCGCGGAGATCCTGAGTCGCCGTTGCGGTGGACGAGCAAGAGTACGCGCCATTTGGCCGGGGAGCTGAACGAGCAGGGGTACGAAGTCAGCCATACGCTGGTCGCTGGTTTGCTTCATGATTTGGAGTACAGCCTGCAGGCGAATCGGAAGACGTTGGAGGGCGCGAGCCACCCCGACCGGAATGCGCAGTTCGAGCATATCAACGCCGTCGTCAAGCGGCAGATGAAGCGTGGGCAGCCGGTCATTTCGGTGGACACCAAGAAGAAGGAGCTGGTCGGGCGGTTCAAGAATGCCGGTCAAACATGGCGGCCGCGAGGTAAACCAGAGCCCGTGAAGGTCCATGACTTCCTGGAGCGCGACAAGGGTCGGGCCATCCCGTATGGCGTGTACGACCTTGGTCGCAATCAAGGCTGGGTGAGTGTGGGCGTGGACCATGACACCGCCGCCTTTGCGGTGGCCACGATCCGTCGCTGGTGGCGAGAGCTCGGGCGCAAGCATTACCAGGGGGCCGAGTCGCTTCTTATCACTGCCGACAGTGGTGGCAGCAATGGTTCCCGCCTCCGCCTCTGGAAATGGGAACTCCACAAGCTGGCCCAGCAGACGGGTCTGACCATAATGGTGTGCCATCTTCCGCCGGGAACGAGCAAATGGAACAAGATAGAGCACCGCCTCTTCTCGTTCATCTCGCAGAACTGGCGCGGCCAACCGCTGCTCACCCATGCGGCCATCGTCAACCACATCGCCGCCACTCAAACGGCGACGGGACTCAAGGTACGGTGCGTGCTGGACACCGGAACGTACCCGAAGGCCGTCAAGCCGACGGCGGCACAAATGAATGAGATCAACTTGAAGCCGGACAAATTCCATGGCGACTGGAACTACAGCATACTCCCAAAGGGCAATCGTTGAATGATCAAGTAATTACTTTACAGGCCCTAACCCCGACGGGAGCGCCAGCTTGTCCGCCCTGCGCTATCGGCAGATCTTCTCCTTCTATTGGCCGCTGGTGCTGACAAGCCAGATGATGACCCTCGCCCAGCCCATCATCAATGCGGCGCTGGGACGAGGCGAAGGGGCCATCATCCAGCTGGCCGGATACGCCGTGGGATTCGGGCTGGGGGTCTTTCTCAACTCCGCACTCTTTCCTTTTCAGCAAGCCGTCGCCGCCCTGGGCACCGGCCCCGCCGCGCGCAGGGACTTGACCCTGCGGATCCTGCTGCTGGGCGGGGTCATCTGCCTCGTCGATCTCGGCCTGGGGCTCTGGCCGGGCAGCGATCAGTTGATCATGACGCTGATGGGTTCGACACCGCCGGTCGCCGACCTGGCGCGCAAAATCCTCCTCGTGCAAGCCCCGCTTCCCCTGCTGCTGCCCCTGCGGTCGCTGGCCTGGGGAATCATCATGCGCAACCGCGCCACCCGGGTGATCAGCATGGCGACGGGGCTGCGGCTGGCCGTGTTGACGGCGGTCGTTTTCGTGACGGTGGGGCACGGCCGGCTTCAGCCGGCGGTGGCCGGTGGGGTGGCCATGACCGTGGCCATCCTGGTCGAGACCATCTTCTCCGGCTTCCTCGCCCTCCGTCTGGTCCGCCGCGACGCCGCGGGCGTGAACGAGGGCGGCTCCGAACGCGTGAACTGGCGATCGTTCTTCGCCTTCATGGGGCCCATGATCGTCAGCACCGTGACCTGGTCGGCCATGCGCCCCCTGCTCAACGCGGTGGTCGGCCGCACCGCCGACCCCGATCTCGCGCAGGGCGGATTCGGATTCGTCTTCCCGCTGCTGATCCTCATGTCCTCGCCGCTGTGGTCGCTCAACAACACCGCCCTGGTCCTGATCAAGGACCGCTTCGACCTGCGCAAGGTGGCCCGCTTCAGCGCCGCGTCCATCGCGTTCTTCATGGCTTTGATCGGAATCTGGGTCTGGACCCCGTTGCGGGATGTCCTGCTGCTGCGCGTCTTCGCCCTCGAGCCGGACAAGGCCCTGTACGTGACCACGGCCGTCATCCTCATCCCCTACCAAGCCCTTCCCCTGGGCCTGCGTTCCCTCACCCAGGGATTCCTGATGAACCGCCGCCGCACCGGGGTCGTCGCCACCGCCAGCATGATCAAGACCGTCCTGATGGTGGGCCTCGGGTTTTTCGCGGTCATGCGCAATCCCGGCCTGAACGGGGCTCTGCTCGGCACACTGCTGGTGATGTTCGGCGGAACCGTGGAAACCGGAATCCTGGCCTGGCGGGCGCGCAGGCTGCATCATCAACTGATTCTTTCGCACGATTCCGGTCGTGGTACAATGGGTTGAGCTTTTCGTCCGTTTCGCCCGGCGAGGTATACCATGCGCCTTTTCCGCATCCTCGGAGCCTTGGTTTCGGGAATCTTGGTTTCGGGAGTCTTGGTCCTGATTCTGGGAGCCCTGCTCATCGGCGGCGGTTCACGGTGCCCGCGGCCCGTCCTCACCGAACCCGGGCCCGCTCGGTTCGGCCGCTTCGCCGTCCGCCCGGGCGACACCATCGCCCCGCCGGACTTCTCGCTCCGTGTCTACGGGATCCTCTACCGCTACGACTGGCCCGAGGCGCGCCTCATGTTCGAAGGGGATTTTCCTGTTTCCGTGACGGAACAGGCCGCCGGTGAAGTGGATTTCTTCCCCCTCGACGGCTACCGGGAGCGCATGGGTATCGGCGGCGACTACGCGGGCCTACGGATCTTCGTCCGGGAAATCGGGCGCGATCATGTGGTCGTGGATATCGATCCGTAGGACCCGCAGGTCTATCGCCCCGGGCTCGATGGGGTGGAGTTCGGCACGACCCGGTTCACCGAATACGGAATCGTCCTGGAAGCGGGGCCGGCAACTCGACACCCCGAGGATCGAGACCGGGTGCGCGGGCTTCGCCGTCCCCAAATCGAACAGGGATCCCGGACCAACCGACCAGGGAGGCGACTCCATGAGCAGACGCATCCCCCTGATCGCGGGCGCAGTCCTGATGATCCTGCTGGGTCTTGCGCGGGGAATCGGGGGGCTGGTTCTTTTGGTCCGGGGCTCTGCCGCCGATCCGAACATCCAGGCCCCGGAGGCCGCGGTCACCGTCCTGGCCGCCGTCCTGGTCGCTCTGGGGGGTGCCTTGGTCGTCGCGGCCGTGGGCATCCTCCGCCGCAGCCGGCGCGCCTGGTTCCTGGGCATCGGCCTGGTGGTCGCCTTCGTTCTCGACGGCGCGGTCAACGGCTATGTCTTCTTCGGGCACCCCGGAGATAGGGGAACGGGGGTGAACCTGCTGGCCGCGGTCCTCATTCTCCTCGGCCTCGGACTGGGTCACAGGGCCTTGACGGGACCCCGGAAAAACAGACCGCCCGCAGAACCGGAGTGATTCTGCGGGCGGTCGTTCGTCGTTGCCTTATTCCGCGCTATCCCTGCTCCGGCACCTTGAACACCCACTCGGGGTGCCGTTCGCTGCCACCGGAGTGAATTCCGGTCAGGGCCACGCGCAGCTTGTTGGTCAGCGGACCCTCGTTGCCGTCGCCGATGGTATGGTCGGCGCCCTGGAAGTGGATCGTCCCCACGGGTGTGACCACCGCCGCGGTTCCGCAGGCAAAGACTTCCTTGAGCTTGCCGCTGTGGGCGTCCTCCATCACCTGCGCGATCGGCGGATGCTCCTCCACCCAGTTCAAGCCGAAATCACCCAGCAGGGTTCCGATGGATTCGCGCGTTACCCCGTGCAGGATCGTGTCCCCGGCCGGAGCCGTGATCACCTTGTCCTCGTACACGAACATGATGTTCATGGCGCCCATCTCCTCGACAAAGGAGTTGGTCTTGGCGTCCAGCCAGATGATGTTGTCGTAGCCCGCGTCCTGCGCCTGCTTGATGGGCAGCAGGGAGGCGGAATAATTGCCGCCGGTCTTGGCCGAACCGGTTCCCCCGTGGGCCGAACGCACGTACTTCTCCTCGACCTTCAGGCGCAACGGGTTGATGCCGTGGGCGAAGTACGAGCCCACCGGGCCGATGATGATGAAGAAGATGTAGTCGGTGCTGGCCTTGACGCCCAACCCCACCTGAGTGGCGATCATCGTGGGCCGGATGTACAGGGCGTTGGGGCTCTCGGGCGCCCACGCACGATCCAGGTCGATGAGCATGTTGAGTCCCCGCATGAAGATGTCGGGGTCCACCACGGGCATGCACATCCGCTCGCACGAACGCTGGAAGCGGGCGATGTTCCGGTCGGGGCGGAACATGTGGACCGAGCCGTCCTGCTTGTTCCTGTAGGCCTTCATCCCCTCGAAGATCTCCTGGCCGTAGTGCAGAACCTTGGAGGCCGGGTCCAGGCTGAACGGCCCATAGGGGACGATGCGGGGGTCCTTCCATTGCCCGTCGCTGTAGTCCATGCGGAACATGTGCGGCGTGAAGGTGGAGCCGAAGCCGAAGTTTTCGGTCGGCGGGGTGGCGGGATTGGGATTTTTCGTGATTGTGATATTCATCCCGTCCTCCTTGCGGACCCGCCAAGGGCCCTGAAATCGGGGGAAAACCGCCGGGATTGCGGCCTTTACCTACCGAAAACTTGGTCATTGCCGCCCCTGAACGCAAGGACGCGCAACGGATTCCAGAAGGTGGAAGAAAAAAAGATCCGGGCTGTTCCGTCGCCCGAAGGAACAGCCCGGTTTGGGAGGGGACGGCGCCGTGTTCGCCCTGCCGGCGTCGCCCCCGGGGATCCGGCCCCTCGCTCAAACGGCCGGAACTGGGAGGTGTCGACACTGGGATAGGAGCAAGTCCGGTGCCGGGAAAGTGTCCCGGGGTCTAACTGTGTGAATCTGTTCGGGTTGTGGGTTTATTCACGGCAGGCACCCCCATCAGCATGTCTCATACTGTCCCGCAAAACCGTCCCGCCCCGTGTCGCCGTTGTTCCGTTTTGACACAGGCGGGACTGTTGCCGACATCGGGCGGGGTTCATATGCTCGACTGGAAGGCCCCGCCTCCCAGCACCGCAAAGGAGCATCATGAAATTCCCGACCTTGATCTGTCTTGCCGCCCTGGCCGGCATCCCGATGCTCGACGGCTGTTCGAGCGGGGATACCGGCGGCAAACCCACCGAACCGCCCCTCTTGGCCACTCCGGAAATCATGGCGGAACCCGAATTCACCGCAGGGACGACCAACGAGGTCGAATGGGTCGACGCAGGCTCGGACGGCTATCAGGTCCAGCAATCCACCGCTCCGGATTTTTCCGTCATCACGGGGGAATCTGACCGGATCACCGGCACCCGGTACACGTTTTCGAATCTGGAACACGGTGCCACCTACTACTACCGCGTCCGGGTCGTCGACGTTGCCGGTAACACCGGCCTCTGGTCCGACACCCGGGTCTCCACGCAGGACGCCCGGCCCCCGGTCACCTGCATCGCCTCCCTCGATGCGGACCAGACCAGCTTGACCTTCACCCTGGAGTTGAGTGCCGAAGACGATCTGAGCGGGGTCGGAGAGATCGACCTGTGGTATGCCGCGAACGGGGGCGAGTTGCGCCATCAAGGCGCCTTCCCCCCCGGCCCGGTCACTTTCACCGCAGCCGAACAAGGTACTTTCGGTTTCTTCACGACGGCTGCGGACACCGCAGGCAATCGATCCGAAATCCCCGTCACGGCCCAGGCCACAACCCGTGTCCCCGAACCCATCATCATCACCGACGTCACCGGCGAGGATTTCGACATCACCAATGCGGTCCTCAAACACAACATGGCCCAGGCGTACTGGCAATTCGGGCTCGGCCGCAGGGCCATCAAGCCGATCATCAACCCCATGATGCTCGAGCCGGGATCTGTCGGCTACCCGGACGAAAACAGCATCGCCGACGTGATCGGCGTGAACTTCCAGGGCGATGCCCGCGCCTACATGATCCGGAATCTCAACTCGCGGGAGGTGGTGGACGACCTGGTCGGCGAACAGCATCTTGCCGCCACCTACTGACCGCTTTGTGATTCGGCTGTCGTGTACAGCCGCCTTCTCGACGATGGAAGCCCCGCCGGACGCGTCCTGACCTTTGCCGCCAGCGGGTGGACGTGGCAACAGATCTTCGTCCTGCAGGACCTCGAGACCAGGAGCCTGTGGTTTCCAGGACTGAAGTTCGACGGCGGCCTGAGCAAGTTCCTGGTCTGCGTGTCGGGAGAGCTTCAGGATGTCGAGCTTCCCGCGGTGGAATCATTCCGCGGCATGTGGAAAACATGGCACCAGATACATCCCGAAACGAAGTTCATGTTCTCGAAATGACTCCGGCAAACCAAGGGGCTCCGGATATCCCCGGAGCCCTTTTTTCGTTCCCGGCCGGTCGGTTACTTGACCAGCGTGATGGACTGCTCGCCGAGCACGATCCGCTCACCCATACGGGCGGTCATCCGGACCCGGTAGATGCCCGAGGCGGCGGGCCGTCCGGACGCGTCGGTCCCGTTCCAGGTCACCGCGTGACTGCCCGCGCCGAAAGCGGTGGGGCGGAATTCGCTGATCCTGCGGCCGCGCGCGTCGAAGACCTCAAGGGTGACGACTCCCTCGCGGTCCAGGGCGAAGCGCAGCTCGGTCTGGGGATTGAACGGGTTGGGGGCGTTGGGCAACAGCCGTGCGCCCGCCCGATCCACCGGAACATCAGGCACCGGGCTCAGGGGATCATAAATGGTGAAGTCGGCCACCCGCGGGGCGTGATCGCTGGCGTCGGTGGTGTCGTACTGCTGCAGACCGTAGGTGGACAGGGTCGTGGCGGTCATGGTCCGCGTTTCCAGCACGTAGTTGTTGTGTAGGGCCAGGGCGCTGTCGGTGTAGAGAATCCAGTCCAGCATTCCCGGGTAGTAGGAGCTGAAATCATTGCGCCAGGTATAGCCGGCCCGGGCATCCGGGTGGCGCGACACCACCGGCGTGAACGGCCCTCCGTCCCAGTCCGGCGGCGAGTCCGCTCCGTAGGTCCCCTCGTTGATGATGTCGCCGGATTCGATGGTCAGCAGCTGCTGCCGCCAGCCCACCAGGTTCAGGTCGCCGGCCAACAGGAAGGGCGTCCCCGCGGGCAGGTCCAGCAGGCCGCCGACGGTCCGGGCATCACGCAGGAACCCGATGATGGAATCGGCCTCCTCCTGCCTGTTGGCGTCCGCGGTGCAGCAGCGCCAGTGGGCGGCGATGAGCAGGAGGTCCTTGGGCTGGTTGGGCAGATCCAGCAACACCCCGGTGTCGCGGAAACCCGGGTTGATCTCCCATCTCTGCAGGATAGGGAAGCGGCTGCACACCACGTTGCCGCCGTCGATGCCCACGGCATACCAGGCCTCGCCCGGACCGCTGGGCAGGTGGGTCTCGATCATATCCCGCACCTGGGTGGCGTTGTGGTTCCACACCTCGCAGACAACGATCAGGTCCGGATCCATGACCTTGAGCATGCGGTCCTGCGCCGCTTCGGCCGCCCCGCCGTCGAACAGGGCGTCGCTCTGCAGGTTCCAGGTGGTCAACCGGATGTGGGCCGGATCATCCCGCCCCAGGGGGATCGTCGCCACCGGCAGGGTACCCGCGACGAAGGAGTAGGAGATACTCCCGCTGTCGGGACAAAGGTCCCCACCGCCGGCCGCATCGCGCAGGATGAAGCGCACGGAGCCGCCGCTGAACAGGGCCTGGCCGTTGGCCGGCACGGCATTACGGGTCAGGGCCACCTCGAACTCGGTGTTGCTGGTGGTGGGCCCCATCTGCAGGCCGATGTTGTCGTGGTACACCGTGGAGTTGCCCCCGGTGTAGAAGGTGCCGGTCCGGTTCCCGAACTCCCAAACCAGGTCGGCGCCGATGCCTCCGTAGGAAAGGCCCGTGCCGGCATTCATGTCGGTGTCCAGGTACAGGCGCATGTCCTGTTGCTCGTCCGGTTGGACGTCGGCCGTGGTCTCGAATCGCAGGTACAGGTTGTCCTGGTCGTTGGCGACCCAGATGTTCTGGAAATCGATGCCGGATGAACCGTTATCCCCGCTGCCGTCGGTGTAGGCCGAGGCCAGGGCGGTCCAGTCGTCGAAATACCCATCCATTTGAATGGGGGCAAGGTCGGCCAAGGCGGGCAAAGCGACAACCAGGCACAGGGCGAGAGCGATCCATATCGTGCGCATGGAAAAAGACCTTTCTGCAAATCCAGGGATGAGGGTTGGGTAAATTATAGCATCTCTGTGGAAAAACTTAAAGGATCGTACTGCGTTGACATAGAAACAGGTGAAAATAGGGGACAAGCCTGGATTTCCTGTGTGAAGGTCGTGGACGTGGCCTCGAGCATGGAATACCACTTGGGCGCGGGGACCGGATTCCAGGCCACCCGGGTCCTGGCCGCAGCTGAAACCGCGGGAATGATCTTCACCTTTGATCTGGCAGCCCCGGGCGAGGTTCGGTTTTTCATCAAGGATGGCGGTGGGTGCGGGGACAACCGCAGCAGTGTGACCGTGACCCTGGACGACCTCAGCGTGCCGGACAAAGCCCAGAGCTGGGGAGCCCTCAAATCCATATACCGATAAAGGGTAATTCAGCTTCCCTTGTCGAAGACGACCCGCCAACGGCCGCCCGGATCCAGGCGCCAGATGGTGTTGAAGCGCCCGACATCTTTCCCGTCCCGGTCGAACACCGGACCTGAGGTCAGGGCCAAATGCCCAGAAGCCAGCACTTCCACCGTATCGGGATGCCACGAAAACGGCGCCTGCTCCGCGACGAAGAATTTCTTCCAGGCCGCCACGATGGCCTCGCGGCCCCGCAGGGGAACTTCGGACCCGAAGAACACCGCTTCGGGCGATATGAAGCCGGCAAACGCCTCCAGATCGCGATCGGCCATGGTCTGGGCGAAGGCGATTTCCCTTGCGCGGACGGTATCCACGGCATCCTCCCTGCGGCCCTCGCCCTGGCCGGCAGCGGCCTGCAGGGCGCTGCACGCTCCGGTCAGCAGGGCCGCCACCATCAGGATTACTCGGATTGCGGTTTTGTTTCTCATGGTCCCTTCAAACTACGAAGATCGATCCCGACTCTGCAACCACAACCCCCCCACGATCAGGACCAGACCCAGCGGCGTGGCCGGGCGGATCGCCTCGCCCAGGATGAAGCGGATGAACACCAGCGACAGGAACGGCGAAAGAAAAATCAGGTTGGCGATGCGGGCGGTGGATGTGGTCAGGCGCATGGCCATGAGCCACAGCACGAAGGTGAAGCCCATTTCGAAACAGCCCACGTACAACCCGGCCCAGATCCCCAGCGCCGGAAAGCTGAAGTGCGACCGCAGTGCCACCGCCACGGCGGTGAAGGGCAGCCCCGCCGCGAATCCCAGAAAGAGTCCGGCCACCGGATCCATGTCGCTTCGTCGCCCCGCAATCCAGTACAGGGCCCAGATCACGGTGCTGGCCAGGGCCAGGGTCACACCCAGGGGATCGGCCACCGAGAACCCCGTGACGTTTCCTCCGGTGGCGATGACCACCGCGCCGCCGTAGCATATCAATCCGGCCAACAGGTCCCGGCGCCGCAGCCGGTGGCCCAGCAGGGGCACCGACAGGTACGCCAACATGAGGGCCCACGTGTAGTTCAGGGGTTGGGCCACCTGGGCGGGAAGCCGGTCGTAGGCCCGAAACAGGATCAGGTAATACAGGACGGGGTTGAGCAGGCCCAGAGAGGCCGCGCGCAGCACTCGCGCCCGGCCGGCGCGCGCGATCGTGGGCCATTTGCGCCCCACCGTCAGGACCAGGGCCAGCGCCCCGAGGGAAAATACGTTGGCCAGAAACAGCAGCTGATAGGGGTCCAGATGGCGCAAAGCGAGCTTGAAGGCCGTGGCCACGGTGGACCATGCCATCACCGCAGCCAGGCCCAGCAAGGTGGCTTTGCGTTGTGGCGTCACTTCGTCTCCGTGTCGGTTGTGGTTTCCCGTGGCCGGATCGGCCCGACGGCGTGATAATAACCCTATAAGACATCCGCAACCCATCGGAAGATGCGACTCATGCTCAGAGAAATCTACGCACTCAGCGACACCGGGCCGGTCCGAACCCAAAACGAAGACATGTACCTGGCCGCCGGGAATCTGGGGCGCGAGGATCGCTTCGAGGTCTCCGTTGCGGACGACCAACCCCTCCTGGTCGCCGTGGCCGACGGCATGGGCGGACACCCGGACGGTGAAATCGCCAGCCGGCGCGCGCTGGAGTTGCTCGACGAGGCCCGCAGCAACAACCTCCTGCCCGACCAGGCATCCGAACACGCGGATTTCACCCACATCCTCAGCGGCATCCATGACAACCTGGTGGGCGGCGCCGACTCCGGGCATGCCCTGAAGATGGGCGCCACCATGGTGGGCCTCTGGCTTCCGCCCGGAGAACCCCCCATGTGGTTCCACGCCGGCGACAGCCGACTTTACCGCTGGCGCGACAACGTCCTCGAGCAACTCACCAACGATCACACCATGGTCAACGAGATGCTGCGTTCCGGCCGGGATCCCGGAGGGGTCTCACCCCACATCGTGACCAGTTGCCTGGGTGGAGGGATGTTCAAGCCCACCGTGGACACCGCCTCGGCCAGCGGGCCCATCCAGCCCGAGGACCGCTTCCTCTTGTGCTCCGACGGTTTGACCGAAGCGGTATCCGACCAGCAGATCCTCTCCATCCTGGGCTCGGGGACGGCCCAGGAATCCGCCGAGGCCCTGGTTCAGGCCGCCCTGACCGGGGACGCCCGGGACAACATCACCGTGGTGGTGGTCAGGGTCACGGAATAGGCGCGAGCACGGTCGGGTCGTCGCTGATCACCACATCCACCCCGAATCCCTGCATGGCGCCGAAACGGCTCGGATCGTTGACGGTCCAGGCGTGGACTGTCCGCTGCGATCGATGGGCCCGCCTCACCAGTTCCCGGGTGACGAGTGAATACCGCATACTGAATACATGCACCGGGGCCGCCCAGTCTTCTTCCGACGGCGGCCGATCCCCGCAAATGAATCCGCAGGGGAGTGCGGCGGGCTGGGTCGCGATCTCCCGGATCAGTCCGTGGTCGAAAGACGTCAACAGGGCGCGGGTTCCGACCCCGGCTTCAGCCACGAGGTCGTGGACGGTCCGGACCAGCAGGCTTCGCCGCGCGGGGCCATCTTCAGGGTCGACCTTCAACTCCAGATTCCAGGCCAAGTCGGGACCGGAGGCGGCGAACAATTCCTCCAGGGTCGGCACCCGCTGGTCCGCGAACCCGGGACCAAACCAACTGCCGGCGTCGATGCTGCGCAGGACCTCGTACTGCAGGTCCCCGATCCGGCCCCGGCCCTTGACCGTGCGGCCGAGATGGGAATCGTGATGCAGGACCACCCGGCCGTCGGCGGTCAGCCGCAGGTCGACCTCCACCATGCCCAGTCCCAGCCGCCGGGCCAGAGCGATTCCCGCCAGGGTGTTTTCCGGCGCCCGGGCCGCCACGCCCCGATGCCCACAGATGCCCGCATTCGCCATGGCGGCGCGACTCCTTCCCCGTTAGCATGCCTTTATGGATACGCCGCCACGATACACGAGCCGCCCCCTGCCGGACTATCGCCATTTCCCGGGGACCACCCCGCACCCCACGCGCCACCCCTCCGGCCACTCCTATGGGGGCGCCGGGGCCACGGACCTCCCCGACCTCAACCGCACCGATTGGCGCGACTGCGAGGATTATCTGTACGGAATCGATCTGTTCAACCAAGGATATTGGTGGGAATGCCACGAAGTCCTCGAGGGCCTTTGGCTTGCCGCCGGCCGCCGGTCGCCGGCGGGGCACGCCCTGCAGGCGGTGATCCAGTGCGCCGCGGCCCATCTGAAGATGACCACCCGGCACCCCCTGAGCGCCGGCAGGCTGTTCGCCCATTCCCTCAGGCATCTCGCCCACTCCGGGCCTGCGATCCTGGGCCTGGATCTTGACCTCATGTTGCGGGACACCCGCGCCTTTCTGAATCGTCAATCCGCTGCCGGCGCACATCTCGTGCTCGATTTTCGGGAACCGACACCCCAATAAACAGCCCGGACCAGGGGCCCGGGCTGTGTGGGGATGATTTCGCGCCCGTTACTTCGGGGCATCCTCGAGCAGGCCCACGTCGGGATCGGAATCACTCGCGATCCGCCGGCCTTCCTGGTTCAGGTTGGGTGGCGTTTTCCAATCGGGAGCAGTCTGCCTGACCTGGGTTGCGATGACCATATCTCCGATCACCGTTCCCGAGACGATGACCGTCGCCCCCGAGACCAGGTGGCCGGGTGTGCCGTCTTCGGCCAGGACCAGGCACTTCGGGGACAGTTGCAGGCTGCGCTGACCCAGGATCCACTGTCCCAGGGAACCCTGTTGCAGTTCTCCGCGGACATAGCTCTGCCGGGCCGTCACGTGATAGCGCTTGGTGCTGGGCATCTTGGCCCCGTCGTCCTTCTTCTTGCCGAACCATCCGGCCGAAGCCGTTCCGGCCAGCAGAATCGTGACCGCCAACAGAACCAGCAGCAGCGAACGCCGGTTGTGGTTGTGATTGTTGTGAATCATGTTCTACCTCCAAGGGAGCCGGACTCCCGATCAGCGTCAGGCCGCTACTGGATCGCTCCGCCTTGGGCGGCGGGCATCACCACGTTGTCGTAACTCTCCTGCCAGGACCGGACCGTCATGCGGGTGATCGGCGCCTGGATGTCGTTGATGTGGATCTCGGCGTCACTGGACTGCACCACAACCGTGCCCGAGGACAGGTCGACCACCGGATAGGAGGCCACGCCGTCGCCCAGGGACACGGATCGATCATCCAGGTTGTCGCTGGGGTTGTTCTTGGCCTTGCTGCCGTCCCGGTAGTCCATCTGGTACAGATAAGACGAGCCGCCGCCCACGCAAGCCGCCTGCGTGGGTGCGTAGGAGGTGAAGATGACGGTCTCGGCCACCACGACCGCGGTTTCGGTAACCCGCTCGCCGGTCTCGTTCCACAGGTCGATATACCACCCGGACGAATTGTTCACGTCGTGGATGGTCGAGGTCTGGTCTTCCAGGCTCTTGTAGTTGTAGGTGGAGCCGTCGCCCCGGTCGATGACGCAGTAGAACCTCTGCGGCGTCAGGTCCGTCATGTCGGCTTCGGTCAGGTAGGCCCCGGTGCCGAAGTAAACGTAGGTCTCCCCGTTTTCGCCGTAGGCGATCGTGGGGGTGGAGGTGATCTCGTTGGCTTTGGTGTAGAGCTCGGTCACGCCCCAGTTGTTCGGGTTGGTGTAGCCCGACACCTCCAGACGCCACAGTGAACCCAGCAGATCGGCCACGTAGATCACGTCCGCGTTTCCGTCCATGTCCCGATCCAGAACCGCCGGCGTGGTGGTCTTGTTGCGGACCCTGGCACTGCTGCTCAACAACAAGGATCCCAGCAGGTTGCCGGATTCCACATCGTAGCCGTAGACCCAGGCCTCGCCGGTCGCCTCATCCAGACCGGAACCCACGATCGCGACCGGGTTGCCGTCGATGGATGTGATCTTGACCTCCGAGTTGTACGATTTCGCGTTGGGCAGATCCACCTGCCACATCACCTTGGGGTTGGCCGGTTCGGTGATGTCCAGGGCGAACAGGCCGGAGCCGCCTTCGCGACCCCCCGCAACCATGATGGTGTGCCAGACGCCGCCCAGCTCGACGTCTTTGACGGTCGCGGTCTGGTCACAGGTGTAGACGTGGCAATAACTGGTATCGGCCATGGTGACGAAATCGGGCAAGGCGAACTGGGGCACGAACGCCCATTCTTCCTTGCCGGATTCAGCGTCGAAGGCGTGCATCATGCCGTCGTTGGCCCCCACATAGACCACCCGCTGGCGCGCCTTGTTGTCTTCGTAGAATTTTTGATAGCTCTCCTCGAGCACGAAATCCGAGGGCGCGCCCACCACAACCGGCGTGGCATGCACGATGTCCCCCAGCTTCCAGTAATTGCGGAACCGTTTCGCGCCACGGAACTCGGTGCCCTGGGCCCAGCTGATCAGGGTGTCGGCCTCGGACGCGCTCGCGACGTTCATGTACGGCTGGAGGGTCCCCGCCTGGTTGGTAACGAAATCAACCTTGGTGGAACCGATGGCGGTGAAAATGTCCCGGTCGCCGGCGGGGCGCGCACGGAGCAGTTCGCCCGCTTCCCAGACGGCCTGGTCGCCGGTGGCGTAGGGAAGATCATAGCTCTCGAGATAGCCCACCCAGTCCAGGGGCATGAACTTGCCCCGGTACAGGCGATCGTCGGTGCCGCGCTCGGTGGAAACCACCGCCACGGCCGACCCGGCGGAAATACGCCGCAGGATATCCTGAATCGCGTATTCCATGCTCAAATACAGATCCACGGCGTTTTCGGCCTCGAAGAACAGGCCGTCGCCGTTCTTGGCCGCCTCGGGCAACAGGCTGATGTTTTCGTGGAACCCCACCACATAGGTGATGACGTTCTGCTGGCCGTCCAGATCCGGCCGCAGGTCTTCGTGGAACATGTAATAGGCGATGTCGTCGAAGTGATCGCTGCAGTCGTAATAGTCGCTGAGACCGGACCCGATGCTGGTGCAGTTGCCCGGGTCGTTTCCGTCATGGTCGGCGTCCCACAGGTAGGGGCTGACGTCGAGATCCATGGTGGGCTCGCCGTCGGTGACCACGAGCACGAAGTTGTACTGGCACGGCGACTGGATCACGGCGTCCGGGCCGTCGTAGGAGAAGTAGTCCAGAATCGTCTCCATCGACTCGCCCAGCGGCGTCCATGTGTTGGCCGTAATGCCGTCGATCTGGGCCTGCAGGGAGGCCTCGGTCACCCCGCATTTGCCGATGATGCTGCCGCCGTGGTCGTACTGGAAGACCGTCAGCCCGAAATTGAGCCGCTGCGAGCGCGTGATGATGTCCTTGAGCACGACCTTCAGCACCTGAATACGGGTGATGGGGGGTATCGAGGCCTGCTGGGCGGCGGTCGTGTGGAAGAACATCCAGTTCAGGTAGTTTCCGTCGTAGCGCCCGTCTTCACCGTTGTCCGAAGACACCAGATAGATGCCGGGGCTGGTGGGCCAGTAAAGGTTGAAGGAGGAGGGGGTATACGTCTTGGATTTGCTCACGAAGTACGTGTACCCCGCGGTGAAATTCCCCGAATAGACCACGTCGGGGTCGTAATCGAGGTGATACACACCCGCGTTCATCGATCCCGAATTGTCGGCCAGGATCATGACGTTGGCGCCGGTCATGCTCTGCATGACGAACAGCGGCACCTCGCAGCTCTGGCCGGCCGCCGGCAAGGCCGAGCCGGCAACCACCAAGGCCGCCGCCAGCAACATGACCGGTCCGTTGATCCTGTAATCCCTGTGGTTCATGATCATCTCCTGTTTCCGCGGCACCAAGGCCGCCCCGTCCCCCTGCGATATTTCCCCAGGGTCAGTTGTACCCTGCTTTGAACAACTTGCTGGCATTCACCACGACCTCGCTGTTGGCCTGGGCCGAAGCGGCGCCCTGGGCCTGGATGTTGTAGTAGTAGTCACGGTAGACTTCGGGGTCCCAACCGGCCCGGTACGCGACCCGGTCCTGGAAGCAGCTATAGCCGTAGGTCTGGGATCCCTGAAGGGCCGTCGTCGCCTGGTCGGACACCTGTTTCGTGAACCAGTCCGTGGGCGGAGGCGGATTGTCGGAAAGCCGGATGAAGTTGATGGCCGCCTCGCCGCCCGCGTCGGCCGAAAGCACGGCCCGCACATGGGTCCCTTCGGCGAAGGACGTCTTGCGCTCCGAGCTGGCCAGCCACGCCGCGCCCACCGCAAGCACGCTGAGCACCAGCACCACCAGCAGGGTCGTCACCAGGGCGAATCCCTCCCGGTCCGGGGTGATGGTCATTTGCCTGGCGTTGTTCATCTCTTGCTCCTTATCGGGTCTCGGCCCGCTGAATCTTCTACCCATTGCGCAGGGAAATGCGCGTGGCGTAGGTCACGGTATCGCCGTCGTTGGTCTGCCCGCTGACGGTCACCCCCACTTCGCGCACCAGGGCCCGGTCCAGGGCACCCAGGGGCACGTTGAGGAGTTCATTGCCCGTATCGTCGAAATAGGAAAAGGCCGCCGCCTGCAGTCCGCGCAGAATGGCCACCGGTCCGCTGCCGTTGTCCCGGAAAAGCTCCCCGGTCCCCGCGTTGAAGGTGTAGACCACGCTTTCGTCCGGCGAGAGGTCCGCCGTGTCGGCGTCACCGTTAAGGTCGGAACTGCACTGCATGACCGTCGCATCCGCCACCGGCAGGGGTTCGATCCCCAGCTGGATGGGATCGCAGCCCGCCGAACGGATTTCCCTCGTCATCAGGGAAAACACCGCCCGAACGGACTGCTGGAGCTGCGCTTTCTGCCGCGTCGCCTCGTAGCTGTTGCGGCTGTTGACCATGACCGAAAAAACCACGCCCATCACGATGCCGAAGATGAGCAGAGCCACCATCAACTCGACCAGGGACATGCCCCGGCGATCGTTCCATTTGCAGTTCCGCAAGCGTGTCATCCGTCTTTCTCCCTCGCGCGGCCAAACCCGAATCAGCGCAATGACACCAGGTCGGCCAGAGTCAGGTTCATGGCGTTGCCGCCCTCTTGCCAATTGACCGTCACTTCCACCCGGTCCAGGCCGAAGCCCACGTTGTTGACCGTCGCGTTCCAGTTGATGGTTCCATCCACCCCGGCCTCGTTGGCGATGTTGCCGAAGCCCCGGCTCTTCAGCCGCTCGAGCTGCGCCTGGGCCACGTTCACGGCCTGGGTGTAGACATCCGACCGGGTGACCTCGCTCCGGGCCCGGTGCTGGATGATGGCGATGGGCAGGATGCCCACCGACAGGATCATCATGACCATGAGGATCTCCACCAGGGTGAAGCCCTCCCTGCTCGGCCAACCGATTTTTCCCCGGCGCAGGAAACGGGTCAGCGCGGTTCTGCAGCGCGTGAGCAACATCAGTTCACCTCCACCAGTCCCGTGGGCAGCAGGGTGACCCGCTTGTTGCCCGATGGGTTCGATACGTTGAAGACGACGGCGTCGGCCATGCCCCAGGGGAAGAAGTCCGCCGTCTGGGCCGCATCCAGGGCCAGTCCGTCGAAATCCCCGCTGCGCAAAACGGTGTCGGTAATCGGATTGGCGATCTGGTAACCGTTCGCATCCACGGTGAAGCGCAACACCTGCCCGTTGGAAATGGCCAGGGACCGCGCGTAATGCATGTCGGCCATCATGTGGTCGGTCGTGGTTTTCAGCCGGTTGGACTGGATGAAACGGAACATGCCCGGTGCAGCCAGGCTCGCCATGACGCCGATAACCATGATGATGATCATCATCTCCACCAGGGTAAACCCTGCACGAACGGGAATTTTCTTCCTGTGCACGGTGCTGCTTCCCTCTCTGCCGGGCGTCGAAACCGCCTGTTTTTCCGGGCTTTACCCGCCGCCAAATGCGCGGTCGGGAGGATTCCTCAAGGGTGGTCTGCAAGGATCATACCCGGCAAGGGGCACCGTCCTTGCGGCCTGTGGGGGGTATCGGCAGGAAATCGGGGAACAATAGCGGCAATATGCAAGGCACGCCGCCGTTGCCGGCCGCATGTTGCATGGAATCGCTCGGGATCTTGTTGTCGTGGGACCATCAAGCAAGGGGCGGGCCCGGCCCGGTCCGGCGGATCAGGGCTGGTCGGTGATCTCCCGGACTCCGTCGCGCGACAGCAGCCGGTTGCGTTCCTCGTCCGTCACGCGCACGGTGGCGACGCAGCTGTCGGGAGTGAAATCCTGCTCCAGAACCGAGCCGGTGCGATGCAACGCGCTCAGAAGCTGCAGGCGGTCCAGGGGCACCGCCACGGTGACGATGGTCTCGTCGCCCATCAGCCGACCGACCAGGGCATTCTTGAGGTCCGTGATTCCGGCCGGATCCAGCGCGCTCAGAAACACCGCCTGCGGGTGGTCGCGGGCGAAGCGGTCGCGCACGGCGTCGCCATCGGCCAGATCCATCTTGTTGAAGACCATCAGCGTGGGTCGCTTTCCGGCGGCGACGCTTTCCAACACCTCGTCCACCGCCCGGATCTGGTGGGCCGGGTCGGCGCTGGACGAGTCCACCACGTGGACCAGCAGATCGGCCTCCCGGACTTCCTGCAGGGTGGCCTTGAAGCTCTCCACCAGGTGATGGGGCAGTCGCCGGATGAATCCCACCGTATCGGTCAGCAGGAACCGGCGACGCTCGTCGATTTCCACCCGGCGCGTGGTGGCGTCCAGGGTGGCGAACAGCTGGTCCTTGGCCAGGATGTCCGCATCGGTCAGGGCGTTCATGAGGGTCGATTTTCCGGCGTTGGTGTAGCCGATCAGCGCGGCGGTGAAGACCTGGTCGCGGCGGCCGGTCTGCACCTTCCGGTTCTGGGCGATGTCCTTCAGTTGGCTACGAATGCGCGCGATGCGGCGCCCCAGCAGGCGGCGGTCCGTTTCCAGCTGCGTCTCGCCCGGCCCCCGCGTGCCGATCCCCCCCGCCTGGCGCTCCAGGTGGGACCACAGGCGGGTCAGCCGCGGCAGCAGGTATTCCAGCTGGGCCAGCTCCACCTGCAGCTTCGCCTGCCGGGTGCGGGCGTGGCCGGCGAAGATGTCCAGGATCAGTTCGGTGCGGTCGAGCACCTTCACCTCCAGGGTCTTCTCCAGGTTGCGCCCCTGGGCGGGGGACAGCTCGTTGTCGAAGATCACCATGGTCGCGCCGGTGTCCGCGACCAGCTCGGTCAGTTCCTCAAGCTTGCCCTTGCCCAGGAACGTCGCGGGCGACGGGCGCTGGCGGCCCTGCTCGATCCGGCCCAGCACCTTGGCCCCGGCCGTATCGGCCAGGCGCGCCAGTTCGTCCAGGTCCGCTTCCCCACCCATGCCGCCCCTCCAGGCCTCGGGCAGGTTCACTCCGGCCAGCACCGCTCGCTCCACCGGCGCCTCGGTGATATAGCCGTTACCGTTGCTCTGATCTTCCGTCATGACTGAGGATCCGCCCCTTCTTCGATTTCCAGATGCCAGGCTTCCCACTGCTCAAGGCAGGTCGTAAGCGCCGTTTCGATTTCCCGGCAGCGGCGACTCAGCTCCAATCTATCCTCGTTGTCGGTCTCGGGCCTGCCAATCGCCTCGACCGCGGTGGTTTGCTCGGCCTCCAGTTTCTTGATTCGGCCCTCAACCTCGGCAATCCACTGCTGGCGGCGGTGAATTTCATTCTTGCTCAAGGTCGGTTTCGGGGCGGCGGTTTCCTCCCCCGCCCCCCGGGGCGAGGCCGGACCAGAAGGAGACGGGGCATCGAATTTCCGCTGCTCGCGATCCGCTTCCCCTTTCGCGACCACCCACTGGGAATAGTTTCCGGGAAAATCCTCGATGCTTCCGGCATCCCGGGCATCGGCGTCCCGCGCAGGAAACACCAGCAACCGGTGGACGATCTTGTCCAGGAAGCGGCGGTCATGCGACACCACGACGACCGTGCCGGGGTATTCCCGCAGGGCGGCCTCCAGGGATTCCCGGCTGCGCACATCGAGATGGTTGGTCGGCTCGTCCAGCAGCAGGGAGTTGTGCCCCTCCTTGACCAGCCGCAGCAGCGACAACCGGCCGCGCTCGCCTCCCGACAGGCGGCCCACCTGACGGTCGTAGATCTCTTCCCCGAATCCGAACGCCCCCAGGAATGAACGCAACTCGCCGGGGGTGGCCCGCGGATCCACGGCCGCCATTTCCGCCAGGACCGTGTTGTGATCGGCCACGAGGCTGAGATCCTGGTCGTAGTAGCCGATGTCGACGCCGTGTCCGACAACCACCCGGCCGGAATCGGGAATGCGCTGGCCGACGAAAATTCTCAGCAAGGTCGACTTGCCGCATCCGTTGGGGCCCAAGATCCCCACCTTCTCGTCCCGGGAAATGTGCAGATTCAGATTCTCGATGAGGGTCCGTCCGTCCACTGTGGCACCCAGGTCCTCGGTTTGCAGCACCGTCGCCCCGCTGCGCCGGGCGGGCGTGAGGGAGAACGAGTACAACCCCGCCGGAGGCGTGGGCTTTTCCAGCCGCTCTTCCTTGGCCAGTTGCTTGCGCCGGGCCTGGGCCTGCTTGGTGTTCTGGCCCTCGATGTTGCGGCGGATGTATTCCTCGGTCTGTTTGATCCGCGCCTGCTGCCGCTCCCAGGCGTTGAGGTCCTGCTCGTAGCGCATGCGGCTTTGCTCGGCGAAGAAGGAGTAGTTGCCCGAATAGTTCACCAGCCGGCCGCGGTCCAGGTGGAGGGTCCGGGTCGTGACCCGGTCCAGGAAGTACCGGTCGTGGGAAACGATGACGGCCGCGCTACCGCAGGTGGCCAGGAATCCCTCCAGCCACTCGCAGGACGCCAGGTCCAGGTGGTTGGTCGGTTCGTCCAGCAGAAGCAGGTCGGCGCCACCCAACAGGACCACCGTCAGGGCGGCACGGCGCCGCTCGCCCCCCGACAGGGCGCTCAGGGGGCGCCGCCAGGTTTCGGTCGGCAGGCCCACCCCCAGCAGGGCCGCCTCCAGACGCGACCGCATGGCGTAGCCCCCGAGGCGCTCGAACTCGGCCTGCAGGTGCCCTTGCCGCTGAATCAAGCGCTCGGTGGCCGCCGGGGCCTGCGCTTCGCCCGAGAGTTGCCCCGTGATCTCTGCGAGCTCCCGCTCCAGTGCCCGTTCCCGGGCGAAGGCCAACTCCCCGACACGGTGCAACAACAGGGCCTGGGGATCCTCGTCCACATCCAGGGTCGACTCCTGGCGCAACGTGGCGATGCTGACCGAGCCCTGCACCTGCCTCGTGCCCGCCGGAACGTCGAGCCGGCCGGCCAGGGCGGCCATCAGGGTGGTCTTGCCTGCCCCGTTGGCTCCGACCAAACCGCAGCGCACCTGCGGCTGGAGGGCAAGGTTCACCCCGCGCAGGATCTTCTCCCGCCCGTAGTCGAAATTCAGGTTGTCCAGGGATACCAGGGCCAAGTCGTTCCGCCTGCAGACGGGACCGTGTCCCGCGGGTCGATGTCATGATGTCCACGAATCCGGCCCCTATAAAACCCCATCACCCCGCCCGAAGCAAGTCGCCCCCGCGCTTGGGGGGCAAGAAAAAGGCCCCTCCCCGACTCAGGGGGAAGGGCCTTTACGGCTTCGCTCTCCGCGTTGGTCTAGGCGACCATGTGCGGGCTCTTGCGGTACTTCAGCGGCGACTGCCCGCAACGATCCTTGAAGGTGCGCGAGAAGTGGGCCAGGCTGTTGAAGCCGCATTTCTTGCTGATGGCCTCGACCGAAAGGTCAAAGCGGCGCAGCAGGGTCTTGGCATTCTCCACCCGCACCTGAATCAGGTAATCGCTGAAGCTCATACCGACCTCGGAGCGGAACAGATTGGAGAAATATCCCGGACTGAGATTGACCATCTTGGCCATCTTGTCGCGGTTGATGTTCTCGTTGAAGTGGGCCAAGACATAGCGACAGGTGTACTCGGCTCGGTAATCCTGCAGCTGGTGCGAAGCGTGGATGGTGGTCCCCTCCTCGTCCACCAGGACGATATCCGGAAGGGGGTCGTTCCACAAATCCTCACCGCTGAACTGTTCAGCCGATGTCTCGTTTTCTTCCAGGGACAGGCCGCTGGTGCGAAGGCCGCCAACGGTTTGGTTGCCCGGGTTACCCACCAGGAGACTGGTCACCTTTTGCGCCGTTCTCACGACATTGGCCTTCCGGGTCACCATGATGGGAGCATTCACCAGGTCTTCATACCGCGACACGACGGCCCGCAGCGCATCGGGCGTTTCGGCGGCATACACGAACAGGAAGCTCGCTCCGGCAAGAGATCCAACCGGCTCATCCTGCTGCAACCTGTGCATCAAGATTTGCTGACCGAACAAAGCCAGGCACAGCTCCGTGGGATTGCCATCGGAGTCGGGACAGAGGAAAATGATCCTCCGACTCTCCTCCCTGCCCTGAACCATCTGCTTCGGATAAGTCGGAAACTCAATCACGAAACTGATCCAGGATTGGGCCTGTTGTTTCATTTGCTCTTCCACAAATACCCCCCAAGCAGAACATGATCTTGGGCAGCGCAAAAGTGTAATAAAAACACAAATTTACTACCGTACTGTTATGAATAATACGATCAGTCCCGAGGGTTTGTCCATCAAAAAAAGTCTAAATCATGGCTATTATCGTGAAAAAAGCAGGTTTTTTGGGTAATTTTCCAAAAATCATCTCAACGGGAGCTGTGGTCTTGTGAATTTCTCCTGTGAATGATGCTATCCAATACCATCAGCGAACGTAGATCAGCCTGCGGGTAAGGTTGAGATCGTCCATCTGCAGCTTGCACAGGTAGGGACCGGAGGCGACGGGGCGGCCGAAATTGTCGGAGCCGTCCCATTGGACGACAAACTCTCCCGCACCCTGCTGGCCTGTGTACAGGGTCTTGAGTTCCTGGCCGTTGATACTGTAAATTCGAACCGATACTGATGGCTCGCCGTCACCCCAGGGCAGGGGCATCACGGTTTTGTCGGTAATCGAGAACCCGGCTTCCGTCTCCTGCAGGGCGAAGGCCTCTTGGGGGGTGGCTGGAATCCGGCACCGGATCTGGACCCGGTCCCGGAAGGGGTTGGGCCATCCCAGCATGAGATCGGGGGAAAGGGTCGACTGCCGTGAGGGGTCCGCGGCGAAGTCCCCAATGTCTTCGGCGGGAGATATTGCCAGAGGTTCTTCGACCGTCACCGTCCCGCGCAGCCGGCAACCATCCATGCCGCGGCCTTCGAGAGACACCTCATCTCCCCGAACGGCGGACTGAAGAGCAAGGGGCGCCGTGGCATAGTGCAGAATCAACTTCCAGGAAGTTTCCCGCGGCCCCAGGGCCTCCAGCTTTTCCCACAGGGGAGTCGGTACGGGCTGCCCACGCAGCAGGTTCTGGTAGCGGTAGACCGGATCAATCGTCACGACCTGTTCGCCGGTTGGTCCCTCCGCGCCCACGGTCTCCGGTAGCGGCAATGCCACTGCTCCAAGCACCAGAGTGGCGAGGTCGGGGATGCGGCCAACGCCCGCCGGAGCCTCGAGGGTCAGATTGCCGCCTCCAGCGGAGTCGGACCGCCATGACCAGGGTTCGTCCCCCTCCACCGAAACCAGGGACTCGGTCGGCCCGACGATCCAGGGAACCGAGCGGCCGGTCACGGGATCCCGAACCCCGCGGTAGACATCTTCTGCGGCGCACAAGGCACTACAGAGTTGATCCCACGTCGCGGCAACCGTCACCGCCAGCGCGGCGGGATGGTCGTTCGATTGGAACTTCAACTCCCCCAGGCCCGCCGGTTCGAGTCTGGTATCCGGATCCAAGGGCTCCAGGCCCACCCAGGTTTCCCCATCCTCGTCATCCCGAAAAACGGTGATCCAGGCGTGGGTTCGCCGGATCTCCGGTTCTCCCTGCGCCCGCACCCGGCGGGCTGCCACATCGGTGAGAATCCAGGGCAGCGGACTTTGGAAGGCGAAATCCCGCCTCGTAGAGGAATCCAGCTCCAGGAAGATGGTGGTTTTCAGGAAGTCGTAGAACCAGTGGTAGATTTCGGCGTGGACTGTTCCGGTCGCGTCTTCCCGGCGCCAGACGGCCATGCGGTCCCCGATGGCTGCGAAATCCTCGTCCACCATGCCATCGCCATCGTTGTCGCGACCGTCCAGCCGATCCTCGTCCACCATGCCATCCCGGTCATCGTCAGCCCCGGGGGAAAATCCGCGCAGGCCGTGGTCCGCACCTTCGGCGGCAAAGGCCATGAACACCTCATCCGCGGCGCCCAGGTTGATCAACACCTGCCGGCGCCCCACGCAGAACAGGGATAGCTCACCCTGCGCGCCCAGCCGAGCCTGCAGCCCGGGCATCAGGTTGAAAATGTTCCCGCTCTCGGCCGAAGCCGCGCCCGCCCAAGAGGCCAGGCACAAGGCCAGAAACAGCAATGCGCCGCATGCCCCGAGCTGAGCGCCCGGGAAGGGGATCGAGGGGGAATTTTGCTTTCTCTTCATGGCCTGATACTAGCGGCGGCGGCGGGGCTGGGGCAAATCACGAAAAACCGGTGCGGTCCCAGGCTGGAAAAACCCCATGGTAAACCACATGTTCCGGGAATGTAAATAAGGCCGGGCGGGGGTGTGGTCCCCGCCCGGAAAGCTGCAAGGCTTTTTCCATCCCATGCCCCGGAGCCCGGTGTTACGCAACCGGTTCATCCCCAGGGTCTTGAACCGCCTCCGGGTCGTTCTCGGCCATGGCCTCATGGGTGATTCGGGCAATGGACGCCACCCGGTCTTCGCCCTTCAGGTTGATGATGCGCACGCCCTGGGTATTGCGGCCCTGTTGGGACACGTCATCCAGGGCGATGCGGATCATGGTCCCCTGGCGGGTGATGACCATGAGCTGCTCCCCGGGCAAAACTTCGCGGATGGCCATCAACGGGCCGTTGCGGCGGTTGCACTTGATGGTGATCAGGCCCTTGCCGCCGCGGTTCTGCGAGCGGTAGTCCTCCACGGGCGTACGCTTACCGTATCCGTTGTCCGTGACCGCCAGCAGGGAGACATCGGTCTCCTCGGGATCGACCACCACCATGCCGACCACGACCTCCCCCTCTTTCAGGGCGATGCCGCGTACGCCGCGCGCGGTGCGGCCCATGCTGCGGACCTGGTCCTCGGCAAAGCGAATGGCCATGCCGTTGCTCGCGGCCAGGATGACGTGGCCCGTGCCGTCGGTCTCGCGCACCGACACCAGGTGTTCGCCCTCCAGCAGGGTGATGGCCCGGATCCCGGCCTGGCGGGGCCGCGAGAAGTCGGTCAGCGGGGTACGCTTGACGATGCCCTGGTTGGTCGCGAAGGCCAGGAACCGTCCTTCGCTGAATTCCCGCACCGGCACCACGGCGTGGATCCGGTCGCCCGGTTGGATCTGGATCAGGTTGACCAGCGGCTTGCCCTTGGAGGTGCGGCCGACCTTGGGGATCCGGTGCACCTTCAACCAGTAGAGCTGGCCGCCCTCGGTCAACACCAGCAGGTAGGAATGGGTCGAGGCGATGAAGAGGTTGTCGACGAAGTCCTCTTCCTTGGTGCCCATGGCGGTGATGCCCTTGCCACCACGTCCTTGCTGGTGGTAGGTATCCAGGGGCAGGCGCTTGGCGTAGCCCTGGTTGCTGAGGGTCACCACCATCGGCTCGTCGGCGATCAGGTCCTCGAGGTCGATTTCGCCCTCGTCCTCGACGATGTCCGTGCGCCGCTCGTCGGCGTAGGTGCCGCGAACGTCGTTGATTTCGCTGCGGACGATGCCGAGCACCAGGTCGCGGCTGTCGAGAATCGCCTTCAGCTCGCCGATCCGCATGACCAACGCCTGGTACTCGTCCTCGATCTTCCGGCGCTCCAGGCCGGTCAGCCTGGCCAGCCGCATGTCCAGGATCGCCTGGGCCTGCACCTCGGACAACCCGAAGCGGGACATCAGCCCCTCGCGCGCGGTATCCACCGATTCGCTGGTCTTGATGAGCTCGACGATGGCGTCGATGTTGTCCAGGGCGATGCGGTAGCCTTCGAGAATGTGGGCGCGCTCCTCGGCCTTGCGCAGTTCATAGCGCGTGCGGCGGACCACGACTTCCTCGCGGAAAGCCAGGAACTCCCGCATGGTCTGGACCATGGACATGATCCGGGGCTGGTTGTCCACCAGCGCCAGGTTGATCACGCCGAACGTCGTCTGCATGAAGGTGTGGGCGAAGAGCTTGTTCAGGACGACCTGTGGGAAGGCCTCCTTCTTGAGCTGGATCACGATCCGCATGCCCCCGCGGTCGCTCTCGTCGCGCAGGTCGCTGATGCCCTCGATGACGCCGCCCCGCACCAGCCCGGCAATCTTTTCGATGAGCGAGGACTTGTTCACCTGGTAGGGGATTTCGCTGACGATGATGCGGCTGCGACCGTTTTCCAGCAGTTCGGTTTCCGTGCGCGCGCGCACCACCACGCGGCCCCGGCCGGTCGTGATGTAGTCGTAGATTCCCTTGCGACCGTGGATGATGCCGCCGGTGGGGAAATCGGGCCCCTGGACGTATTCCAGAATCTGGATAGGCTCCATTTCCGGGTTGTCCAGCACCGCAAGCAGGCCGTCGCAGATCTCGCCCATGTTGTGGGGCGGGATCTTGGTGGCCATTCCCACCGCGATTCCGTCGGCCCCGTTGACCAGGAGGTTGGGCACCTTCGACGGCATCACCGCCGGCATCATGCGGGAGCCGTCGTAGTTGGGCACGAAGTCGGCGGTGTCCTTGTCGAGATCGCTCATCAGCTCGGTGGCGAACTTCGTCAACCGGGCTTCGGTATAGCGTTCGGCCGCAGCGTTGTCCCCGTCGACGGAACCGAAGTTGCCCTGCCCGTCCACGAGCGGATAGCGCAGGCTGAAATCCTGCGCCATGCGCACCAGTGTGTCGTACACCGCGGTGGTGCCGTGCGGGTGGTAGTTACCCGTGGTGTCACCGGTGATCTTGGCGGACTTGCGGTAGGGCCGGCCCGGCTGAAGGTTCAGGTCGTTCATCGCCGTGAGCACGCGCCTGTGCACGGGCTTCAGGCCGTCGCGCACGTCGGGGAGCGCGCGGCTGATGATGACGCTCATGGAATATTCGATGTAGGACGTGCGCATCTTGTCGGCGATGCCCACGTCGTTGATCGTCTCGCCCGGGCTCGGCAGCTGCGGCGTCTGCTCCGGACCGTTATCCTCCCGGCCGTCGTCGCCGGGTCCGTTGCTGCTGGTTTCGTCAGCCATGGATCGCCTCGGTTGAGTTGGTTCAGATGTCCAGGTTCGCCAGATCGATCTGGGCGGCGTTCTCTTCGATGAACCGTCGCCGCGGTTCGACCTCGTCACCCATCAGGGTGGTGAAGATGTGGTCGGCCTCGGCCGCGTCCTCGATGGTCACCCGGGTCATGGTCCGCGAGTCCGGATTCATGGTGGTCTCCCACAACTGCTCCGGATTCATTTCACCCAGGCCTTTGTAGCGCTGCAGGTACACGCCCTTCTCTCCAAGATCCGCCATCATGCGGTCCTTCTCGTTGTCGCTGTGGGCGTAGACCTCGATCTTGCCCTTCTTCAACCGGTACAGCGGCGGCTCGGCGATGAACATGTGGCCGTTCTCGATGATCTCGCGGAAGTGTCGGAAGAAGAGCGTCAGAATCAGGGTGCGGATATGGCTGCCGTCCACGTCGGCATCGGTCATGATGATGACCTTGTGGTAGCGCAGCTTCGAGATGTCGAAGATCCCCAGGCCGATTCCCGTGCCCATGGCGGTGATGATGGTCTTGATCTCGTCGTTGCCCAGCATCTTGTCCAGGCGGGCCTTCTCCACGTTCAGAATCTTGCCCTTCAGGGGCAGGATGGCCTGGAAGCGGCGCTCCCGGCCCTGCTTGGCCGAACCGCCGGCGCTGTCGCCCTCCACCAGGTAGATCTCACATTCGGACGGGTCGCGGCTGGAACAATCGGCCAGCTTCCCCGGCAGGGCGGCCGAATCGAGGGCGGACTTGCGCCGCGTCAGGTCGCGTGCGCGCCGGGCGGCCTCGCGACCCTGGGCCGCGGCAACGCACTTGGCGATGATCCGCTTGGATTCCTTGGGGTGCTCGTCCAGATACTGGGCCAGGTAGGTGTTGACCAGGGACTCGACCTGGCCCTTGACCTCGGTGTTGCCCAGCTTGGTCTTGGTCTGCCCCTCGAACTGGGGCTCGGGGATGCGCACGGAGATGATGGCCGTCAACCCCTCCCGCACATCGTCGCCGGACAGGCCCTTCATGTCCTTCTTCATCAGGCCCGAGGCGTTGGCGTAGGTGTTCAGGGTCCGGGTCAGGCCGGCGCGAAAACCCGACAAATGGCTGCCGCCCTCAGTGGTGTTGATGTTGTTGGCGAAGGTGAACAGGGCTTCGCTGTAGCCGTCGTTGTAGTCCATGGCGATCTCGATCTGGACTCCGTCTTTTTCCCCGGTGAAATAGACCGGTTCGGGACAGATGACCTGCCGGCTCTCGTTGAGCCACCGGACGTACTCGACGATCCCGCCCTCGAAGTGGAAGGACTCTTCGCGCCGTTTCCCACCGCGTTCGTCCCGGATGGAGATCTCCAGGCCCCGGTTCAGGAAGGCCAGTTCGCGCAGGCGGCTGCGCAGGGTCTCGAAGGAGTAGACACGTTCGGGAAAGATCTCCCCGTCGGCCCGGAAGGTGATGGTGGTCCCGTTCTCGCCGTCCGGACACGTGCCGTTGTCGCGCATCTCCCCGGTCTTGGCGCCTCGCACGAATTCCATGGTGTAGCACTTGCCGTCCCGCCTGACGTCCGCACGCAGGGATTCCGAAAGCGCGTTGACGCAACTGACGCCCACCCCGTGCAGTCCGCCCGAGACCTTGTAGCTGCCGTGGTCGAACTTGCCTCCGGCATGCAGGCTCGTGAGCACGACCTCCAGGGCCGGTTTGCCCTCGGTCTTGTGCATGTCCACGGGAATGCCGCGGCCGTTGTCTTCCACGGTGATGATGTCGCCTTCGCCGATCACCACGGTGATGGCGTTGCAATAGCCGGCCATGGCCTCGTCGATGGAGTTGTCCACCACCTCGTAGACCAGGTGGTGCAGGCCGCGCACACCCGTGTCGCCGATGTACATGGCGGGCCGCTTGCGCACCGCCTCGAGCCCCTTGAGCACCTGGATGCCCTGGGCCGTGTATTCGCTACCTGCGGCCTGTGCCGCGCGGTTCCGTTCTTTGGCATTTTCGGTCATGGGTCGCCTTTTTCCTCGTGCAGTTCGAACCGCACCTTCAGCTGCGTTTTCCGCTCCGGCCCGGACGGTTGCTCCATCGCAATTCCCGCACCGGCCGATCCGCCTCGCGGGCGTTGAGTTCGGCGATGATGCGGTCGGCCAGCATGTTCACTTCCTGCCGCCAGGCGCCGTGATCCGCCATCAACACCAGCACACCGTCCTCGATGTCCAGCGCCTTGACGTGGGCGGCGATATCGGGCCCGACGGCTTCTTCCCAGTGGGCGAGCACGGCCCGTTCCCGGAACCGGTCCTCCAGCCCCAGACTGCGCAGGGCTTCGCCGACGGCTCCGGATATCGGCCGCAATCCGCCCGGCATTTTCCTGTCGTCCGCGGAAGAGCTCATGTCATCCCATCCACTGTCGCGGGAACGGCTCGTCCCGATTCCATGCGCCAACGGCGCATGTCCCGGGGCTCCCAGCCTTCGACATCCTCGGGCCTGGCCGTGGCGATGAACACCTGATGCAGGCTGGCCGCCATTTCCTGCAACCGCCGAGCTCGTTCACGATCCAGTTCACTGAAGATGTCATCGAAGAAGATGACCGGCCGAACCTTCTGCGTCGCAAACAGGACATCACTACGAGCCAGGGTCATGGCGATGGCCGCGGTGCGCGTCTCGCCCTGCGAGCCGAACTGACGCAAATCCACCCCGTCGAGGCCGATTTCCAGGTCGTCGAATTGGGGCCCGGCCAAGGGCCGACCGCGCCGGATTTCCTGCTCCACAATATAGTCCAATTCCTGTGCAATTTCCCGTTCTAATTGCCCGGGAAAATCGGGGTTGCCGGCTTTTTCCTCCGTCACGCCCTGCAGGCACTCCAATCGTGGCCGATAAACCAGGATTAATTCCAAATCATTGTCCAACAACGCGTTGTGATTGGCCTGGACAAAGCCGTTGAGAAGCGCGGTTTCGCGCACCCGGCCCAGGCAAACCGTGGCCGACGCCCGAGCGAGTTCACGGTTCCACGCCACCAGTTCCCGGCGGGTTTCTCCAGGTTCCAGGACGCCTCGCCGGAGGTCGCGCAGCAGCGTTCCCTTCTGGCGCAGGGCCCGCTGGAAAGCCGACAGATCCTGCAGGTAGACCGGGTCGATTTCGGATCGGCCGAGATCCAGGTATTGTCTCCGGTAGCGGGGCCCGCCCCGGACCAGCTGGGTGGTTTCGGGATTGAAGAACACCGTTGCCAGGCGACCGACCAGGTCCGTGCGGCGGACAACGGCTTCCCCGTCGATCCGCAGACGGCTTTCCCCCCGGCGGTTCAGCCCGTATTCGCAGGTGAAGGAAATCTCGCCGTTGCGGCACACCTCCAGCCTCACATGGAGATCGTCGCCGTCGAAGGCGATGAGGTCTTCGTTGCGGCTGCCGCGGTGGGAGCGGCCCAGGGCGAAGTAGTTCAGGGCTTCCAGGAGATTGGTCTTGCCTTCACCGTTTCGCCCCAGGACAAGGTTGACCCGGGGCGAAAAATCGAGATCGGCATCTGTGAGGTTCCGGTACCCGGCAAGGGTGGCCGACCGGATGTGCAAATCATTCTCCTGCCAGCCGCAGGGGCATCAACAAACACAGGACCCCGGTTTCCTCGCCTGCGTCCCCGACCGGCCGCAGCAGGGCGGCGCTCTGGGCATCCCGCAGGGAAAGGGTCACCGACTCGGTACGGATGTTCTTGAGGATGTCGACCAGGTAGGTGTAGTTGAAGCCGATTTCCAGAGGCTCGCCGTCGTAGGAAATTTCCAGTTCGTCCTCGGACTGGCTTCCGTCGGTTCCGCGGGCTGAAAGCTCCATGCGGCCGGCTTCGATGCCGAGCCGGATCTGGCTGCTCATGCGGTCGGCCGTGATGGACACGCGGCGAATGGCCTGGATCAGGGACGCCTTGTCCACCGTCAGATCCTTGTCGTTGTCCGAGGGAATGACCGCGTGGTAATCCGGGAACGGGCCTTCGAGAATCTGAACGTGCAAAATGGTGTCACCGCAAAGGAAAGAGAGCTGGTTGTCGCTCATGAAAATCGTGATGGGATGACCACCTTCGTCGTTTTCGGCCATGGCGGCCACGATCTTCGGCAGGTGGCGCAGTCCGGAGGTCCTTACGATGAGATCCTTGTCGCCCGGGGCATCCCAGCTCATGGCCTTTTTGCTCAGCGCCAGGCGATGGGCGTCGGTAGCGACCAGATTCAATTCCGTGGCCCGGATTTCCCACAGAATCCCCATCAGCGCGGGCCGGGTCTCATCGCGTGAAACGGCGTAGCTCGTGTCGTTGATCATGTCCACCAGGATCCGACCATCCACCGCAAAACCGTTCTTTTCCTTCAGCGGCTTGAGCGCAGGGTATTCGTCGGCCTTCATCGTCTTCTCGGTCAGTCGGGTCTTACCACCGACGACCTGGATGTCCTGATCCTTGGTGGAAACTGAAACTTTTCCCGGCCTGAGACTGCGCACGAAGGGAACCAGTTTTCCGGCAGGAACCGCGATCTTACCCTCGGTCTTGACCGTGATTTGGTCGGTGCTCGTCACGATGGAATTTTCGAGGTTGGTGGCCGACAGGGAAAGACGGTCGCCAACGATCTCCATCAGCACGCAGGTCAGAATCGGCATGGGTGTCTTGGCCGGCACCACGTTCACAACCAGGTCCAGGGCCTTCTGGAATTCTTCCTGCTGGATCTCGAATTTCACGATCGGGTCCTCCGCTTGAGGGTAAGCACTGGGTCCGTGTCACGGGGAAAGCCATGATAGGAGATCAGATCATTCCAAGCAAGTCTCACGTGCCATCCATTCTTCTCTATTGATAAGAACAAAACCTGTAACAGATATAGGACCTGGGGATAGTGGGGATAAACTCTTCCAGGTGTTCCACGGGGCCATGATTCTCCGGTTCCCGGCCCTTTTTGTCGGGGAAAAATTCGGGGAAAAAATTTGGAGTTGTTTCACGTTGTCCCCCTGGTGCATTCCAAGACCCGCGGCGATTGGGGATGAGTGTTCTGTTGTCCTCTGATTATCCCCGAAGTTATCCCAGGATATAATCAGACTCGCCGCTCCCGCAGTCGGTCTTGCAGGTCTCGTACCGAACCGCGGAAGCGGGGATCAGCGGCCATCTCCTTCTGAATCTTCTGGCAAGCGTGGGCCACTGTGGAGTGGTCCCTGTTGCCGAAGGAGCGCCCGATTTGGTTGAGGGAGGCACCGGTCATCTCACGGGCTAGGTACATTGCGATCTGACGGGCCCGGGCCAGGTCCTGGGTGCGTCGTTTGGACTTCAATTGATCGACCGTCAGTTCGTGGGCGTTGCCCACAACCGTCATGACATCGGCGATCTTGAGCGGTCCGGCGGAATTTCCCTGGAAAAAGGAGGAGAGAACCTCGGAGGCCATCTCCAGGGAAATATCCCGCCCAGTCAGACTCGCAAAAGCCAGCAGACGAATCAGTGCCCCCTCAAGGCGGCGGATATTGTCGGTGATATTTTCTGCAATAAAGGCGATGACGTCGTCGGGGATGTAGATCTGGTTGACCTCGACCTTCCGCCTCAGGATCGCCATACGCGTCTCGAGGTTCGGCGCCTGGATATCGGTGATGAGCCCCCACTCGAACCGGGAGCGCAGGCGCTCCTCCAGGGTCGTGATCTCCTTTGGCGAGCGGTCGGACGTCAACACGATCTGCTTCTTGAGGTCGTAAAGGGCGTTGAAGGTGTGGAAAAACTCCTCCTGGGTGGACTCCTTGCCGGCCAGGAAGGCGACATCATCCACCAGGAGCACGTCCATGCCCCGGTACTTGAGCTTGAATTCGGGGGTGCGGTTGTCCCGGATCGACCCGATGAGCTCGTTCATGAACGTCTCGGCGGTAATATAGCAAATGCGTTTCTGCGGCCACTCCCTGGCGACGGCGTTGCCGACCGCATGCATCAGGTGGGTTTTGCCGAGGCCGACCCCCCCGTGGACGAACAAGGGGTTGAATCGGTCACCCGGATTGCGGGCGATGGCCGTAGCCGCGGCAAAGGCCAGATCGGTTCCCGATCCGACGACAAAGTTGTCGAAGGTGTAATCGGGGTTGAGGTGGATGGCCTGGCCGAGGCGGGCCGAAGGAGGCGGCGAGGAGGTTTTGTGCTCGCTCGACCCGGCTTCGTCGGCATCCATCGGCAGGGCATCTCCGGGGAAAGAACCCAGGATATTCGCCCCGGCGGGGAGGGATGACTCCGCCACCGAAAGACGGAAACCGACCTTGCCGGCGAAATATACGGAACCGGCTTCGTTCAAGGCACCCAGGTGGTGCTCGCTGAACCAGTCCAAAAAGAAATGATTGGGACAGGTGACGCCCATAACACCGGATTCGACCGGGTTGACTTCCTCATCAGAGGGCACCAGCGGCAAAAACCAGGTGTTGAAGGTCTGTTGGGCGACCTTCTGCCTAACAAGATCCAGGATTTCTGGCCAATGGGAATCGAGACGGCGGGGGGAATCGGGGGATTGACGATCTGTCACGGACACACGATCTCCTCCAGGTTATCCACATCCACCCAAGAACGCAAGGCATTGACAATAAAACAGATAAACAATTTAAAAGGGGAATAAAATAAGTTATCCACAAAATCCAGAAACTGTGGATAACTTTTCTGTGCCCTTTTGGCGCTGTCACCACCTGTGTGGAAATTATCACGGCACCTGGGGCCGGGCAAGGGATTTTTCCGGGCCAAAATTTCGGGTCCGTCCGGGTCACGGCAACCAGTTGAATTTGCGATAGGTAGGACGGGTCGGTTATTTTTCGACCGCTGGTCTCGCAAACCCTCCGGGACATCGTCATGAAATCGACATACCCGTCCGGGCGATTTGGGCCTGGGGATAAACCCCTGTTTTCCTTGACACTGGGCCGGCCCTTCATTAACCTTGCCCGGTTGAAATCAAATCAAAGGAGATCTCCGTGAAGCGGACATTTCAACCGAGCAATATCAAGCGCGCGCATCGGCACGGCTTCCGCAAGCGGATGTCGACCAAGGCGGGTCGCCTGGTCCTCAAGCGGCGCCGGGCCAAGGGCCGTAAGCGCATTTCCGCTTGAATCATTGAGACCCGGGCCCCCGCTTTCGCCGGCCTTATCAAGGCCTGAGCCATGAAGCAGCGGTCCCTGGCAAAAAAGTCGGAATTCAAAACGGTCTACGAGCGAGGCGTCAAACGAATAGGGCGACTGCTCGTAGTGTATCTGTTGGACGGCTCCGATGAAGCCCGCGCCGTGGTAGCCAGCCGGAAAGTCGGCGGCGCCGTGCAGCGCAACCGGGCCAAGCGATTGCTGCGCGAAGCTGTGCGCAATGGCGTTCTTGGCCGGGCTGGCGGGCCCGAAGCCGTTCGGACCAGGTTCTTTCCGGATTCGGCGGCGAACACGATCGCCGGAGAACAGCCCGGGGGCCTGTGGGTGGTTCTTGTGGCCCGGGGGGCCATCTTGACGGCCGGCGCCGAAGACGTGCGCCGAGAGCTGGACCACCTGCTCGAAATCCCCGAAACGAATCTCCGCCCCGCGTGAACGATCCGGGGGTGAAAACGGAACCGCCTGGCAACGTGCGTTCGACGCCCCACCCTGACCATCCACCCAGGGGCAGAACGCAAGTGGGTTGTCCATGTGGCGAGTGCCCTATTATCTGATCTTGTTCTACCGGCGCTGGGTTTCCCCGCTTCTGCCGGCGACTTGCCGTTATTTCCCCTCCTGTTCCGCATATGGCGCCGAAGCCCTGCAGCGACACGGCCTGTTGCGCGGCGGTTGGTTGACCCTGTGCAGGGTCGCCCGCTGCCATCCCTGGCACCCGGGCGGAAACGACCCCGTGCCCCCCGTTCCCTGTGATTTCGGCGACTCGCCGACCTCCCCTGCGACTCCCCCTTGCCACCACGGAGATCCCGCCCATGGATAGGCGCATGATTCTGGCATTCGTGCTGATATTCCTGATTTTGACCGGTTACCCCCTGATCATGCAGAAGTTCTTTCCCCAGGAGGCCCCGCCCGCGGGCGCAGTCGTGGACCGCAGTGACCGTTCCCCGGCCGATGAAGCCCCTACGACCGTCGTCCAGGACGATCTGGCCGACACCGCCATGAGTCCGGAAGCCGAAACGACCCAGGAAAATCCGCCCAAGGATTTTGCCGAAAGCGCCTCCGGCAATCCTCTTGCCGTGGTGACCCGGGCGACGCCCGAGGACATCGTGGTGCGAACGCCCTTGTACGAGATGAAGATCTCGACCCAGGGTGGTCGCGTGGTGCGCTGGGACGGCGTCGGCTTCTCGAGCTGGCAAGGCGGCGTGGTCAATCTCGTGCCCGAGGAAATCCCGAACCAGGGCGTGGACATGGTCCAGTTCCGGGCGACGGACCTCGATCTCGGTAGCGTTGTCTATGGCGCGGACAAGGAGCGGATCGACCTGGTCGAAAGCTCGGGAAGCGCAAGTCTGACCCTCACAGTAGGCCTGGCGGGGGACCTGGAGGTTCGCAAGGTCTTTACCTTCCATTCCGAAACCTATGACCATCAGGTGGATCTTTTTGTTGTTCGCGCGGGCCCGGGGGCCCAGGCGACCCTTGCCCGGGTGGGCGCCCCCGAGGCCATCCGTTTGGGCTGGAACCAGGGCATCGCACCCACTGAGCGCATCCAGCGGCTGGAGGCCGTGGCCATGCGGGGCATGGCGCAGGTGGGCGATGAGTTGCATTTCAAAAAACACGGCGATCTGGCCAAGAGCGAGGAGAAGGTCTCCGGCCAGTGGCGTGGATCGGTGCGGTTCGCCGGCCTGCAGGACCGCTACTTCACCATCGTAGGCATGGTTCCCCAAGGGCAGGGGGAACCGATCGAGGGCACCATCCGCCTGGGCGGCGATCAGGAAACCGGGACTCAGTCCTGGTCCATCGATTTGCCGGCCCGTCGCGGAGTGGGCGATGAAATCGCCGGGGCGCGCCTCGATTTCTATGTCGGCCCTCAGGAGGCCGAGCTGCTCGAATCCTACGGAGTAGGTCTGGAAAAATCCATGGACCTGGGCTGGAAGGTCTTCCGCCCACTGACGGAGGTGGTCCTGTGGGGTCTGAAGTTGATGCACAACTTCATTCCCAACTACGGGGTGATCATCATCATCTTCTCCGTGCTGACGAAGATGATGTTCTACCCGCTGACCAAGACCTCGACCAAATCCATGAAGAAGATGCAGGAATTGCAGCCCAAGCTGAAGGCCCTGCAGGAGAAGTACAAGGACGACAAGGAGAAGCTGAACCAGGCGACCATGCAGATGTACAAGGACGAAAAGGTCAATCCCATGTCCGGGTGTCTGCCGCTACTGGTCCAATCTCCGGTTTTTATCGCCCTGTATCAGGCGCTGAACCACACCATTTCCCTGCGGGGGCAGCCATTTGTGTTGTGGATCTCCGACCTTTCCCAGCCCGACGCCATCACGACCCTCCCGTTCTCCCTGCCGTTCCTGGGCAGTGACCTGAACGTGTTGCCGATCCTGATGTCCGTGGCCATGTACTTCCAGACCAAGTTGACGCCGACCAGCGGTGCCGGCGGCCAGATGGCCGCCATGAATACCATGATGCCGCTGTTCATGATCTTCATCTTCTACAACATGCCGTCCGGGCTGGTGCTCTACTGGCTCGTGAACACCATCCTGCAGGGATACCAAACCTGGCAGATTCACCGGACGGCGCCAGGGAGCGAAGGAGCTCAAGCAACATGAACGATAAAATCGAAGCCAAAGGTAAGACCGTAAAAGAAGCGGTCGCCGAAGCCCTGCTGCGCCTTGGCGCACGGCGTGAAGAAGTCATCGTCAAGGTTGTGGAGGAGCCCAAAAGTGGGTTCCTGGGTCTGCTGGGCGGACGCCAGGCCAAGGTCCTTGTGGAAAAGAAGCGAGGGGGAGAGCGGTCGCGCAACGGCGGCAACCGCCGAGGCGGCGGCAATGCCCACAGCTTGAGCGACGACGACGGACGCCAGCCCCGCCGGGCTCGCAGCTCCGAGCAGTCCGGTCGCAGGGACGGCGGAGACGGACGCAGATCCTCGGCCCGTAACGAGACCACCGACCAGAAGGACGGGGGCGGTCGCCAGGAAAACAAGGACGCAAGCCCTCGCGCCGATCAAGGGGATAGCCGGAGTGGTACCCGCCGTCGCAGGCGCGGTTCGCGAGGCCGTGGTCGTGGGCAGCGTCCCGCCGCCCGGACCGATTCGGCCAGCCCTGCCGGAGAAAACGGGTCGAATGCAACCGCCGCGCCCCAGCAGCGGGAACCCCGCGCCCGGAACCCCCAGGCGCAGGCCGGCCAGAACGACCGCAACGATCGTAACGACCGGGACAACCGTGGCAACCGTGCTGAGCGCGACAACCGGAATGACCGTGGCAACCGTGCTGAGCGTGACAACCGGGATGACCGCAGCGCGCAGAACGATCAGAACGACCAGAACGAAAACCACCGCAATGACAGGAATCGCCGCAACCAGCGGGGACGCAACCGCGGCAACCGGGAACAGGTCGTCGAGCCGGTGACCGCGAATGTTGTCGAGCCGGTAACCGCGAATGTTGTCGAGCCGGTGACGGCAAAGGCTATCGACAATGCACCGGAGCCAATGCGGGAATCCGCACCTCCGATCGCCCCAGAAACCCGGGAGAACACCAGCATGGTAACAGACAATCCCACCCCGCCGCAGCCGGATGACGTGATCCGGGAAGGCCTTCAGGTAACGGCTTACGCCAAACCGCTGCGGGACGTGAGTGAAGCCGATCGCCCGTCCGCCCTCGAGGACCTGTGCGGCGGCATGCTGCTTCGTGCCGGATTTCCCAACCGTTGTCAGGTTCTGGATGGGGAGTACCTGCAGGTGCGGGTCGTAACCGACGACACGAGCGCGCGCATGCTCATCGGGCGTCACGGCGCCACCGTCGATTCGATCGAGCACATCGTCGAGCGCATGATCAGCACCGCCGGCGGTGACCGCGTGAAGATGAACCTGGACATCAACAACTATCGCCGCCGCCGCCAGGACACCCTGGCCGATCGGGTGTTCGACGCCGTCGCCAAGGTGAACGAGACGGGCGAGGACTTCCACATGGAGCCCATGGACGCCCGCGACCGCCGCCTGGTGCACTTGCAGGTGGAAGAGGCGGGTGGCCTGACCACCGAAACGGTGATCGAGGGCGGCCTCAAGCACGTGGTGATTTCCCGGACCGGCGGCGAATCCGCCAAGCCGGTCGCCGAAGCCACCGGTGAAGCCGAAATGCCGGCGGAAGAATCCCAGCCGGAGGCCTAGGCCGGAAAGAACCGGGTGAGCATGGCGCCGCAGGATCAGGCCACGGTCGTGGCCCAGGCCACGCCTCCGGGCGAGGGCGGGATTGCGGTGGTACGCCTCAGCGGTCCTCGGGCCCTGTCGATTGCGGCCAGGGTTTTCCGCAGCCGCGGATTTCCCGACCGGGTCGAAAGTCACCGGGCGATGTACGGGAAGCTGATCCGCCCGTTGTCCCCCGAGACCCTGAATTCCCCTGAAGGCCGGGACGTGATCGATCACGTCCTGGCCTTGCCTTTGTTGGGTCCGCGCAGCTACACAGGCGAGGACACCGTCGAGTTCTTCTGCCACGGTGGTCGCGTCGTAGCGTCTTCAGTGGTGGCGGCCTGTTGCGCCGCCGGCGCCGTGGCCGCGGGTCCCGGCGAGTTCACACGCCGCGCATTTCTCAACGGAAAAATCAGTCTGGACCAGGCCGAAGCGGTCGCCGACTTGATTCATGCAGGCGACGAGACGGCCGCTCGCGCCGCCATCGCCCAGCTACGCGGGGGTTTCGACCGCGAACTGGATCGGATCGAACGACCCTTGCTGGAATTGCTGAGCGAGATCGAGGGGTCTCTCGAGTTCGCGGCGGACGAAGACATGACGGTCGACGAACAGAGAGTCGTTGCGGTTCTGCGCTCGGCGTGCCGGGATACGGCCTCGCTCCTGGACATGGCGCCGGCGGGCCGGTTGTTGCGCGACGGCATCCAGGTGGTGCTCACCGGGCCGCCCAACGTGGGCAAATCCAGTTTGTTCAATGCGTTGCTTGAGGAGCCGCGAGCCATCGTCGATGAAACTCCGGGAACAACACGGGACGTTGTCAGCGCCCGGTTGGTTCGGGGCGGCCGCACCTTCGTGCTCCATGACACTGCGGGGTTGCACGCGAGCGCGGACCCGGTCGAGCGCAAGGGCATGGATCGAACCCGCGACATGGTGAATCAAGCCGACATTGTCCTGCACCTCGTTTCGGCCGAAGAGCACCCCCCTGCTCACCCCGCAAGCCCCGGTGCCGGGCCGGTTTTGAATTCCGACGATGTGTCGCCCCCTGTTGTCGTGGTTATCACGAAATGTGACCTGGCGGAGTCTCTTGCGGAAGAGGAGGAATCACCCGGTTCCCGGCTTGTGAAAACTTCCAGTAGCTCGGGAGCGGGACTGAATGAGTTGTGGTCCGTGCTTGAGGGTGTCGCTTCCGGTTACCGCATCGCCGAGGCGGTGTCACTGGGCGTTGTCATCAACGATCGACATCGGGCCAAGCTGAGTTCAAGCCTGACGGAGCTGACGGAGCTGGTCCGGCTCGTTGAAGAAGGAAACGTCGGTCAGGAAATCACGGCCTCGATGTTGGCGGGAATTCTGGCCGAGCTGGGCGAGGTGTCCGGCCGTGTTTTCACCGAACACGTTCTTGCCGCGGTCTTCGGTCGATTCTGTGTGGGGAAATAGGATGACCAGCCGGGCTCGATATGACGTCATCATCGTGGGCGGCGGTCACGCCGGAATCGAGGCGGCCCTTGCCGGGGCCCGACTGGGCGCCCGTTGTGCCCTGGTGACCCACGACGTCCACGAGATCGGGCGGATGCCCTGCAATCCCGCTATCGGCGGCCTGGGCAAGGGACACCTGGTGCGGGAGATCGATGTTCTGGGCGGGGAGATGGGTCGCGCCATCGACGAAACCGGCATCCAGTTCAGGATCCTCAACCGCCGCAAGGGTCCGGCCGTGCGTTCACCGCGCGCGCAGGCGGACAAGCACGCCTACCAGCGCCGCATGGAAGACGTGGTCACCTCGCAGCAGGGTCTGGATGTGATCGCAGCGGATGCAACGGGCATCTTGTGCAGCGGAGGCAAGGTAACCGGAGTGGCCCTGGGGAGCGGCGAAGAAGTCCATGGCGCCCGGGTCGTTCTTTGTTCAGGGACTTTTATGCGCGGGTTGATGCATGTGGGCGACCAGCGCACTGTCGGTGGTCGCGAGGGGGCGGCCAGCAGCGAAGGAATCAGCGGAAGCCTGAAGTCCCTCGGATTCGAGCTGCGGCGGCTGAAAACCGGCACGCCGCCCCGTCTGCATCGGGACAGCATCGATTTTTCGCAGTTGACGCCCCAGGTTGGCGATGAACACCCGACGCCGTTTTCCTTCCGGACGCGGAACTTCGCGCCTGACCAGATCGATTGTCACCAGGTTTACACCCACTCCGGTACTCACGCGATCATCAGCGCGGCCCTGGATCGTTCGCCGCTGTTCAGTGGGGTCATCGCGGGCCGGGGCCCTCGGTACTGCCCCTCCATCGAAGACAAGGTGGTCCGCTTCGCCGACAAGGATCGCCATCTCCTGTATCTGGAGCCGGAGGGGTTGAACACCGAAGAAATTTATGTGAACGGTTTTTCCACCAGCCTGCCGTCGGATGTGCAGGTTGCCGCAGTGAGGTCGGTGCCGGGCCTGGAGAAGGCCGAACTGATTCGCTACGGATACGCCGTCGAGTACGACAGCGTGCCGTCCTGGCAGGTCGGTTCCGATCTGCAGACGCGCGGCATCGCAGGCCTGTATCTTGCCGGGCAGATCCTGGGCACTTCGGGTTATGAGGAAGCGGCCGCTCAGGGCCTGGTGGCGGGGATCAACGCCGTGCGCAGCCTTGCAGGCGGGGAACCGTTCAGGCCCTCGCGCAGCGAATCCTACATTGGCGTCCTTGTCGACGATCTGGTCACCAAGGATATCGATGAACCCTATCGCATGTTCACGTCGCGGGCCGAGCACCGGCTTTCGTTGCGCTGTGACAATGTGGAATCCCGGTTGGCCGAAGCCGCCCTGGGGATGGGCCTGCTTGACGCCGAGTCTGCCCAGATTCTGAGGGACAGGAATTCCGCTGTCGACGAGATACGCCGAAAGCTATCGGCAGCCCGGGTTGTTGTCGCGGGGCGGCCGGGAAAGATTTCGGCCGAACGCGCCGTGGGCTTGCCCGAAGTGCGGTTGCGGAGTTTGGGCGAAGCCTGCGAGGGTGGAAGCGACTTAATGAAGGAAATTAATTTCGAATACAATAATCTATTAAACAAATGCCCGCGGCATGTTGCTGAGGGCGTGCTTGATCAGGTGGAGTGCGACATCAAGTACAGTGGCTATATCGTCAAGCACGACAAGTTGTTACGTCACCGAAAACACCTGGACAATCTGGATCTTCCGCTCGGGTTGGATTATCTGGGAATGAAGGCCCTGAGCATGGAGGCCCGCGAAAAGTTGGCTCGGGTCCGACCGGCGACGTTGGGCCAGGCCGCTCGGATCGACGGTGTTCGTGCGGGTGACCTGGCCGTGTTGACGGTGTTCATGAGGCGTCACGGTGGGGGGTCTTCGTGATTCCGGGCGCCTTCGATTCTCATAAGGTTTATTGGGATCTTTACCGCCAGGAGGTCTTGCGTTGGAATGCCAGCATGAACCTTCTCTCGCGCCGTGACCCGGAAAAAGCCCTCACCGGCCTGATGGAACAGTGTTGGTCGGCCATGGATTTGCTGTGGGCCTGGCTGGCGGAGGCCTCTCTGTTGGATCCGGAGAGCCCGGTCCGGTATATCGATCTTGGGGCGGGCGCTGGATTGCCTGGGGTGATTTGGACCCGGTTCCTGGCAACGGAGGCGGGCCGCGTGGATTCGACCCTGGTCGAACCGCGGGAAAAACGGGCCTGGTTCTTGAGGCGTGTCGCCGATCTCGATGGGGGCCCCCCTTTTGGGGTTATTCGCTCCCGCTGGGGCGGGGAAATGGCCGAAGCGCGGATCGATCCGGCACCCCCGTTGATTTTGATTTCCCTTAAGGCTTTGCTGTTGAGTGACTTCCAGGTAGTTTCGGGCCTCCGGGGTTGGCTGGGACAGGGTTCCAACCTTGCCGGCGGGCTGACCCGGGTCGTTATTGCGCGCTTTTATCCTCCCGACCAGAAGTTGAATCCGGAGCTCGATGATTCCCTCGCCGGGAGCGAGGGGCCGGGTGATTTTGTTCTGGGAAATATTCAGGCAAAGTATTGTGGCCGAGATATACTCGGCCCTACCAAGGGTTTGCTGCCGGCCTGTCTGGTGATCACAAGATTTGATTTGATTCCGCGCTGATGTTCCACGTGGAACGTTCCTTCCTCCCTCTGGATTGACTTGCACCCTTGTTCCACGTGGAACATGGAGAGTGTGCGGCGATTTCTTGACCTACCCAGGTGTGGGTTGGTAATTTGCGCAGGAAGGTCGGGTCGACCTCTTTGGACCGGAAAGGTGAGATGAGAATGGCCAAAATCATTGCGATATCCAACCAAAAGGGCGGGGTTGGGAAAACTACCACCGCCGTTAACCTTGCCGCCAGCCTTGCGGTAGCCGAAAAGCGCACACTGTTGCTGGATCTTGATCCACAAGGTAACGCGTCCAGTGGGGTGGGTGTATCGGGTTATGAAAAAACCAGTTATGAGTTCATGTTGGCCGGCGCGACCGTCGGGGAGGCCATTCAGAACACCCCGATCCCCTTTTTGGATGTCATCCCAACCGACAGGCGCCTTGCAGGGGCCGAGGTCGAATTGGTCTCCCAGGACATGCGGGAGCATTTTCTAAAGAAGGCCGTCGTCCCGTTGCGGGATCGTTACGGCTATATCATCATCGATACCCCCCCGAGCCTGGGTCTGTTGACCCTCAACGGGTTGACGGCCGCCGATACCGTGCTGATTCCGATTCAATGTGAATATTATGCCCTGGAGGGCCTGAGTCAGCTATTGAGTACGGTCCAGCTGGTTCAACGGAGCAGCAATCCTGGTTTGAGGCTCGAGGGCGTACTGCTGACGATGTTTGATCGGCGCCTGCGCTTGAGTAATCAGGTGGCCGAAGAAGCGATTGATTTCTTTGGAGATACGGTATACGAAACGAAGATCCCGAGAAATGTTCGCCTCAGCGAAGCCCCGTCCTTTGGCCAGCCCATCCTGCTCTATGATGTGGAGTGCCAGGGCGCGATATCATATTTGGATCTCGCCCAGGAAGTCATGAATCGCAATGAAAAGGCCGCAACGGCCTGAAGTTCTGCCACCCAGGGAGCCGCCCGATGAACAGAAACAAAGTTCTCGGTAAAGGGTTATCGGCCTTGATCCAGGAGGCGGACCTCCGAGGAGTGCCGCGCGGAGATGTCGACGGCAAAAGCGTGGTTATGGTGGGGCTGGATGAGGTCGGCCTGAACCCCGATCAGCCGCGTAAGTTGTTTAATGAGGCGGCATTAAGCGAGTTGGCGACCAGCATCCGTTCAGTGGGGATTCTGCAGCCGGTCCTGTTGAGGCGCATGAAGGACGGGGACAATATAGTCTCTCACCCAGAGAGCGTGAGCGGCGACTCGGCCGTCAAATATGGAGTTGTGGCGGGAGAGCGGCGTGTCCGTGCGGCTCGGATCGCCGGGCTGGAGACCATTCCCGCCCTGGTGTGCAGCTACGAGGGCGCGGAATCCCTGAAAGTGGCTTTGCTGGAAAACATCCAGCGAGAAGACCTGGGCCCGGTCGAGGAGGCCGAGGCCTATCGGCACCTGATGAACGCTTTGGGCTCGACGCAGGAAAAACTCGCGGACGTGCTGGGGAAAAACCGGAGTACCATTGCCAACTCCCTCCGCCTCCTTCTGCTGGAGGATGAAATTCTTGAGCTTCTCCAGGAGGGAAAGATCAGTCGCGGGCACGGCAAGGCCCTCCTGGGCATGGAGGCCGGGGTTCCCCGCGTTCAGCTGGCCAAAAAATGTTTTCGCAAGGGACTGTCGGTCAGGGATTGTGAGAACCGTGTGCGGGAGATGGTGGGCGGGCCGACCCGGACCAAGCGGAAATCATCTCGCAAGACCCCACAAGCTGAGCCGGCCATCCGCGCATTTCAAGAGAGGGCGGAGCAGGTCTATGGCTCCCCGGTTGTCATTGACCGTGAGCCGGGGTCCGGCAAGGGGATGATCAAGGTCAGGTTCTATTCGGATTCGGATCTTGTTCGCCTGCTGAAAATCATGGGTGTGGATACAGACCTTTAACGCGTGGCCATGCTGAAACCGAAAAAGAATTTAACCATCCAGGGCCTGAGCCGAACTGCCCGCATCCGCCTCCTTTTTTGGGTTTTGGTGACGGGAACGGCGCTGTATATTGTATATCATATAATAATTCCTATAACAATTAAACAAAACATAGAATTCTGGACGGGCTATCTCGATAATCGCTGGCGGACCGGTGAGCCGTTGACCGACCTGTTGAGGACCGGTCTGTTTCAGTTTTTCCTGCTGGCCCTGGGTTGGGTGGCCTTGATTCGTTTGCGCTCCCGGGAGATCGGCCAGCTGAGGCTGCGCCGTTCGGAGCAGAAGTACCGCAGCATCATCAACCACGCCACCGAAGCCATCTTTCTGTTGGATAGCGCGGGCCGTGTCATGGAATGGAACAAGGCCGCCGAGCAGATTTTCGGTATTCCCCGGCGCAATGCCCTGGCCCAGCGCATCGAAGATCTCGACTTGGGCCTGCAGCCGTCCTTGACGGGTATTATCAGCCAGGCCCGACGCATGCGGAAAAGGGCCTTTTCCGAGTTTCACCTGAGCCGGGAAGGCGGGTTTGCTCAGTTGGGGGTTGCGGTCTCCACCATCGAACCGGGCACCGGAGAAAAAGCCGAACAGATCGGGTCCCATGTCGTCTTTGTCCGCGACATCACTTCGGAAAAGCAGATCGAGACACGCATGAGCGAGACCGAGAAGATGGCCGGCATCGGGCAGTTGGCCGCCGGCATCGCGCATCAGCTCAACACGCCGCTGGGGTCCATCCTGCTTTCCGCCCAGATGCTCGAGGAGGATGTCGAGGACGAGGATCAGGCCGAAGACATTCGTCGCATCATTCGCCAGACCGAACAATGCCGTCGCATCATCAAGGGGCTGTTGAATTTCGCGCGGCCGACCGGAAGTGAGCGGGGACGCCTGAATCTGGGAGAGGTCGTGCGCGAAACCACCTATCTCATGGAAAAGACCCTGAAGGTGGCGACCATCGAAGTGGCCATCGAGGAGGAGGAGCGCTCCTGGGTCAACGGAAACCGGAACGAACTGGAGCAGGTGTTCTTCAACCTGCTGGCCAATGCCATGGATGCCATGCCCCACGGGGGCAACATCGCCGTGCGCATTGGTCGGGTCGTGCCGGGTGAGATCCAGGTGGAATTCACCGACCAAGGCGAGGGAATCGCCACGGAACATCACGACCGCATTTTCCTGCCCTTCTTCACCACCAAGGATTACGGCAAGGGCACGGGGCTTGGACTTTCCATCGTCGCGCGCATCATCCACGAACATGGCGGTCATGTGGAGATGCGGAGCAAGCCCGGGCAGGGCACGACCTTCACCCTGACCCTGCCGTCGGCGCGGGATGATGATACCCCCGACGAAGTCATTCTGTAATCAGACAGACAAGGAGCGCCGGTGCGCATACCCCGCATGACCAGAATCATTCTGGTACCCGACAACGAACAAGGCGCCAGGGAGTACAACTTGAGCCGACGCATGGCGTTGGCTTTGATCTTTCTGGCGATGCTGCTGGCCACCGCGCTGCTCGTGTTGTTGTATTCGTTCGTCGGTCGGCAGAGCACCTTGGCCCGGATGAACAACCTGGAACGGGAACTCGAATCCGCGCGGGTGGAAACCGCGACGGTGCAAAGCATGCAGCGGGAACTGGCGGAATCCCGCACCCTCCAGGAAAAGCTATTGCGCATGCTGGGGGTGGACGAAGGCGCGATCCCCGATTCCCTCGGCCTCATGGAGGATGCGGCCCCCGGTCCGCCGCCCTCCTCGTTGCGGGCCCTGCAGCAGGCCGCGGCGCAGGCGCTACCGCCCGAACCCGGTCTGTGGCCCGCTGCCGGCCGCGTCACCAAGGAATTCGACAAGGGCAATCCGGTGAACGGAGAGCGGCCCCATCAGGGAATCGACATCGCCGGACAACCGGACACGCCCATCCTCGCGGTGGCCCCGGGAGTGGTTTCCCGTGCCGGCAAGGACGAATACCTGGGAAACTATGTTGAAATCCGGCACGGTTTGGGTTACCTAACTGTTTACGGACATCTTGCCCGATCGGCCGTCGCTGCGGGTGACGCGGTGCAGGGTGGACAGGTGATCGCCTACATGGGAAAATCGGGTCAGGCCACCGCGACCCACCTTCATTTCGAAATCTGGCGTAACGACGAGCCTGTGGACCCCCGCCGGCTTCTGTCAGGGGAACCGGCACCCCAATAGGGATTCTTCAGTTCAGAATCCGGTCAAGGAGGAAAAGATGTTCGGGAAAGAACCGGAAGACCAGGTGGTCGCCTCGGGGCAGACCTCCATCATCGCTCAGGGCTGCAAATTCGACGGTACGGTGCAGGTCAAGGGCACGCTGCGCATCGAGGGTGAATTCAAGGGCACGATCGGCACGCCTGAGAGCCTGGTCATCGGCAAGACCGGGATCGTGCGCGCCAATGTGACCGTGAGAAACGCCATCATCGGTGGGCAGTTGTTCGGCAACATCACCGCCGAGAACAAGATCGAACTGCAGAGCGGATCCCACGTCGAGGGTGACATCAAGACCAAGCGACTGGTCATCGACGAGGGCGTGTTCTTCGAGGGCAACTGTTCCATGGGTTCGAACCGGCAGAAGGAGGGCGCCGCGGGGACGCCGCCCGCGCCGACCGGCCAGGCCGTGGGGGGGGCGCCCAAGAAGTAGGCTGCTCCAGTGAGAAAAAGTGAAACGGCTCCGCCTTGGCGGAGCCGTTTCACTTGGGAGACCGCACTCCGATCAGGATTCCCCCGCCCCGACCAGGATGACCTCCGCCACCTTGAGCGAACTTTCCCGTTCCAGGTCCACATACGATTCAGGACCCTGCGCGAGGGGCGCGTCGAACTGGTCGCGGGTCAGGCGCACGGCCGGGCGATCCAGGTTCTTGCCGGCGCGAGCCACAACCCCGCGACGACCGTCGGTGAGCACAACCTCGCTCCCCGGGGGATACAGGCCCAGGGCCTGGACGAGGGCGGAAAGCGGTCGGGGATCGAAGGCCGCCCGATCCTTGAACATGATCTCGTAAGCCCGGTGGGGAGACATGGGCTTCTTGTAGGGCCGCGTCGCCGTCAGGGCCTCGAACACGTCGCAGACGTGAATGACCGCGGCGGCAAAGCCGGGCTTGTGCCAGTCCGGCATGGCGGGATAACCCCGCCCATCTCGGCGAATGTGGTGCCCCCATGCCGTCGAGACCATCATCTCGGTGGCCTCCCCGCTGGCGATCAGGACCTGCGCGCCGAGCGCCGGGTGGGACTCCATGATGCGCCGTTCGTCCGGATCCAGCCGACCGGGCTTGAACAGGATCTCCTCGGGAATCCTCCCCTTGCCCAGGTCGTGAAGCAGTCCCGCGGTGGCCAGTTCGGTGACGACTTCGGGAGGAAAGCCCAGGCGTCGCCCGATCACGACGGCCAACGCGCCCACCCGGACCGAATGCCCGATGGTGTAACTGTCATAGTCGGGATAGCGGATGAACTGCATGACGTCCAGCACCCCGTCTCCACCGGCGCCGGCCAGCCGCTCGCCGTTGGCCATGGCCCCGGCGATGTCGAGGCCGCCGCTGTGCAGGGCCATGCTGTTGTTGCGGGCCACGATCTCGTAGAGCGACTGGTAGATGTCCACCAGGGGAGAAAAATCATCGAGGTCGTCGTCGTGAGGAATGCTCTCGCTCTGCTCGCCGGTGCCTTCGGCGAAGGTGCCGTCCCGGTTTTTCACGAAGGGATTGGCCAGCCGGATGTGCCCGATCCCTTCCTTGGCGAACAGCTCCTGGGCCACGGCCAGGTCACCGATGGGGTCCTTGACCGTCGCGGCCAGCCGGAAGAAGGCGACCACGTCGGCGGGCTGGAGGGGGAGGCTGAAGGCGAATCCGCCGCAGCCCAGCAGCTCGGCAAAGGCGATGAGAGAACGACCGGCAATGGAGGGACCAACCAGGTACTTCCCGTTGCGGATGAACTTGCCCTTGAAGACGCCGAAGGAGAACTCCTCCTGGTCGTCGCCGGACAGGAGCTTGCCCAGCTGGATGGTGAAGTCCTGGCTGAAGGCCCGCACCTTGGGGTGGGCGTCGAAATACATCCGGCGCTGATTGATTCCCCCGGCCAGCAGGAGAATCAGGTCGCTGAAGCGTTGTTCCATGCTGCGATCCTCCTTTCGGCCTCGATGCGGCATTCCCGAGGCCACGCCTTCAGGAACAGGAATCGCCGCTGGTTCAGGACCTGGTTCAGAACGGGTTCGGCAGCCGCATGATCGAGGCGGTCGAGCCAGCCCAGGGCCGCGGTTGTCCAATCTTCCCGGCGCCGCTCGACCACCAGGTTTGACAGGCCGTCACCCAACAAGATGACCACCGCCTCCTTCGTCTCGGGGGACAGCATCCCGGTGGCCTCCTGTTCGAGGAGCCAGGCCAGGAGTGGCGCGTTCTCGAGCTGGAAATCCCCGAGCAAACGAATGACGGCCGCCATGAGCCCCTGGCCATCGGAGCGCAGCAGTTGCCGTTGCAATCGTGGGCCGTGCCATTGGGCCAAGGGAGAGAAAAGCAGGGTGGCGTGCAGGGCGTAAAGCCGGCCCGGAGCCACGGAAAAGATCCGTGACGAGGCCTGGTCTTCTTCGAAAGCGGACATGCCGTACAGGCGCTGCCGGGTAGCGCGGGCCTGATGAAGGTTCACGGAACCGACGGCCTTCAGAAGGTCTTCGCCCAGTTTCTTGGGAACATCGCCCAGACCGAGCAGGACGTCGTTGACCAGGAACGGCCAGAGTTCGCCGCGCTGCTCGTTGTCGAGTCGCTCCCACAGCATCCGCCAGAACTGGGCAAGCAGCTTGGGGTGTTCGCGGCGCAGGGGGGCCGTGGTCGATTCGAGTAACTGGTCGCAAACCGCCGTCCGGTTGTGCCGAATGGCGGCGCTCATCCAGCGGGCGCAAAGCTTGACGTTCTCGAGGTCGACCAAAGGATCGCCGAGCGCCACCTCGCAAGCCGCCGTCAAATGGGTTTGCAAGGAGGATGACGGTTCGGCGAGCATGATCTTGTAGCAGATGCCCAGAAAATCGCTCTTGGTGCCGTCACAGGTCATGGGGCCGAGGGTTGCGGCCTCGGCGAGGGTCACGTCCAGGTGACCGCCCAGGGGGGCAAGGTCCACTTCCGGATCGCGGCTTTCCGGGGCCATCATTCCGCGCGGCAGGACCGGCGGCGGGGCCTTGGGTTCCAGTTCGGTGCGCAGCAACCGGAACACCATGTCCACCGAGCCGGGGTCACGGCTCAGCTCCAGGGCCTTTTGGGCGCTCTGGATCAGGTGCAACAGCTTGTGGGGGTCGGATTCAGTTCGCGCGAGCTGCCGCAGATTCTCGGCCAGGTCACGTATGTCGGCCGCGCCGCAACCGCCGGCTTCGCCCGCGCCCAGGGCGCCGAAGCCATGTTTCAGCGCCGCGTCCATGTTGGCGATGATCTTCCCCACCAACTCCAGAAAGCTCCGCGCCAGTTCCTCCATGGACTGGGGCATGACCGAGCCGGGCACGTCGTCGTCGGCGAAGAGACTGCACCCCACGGTGCGGACGGTGCCGGGAAGCCCCTCGATGTTCACCTCATGGAAGCCGCTGCTGGTGCCGAGCTCCCGTCGGTAGTGGTGAAATACCGCCAAGGCGGTGCGCAGATCCGAAGGATTCAACCCGCGATCGATTTCCACGCGCGCGATGTTCAGGGGTACCAGAAGATCGTGCAGTTGCCGCACCTCGCGATGATTGGTCGGGATGGTCTGCCCGCCGCACATCAGGCCCTCGGCGCCGATTTCCAGGGTCAGGGAGGGTTGCTCCCCCATGGCCGAAACGATGTTCTCGGCTGCCTTGCGCGAGGCCAGGACATACTGCTCGTGCTCCAGGGAGTAATAGGTGCCGACGGTCATCAAATGATTGATGGATTTGAGAAGTTGCGCGTAATCCCGGCGGAGGGGTTCCCCCTTCGCGTCGAGGATCACGTCGCCATTCAATACGGCGGTTGATTTCATGCCTAAACTCCGCTCAGTTCGACGACTCGGAATTCGTCCATCGCCAGTTCGGGATCGTCGGCGAGGTGGACCGTGCGTTGATCGTCCGGCTCGAGTCGCGAGCCGTCCGGCTTCGAGATTATGCGCACGACCGGGTTGTCCCAGGTCGGCCCATGGGCGGCCACGAAGGCGCGGCAGCCGTTGTTCAAGAGGATTTCACTGCCGGGCGGGAAGAGGCCGACCGCGCGGATCAGCGCGCGCAGGCAGGTCGGATCGAACGCGGTGTGGTCCTTGAGAATGATCTCGAAGGCGCGCCGCGGCGGCATGGGGGCCTTGTAGGGCCGGGCGGCCGTGAGGGCCTCGAACACGTCGCACACCTGCAGCAACGAGGCCACCGGGCTGCGGCTGACCCACTCGGGGGCCTGGGGATAACCGCCGCCGTCGTGACGGATGTGGTGGCCCCAGGCACCGGCGATCACCGACGGGCTCACGTCGCCGCGGGACATGAGGATCCGCGCGCCGATCTCGGCGTGGGATTCGGCGACCTTGCGCTCCTCGTCAGTGAGCTCTCCCGGTTTGTAGAGGATCTCCTCGGGAACCCTGGCCATGCCCACGTCGTGCAGCATGGCCGCCGACGCCAGCTCGGTCTGCAGGTGCAGGGGCCAGTTCATGGCCCGACCGACGGTCAGCGCCAGGGTCGACAGCCGCACCGAATGACCGATGGTGTAACTGTCGTAGTCGGGATACCGCATGAGGTTCATGACGTCCATGGTCTGACGGTCGGCCAGGTTCATCAGTTCCTCGCCCACCCCCATGGTGCGGTCCACGTCCACGTCCTCGTCGCGGGAGACGTGCAGGTTGTTGTCGGCGATCGTGTCGTACATGGCCTGGAAGATGGGCAACAGGGGCTGCAGCTCTTCGTGCATGGAGACCGGGGGCCCCCCGTCGCCGTCGTCGAAGTCGAACCGGATCAGGCCGGGGTCGAAGGTCGAGAGGTCGTCGCGGGTCGGCCCGTCCGCGGCGCCCTGCTCCCGGTAGTGGGGCGAGGGGTCGATGTTGATGATGCCCTCGCGGCGCATCATGTTCTTGGCCGCCTCGAGGTTCTCGACCTTGTCGTTCAAGGTGGCGCCGATGCGGATGAAGGTCTGGATCTCTTCCTCGGTGACGCCGCGACGGACGAGGAAGCCGCCGCACATCATGCGTTCGGCGAATTGCACCAGGCAGCGACCGGCGATGGACGGCCCCACCAGGAAGCGACCCTCGCGGATGAACTTGCCGTCGAGGATTCCGAAGAAGAACCCGGTCTGGCCGGTGTGGACCAGGACCTCGTCGAGCTTGCGGACGAAATCGCGGGCGGCGCCGCGCACCTTGGGGTGCTTGTCGAAGTACAGGCGCCGCTGGTTGATGCCACCGGCCAGCAGGATGATCAGGTCGCTGAAGGTGGTTTTCACGGGGTATCCTCTTCCTTCAGCGCTATGGGCGAGGGCCGGAAGAGCCCGGCGTCATCATCGACCTCGAAGGCGCCAACCTCATCCGCGGCTCCCACCTCGAACTGGGCCTCGCCCATGGTCTCCCAGGCCAGTTCCGCGGCTTCGCGCAGTTTCTTGGGCCAGGCCGGGATCACCAGGAGCTTCTTCTCGGTGACGATCTTCTCGAGCACCGGGCCGGCGCTCTCGGGTGCGATGCGCGCAAGCCACTCGATGGCATCGGCGAGCCAGGGTTCGGTGCGCTCGCCCGGGGGAAGTCGCAGCAGGGCCACGCTCAGCAGACGCGCGCCCAGTTCGAGCATGCGGTCGGTCAGTTGGCCCCGCACCCCCTGCTCCAGGATGGCCTGATAGACCACGCGGTTTCCGGGGTGGTAGTCGGCGGCGGCCTCCAGCATGACCACGGACAGCGGGTGGGTCTGAAGCTGTTGCAGGTGGTCGTGCAGCAGAGGCCCCAGCACCGGAGACAGGGAGGTGCCGATGAGCACGTTCAGCACCGGGAACAGCAGCGGCGGCGGCGGATCGAAGATATCGTCGGCCAGGGTTCCTTCGCGCAGGGCGGACAGGTTCTCCAGCTTGTAGCGGACCTTGGCGTTGCCGGCGACCGGCACGCGGGAAACGGCGCCGTAGAGGGCGAGCATGGTGGCCGGGTCGTTCCAGGTCATGCCCAGCAGGATGTCGTTGACGGTGTAGGGCCACACCCGCACGCGCAAACGGGGCGGCAGGTTGCTCCAAACCTCACGCCACACCGGCCCCACGTCCTCGGGCCGGTACTCGCGCAGCATGTCCCAGTACAGGAGGAACAGGCCTTCCTCCCGCTCGAAATCGGGGCCGTCGAAGATCTCGATCACCAGCTTGGCGGTGGCGCGGAACTCGGGTCCGCCGAAACCGGGCGCGCCGAAGATGCGGCGTAGGGTGCCGTGGATGCCTTTTACGAGCTCATCGCTGGGCGCGGTGCGCAGCATCTGCAGGCAGATGCCCAGGGCGCCGGCACGGTCGCGGGACTCGGGGTTCTCCATGGGCCCGAACGGCTCGATGACACTGTCGATGGCCTCGTCCAGGTCGGTGAGCGACATGGTGAACTGGGGGCTGCCGGATTTGCGCTTCTGGGCCTTGCTGTGGCCGATGAGGTGGGCCTTGGGCTTGGCGTTGTCGACTTCCTTGCGCAGGTTCTGGAACACCAGTTCGACGAGTTCAGGGTCGCCGGTCAGCTGCAGGGCCGACTGGGCGTGGGCGATGAGATGGCCGAAGACCATGGGGTCGGAGTTGGTCCCGACCAGGGCTTCGATGATGTCGGCGATGTCGGCCAGGGCGGACTGGGGCAGGCCCTTGCTGATGTCGAAACCGGGTTTTGGGGCGCCGTCTTCGCCCGGCTGGTCGCCGGAGGCGGTCTTGATCATGCCGTTGACGATCTTCAGGAACTCGGCCTCGCTCTTGTGCAGGTCGGCCCCCTGCAGGAGCATCTCGGGCCGGATGAGATTGGGGTCGAAGGCGCTGCCTCCGGCCAGGGAATCGCCGCCGCCGGTGCGGGTGCGCAGATAAAGGGCGCGGCCCTGGGCCTCGACGTTTTCGGGCATGCCGGTGATCTCGACCTCCTCGTAGGAGGTGGAGGCCTTGAGGTTGTTCTTGCGGGTCCGCAGCACGGCCATGGCGTCCTGGAGCTGCTGGGCGGTGGCGCCGGGCCGGATGCGCACGACGCCCAGGCTGAGAGGGTCGGCCAGGCTGAATATGCGCCGCGCCTCGCGGGTGGCGGCGGGGAAGGCCTGGTCGAAGACGACCAGGCCTTCGGCGGTGACCTCGATGTCCAGGACGTGCCGCGTGGCCAGACACCGGCGTACGGTTTCCCCGCACTGCGCGGCCACGGCCTCGTGCCGGGCATGACCGCGCTGGTAGTAGGTGCCCACGGTCATGAGCCGATCGAGGGCAAGCAGCAGCCCCGAGGCCTCCGCATGAAGGCGCGGGTCGACGCAGTCCTGAACGGCGCGTTCTGGGGTATTGAGGTCAGTCGGCGTCACGGACTCCCCTGGGGTTCCCGAACGGAACGGACGAATTCTCCAAGGGGTTATCGGCAGGTGGCGGAGGAATATGAGGGAGAATTCACCCCGAACCAGCAAAAAATAATTGACAACAAAGCCGGAAATCGGTTAAAATCACCAAAATTTCAAAAATGTGAAGCCCCAAATTTTGCACCCAGGAGCTTATACGACGAAAGGCTTCTCTGCGGGAAATACGGAAACCCCTGCAGATTCTCCCTTTTCCACGGAGCCTGACCATGAAGCACCTGACCCGAAATCGTGCGATTCGCCTGCCAATGCTCCTGGCTTTGGTGGTTTTTGCGATGTGTTTTGTGTTTCCTCACCCGGCAATCGCCAAACTGGATTATGCAATAGGGGCAAACGCCACAGAAGGTGACCCTGGGGACGGCTTGGAATATACAAGCAGTGGGTCTGAGGGTGATCTCTTGGGTGAAGGCAAAAATTTGTTATCAACAAGATGTATAATTATTCGTAAGAGTTCAGCCCCCTGCAACACCCAACCGCCTAATGCCGCACCCGTGCTGAACTTTGCCCGATGAGCCTACCCGGTATTTCCTCTTGCG